>NZ_QEKV01000020.1 GCF_003096635.1 Ezakiella coagulans | reverse complement strand
TTTTCTATTTACACATCAAAAATATTCTATTCCTAAAACTATCGAAGTTTCTAAAGCCGTAGCTTATTCTTTTTAATGTTTTTATTTTTGTATGCGTGCCTTCTAGTGGTCCATTTGTATATGGGTAGTCAAATGAGTTTGTTATCTCATCGAACCAGTTTCTAAAGCTTGTAAGGCATCTTTTAAATTCTTTTAAGTCGCTTTTTTCTGCTCTTCTTAACCATTCGTTAAGTGCGATTTCTGCTCTTTCTTTTGTGGGTTGTATGAGCACGTATTCATAGAATAGTTCTTTTATTTGGTAAGCTAGTTGTAGGTCTTTGTTGTTTTCAAGCATTATGGTTACTTTTGGTATTTAATCATTTTTTAGTTTTGATCTAGGTTTTGTTAGTAAGCTTTTACTTCTTTTGTAGTAGATTCTTAGTTTTTTCTCCAGATTTTTTTGTGCTCTTTTTCTTACGTCTTCAAGCGCCCATAGAACTTGCCGTATAAAGTGGTATTTGTCAATTATGTGAGTTGAGTCTTTAAAGTATGTGTTTTTTACGCTTCTGTAGGGTTCCCACATGTCACTTATGAAGTATACTACGTTTTCTTTTTCGTTTTTATCTATTCCACCAAAGTATTCTGTCAGGTCTTTTGTGTTTCTGGATTTTATTATGTCTGTTAGTGAGTGGTTTTCTCCGTTAAGTAGTGAGCATTGGTATTTTCCTGTCATTACATCTCCTTTAAATTCGTCTATACATAGAACTTTAGGGAGTTGGTTTCTTGGGTGTTTTAGAAAGATTACAAGTCTTTGGACTGTGTTTATTGATATGTTTAGGTTTCTTGAGATTGCACTCATGGATAGAGATTCTTTTAGTTCGTTTATTATTGTTAGGGTTAGTCTTTTACTTATTGTGTGTTTTTTAGGAACTAGGTTTGTTTCATTTTTAAATCTTTTTCCACAGTGTTTACAGTCATATCTTGTTGTTTTTAGGTGTATGATTGCTTTTTTCCCGTAGATTGGGGTGTCTTTAATGGTACGGTATCTGTTGTCATGTACCCATATTTTTTTGCTGTGACAGTATGGACATTTTTTAATTTTTTCTGTTTCTGCTTCGATGAATACACATTCATCGGTTTGGGTAACTTTTTTTGTTTTAATCCCTTTACTTTGGAGTAAATCCGTGGTATTATTTAATTGCACTTGTATGCACCTCCTTACTTGTGGTTTCTATTTTTAGTATAGGATGTTTTGCGTATAAGTGCAATTTTTTTACATAAAAATATCTATGGAGGGTTTTA
>NZ_QEKV01000019.1:3359-5025 GCF_003096635.1 Ezakiella coagulans | reverse complement strand
AAAAGTAGACAAGAATCTAACTACAAAGTTAATTCAAAAGTGGAAGCAAAAACCACTAAAAAAAGCAAATAATAAAGAGCTTGGCTCAAACTTTCACTTGAGAGTTTGATCCTGGCTCAGGACGAACGCTGGCGGCGTGCTTAACACATGCAAGTCGAACGATGAAGAAAAGAATCGAAGCTTCGGCAGAAATTCATTTCGGATTAGTGGCAGACGGGTGAGTAACGCGTGAGCAACCTACCTCTTACAAAGGGATAGCCTCGGGAAACCGGGATTAATACCATATAACATTGCGACGAAGCATTTCGATGCAATCAAAGCTACGGCGGTAAGAGATGGGCTCGCGTCCCATTAACCAGATGGTGAGGTAACGGCTCACCATAGTAACGATGGGTAACCGGCCTGAGAGGGTGAACGGTCACACTGGAACTGAGACACGGTCCAGACTCCTACGGGAGGCAGCAGTGGGGAATATTGCACAATGGAGGGAACTCTGATGCAGCGACGCCGCGTGAGTGATGAAGGAATTCGTTTCGTAAAACTCTGTTCTATGGGAAGAAAAGGACTGTACCATAGGAGAAAGCTCCGGCTAAATACGTGCCAGCAGCCGCGGTAATACGTATGGAGCGAGCGTTGTCCGGAATTATTGGGCGTAAAGGGTGCGCAGGCGGCTTTACAAGTTGGATGTGAAATATTGTGGCTCAACCACAAACGTGCATCCAAAACTGCAAAGCTTGAGTTAAGGAGAGGTAAGTGGAATTCCTGGTGTAGCGGTGGAATGCGTAGATATCAGGAGGAATACCGGTGGCGAAGGCGACTTACTGGACTTAAACTGACGCTCAGGCACGAAAGCGTGGGGAGCAAACAGGATTAGATACCCTGGTAGTCCACGCCGTAAACGATGAGTGCTAGGTGTTGGGGGTCAAACCTCGGTGCCGCAAGCAAACGCAATAAGCACTCCGCCTGGGGAGTACGTGCACAAGCATGAAACTCAAAGGAATTGACGGGGACCCGCACAAGCAGCGGAGCATGTGGTTTAATTCGTGGCTACGCGAAGAACCTTACCAGGGCTTGACATATATATGAGGGGACATAGAGATATGAAACCAGTAAGAGCTTGCTCTTAACATATATACAGGTGGTGCATGGTTGTCGTCAGCTCGTGTCGTGAGATGTTGGGTTAAGTCCCGCAACGAGCGCAACCCTTGCAATTAGTTACTAACAGATCATGCTGAGGACTCTAATTGGACTGCCGATGATAAATCGGAGGAAGGTGGGGATGACGTCAAATCATCATGCCCTTTATGTCCTGGGCTACACACGTGCTACAATGGTCGGAACAAAGAGGAGCGAAATGGTGACATCAAGCAAATCTCAAAAAACCGATCCCAGTTCGGATTGTACTCTGCAACTCGAGTACATGAAGTCGGAGTTGCTAGTAATCGCGGATCAGAATGCCGCGGTGAATGCGTTCCCGGGTCTTGTACACACCGCCCGTCACACCATGGAAGTTGGCAATACCCGAAGCCGATGGCCTAACCGCAAGGAAGGAGTCGTCGAAGGTAGGGTCAATGACTGGGGTGAAGTCGTAACAAGGTAGCCGTATCGGAAGGTGCGGCTGGATCACCTCCTTTCTAAGGAGAACTACTTTTTACATTATTCGATG
>NZ_QEKV01000019.1:0-3229 GCF_003096635.1 Ezakiella coagulans | reverse complement strand
GCCATACCGAAACGGAGGAATAAAACTCCAATTCGGTAATAAAATAAGAACCTAAACAACTAAATACCTAACGTATAACTAGAAATAGATTAGACGACAAAAAATACTAAAATCCAGAAAAAAAGTTTTAAATTTTCGAAATTTAAGAAACAATTTCAAAGGACAAAGGAAAAATAACGTCAAAAGGATTAGGTCAAGTTACTAAGAGCGTAGGGCGAATGCCTAGGCACCAAGAGCCGAAGAAGGACGCGGTAAGCTGCGAAAAGCTACGGATAGCTGCAAACAAGCTATGACCCGTAGATATCCGAATGGGGGAACCCACCTGAGCAAACCTCAGGTATCTTACTGTGAATAAATAGCAGGAAAGAAGGGAACCCGGAGAACTGAAACATCTAAGTACCCGGAGGAAAAGAAAGTAACAACGATTTCCCAAGTAGCGGCGAGCGAACGGGAAGAAGCCCGGTAGGGCGGAAGAAACTAGAATAGTCGAATAGCATTGGAAAAACTACCGACACAGCGTAAAAGGCGCGTAGACGAAATTCTAGCGAACCAAACTACCTTAACGAGTAGCATGGAACACGAGAAATTCTGTGTGAAAATAGGAGGCCCACCTCCTAAGGCTAAATACTACTTGGTGACCGATAGTGGACCAGTACCGTGAGGGAAAGGTGAAAAGAACCCCGGAAGGGGAGTGAAATAGAATCTGAAACCCTATGCTTACAAGCAGAGAAAGCACATTAAAAGTGTAATCTCGTACTTTTTGTAGAACGGGCCAGCGAGTTATTGTATATAGCAAGATTAAACCATTAAGTGGTGGAGTCGAAGGGAAACCGAGTCTTAATAGGGCGTAGAGTTATATATAATAGACCCGAAACCGGGTGATCTATCCATGGGCAGGGTGAAATAGCGGTAAAACGCTATGGAGGCCCGAACCGGGTATGGTTTAAAACATATCGGATGACCTGTGGATAGGGGTGAAAAGCCAAACGAACTCGGATATAGCTGGTTCTCCTCGAAATAGCTTTAGGGCTAGCCTTTAGGAAATTTAATGGAGGTAGAGCACTGACTGGTTGCGGGGCGTGTATACGCTACCAACACCTATCAAACTCCGAATACCAAGAAAATGATCCTAAGGAGTCAGACATGGAGGGATAAGCTCCCATGTCAAAAGGGAAAGAGCCCAGACCACCGACTAAGGTCCCCAAATACAGATTAAGTGGTAAAGGATGTGAAGTTACTGAGACAACCAGGATGTTGGCTTAGAAGCAGCCATACATTTAAAGAGTGCGTAATAGCTCACTGGTCAAGTGATTTTGCGCCAAAGATTTCCGGGGCTAAATCTGATACCGAAGTCGTGGACTTGTAATACAAGTGGTAGAGGAGCATTGTATGAAGGCAGAAGCAGTACCGTAAGGAGCTGTGGACATCATAGAAGAGAGAATGCTGGCATAAGTAGCGATAAGGCGAGTGAGAATCTCGCCCGTCGAAAACCTAAGGATTCCTGGGCAAGGCTCGTCCCCCCAGGGTAAGTCGGGACCTAAGGCCAGGCTGAAAAGCGTAGCCGATGGACAACAGGTTGAAATTCCTGTACTATCTTAAATCGCAACTAGCAACGTGGGGACGCAGGAGGATAGCCTTACCGTACAGAAAGGAAAAGTACGGCTAAATAACAAGCGAGAGTCTACAGGGAAAACCGTAGACTTGGTAAAGTGAGTTATGATGGGGATCGAAAAACAAGTAGAGAAGAAGAACTATTCACACTGCCAAGAAAAACCACTAGCGAGATGAAAAGATACCCGTACCGCAAACCGACACAGGTAGGAAAGGAGAGAATCCTAAGACGCGCGGAAGAACCTTTGTTAAGGAACTCGGCAAAATGACCCCGTAACTTAGGGAGAAGGGGAACCGGTGGGACAACCCATCGGTCGCAGTGAATAGGCCCAAGCGACTGTTTACCAAAAACACAAGTTTCTGCTAAGTCGTAAGACGAAGTATAGGAGCTGACACCTGCCCGGTGCTGGAAGGTTAAGGGGAAGGCTTAGCGTAAGCGAAGGCTAGAACTTAAGCCCCAGTAAACGGCGGCCGTAACTATAACGGTCCTAAGGTAGCGAAATTCCTCGTCGGGTAAGTTCCGACCCGCACGAAAGGTGTAACGATTTGGGCACTGTCTCAACAAAGGATCCGGTGAAATTGTAGTATGCGTGAAGATGCGCATTACCCGCGGCAGGACGGAAAGACCCCATGGAGCTTTACTGTAGGCTGACATTGGATTTCGGTAAAACATGTACAGAATAGGTGGGAGACTAAGAACCAAGGGCGTCAGCTTTTGGGGAGTCAAAAAATGGGATACCACTCTTGTTTTACTGGAATTCTAACCCAGGACCATAGAACTGGTTCGGGGACACTGTCAGTTGGGCAGTTTGACTGGGGCGGTCGCCTCCTAAACAGTAACGGAGGCGCTCAAAGGTTCCCTCAGCACGGACGGAAATCGTGCAAAGAGTGCAAAGGCAGAAGGGAGCTTAACTGCAAGACATACAGGTCGAGCAGATACGAAAGTAGGACTTAGTGATCCGGTGGTACCGAGTGGAAGGGCCATCGCTCAACGGATAAAAGCTACCCTGGGGATAACAGGCTTATCTCCCCCAAGAGTTCACATCGACGGGGAGGTTTGGCACCTCGATGTCGGCTCGTCTCATCCTGGGGCTGAAGTAGGTCCCAAGGGTTGGACTGTTCGTCCATTAAAGAGGCACGCGAGCTGGGTTCAGAACGTCGTGAGACAGTTCGGTCCCTATCCGTCGCGGGCGTAGGAAATTTGAAAGGAGCTATCCTTAGTACGAGAGGACCGGGATGGACAAACCAATGGTGCACGTGTTGTCACGCCAGTGGCATAGCACGGAAGCTACGTTTGGAAAGGATAAGAGCTGAAGGCATCTAAGCACGAAGCCCCCCTTAAGATAAGATTTCCCATCGAAAGAATAAGGCAACTTGAAGACTACGAGTTAGATAGGCATGAGGTATAAGAGTAGTAATACTTTAAGCTAACATGTACTAATGAGCCGAAGACTTGACCAAAGAATTTATAGAAAACGTTAGATATTTAGTTGAAGGTTAGCGCGGTTTTAATAGAGCAAGGGATCCACCTGTACCCATGCCGAACACAGAAGTTAAGCCTTGCATCGCCGAAGGTACTCGGAGGGCGACCTCCCGGGAGATTAGGACGAAGCCGCAC
>NZ_QEKV01000018.1 GCF_003096635.1 Ezakiella coagulans | reverse complement strand
ATGGCTAAGCTTAAAATATATAGACCAAGATATAGAAATAAATTGCGATAAGCTAGTGGTTCAACAATTAGGCGACACAATAAAAAATAGAAAAGAATATTGCATATCAATGCTAAAGTTATTAGAGATAAAAAGCAATATAAATAATTTTGCTTTAAATTTAAACCCAAATAAAGAAAGGATGCTTATTATGAAAAAATGGAAAAAGACACTTGCAGGTTTGATGGTTTTTATGTTTGCGTTTACATTTTGTTTACCAGTATTTGCCAATGTGGCCGATCTAAATCAAGATAGGATTGATACAAAAGGTGAAATAGTCACTAATATAAACTCGGAATTTGGAGATAGGGTTCAAATAATAAGTGACGAAGAGTATCAAAAGTTAGAATTAGGAGAAGTGTCAAGTATAGGACTTAGATCAGCAAATATAGACGAGAGTATTAGGTTAGATAGATTTGCTAATACAGAATATAAATTTAACATGGATACATGGATAGGTCCAGTACATGATGGATTTACAGTTAGATTAAAAGATATGTCTTGCTCCGGAGGAGTTGATTATTCTGTAATTATTGAAGAAGATGGAAAAATTATCTATGATGAAAGATTTGCTTCAGACTCAACATTAAAAGTAAAAGCTTATAGGGGTAGTAAATATATAGTTACGATTATTAATCAAACAAATTCAACATTATCAGGAAAGGTAAAGATAAACTCATATGTAAGATAGATAGGAGGTGAAATAATGGATTTAAATCCTATGAGATATAGTAATGGCGATTAGTTTAGATGCTATATTATATAATATAGCTAGAAACAACAGTTGGAAAAATAGGATATATTTGATTTTAATGTCAAATATATTTAGGTTAAGCAAAATTATAAGAGGGAGGTAATTATCGTGATTTATACGAATCCTCAAAGGTATAAGAATGGAGATGGTATAGAGTTTAGTTTTGGGTGATTAGAGAAATGTACTCATTTCAATTTATACGCTTAGATAATAAATCAAGCGATCAAAATCATAGAAAGGAGAAACTTATGAAAAAAATCAGTGTCTTTGCCATATTACTGATGGTTTTATTGATGACAACAATTACATCGTATACCGCTTTACAAGGTTGGGATTTAGTCGATGATGGGAAACATTTGGATTGGGATAGTGACACCAAATACCTAAGTAGTGTTCAATCAGGAGTTAATCTCTGGGAAGGTCATCGTTCAGGAGTAATTAGACCTGACTCAATTTTCGTTGTAGAGGATGTTTTTATTAGTGATTATTATGAAGTATCAACTACTATGGGTTACACAAGTTCTAATGGTACAATAAAATTCAATGATTATAATTTTGAAGACATGACATCTGCTCAGCGAATAAAAACTGCTACTCACGAATTGGGTCATGCACTTGGATTGGACCATACTGATGGTACAAAAGATATTATGCAACAAGGAAAGTTAAGCATAACAAGCTTATCATCAACTGATAAATCCTCGTATGACGAAGCTTATAATAACTATTAGAAAGGAGATGTAGGGATGAATAGAATATCAAAGAAATCCACGATTTGTGCAATTCTGTGCATGTTGTGCTGTGTTATCATTTTTGCTGGATGTGGAAAGTCTAATGAGAACGTCAAAAATCAAGATTCAATTAGTTATTTACATGCTGACTTTGCTATAGATATGAATAATCCAAATGAGGTCATCGGTTTTTCAGATCATTATTTTATAGCTAAGGTGGTTAAAGAAGAAAAGGTTGAGTATAGAGATCCGGTAGTTGTGGAAACTAAAAACGGTACGAAGGAAGTTAGTACGCCGTATACTCATTACACTATTCGTGTTATCAAAAATATAAAAGGAGAGTTGCCAACTGAGGAGAATATACTTTTAATTAAGTGTGGAGGAAGGTCAAAAGATGGGCAAATGATTCTTTACGAGAATGATCAACTCTTGGTTGAAAACTCGACATATATTTTTGCGGCATGTGTACAGCCGGATGGTTCTTTGTTGATTTCGGGACCGAATTTATCCGAAATAATTGATGAGCCTAAATTATCTTTAAAAGAAGTAAAAGAGGAGACCTTAGGCAAATATGTAGAAATGTACAAGCAAGAAGTAAAATATGACAGAGAACGATTTGAATATAAAAAGTAAGATTCTGTTCCTTCATTTTTACTTAAACTAAAATTTTGAGGCTCTATAATATCTATGGGGGAGTAAAACCCTCCATAGATATTTTTGGGTATGACGGGTATGTTCTAATGCTGGGGTGAAAATCCCTACAGAGCGTAGTTACCAACGAATCTAATAGCGACTTGCAAGTTTTAGATGGTGACATCTAGGAGAGAAGAAGCAATAGCGAAATCGTGGCTTGACGAACAGGAACAGAATACAAGGCGTAACAGGTGGGCAGGCTAGCAACAGATAGCAAAGACCCAAAAGGTAACCGTAAACCCAAGGCGTAAATTCTGCAAGTAAACGATGAAAGTATTAGGGCTTATCCCGTGAGGTCTCATAGACGACACAGTAGTAACAACGAACTATGAGAAGTCAGCAGAAGTCATAGTAGGTGGAAACACCGAAGGGCTAAACAATTTAACAGCACAATGAAATTTATATTTTAGAATTTACGACAGCTTACGACAAATTTACGACAATTTGCTAGAAATCTATGGGCACTTATAGAGAGTTAGCAAATTGTCGTAAATATAGAAGCACCAAAAAATAGACTTTTATAGAGATTTAGACAATTATCTAAAGTAAAGGGGATTTTCCCAACGATGAAACCGCTTGCAAAAGATCTTGCTGAAAACGGCGAATCATCAAAACACGACGAAGAACCTAAGGTTGCAAAAAAGCTCGACTTGTCGAAAGTTAAAGTTGAACCTCTTTTCGAAGATTTTGTAGACTTTGAAAAATTCTCAGAATCAGATTTCAGAGTTGTTAAATTTAAAGCATGTGAAGAAGTTCCAAAATCAAAGAAACTCTTAAAGTTTACTCTTGACGACGGAAGCGGAAAAGACAGAACAATCTTATCAGGTATCAAAAATTCCTATAGCGCAGAAGAACTTGTAGGAAAAACTCTTCTTGCAATAACGAATTTACCACCAAGAGAAATGATGGGAATTGAATCTTGTGGAATGCTTCTTTCAGCAGTCTGCGACTATGATGGAGAAGAACTTTTAAATTTAATAATGCTTGATGGAAATATTCCGGCAGGCGCAAAAATATATTAATAAATTAAGCAACTATATTAGTCGTATAGTTGCTTTTTATTTTGTGAATAGCCAAGTGTATTTTGATTGATAAAGAGTTCGTTTAATGTTATAATTATTGTAAAGAAAAGTGATTTTAGTGGAGGTATTATGTCTAGATATTTGATAGGAAATGGAAACGATCAATGGCAGTTTTCAGCCGCATTTAATGCATGCAAAGATGGGGATGTGTTAGAATTAGCTGAAGGATTAAATCTTTCACTTGGAACTTCAGTTCTAATTATAGACAAGAATATAAGTATAGAAGGCACGCCAAATACCAATAATGAAATTACAAATAAAATTATGGGATTTGTAAAGGTTTTAAATGGTGTAAATGTCAATATATCAAATATTTTCTTTGAAGCGAGTGATAAAGGAAATAACGTTTTTGCAGTTAAAGGTAATTCTACGGCAAAGTTATCTAATGTTATTATTGAACAAACTAATAATTTGAAAATCGGCTCAAATGAACAATTTTATCCGGAAGTTTATGTTGGAGGGTTTTCGAAATTAATTCTTGAGAGAGCATTTATGCCTGAAAAAAATGGATTGTTGACAAGAATTCTAGTTGAGGCTGGATGCCTCGAAGTTAGAAATTCAGTTTTAAATACTTTAGTTCAAGCATATCAGTCAGAAATCACGGCATTTTCAAGTACAATCAAGAGATTTAATGGTAATGCAGTGCATTTAGTTAAGTCTTTTGCTACGCTTCAAAATACGTTTATCCAAGGCGGAGACAATGAAAAAGAATTCCCCGCTATGTATATAGACAGGTCAAATGTTTTGTGTATAGACACCAATGTTTCTCAATCACAATTTCACGCTTGTGTTGGATTGGTAAATAACTCTTATTTAAGTTTGAAAAATGGTAATATATCTTCAATTCATTGTGATTTAAGTACCGTTGATATGATGAATACGAATATTATTGAATGCATTACAGGGCAAAATAACTCAAAGCTAGTCTCTAATGACAATATTAATATTATGGGCGAAAATAAGACAAGGGTTGACATTTTCTTAAATGATTATTCGATTTTTAGAGCGGCACATGTTAATCTAAATAGAATTATAGAGCCAAATATTAGAGTTTCAAATAATTCATTACTACTTATTGATGAATTGACTTATAATCAAACATGGGACTATGAAAAGATAAATCAAATTCAAATGGAATGCAAAGATGGCGGAAGAATCGAGGTCGAATCTTTACAACAACAAGAAAGAGTTGAAAGTAACGACTTTGGTGATCAGTCCGACGATAATTTCGATAAAGACTTTGAAGTAGAGGTTTCAGATGATCCACAAGCTGAACTCGATAAGCTTATCGGGCTTCATTCTGTAAAAGAAGAAATAAATAAGATGGTAAGGATGGTTGAGTTCAACAAGAAAAGAGTTGAGCAAGGTCTCAAGCCCGAAGAAAATTCGCTTCATTCTGTTTTCCTGGGAAATCCTGGAACGGGAAAAACGACGGTTGCAAGACTTATCGGAGAAATTCTATTTAAAAACGGGGCACTCCATAATAAGGAAAAATTTATTTTTGTCGAAGCATGTGAATCGGACCTTATTTCGTCGTATGTCGGAAAGACTGCAGAGCAAACCTATGAGCTTTTGGAAAAAGCAAAGGGTGGAATTTTATTTATAGATGAAGCGTATACTTTAAATAAAGGCGACTCTTCAGTGAATTTCGGACAAGAAGCGATAAATACGATTCTTAAATATATGGAAGACCATAGAAATGAAATTATGATTATTTTTGCCGGTTACACAAAAGAGATGGAGCAATTTCTCGAGACAAATCCCGGCTTAAAATCGAGAGTCGCAAATAAGTTTGTTTTCGAAGATTACACAGGAGACGAAATTGTTCAAATCGGAGAAAATATTTTAAAAGACAAACAATATGTTCTTGAAGATGAGGAACACTACAAAAAGAGTGTTAAAGATGCATACGAAATGTCAATTGACAAGTCGAATGCAAGATGGATCAGAAATTTCAACGAAAAACTTTTGAAGGTTTTTGCAAAGAGGGTTCTTGAAGAAAATTCTGACGATATGGCGACTATAAGAAATTCTGACATTGATGAAGTGTTTAACATTGGAAAATATCAAAACTATGAGGGCAAAGATGAGGATGCATATGAAAAGCTTGATAAACTTATCGGTATCGAGCAAGTTAAGAGTCAGGTTGCGGAATTTATTTCAATTGCAGAGTTAAATAAAAAAAGGCGTGATCAAGGCCAGGCAAACCAAACATTTTCATTACACTCATTATTCCTTGGAAATCCGGGTACAGGAAAAACTACGGTTGCAAGAATACTTGGAGATATTTTATATCAAAAGTCGATTATAAAGGACAATAAATTTATAGAGGTATCTAGAAGTGACCTTGTAGCCGGATATGTGGGACAAACTGCAATTAAAACGAGAGAAGTTTTGAAGTCGGCTCTAGGTGGAGTACTTTTCATAGATGAGGCTTACAGTTTATGTCAAAACGGCTCAAATGATTTTGGAAACGAAGCAATTGACGAGATTCTTAAATTCATGGAAGACAACAGAGACAATATAGTCATAATTCTTGCCGGGTACAACAGAGAGATGGCTGAGTTCTTAAAGATGAATTCCGGACTTGAGTCAAGAATTCCAAATAAGTTCACATTTGAAGATTATTCGATTGACGAAATCGTAAAAATCGGTTTAATGTATTTGGAAAAGTTCGGATATGTTGTCGACAAAGACTTGTACAGAGATGTTGTTGCCGAAAATTATGCTATGTCAAATGATAATTCAAACGGCAGATGGATAAGAAATTTAAATGAAAAACTTATAAGAATTATGAGCCAAAGAGTTGCACAAACGAATACGGATGATCTTAACACAATTGCAACTGAAGATTTGATGAAAATGAGGAATAGATAATGAGTGACGATTATGTAAAGCCACCTTCAAAGAACGATGATTATGTAAAGCCGACTTCTAGTAAAGAAGAGGTTGTTAAACCGGCTTCAAATAGCGATGACTATGTAAAGCCGCCGTCAGCAACAAAAAACAATGCACATGACGATTATGTCAAACCTCCGCAAAAAGGAAGTCAGGATTATAATGCAGGAAAAAATAGCGACAATAAGAGAGCTTGGATAATAAAAGGTGATATAAAACCAAGTGAATATAAGAAGCCGACAAAAGGACCTGCCCCGATGAATAATGAAAATAAGTCGAAGGACCCGTATGACAATCCGTCATATTTTGGCACCCCAAAAGTAGGAATAGGATTTTATATAAACTCTTATATAATAATTTCTATACTGTATACTTTATTTATAAGTAAAGGGGACTTTGCCTCCAATGTATTTGCAATTATTTATTTTTTAATTTCGAATTACACTTATTCGTGGTATGCGGATTATAAAAGGTACAAAGGTGAAATGCTCTGGCTTTTCAACCCTTATGGAACTATGAAATTGGCGGGTGCTGCAAGTTTATTTATGGATCCTAGAAAGGGGACCGTTAAAAAGGGAATGTTCGGCAACCTTAAAGTTGATAGTTCAAGAAGTATCACAAAAACGTTATTAATTTTTATAGTTGTACTTGTTGTTACTGAAATTTTAAAGTATTTCATAAATTTCTTTGTCGCATTTGCATCTCTGTTTTTCCATAAAAGCACAATCAGAAAATATAATGAAGCAGTGGATCAGGCTAACAGATAAAACTGCATAAATACTGTATATTAAAATAAAAGCTTTTCGAAAGAAAAGCTTTTATTTTATATTTTTTCAAAAAACAGAACAATTTTATAAAAGAAAAAATATAAAAATATGATATAATGCGTATAAATAATGACTCGGATTTGATACAGCTTTTTTATAATATAAAAAAGTAGAAACTCCGATGCATATTTAAATTATTTATTCAGGAGGAAAGTATATGGATAGAAATAATAAAAACGCAAGATATGGAATGAGAAAGCTCGCTGTAGGATTTGTTTCATGTATGTTGGGACTCTCAATGGTTTTCGCATCAGTTCAAGGCACAGTTGCAAAAGAAGAAGCAAAAACAGACAAGAAAACAGAAGTTGTTGAAGTTGCTGAAAAAGAATTGACTAAAGAAGAACAAATAAAATTGGCCAAAGAAGAATTAAAAGCCTATCTTGACACTATTGATGAAAGCGTTATTGACAACCCTGCAATAAAGTACGAAGACGAAAAAGTAAAAGATGAAATAAAAGCTGCAATTAAAAGAGCAAAGGAACTTTTGGAAGACAAAGATATTGATGATGCAAAGCTTGAAGAAATTAAAAAAATTCCATTTAAAAAAGTAAATGGCAAAAAACAAGGACTCTTTAGAGATTTTACAAGAAAAGCACTTGTAGATTTTGAAGTTGCAGGTGAAAGAGATACTGAAAATCCGCATAATAAGAAAAAATATGTAAGTTTAAAAGATAACAAATTTACAATAAAAACAAGCTTAAAAGATTTGAAAAAATCAGGTGAAGATAAAAAAGTTTATTTCAAGATAAACTACGTAACTGATGAGCAATACAAAGAAATCAAAGTAGATGCAATGTCTTCATCAACACCAAAATACAATAAACAAGAGCTTCCTGCAGAAGACTACACATTAAAAGCAGTCGACGGCGGATACGAAGTTGAAATAACAAAACTTCCTGAAAACACAGTCCTTGTTAAACCTATTGTTATTATAGAGCTTGCAAAAGGTACAAAGTTTGAAAATGGGGATATAGTTTTTGTAAAAAAAGCGAATACGGAAGTTAAAGAAACCAAAGAAGAAAAGAAAGAAAATGTCAAGGAAGAAAATAATGAAGCAAAAGCAACTTTTAAATTCTTCATTGACAAGAGTGAATATGTAAAGACAGTTGACGGCAAAGAAGAAACAGTGCAAATTGATGTCGCACCGTTCATTCAAAATGACAGAACAATGTTACCGTTAAGATATTTAGCTGAAGCTATAGGTGCTGAAGTTAAATACGAAAAAGAAACCAGAACTGCATCATTCACAAAAGATGGAATTGTTGCATCAATTCAAATCGATGGTGATAAAATAAAATTATCAGATGGTAAGGAAATTACTATGGATTCGAAACCTATTAATAAAAATGGAAGAATCTTTGTAAGCCTTACAAATGTTTCAAAAGTATTTAATTTAACAAATGGCAATAGTGACGATGAAATGAAACAAGACATCGAATGGGATAAAAAAGAAAGATCGGTAACTGTTATTGCTAAATAGCGAACAAAAGAGTCTCTTTATGAGGCTCTTTTTTTTAAATATTATATGAAGATATTATAAAAAATAAAATATTTTAAAAAATTAGAAAAAACACTTGACACCACAAAATATTTGTGCTAAGATATAAAAGTTAAGTCAAACAGGACGAAAAAATTTAAAAATATTTTAAAAAAGTTCTAAAAAAGACTTGACAAATAAAAGATAGTGTGTTACACTATATAATGCACCTCAAAAGAGGAGCAAGAACCTAAAAAATGAAATAATGTAAAAAGTAGACAAGAATCTAACTACAAAGTTAATTCAAAAGTGGAAGCAAAAACCACTAAAAAAAGCAAATAATAAAGAGCTTGGCTCAAACTTTC
>NZ_QEKV01000017.1 GCF_003096635.1 Ezakiella coagulans | reverse complement strand
CTTGCAATCCATGATAGAACAAGTGAAGATAACAACAATATACATGCTCATATTATGACTACCCTTAGACCAATCAATGAAAAAGGAGAGTGGCAGGCAAAAAGCAAAAAAGAATATGTAATTGATGAAAATGGAGAAAAGATAAAACTAAAAAGCGGGAACTACAAAACAAGAAAAGTAGAGCTGACAGACTGGAACAATAAAGGAAACGCAGAGAAATGGAGAGAGAATTTTGCAAGACTTTGTAATCAGTATTTAGAAAAAAATCATCAAGAAAAGAGAGTGGATCATCGTTCCTACAAAAGGCAAGGGATAGAAGAAATCCCAACCATTCACATGGGAGCAAGTGCCAGTGCCTTAGAGAAAAAAGGAATCGAAACCGACAAAGGAAACATCAACAGAGAAATAAAAAAACATAACTCTTTAGTAAAAGCTATCAAGAACAAGATAAAAGAAATCACTTCTTGGATAGACTCTTTACTTGGAAATCTGCAAGCAAAATACGATGGGTATAAACAGACCAAGAAAGATGAACTGGAGAACAAAGCAGAACTCTTTAACCTTTATGAATATATTTCTATCTACAACGAAATACAGGGAGAAAAAACAAAAAATCTATCCTACTATGGACAGATAAAAAAGGGAAATGCAGACCTAAAGAGATTTGTAAAAGCAATCTACTATCTAAAAGATAATCATCTTCAAACCATAGCAGACCTACAAGAAAAAGTTTTTGAACTGGCAAAGCAAAGTAAAAAGATAAGTGAAGATATTCAAAGCAAAACCCAAAGAATAAAGGAGTTAAATCGTTGCTTTATTTGTGCAGACATCATCAAAGAAAATAAGGCGGTATATCAGGAATATAAAGATAAAACTTTTCTTAAAGATAAATTTTACAATTCACATAAAGATGAAATTGAAAACTACAAAAAAGCAAGAAAGACTATAGAAAAATTTACTGGAACATCAGCTATAAAGTCGAGTGATTGGCAGAAAGAAATATCAAGCCTTGAAAATCAGATACAAGACTTAACTGAAGATAAAGCTAAAGTTCAAGACGAATTTAAGCAGATAGATCATATCAAATATGCAGTAAAGATTGTGGGTGACGAGTATGGAATAGATTTATCTATAGAGATAGACAAGGCAATTAAGAGGGGAGATAAACCAAGTGTAATTGCACAACTGAAAAAATTTCAAGAGCAAGAGGAAAGAAAGGGTCAGTACAAACAAAAAGCAAAAGAAAAGGCTAAAGAAAATTATAAAAATAAAGGGGAGGAAAGATAAAAATGGCAGACAACAGAAGATACTATTGGTTAAAATTGAAAGAAGATTTTTTTACAGATAAGAGAATCAAAAGGCTAAGAAAAATATCAGGAGGAGATACCTATACAATCATTTATCTTAAATTGCTTTTACTTAGCTTAAAAGATAGTGGGAAGCTGTATTATGATGGAGTAGAAACAGACTTTATCAAAGAGCTTGCCTTAACGATTGATGAAACGGAAGATGATGTAATGGTTATAGTAAATTATCTTGTAGCACAAGGATTGATGGAGATAATTACAGAAAATGACGAGTATTTTTTAACAGAAATTCCAAGTCTTATAGGTTCAGAAACAGCTTCTACAAGGCGTTCAAGAAAATCGAGAGGACAAAAAGCGTTGCAATGCAACACTGGTGCAACACCTTGCAACCTTTTGCAACAAAACTGCAACGGAGATATAGAGATAGATAAAGAGATAGATATAGAGTTAGAAAAAGAGGGGGAGATAGAAAAAATATCCCCCAACCTTTATGGAGAATATAAAAATGTTTCCTTAACCGATGAAGAATATGGGAAGTTAAAGGATAAAATGCAAGGTCATAGGGAAGAAATGATAGAGAAGCTGTCAACCCATATGCAAAGCACGGGAAGAAACTATAAAGATCATTATGCGACCTTAGTTCATTGGTATGAGCAAGATAAAGGTAAATTAAAAGAAAGCCATAAATCAAAAGTATATACCTTTGAAGATTATGACAAGGGGGAACACTTGTAGACCTCGTATAAGACGGTGGAAAGGTGTTTTTAGAGCGTTAATGATAAAATAGGTATCAGACTATAGCTAAGTGTAAAATAGGGCTTAAAATTGCAGTATGAAAAAAATATCGTATTTATGATAAAATGATAGTGATATGGTAATAAACTCAGTTATAAGGAGAGGATATATAAATGCGAATTCAATTTACTGTAACCGATGAAGAACTTGAAATTTTAACTAAAAAAGCAATAGAGGGAGGTTTCCCAAGCGTTACTGAATATTGTAAGTGTAGCAGTTTACAAGAAAATACAAGCTATGCTGACCTATATACTACCTTATTAAACAAAATTAGCTCTTTACCGAAGGGCAAAGAATTTGTTTTGAGAGAGTTAATCGCAACACCGCCGGCATTGATTGGCAGATGGTTTTATGAAAATGTAAATAAGAGACTTGTAAAAAATGTGGAACACATCGGAAAAGCTGAAGGCGGAGTAGAAAAATATAAAAGAATTTAGGAGGTATGGTTATGGAAAATAATTTTTATAATGAAATTAAGAATATACTCATAAGTGCAAGGAATAAAGTTTACAAGACAGCAAATTTTGCGATGGTTGAAGCATACTGGAATATTGGCAAGAGAATTATTGATGAACAAGGTGGCAAAGATACAGCAGAATATGGGCAAGGATTATTACAAGAACTATCTAAGCAGATGACAAAGGATTTTGGAAAGGGATTTACAGTTGCAAATCTTAAAAATATGAGGCAGTTTTACATTACTTTTCCAAATGGCTACGCACTGCGTAGCGAATTGAGTTGGACACATTATCGTAGTTTAATGCGTGTTGAAAATGAAAGAGCAAGGAGTTTTTATTTAGAAGAAGCTATAAAATCTAATTGGAGTACAAGACAGCTTGATAGACAGATAAATAGTTTTTTTTATGAAAGATTGCTGTCAAGCAAGAATAAAGAAGAAGTGTCAAAAGAAATAACACAATTAGAGAAAAATAAAGCACCGGAGGATATTATAAGAGATCCGTATGTGCTGGAGTTTTTAGGTCTGGAAGCCAATGCGGATTTTTATGAAAGTGATTTGGAACAAGCCTTAATAACTCATTTGCAGAAATTTCTTTTAGAATTGGGCAGAGGTTTTTCTTTTGTAGCAAGACAGAAAAGATTTACCTTTGATGGTAGACATTTCAGAATAGATTTAGTTTTTTATAACTATATTTTGAAATGCTTTGTTTTGATTGATTTAAAAATTGGTGATTTGACACATCAAGACTTAGGACAAATGCAAATGTATGTCCATTACTATGAAAGAGAAATGATGAATGAGGGAGATAATCCCCCAATAGGGATTGTACTTTGTGCAGACAAAAGCGATTCGATTGTTAAATATACTCTTCCTGAAGATGAAAAACAGATATTTGCATCAAAATATAAGCTGTATTTACCAAGTGAAGAAGAATTACTCAACGAATTAAATAGAGAGTATCTATCAATAGAAGATGACAAAAAACAAGATTAAATAATCAACAATAATATTTAAAATTTCAAGGTGGCAATTTGCGACCCTGAAAAAAGAAACGACTGGAAATGGCAATCTGGTCGTTTTTTTAATGCTTGAAAAGTAGGAGGAAAACAATATGAACGAAAACAGAAATGAACATAATACAGGAACAAAGACTATAAAGAAGATTGGAAAAGTAACTTATGAGGTTATTGTCCATTTTAATGAAAATGCGACTGAAACTATGCAAGATAAGTTGAAAAGGATAATGCTTAGAGAAATGGAGCGAGAAAAAGATAAAAAACCTCATAAAAATGATTAGAAAGTCCTTGACAAGTTGTTACAGGAAAAACTGCCAAATCAATCCTTATATCCTGTGGAGCAAGGCTTGCTCCATTTGATATTCAGGAACTTAGGGACTTAATGAAAGAAGATGAACTGGAGCTTGATACACTTGGAGAAAAGAAAACAGCTTTATTCGTAATAATATCGGATACAGATGATACATTTAACTTTGTAGTATCAATAATGTACTCACAATTATTTAATCTATTATGTGATAAAGCAGATGATGAATATGGCGGAAGACTTCCTGTTCATGTGAGATGCCTACTTGATGAATTCGCAAATATCGGCTTAATTCCTAAATTTGAAAAGCTGATAGCAACTATTAGAAGTAGAGAAATATCAGCTTGTATAATATTACAAGCACAATCACAACTAAAAAGTATCTATAAAGATAATGCAGATACCATAGTTGGCAATTGTGATTCGACGTTATTTTTAGGAGGCAAAGAAAGAACAACATTAAAAGAATTATCTGAAAGCCTAGGCAAAGAAACCATAGACCTATATAACACATCAGAAACAAGATCAAATCAAAAGAGTTTTGGTTTAAACTATCAAAAAACTGGAAAAGAATTAATGAGTCAAGATGAAATAACTGTAATGGATGGTGGGAAATGTATCTACCAATTAAGAGGAGTTAGACCATTTCTTTCAGATAAATTTGACATAACCAAACATAAGAATTATAAGTTCCTTGAAGATTATGATAAGAGAAATATATTTGACATAGAGAAATACCTGCAGAGAAAAGATGAGGTTAAGTTAAAAGAGAGTATGGTAGTTGAAATATTAGATGAATAAATTTAAAATTAGAAGTAAGATAGATATTTAGGAAAGATTAAAAGAAATTACTTGACAAAAAATATTTTATAGCATATAATAATGTCAACAGTACCCGACACGCCTCTTAACAATGCGGACCAAGTCGGGTCATTTGATTTTAGGAGAAAAAATGAAAAAAATTCATCAAGAACCGATTAGTATAGAAAATCAAGTAAAAAACTTAATAGACTTAGGACTTTTAGTAGAAGATAAAACTTATGCTAAGAAAATTCTTGGAAGAATATCCTATTACAGGCTGATTAAAGCTTATAGTATCACATTAAAAAAAGATGGAAGATATATATCAGGAATAAGTTTTGAAGATATTGTAAGTTTATATAAATTTGATAGAGAACTTAGACAGCTTATATTTGAAACAATAGAGCATATTGAAGTTTCTTTAAGAGCAGTTATCACAAACTATTTTTCTTTAAGATATGGGAACTTTTCATATAAAGATATGAATAATTTTGAGAAACAAAAGGAACAAGAAAGGGTACTAGAAGAATTAGCAAGGGAAGTTAAAAGAAATAGACGCTCACCATTTATAAAAAACTTTAAAGACAATTATGAAGGTGGAGAAATTCCACTCTATGCAGTGATAGAAGTAGCAAGTTTTGGAACTTTATCTAAAATGTATAAGAATATGAAAAATGAAGATAAAAGTAAAATTGCAAAAGTCTTTCATACAGACTACCATTACTTTGAATCTTGGATAGAAAATTTTGCCTATATAAGAAATATATGTGCCCATTATGGCAGGCTATATGGAGCAAAGCTTACAAAATCACCAAAGCTATATAAAGAATATTTAAAAAATAATATTTCAAACAATACAATATTTGCTACATTAGTTAATCTTAAAATAGTTTCTGAAGAAGAAAATTACAAAAATTTTTATCATGATCTAATAGCACTAATAGCAAGATATGAAAATATTGAATTAAGACATGTTGGCTTTATAGAAAACTGGAAAGAATTACTAAAACCATAAAATTAAATAGAGAAATTTACACCGAAAAAAACATTTCGGTGTTTTTTTATGCCCAAAGGAGGAAGAATGAAATATATACGAGATGAGCCGAAAAAATAAGATACAGAGAAAAATGAAATATTAATTAATTAGAAGTAGAAGCGATAGAGAAAACTATCGCTTTTTTTATGGAATAAAGGAGATAGAACAAATGGAAAGAGAAATGCTAAATATTAATGGAAATCTAGTAGGAGAAATAAAAACAACTGCAATAGATACAAAGGAAGGAGAAAAAGAAGTAGCTAACTTCACAATAGTTAGAAAGAACAAAGAAGAAGGAAAGGTTAAGAAAGAATATATCTACTGTAATCTCTACGGAGAAAAGGCAAAAAGTGTGAAGGAATTTAAAAGTGGAGAATACATCCATATTTTTGGATATTTTAAGGAAACAAAAAAAGAAGACAAGACATTTAAAAATTTTATCGTAAAGCACATAAATAAAATTAAAAAAGAAGAAAAAGAGGAGGAAATATAAATGGAATTTTTTACACAAGCAGTAAATGTATTAAAAATATTAGTTACAGCAATTGGTGCAGGGCTTGGAGCATGGGGTGTTATCAACCTGATGGAAGGTTATGGGAATGACAACCCTGGTGCTAAATCTCAAGGCATTAAGCAATTTATGGCGAAATAAAGACGGAATGACACAACAAAATCTCTAAAACAAAACAGATACTCAAATATAAATTGAATATAACCAATATTTATGGTATAATCCTTATAAATATAGTATTAAAAGAAAAGAGGATTAGTATGGCATTAAATTATAAACCGTTATGGATACAGTTAGCCAAAAAAGGCTTGAAGAAAACTGATGTAATAGCTATGGCAAATCTTACCACCAACGTTATGGCACAGATGGGAAAGAATAAGCCTATAACACTAAAAAACTTAGAAAAAATATGCAAGGCTTTAGATTGCACACCAAATGATGTATTTTCATTTGATGATGATTATATTGGATAAGTATATGGAGTTATGAGATATGAAAGAGATAATAATTATAGATGATGATATTGCATTATGTAATTTAATTAAAAAATGTTTAAGCACAGATGGATATTCTGTAGACATTGCTAATAATGGATTAGATGGATATAAAAAAATCCGAAGTTCAAACAATCTGTGCTTGATTTTATTAGATATTATGCTCCCTGACTTTGATGGATTTCAAGTTTTGGAGATGATAAGAGAAGAATACACTGTTCCAGTTTTAATGTTGACTGCAAAGTCTGATGATGATTCGAAAATTTATGGACTTAAACAAGGTGCGGATGATTATCTAACTAAGCCCTTTAATATCAATGAACTTAAAGCAAGAGTTGAAGCTATGGTTAGAAGATTCACAGACTTTAATCAGAAAAGCATAGACCAGTTTAAAGAAATCATAATAGAAGATATGAGAATAGATAAAGAGAATAGAACTGTAAAAATAAACGATAACAGTATCGAATTAACAAGTAAAGAATTTGACTTGTTATATTTTCTCGCATCTAACAAAGGGAGAATTTTTACAAAAAAACAAATATATACGAATGTTTGGGAAGAAGATTATCTTTTTGATGATAGTAATATCATGTCCTTTATAAGTAAACTCCGAAAAAAAATAGAACCTAACCCTGAAGAACCGACCTATATTTTGACAGTAAGAGGCGTGGGTTACCGTTTTAGTAAGGGGGAATGATGTATGGATATAAAAAATATCATAATCTTGATACTTTTATGTGTGATCCTATATTTAGTAAAAAAGATCACGCATATAAAAAAGGAAATAGATAGGATTAGGGAGGTACTTGTTGATATCAAACATGGTGATTACAATCGTAGAATTTTAATTAAGAAAAATGATACTACAGAAAAAATTTGCCACGATATAAATGAGATAACACTACAAAGTCAAAATAAACTAATAGAGCAAAAACAGTCGGAGCAGGCATATAAATCACTCATGACAAGTTTATCTCATGATGTAAAAACTCCTTTAGCATCTATGGTTGGGTATTTGGAAGCAGTTCAAGAAGGACTTGTTACAGGTGATGAAAAAGATGACTATATAAAAGTTTCTTTAAGTAAAGCACATTACTTAAAGGATTTTGTAGAAAAACTTTTTGATTGGGTAAAATTGGATTCAGGAGAATGGAAGTTTTCTTTTGCGGATAAGGATTTGAACGAATTAACAAGAAATGTCATAAGTGATTGGATTCCTGTTTTTGAAGAAAAACATATAAGCTATGAAATTGAAATTCCGGAACAGGAATGTAATATAAGGATAGATGAAAATGCTTATTTTAGAAGTTTAAACAATATTATAAACAATATTATTGTTCATAGTAATTGTGATAGAGTACATTTGAAATTAGAAGAATCGGATACAAAAGTTATTTTGACGATTTTAGATAATGGAGATGGTATAAGTGAAAAGGACTTACCATATATATTTGACAGAATGTATCAGGCAGATAGTTCAAGATTAACAAAAGGTTCAGGGCTTGGATTATCAATCTCCAAAGAATTATTGCGAGTAAATAATGCTAAAATAAGCGTAAGTAGTGCGCCAAATATAAAAACTGTTTTTACTGTAGAGTTTGCAATGTAAATAGCTGATTTAGGAAGCCTCTTAGGGGGCTTTTTTTATTGAAGCAAGATAAAAACAAGAGTGTCGCAAGATTATGGCAAGGTTAATCATTTACAATATTTATTGTAAGGAGGTGCGATATGTTCTTGATAAAAGCTGAAATAAAAAAATGGAAGAGAAGTAAAATTTTGATAGGTATTATTATACTAACTGTTATCTTGAATTTGTTTGCAATTGAAAGAGCATTTTCAATTTCAAGAGAAAGTCCTATCATGGATAGTTTTGGAGACTTATATTGTTTAGCGTTTAAGAATATAACTTTTGTGTTCTTGCCAATCGTAATTGGAATGATTTCTACAATGTTATTTTTTGACGAAAGGAAGAATGACACATTAAAGAATGTACTAATAACTTCGGTTAGTAGATTTGAAGTATTTTTTGCGAAATTTATTTTGATAGAATTACTGACTATATTTTTGATGGTATTAACATATATGTCATCAGTTTTGGGTGCAGTATTAAGTGCCGGATTCGTAGATTTTAATTTAATTACATTAAAAGAGGCAGCAATATTATATATGCTTGCAGCTTTATTAATTCCGATTGCAATGCTTCCGGTAATTTATATTGCTACTTTTTCTAAGAGTTATGTTTTACCTATTTCTATGTGCTTGCTTTATTTAGGAATTGGGATATTTGGAGCTTCGATATTAGTTCATATACATCCGCTTGCAAGTTTATTAGGGGTTTATCAAAATATATCATCGGCTGCCAAAGAAATGGTAGAAAATAGTATTGGTGGATATTCACTAAAGGCATCCTCGTTTAGTTGTTTAGTATCTATTTTATCAATCGGAATAGTATTTTTTATACTTTCAATAAAATCCATGAAAAGACAAAACTATTAGGCTAATTCATAAAAATTATTGTTTTTAGATAGAGGTGTGAGAAAATGAAAAAATATATGAAAATAACACTAATTATTATCTGCTTGTTAGCTTTAAAGGCATGCGTAAATAAAAAAAGATAATGTTGCCCGAAGTTGAAAATATAACAGAAGTTGAAATTATGGAGAGTACTTCCAAAACATCTAAGATAATTAATACTAAAGAAGAAATATCAAAATTGGTTAGTGATATAAAAGATAATTCAGAAAATACTAATAAAGAAAGTGCAAATGACCAACCTACGAATGTTGATAGCTATATCATAATAAAATTCTATCACAAAGATGAGGGAAAAAATCCAAGTGTAGCATATTTATATAAGGAGAAAGGCAACTGTTATATTGAACAGCCCTATACTGGTATTTGGAAATTAAAACAGGGAATTTTTAATAATATTAGTGACTTGATTAGCAAAAAATAATATGTAATAGAGTGCAGAAAATGATGTTACAAAATAAGGAGGAAAAGTGAAATGAAAAATTATATTATCGAAACAAAGAATTTGACAAAGGTTTATGGAGAACAAACGGTTGTCAATTCTGTAAATTTACACATTGAAAAAGGTTCTATATATGGGTTGTTAGGGAGAAATGGAGCAGGGAAAACAACCATTATGAAGATGATATTGGGTCTTACGGATATTTCAAATGGTGAAGTAAGTGTTTTCAATCAAAACATAAAAGGTAATGAGAAAAAGATTTATCCAAGAATTGGTGCAATTATTGAAACACCGGGATTTTATCCTAATCTTACAGGGACAGAAAATTTGGAAATATTTGCAATGTTAAGAGGAACGGCTTTTCCTAATGCGGTTAAAAATGCTTTAGAAGTAGTTGGTCTGCCATATAAAGATAAAAAACTCTTTGGGAATTATTCTTTAGGAATGAAACAAAGACTGGGAA
This sequence comes from Ezakiella coagulans, assembly GCF_003096635.1. Classification (GTDB taxonomy): domain Bacteria; phylum Bacillota; class Clostridia; order Tissierellales; family Peptoniphilaceae; genus Ezakiella; species Ezakiella coagulans. Next base: position 2,705 of record NZ_QEKV01000017.1, on the reverse strand, counting down.
TAGCTAATGCAATTTTACATGATCCTGAAGTTTTAATTTTAGATGAACCGACAAATGGATTAGATCCAATAGGTATAGCAGAAGTTAGAGATTTTATAAAAGATTTAAGTGTAAAAAAAGGAAAAACAATTTTGATTTCCAGTCATATTCTATCTGAAATAACACTCCTTGCTGATACAGTGGGCATTATAGATAAAGGAGTTTTATTAGAAGAAAACAGTATGGAAGAATTAAATAAGAAAAATAGAAAGTACATTATTTTGGAAGTATCAGATGTATCAAAAGCTGCGACTATTTTGGAAAAAGAGTTTGGAATAACAAATTATTCTGTTGAAGATAATAATCATATAAGGATATATAGTCATGGATTAGATATGGCAAAAATTAACAAGTCGTTGGTTATGAATGAAATATCAGTGATTTCATCACAAATATGTAATGATTCTTTGGAAGATTACTTCAAAAAAATAACCGGAGGAGAGGGAATTGCTTAATTTAGTTAAAGTAGAGTTTCTTAAATTGAAAAGGAAAAAGATTGTTTGGATGATGTTTCTGGCAACACTCTTAATGCCATTGCTTGCCACTATATATTTTGGGAATATAGATCTTTCAGATAATGCAATGAAATATTTCAAATGGACAATCTTTAGTTATAATTTATGGCTGATTTTGCCAATTATATTAGGAATATTTTCCACAATGATTGTGTCTATGGAGTATGAAAATGACACTTTTAAAGCATTATGGATTGTTCCGATACAAAAGACGAAGCTTTTAATTAGCAAATTTATAATTGTGTTTTTATATACTTTAGTCTTTATGGGTTTATCAATTCTCTTTACACTTCTTTTTGGAAGAATTATTCATCATATAGAGATGAATCACTTTTTGTTGATTTTTCTCATTAGAAAGTGTTTTGAGATTAGTGGACTTTTATCAGTTTCCATGCTGCCTATTTTATCTATCGCATTTTTAACAAAAAAATACATTTTACCGATTTGCATTACGATTGTTTATGCCTTTTCGGGATTTGTAATTTTAATGGTTAATATGTATATACACCCATTATCAAGCTCTACAGCAATTGTTTTGAGGGATGTCCCGGGAATAATATTAAATCAGGATATAAATATATTTTATTCTCTTCTTTGTATAGGGATATGGGTCGTCGGATTTACAATAGTTACAAAATTATTATTGAAAAGGAGAGGATGGTAAATGAAGACACTTTTATTAGCTGAATATAAAAAACTTCACAGATCAAAATTGATATTTTTGCTTGTATTTGCACTCATAATGACTTTGGGAGTTGTTTTTCTTCAAGGACAATTTACATTTAGTGGGGAAAAGTATATAGACACATTTGGATGGTATATTTTACAGGTGCATTCTTTGACCACATATTTTGTCTTGCCAAGTTTGATAGCATTGTTTGGAGGATATATTATTTGTCGTGAGGAACAAGAAGATGTACTAAAATCATTAAGGCTAATACCGATAGACGAGAGTAATATGATTACTGCAAAAATGATAATTACTCTATTAGGTAGTATTTTTGTTTATTTAATACTATTTACGGCATCCTTAATTATAGAAGCGGTATTGCATTTACACGCAGTAAATATGAGTGAAGTAGTTCACTATTTTGTTGTATATGTATTAACTGGAATAAGCGTTTTTATGGTAATATCTCCAATTATTGCATTTGTTGGACTTGTAAAAAGAAGCTACTGGATAGCTCTGATTATCGCTGAGATATACTCTTTTGTGGGAATATTTTTTGCCTCAAAGGAAATTTTAAGAGCCATTTATCCAATATCATCTGTGTTTATTTTGTCAGGAGCGTATGAAACATCAGCGATAGAAATTATGATTAGTATAATTGTAAATACTTTTTGCTGTTTAATAGCGTATAAGATATTAAATAAAATAAGTATTAGTAAAAAGTAAATAAGAAAAACAGAAGAAATCAATCTGAATTATTTATAAGAGGACATTTTACGCCAAAGTGTAGAAGTCCTCCTTTTTTATTCTCAAAAAACCAAAACAGAGAAATAAAAAGGGAGGAACGCACAATGGACAAAAGAGAATACTATATTTATATCAGAGGGAAAGGCGTAGCCGTAAGTGAAGAAATCTACAAAGCTTATTGGAAGATAACAGAGCATGAAAAATATCTCCAAAGAAAAGATTGGAAGCATAATGTAATACCATTTTCAGCATTAGACCATGACGGACACTTTGTAGATAACATCATAGATGAAAAAATAGACTTAGAAAAAATCGTAGAAGTAAAAATGCAAATTGAAGAACTAAATAAAGCATTAGCTACACTGACAAAAGAAGAAAGAGAGTTAATGGAAGCCATCTTCTACAAAGAAGAAAGTTTAAGGTCAATTAGCAGAAGAGAGAAAGTTACACATCAAGCAATCAGTGGGAGGAGGGATAGAATTTTAGAAAAGTTGAGAAAATTTTTAGAAGATAAAATCTAAAAAATGATGAAAGGTTAAGTATCAAAGAAAGGTATTTAGCCTTTCTTTATGAGAACAGAAAAAGATTAGACGAAAGGAATGAAAAATGAAGAAAGAAAAAACATTACAGGAAGTACAAGAACAAATTTCTGAACTTCAGGAAGAAAGAGAAAAGTGCGATGTAAAGCTGAAACAATTACAAAATCAAGGCAAAAAATTAGAAAAACTGGCAAA
>NZ_QEKV01000016.1 GCF_003096635.1 Ezakiella coagulans | reverse complement strand
GCATACAAAAATAAAAACATTAAAAAGAATAAGCTACGGCTTTAGAAACTTCGATAGTTTTAGGAATAGAATATTTTTGATGTGTAAATAGAAAAGAATATGTAACAGCGGCGGCGAAAACCCCTAGGGGTTTTGTTTGCCATGCAAAAAATCCGAGAAATTGAACAGAGTTATTTTTAGTAGTTATGTTTTACTGATAATGTGTATTTTTAAATGAAAGAGAGGCTTGTTTTTATGCAAGCCTCCCCCATTGTTGACAAAGAGCCTTTTTATTTTATACTAAATAAAATAAAATACATCAAAACAAGTAAAAGACTTGAAGTTTTAGGCCTAATAAGTGTATAATAATATTATATGTAAGGAGTTAAAATGAAATTCAAAATAAAAAAATTGCTTAGCAGTCCACCAAAAACTTTGGCTCTTGGATTTTTAATGTTAATATTGATTGGAACTATACTTCTTTCGCTCCCGATTTCTATGAGAGAGAAGTCATCAAATATTGTTTTAGATGCTTTTTTCACTAGCACTTCGGCTGTGTGCGTAACTGGACTTATAGTTCAAAATACGGCATCTCATTGGACGGCATTTGGAAAGGCTGTCATTCTGATGCTAATACAAGTTGGTGGCATCGGCTTCATGACTGTTGCAACATCTTTTTTTATCTTTTCCGGTAAAAGGGTTTCTTTAAGAGAAAGACTCATAATCAAAGAACAGTTCAACTCAAATCAAAGAAGTGGAATAGTAAGACTTTCAAATAGAGTTATAAAATATACAGTTATTATAGAAGTAGCGGGTGCGATTTTATTATCACTATATTTCGTACCAAAGTTTGGAATTAGAAACGGAATAATATATTCAATATTTCACTCTATTTCTGCATTTTGCAATGCAGGATTCGATATTTTAGGAAATTCGTTGATTGGATACAATGAAGCTCCTATTGTAATTTATACATTGTCATTTCTTGTTATTCTTGGGGGAATAGGATTTTCAGTTTTAAGAGAAGTTTATGAAATAAGAAAATTCAAAAAGTTCTCACTTCATACAAAACTTGTATTACAATCTACCGGAGTTTTGCTATTTATAGGATTTGTTTTATTCATATTGCTCGAGTTTAATAATGGCGCGACAATAAAGAATTTAAGCTGGTTTGGGAAAATAAATGCTACATGGTTTCAAGCTGTAGTTCCAAGAACTGCAGGTTTTCAATCGGTGAACTATTCTCTAGTAAAAGACTCAACACTTTTGGTAACAATAATTTTGATGTTTATAGGGGCAAGTCCTGGAGGAACCGGTGGCGGAGTAAAGACAACGACAATAGCTGTCATAGTTGCATCTGTTATAAGTGTTGTTAAAGGTAGCGATGATACAGAAATATTTGATAGGCGGATAGAAAACAATATAATAAAAAAGGCACTTGCAATTTTTACAGTTGCACTTCTTTTGGTTTTGATCGCATCATTTACAATAACAGTGTTGCAACCGAATATAAGATTTATTGATGTTCTATTTGAGGTTACAAGTGCATTTGGAACGGTTGGCTTAGGTGTTGGTGTTTCAGATCATTTGCATGTTGTAGGAAAATTGATTTTATGTTTTATAATGTATGTGGGAAGATTAGGTCCCCTTACACTTTTGTATACAATAAACATAAAGCAAAAACATAAATCAATTAGGCTTGCCCAAGATGATGTAATTGTAGGTTAGGAGGAATTATGAGTTCGTTTTGTGTTATAGGATTAGGCAGATTTGGTTTGAATGTTTCTAAAGAATTAATTCAAATGGGTCATGAGGTTATGGTTATTGATAAAAGCAAACAAGCTCTTATGCAGTTGAGCGATATTGCAACGTATGCAATTGAGGCTGATGTTCTTACGGAAGGTGCACTTAGTGAAGTGGGAATTGGAAATTTTGACTGCGTTATTATAGCAACAGCTGTTGAACCTCAAGCTGCAATTATGTCTACAATGATTGCTAAGGAAGCAGGAGTTCCGCTTGTTATAGCAAAGGCTTCGAGTGATCTTCACGCAAGGGTTTTAAAAAGAGTCGGTGCTGATAGAATTATATTTCCTGAAAAAGAAACAGCAATAAGACTTGCCCATCTTCTTGATAATAGAGGAATAGTTGACTTTATCCCTCTTGGAAACGATATAACAATTGTAGAAATGGTGCCACTTTCAGCATGGGTTGATAAAAAACTTAAAGAATTGGATTTGAGGCAAAAATACCACATTTCAATTGTAGCTATAAAAAAGGGAAGCGAAGTTAATGCTGTTCCGCATGCGGATAGTAAAATTTCTGCAGGTGACACGCTTATTGTTATTGGTAAGTCGTCTGATATAGAAAATATAAAATGATCACATCAAAGCAAAACAAGAAATTAAAAGAACTTAATAAGATAATAGATCAAAAGTGCTCCGACAATTCGTTATATGCACTTGAAGGGTTTACAATTTTTGAAGAAGCAATTCGAGAAAATGTTGAAATAGTTGATGTTTATGTGTCAGAAAGTGCAGAAAATGAGTTTAGAAGTAGATACAATCAGTTATACACAACTGTAAAAGATGATATTCTACGATCGCTTTCAAAGACCAAAACGGGTAAAGATATAATATTTGTTGTAAAAAAACCAAGTAAAATCAATATAAAAGAAATTAACGATGAGTTAGTTTTACTGCTTGATTTTTTGCAGGATCCCGGAAATTTGGGCACTATTATTCGTACAGCTGATGCTTTTGGGATAAAGAACATATTAACTGTAAACAATTGCGTTAATGTTTATAATGAAAAGGTATTAAGGTCAACAATGGGCTCTATATTTAGGGTGAATGTAACCTCAATTGAGCTTGATGATTTAAGGAGTTTAATAGAAAGAGGATATAAACTGATTTCTACCTCGCCTAATGGTGAAAAGATTGCAAAGTTTAAATTTAAAACAATTTTGGCACTTGGTAACGAGGCAAATGGAATCAGTGAAGAAGTTTTTAGAGAAAGTTTTAAAAGAGTTAAAATTCCGATGAAAGGGAAGACAGAAAGTTTAAATGTTGCGATTGCAGCCGGAATTTCAATTTATATAATGACGGAGGAATAAGGATGTTAGAAGAATTAGAAAAGTTAAGGTCTGATCTTTCAAAAGAAATTGATAAGGTTTCAAGTCTTGAAGTATTAGAAGAACTTAGGGTAAAGTATCTTGGCAAAAAAGGATATCTGACTACGATACTTAAAAACATGGGAAGCCTAAGTGCTGAAGAGCGCCCTAAAATGGGGAAACTCGCAAATGAAATTAGAGACAATTTGAATGATACTATAAATTCATTTGGAGAAAGGTTGAAGCAAGAAGCAATAAACAAAAGAATAAGTAATGAATACTTGGATATAACAATTCCAATGAAGGATGTTGAAGTAGGACATCTTCATCCGTTAAAGGAAACAATCAGACAGCTCGAAGAGTTATTTTTAGATATGGGATTTAAGGTTTTGGATGGACCTGAAATTGAAACTGTTGAAAACAATTTCAATTTGTTAAATACTCCAGCTGATCACCCTTCAAGAGATATGACGGATACGTTTTATTTTGACCCGGTACATCTTTTAAGGTCTCAAACATCTCCCGTTCAAATTAGAGCTATGAAAAAGTATGGTGCACCGATTAAGATGATATCTGCAGGAAGAACGTTTAGAAATGACGAAGTAGATGACACACATAGTCCGATGTTTCACCAAATTGAAGGTCTTGTGGTTGACAAAGACATAAGTGTTGCAAATCTTAAAAGTACAATCGATACTGTTTTGATTGCACTTTTCGGAGAAAAATTAGACACCAGATACAGACCACATTACTTCCCGTTTACTGAACCAAGTTTGGAAGTTGATGTTACATGTACAAAATGTCATGGCGTTGGTTGCGACAGTTGTAATCATACAGGCTGGAGCATGGAACTGTTAGGATGCGGAATGGTACATCCGAATGTTCTAAGAAATTGTGGAATCGATCCTGAAGTATATCAAGGATTTGCTTTCGGAATGGGAATAGACAGACTTACTATGGTTAAGCATGGTGTTAATAATCTGCGTTTGCTTTTTGATAATGACAAAAAGTTTTTGGAACAATTTTAGGAGGAAGTTATGTTACTATCGTTAAATTGGCTAAAAGATTATATAAAAGTAGATGAAAATCCCACAAAGATTGCAGCTATGCTTTCTGAAACAGGTACACATGCTGAAAGTGTTATTGAATTCAAAGGTCGCGTAAAAGGCGTTAAGACGGCAAAAATTTTGTCGGTTAAAAAGCACGAAAATGCTGATAAACTATCCGTTTGTGATGTTGATTTCGGTGATAGAAAAGATGTTATAGTTACAGCGGCAAAAAATATGAATGAAGGCGACATTGTTGGAGTTGCAACTCCGGGTTCTATTCTAGCTGACGGAACAAAAATAGAACCTCATGATTTTAGGGGAATTATCAGTAATGGTATGTTTGTTTCGTACGAAGAGATTGGATTCACGAAAGATTTCATATCAAAGGAAGATCAACAAGGCATTTTGATTTTACCAAGCGACACAAAGCTTGGAATTGATTTAACTGAAGCTATTAATCTTGATGGTATCGTTGAATTTGAAATAACACCTAACAGACCTGACTGCTTAAGTGTTTTTGGACTTGCCCTTGAAAGTGCGGCAACATTTGATTCTGATTTTAAAGAGATGGAGCTTTTTAATGGAGATTTACCTAAGTCGGAAATTGATGCGTCAGTTGAAACAGAAAAGGTCGGCGCATATGAATTAGCTGTTGTTAAAAATGTTGAAATTAAGGAAAGTCCTGTTTGGATTAGAACGAGACTGATGGAATCCGGTGTAAGACCTATTAATAATATTATTGATATTACTAATTATGTTATGCTCGAAACTGGAATACCTATGCATGCTTTTGATTTAGATAAATTAAATGATAAAAATATAAAAGTCAGAGAAGCTAAAAAAGATGAATCTATTGTTCTTTTGGATGGAAAAGAGGTAAAGACTGAAGAAGGAGATATTCTTATAACATCAAAAGATGAGCCGGTTGCATTGGCCGGTATTATGGGACTTGATAATTCAAAAGTCACATCCGAAACAAAAAATATAGTTTTGGAAGGGGCAAACTTTGACCATATTCAAATAAGAAAGACCGGTAAACGTCTTGATATAAATAGCGAAGCGAGAACAAGGTTCCAAAAGAAACTCGACCCGACGATGGCAAGAACTGCGATTTTAAGGGCATTATATCTTTTAAAAACTTTAGGCTTCGAAGAATTTGAATTTTCAGAAGTAGTTAAAGGCAAAAAAGAAGAAAAAGTCATAAAGACTAGACCTCAAAGGATTAATAGTCTCATTGGAAAAGAAATAGATGTTGACTTTGCAATTAAAAAATTGAATCGCTTGAAGGTTAACTCCAGGTTTGAAAATGGTTTGATTGTTTCTGAAATTCCTGGATTTAGACCGGACTTAAATATTGAAGCAGACATCATAGAGGAAATTGGAAGACTTTACTGCTACAAAAATGTAGAATCAGTTCCTATTAAAACAGAACTAACTGTTGGATATGAATCGGAATTAAAGTCATTTACAAATAAAATAAGGAAGCAACTGAAGTACAGTTCATATTTCGAAACACTGACATATTCATTTATAGGTCCAAAACTCTTATCAAAAATTGACTACAAAGACGAAGATTCATTTATAAAAATTTTAAATCCGCTTGGTGAAGAATTCTCGGTTATGAGACCGACAATGAATGCTCACTTCCTCGAAGTAGCTGAAAAGAATTTTAAGAGATCAAACGGCACTTTAAAGATCTTTGAAGTTGGTCACGTTTTCAGAAAAGGAGAAAGCGGTGAATATGATCAGTTGACGAATTTAAATATCTTGCATATGGGATTTGGAGATTTCTACGATTTAAGAAATACCGTTGTGCAAATTTTAGATTCGTGTGGAATTTCAGATTACAAATTTGTAAGGAGTTCAAGTGAATTTTATCATCCGGGTAGAAGTGCTGAAGTATTTATAGGTGAAGAATCTATTGGTAATTTCGGTCAAGTTCACCCTAATGTAGCGGCAAATTTTGATTTAAAAGAAGTTTATGTTGCGGAACTCTCTGTGGATAAATTACTCAAATATATAAAGAAATCATTTATTTACGTACCGAAGAGTAAATTCCAGGAAGTTAGAAAAGAAATCTCTTTTGTTGTTGAAGACAAAGTTTTGTATGGAGATATTAAGGAAACAATTTTAAATTTAAATTCTCCTATTTTAAGAAGCGTATATTATTACGATGTGTATAAAGATGAACTCTTAAGAAATAAAAAATCTATAACAGTCGGACTTGTTATAGGTGCCGAAGATAGAACTTTAAAAGACAGTGAAATAAAGTCATTGATGGAAGAGGCAATAGAAGCTGTAAAAAAAGAATTTGGAGCCGAATTAAGGTAAGGTGATATTTTGAAAAAGACAAAGGTTGAAATCTATGGTAGAAAATACACAGTAAATAGCGAGTATGACGAAAGATATATCGACCATTTATGCGGCTATGTAAATGGCAAAATCAGAGAATTGGTTTTGAAGAACCAACGTTTAGATTATGCTGATGCATGTGCACTTTGTCTTATGAATGTTGCAGATGATTATGTATCGGAGCAAAAAGCAAAGTCACATGCATTGACTGAGAACGAGCAGCTTTCGAAAAGTTATAAAGAACTTCATGAAAGATTAAAAAAGGCAGAATTAGCCGTTAATGAACTTTCTAAGAAAAATAATAAACTCGAGGATGAAGTAAGAAGAAAAGATAATGAAATTGTTAAGCTGAAACTTTCACTCGAAAAGACTTATGGTGGAAATTCTAGTGAAAGTTCGGAGAAAGACAGTACAGAAACAAAGTAAAAGAAAGATGATGGATATTGAATAAGACAGAAATTTTAAGTCCGGCAGGCGGCATAGAAGAATTTTATGCCGCCATAAACTGTGGTGCAGATGCAGTATATACCGGATTAAAATCATATAGTGCGAGGAAGAATGCAAAAAATTTAGATATTGGCGAATTAAGAGAGATCGTTTCATATGCTCATTTGATTGGTAAAAAAGTTTATATAACTTTGAATACAATGCTATTCAATGAGGAGATTGAGAACTTGATCTCTATTTTGCCTGAAATTTTTTCTTGCAATCCTGATGGAATAATTGTTCAAGATATCGGACTTTTTTCTGTATTAAAAAATTATTCTAAAGGTGTTGAACTTCACGCGTCCACTCAAATGACGGCGGATAATTTTTATGCTGTAAAAAATCTTAAAGATTTTGGTTTTGATAGAGTTGTCGTAGCAAGAGAAATGTCAATAGATGAAATTTCTAATATAAAAGAAGAACTGAAAGTTGATATTGAAGCATTTGTTCATGGCGCACTTTGCGTTTGCTATTCGGGCGAATGCTATTTTAGTTCTACAATAGGAGAGAGGTCCGCAAATCGCGGAGATTGTGCTCAACCTTGTAGAAAACGATATAATTTAATTTTAGATGATAAGCCTATCGGTAAAAACGGTTTTTATCTTTCAATGAAAGATTTAAATACATCGTCAAATATTGAAGATATAGCAAAATATGTTGACAGCTTGAAAATTGAAGGGCGAATGAAAAACAAAGAATATGTGGCGACGGTTACAAATTTTTATTATAAAAAGCTTCATGGAGAAATGACTACAGTTTCTCAAGAAAAAGAACTTGCATATGCGTTCAGTAGAGGTTTTACAAAAGGATTTATATTGGATGAGGATAAACAATCCATGATTAATTCTGTTTCTCCAAAACATATTGGTTCTATTATTGGCAAGGTTATTGATTCGAAGAACAATAAGTCATATATAAAATTAGATAGCCCTTTATACAAAGACGATGGAATTACTTTTATTGATAAAAATGGAAAGTCGGATGGTGAAAAAATAACGCGTTTCTTGCAAGATGGCACAATTTTAGAGATTAATAAAGCACTCTTAATTGGAGAAAATGTGTATCGAAATTATTCTTCAAAGATTTATGATAAGAATAAGAATATATCAGAAATGAGGAAACTTCCAATTGATATGTCTGTATACTCAAAAATTGGAGAACCGCTGAAACTAAAAATCGCTTATCAGAATAGAAGTGTTGAGGTTGCGTCAGATTTTATCGTAGAAAAGTCAAATTCATGTCCTGACAGTAGAGGTATAATTAAAAAACAACTAGATAGAATTGGAGATACATTTTTTTATCTTGATAAATTTGAATTTTTTGGAGATAGAGATATCTTTGTTCCTAAATCTATTTTAAATGAAATGAGAAGAGAAGGGGTTTCGAAAATACTTGAAGAAAATCAAGCAGAATTTAAATTCATAGACATTAAAAAAACTTTTAAAAAGAATAAAAAGAGAGAGCCTAAAATCTCTCTTTTAGTAGATTCCGCTGTGTCTGAGTGTGTTTTAAAAGATGTTTTTGAAATAAGATTAGATTTTGATAATCCAAATTTAGAAAAACTTTTTAATTTATATAGAGATAAAGATTTTGAACCATGTCTTGTCACACCATCAATTCTTACTAAGAAAGAAGTTTTAGAAATAAAAGATTTAATAAAACAATTGTCGGTAAAAAAAGTTATAGTGAATAATTTTGCACTTATGGATTTGGATTGTGATATAGTTGTGGGGAGTTCTCTTAATGTGGCAAACACATATGCTGTAGATTTTTATAAATCAAAAGGAATAAAAGAATTTATTCCGTCAAGGGAGATGACAACAACTGAAATCGATTCCGCATTTAGCGATACAATTTTAAGATTGCCATATTATATGAATACAGTGTCTATGATTACAAAAACAATTGGCAAAGATGTGATAGATGAAATTAATAGAGGTAAAAATGTTAAGATTGAAGATGCAAAGAACGAAAGGTTTCCGGTAAAGTACATTCGTGGGAAATATTATATATATAATAGCAAACCAATGTTTATGGCAAGAACAATAGACAGGATAGATGCTGATATAATAGAAATTACTTATGATGAAAACTACAATCAAATAATAGATTTTCTTAAAGGGTCTATTGAAAATGTAGATTTTTCCTATACTACAGGACACTACAACAGAGGGGTTGCAAGATGAGAGAGAAAACTTTGAAGATTTTAGAATTTGATAAAGTTTTAAATTTAATACAGGAATATGCTGGTTCAAGAATCGGTAAAGAAAGAGTTTTAAATTTAAAGCCGTCTACCTCTATTTTGAAAATTAAATATGCTCATAAAAAGCTAAGTGATGCATTGGAGGTCGGAGGAGAATTTGGATATCCTGAATTTTCAACGCTTGAAGATATTAGAGGGGAAATTCATAAAGCGATGATAGGTGGAATACTATCAATTTCTACTCTATATGATTGTAAGAATTTGATTGAACTTTCAGGTGAGATAAAAAATTTCTATAAAGATGCAGATTTGAATAACTCCATAACTGAAATGGTTGACATTCTATATACGAATGAGGCATTGTTTAAAGAACTTGATCAGGCAATTTATGATAGAGAAACTCTTTCTGACAATGGATCGAAGAAGTTGAAGTCACTTATAAGAAAAAAAACATCTTTAAACGACGATATAAATGCCAAGCTCAAGGAGTTTGTAACGTCAAGTGTAAATTCTAAATATTTACAGGATGCAATTGTCACTCTCAGGGAGGGAAGATATGTAATACCTGTAAAAAGGGAATATAAGAACTTTGTAAAAGGTATTGTTCACGACGTTTCAGGAAGTGGCGGCACATATTTTATTGAGCCTCAAAAAATAGTCAACATGAACAACGAAATAAGAGTTGTTGAGAATGAAATAAATGAAGAAAAACTTAGAATTATAAAGGATTTATCAAAGAAGGTAGGTGCTGAGTCCGAATTTTTAAAATATAATATTGAAATTTTGGCGGAACTTGACTTCATTTTTGCAAAGGCAAAATTTGGAAAGGAGAATGGTTATTCTAATCCAATATTTAATGATGATTTTAATATAAAACTAAGGAATGTTTTTCATCCTCTTATAGACAGTGAAAAAGTTGTAAAAACTGATGTGGACATTGATTCAGGTACGAAGGCTTTAATCATCACGGGACCTAATACAGGTGGAAAAACAGTTATAATAAAAACTGTTGGAATAATATCTCTTCTTGCACAGTCCGGATGTATGATACCGGCAGATGAAAGTTCAACAATTCCGATTTTCAAAGAGATCTTTACGGATATAGGGGATGAACAGTCAATTGAGCAATCATTGTCAACTTTCTCTTCTCATATGATTAATATCGTTGACATACTTAAACAAGAACCTGATGAAGCTTTATATTTATTTGATGAATTAGGTGCGGGCACTGACCCGACTGAAGGTGCTGCTCTTGCAATGAGTATAATTGACATATTAAAAGAAAATAAAATAAAGTTGGTAGCATCAACACACTATGCAGAATTAAAAGTTTATGCTCTAAATACGCCACATGTTTTAAATGGTAGCATGCAATTTAATATTGAATCTTTAAGGCCGACCTATAAATTGGTTCTTGGCATACCAGGGAAAAGTAATGCTTTTGAAATCTCTAAAAAACTAGGACTTGATGACTTATATATAAATAAAGCAAAATCTTTTGTAGATGACACAACGTTGCAATTTGAATCAGTTCTTGAAGAGATTGAAGCTACACGTGAGAAAATTTCGGGTTATAAAGAAGAGCATGAAGCATTATTAAGCGATGCAGAAAAAATCAGAAAAAGAGCTGATGAGTATTACAATAAAGAAAAAGAAAAAGCTGACAAGCTCTATGAAAAAGCCAGGAAAGAATCAAAAGAAATTTATGATAAGGCAAAAGCTGATTATGAAGATATCATTAAGGATGCAAATAAAATTATAAACAACATTGACAAATCAAGTGCTAGAAAAATTCAGGAAACGAGGGACAAGCTTAGAGAAAATATTAATAAGTTATCTGAGGATAAAACTAAAAAGAGAGTAAAAAAAGTTAAAAAAGACGAATTGATTCCAGGCCAAAGTGTACGTATTGTTTCTCTTGATCAGATAGGTGAGATTATAACTTTGCCAAATGAAAATGGCGATTTGCAAGTTCAAGTTGGAATTTTGAAGGTTAATTCAAATATTAATGATATCGAACTTACAGAAAATGCAACCCAAAAAAATATTGAGAGAAAGAAATATAGAATTGAAAAGTCGAAATATATCAAGCCGGAAATCGATCTCCGCGGAGTCGATTCGGAAGAACTTTATGATAAACTCGATAAATATATTGACGATGCTTTTATTGCAGGATTAAAAGAGATAACTATAGTTCATGGGAAAGGCACAGGTATTCTAAGAAAAGCTACGGAAGAACTATTGAAGAAAAACTCTCATGTTGAAAGTTTTAGGCTTGGAAAAGTCGGAGAAGGAGACACTGGAGTTACGGTTGTTAATTTAAAATAAGGAGGATTTATGAATTACAAAGAAAAATTAATTAAAATTTTACAAAAAGAGATAGATTTACCGGAGACTGAATTAGATAGACTTATTGAAATTCCATCGGATTCGACACTTGGGGACTTTGCTCTTCCATGTTTTGCTTTTGCAAAAACTTTAAGAAAAGCACCACAAATGATATCTCAAGAATTGCAATCAAAACTGGACGTAAAACCATATTTTGAAAAAGTTGAAGCAGTTGGACCATATTTAAATTTTTTCATTTCAAAGGCCTCTCTTTTACAATCGCTTAAAGAAAAAGTTGAAATCGAAAAAGAAGAATTCGGTAAAAGCGATATAGGTCAAAACAGGAACGTTGTCATTGACTACAGTTCAACAAATATTGCAAAACCTTTTCATATAGGTCATATAAGAAGTACGCTTATTGGAAATGCCATTTATAGAATTGCGAACAGGCTTGGATATAATGCTGTAGGAGTAAACCATTTAGGTGACTATGGTACACAATTTGGGATGCTTATTGCTGCATATAAAAAATGGGGTAACAAGGAAGAAATTGAAAAAAATCCGATTGATGAATTTCTGAAATTATATGTAAGAATGAATAAAGAAATCGAAGAAGATCCGGAAAAACGCGAAGAAGCCCACTATTGGTTTAAAAAGTTGGAAGAAGAAGACGCAGAAGCTCAAAAAATTTGGAAATGGATGAGAGATTTAAGCTTATGTGAATTCAATAAAGTTTATGATAGGTTAAAAATAAAATTCGATTCGTATAATGGTGAAGCTTTCTATCAGGATAAAATTGGGGATGTCGTAAAAGAACTTGCAGAAAAAAATCTTTTAACAGAGTCGGACGGATGTGAAATTATTGATTTGGAAAAATATAATCTTACACCGTTAATAATTACAAAATCAAATGGGACATCAACATATGCAACAAGAGATATTGCAGCAGCAGAATATAGAAAGAAAACGTATGATTTTTATAAAAATATTTATGTTGTTGCAACCGAGCAAAATCTTCATTTCAAACAATTGTTCAAAACTTTGGAATTGATGGGATATGAATGGGCAAAGGATTGCGTTCATGTAGGCTTTGGAATGGTTAGTGTTGAAGATGGAGCTCTTTCTACAAGAAAAGGAAAGGTTTTATATCTTGAAGATGTTTTAAATAAAGCTGAAGAAAAGACTCTTGAAATTATAAAAGAAAGAAATCCAGAACTTGAAAATAAAGAAGAAATCGCATCAAAAGTCGGCATCGGAGCAATCAAGTTTCAAGAATTATACAATCAAAGAATCAAAGACTATGTTTTCAATTGGGATAAGACTCTATCATTTGAAGGAGAAACCGGACCATATGTTCAATACACATATGCAAGAGCTAACAGCGTAATAGAAAAGTCAGGAATAACACCTAAGATTTCAGACTTAAAAGAAGAGTTAATGAACGAACAGGAACTTCAACTTTTCAAAAAAATATATCAAATTCCGGATGTTATAAAAGATGCGTTTGAAAAGTATGAGCCGTATTTAATTTCTAGAAAATTGATGGATGTTGTAAAGGATTTCAACAGATACTATTACAACAATCAAATAATAAGTGACGACATTGAGCTAACAAAGCACAGAATAGGAATTGCATATTTAATTAAAACTGTAATTAAATCACAACTTTCACTCCTAGGAATAGAAACTGTGGAGAAGATGTAATGAAGGACACCGTTATAGTTGCAAAAAGAGCCTTTATTGATACAACAAAAACCGTTATGAGCGGCGGTTGGACTTTTATTCCTGCTTATATTGCACTGAGTCTACTGTTTTCTCTTATAAATTCGAGTCTTGGAATTTTATCGATGTTTGGAGGATTTCTCGCATATATAGTATTGGTTTTGGAAAAAAGTGTATATGCAAGAGCGCTTAATGATTTGACTTTAACGGACAAGATTTCATACAGGAATTTTTCATATAATTTTGGAAACTACTTCTATAATATTATGAACACATATTTTATTATTTATATAGTAAAATTCGTTGTGAATCTTTTCGTATACAACCTTATAAATCTTAACAGTGAAATCTTGCACTACTCGACTTTAGCGTTATTTATCACTGAGAACATTATATTCTCGCCGATTTTTGAAACAACATATGTTGAAAATATAGGCGGAGTTTCAGCTTTTAGAAGAACTATAGATTTTATGAAGGAAAACTGGTTTCCGTGGCTTATATTAAATATTCCATATTTGATGATGCTATATGTAGAAACAATTTTTTCCTCGAAAACTATAGGAATGAATATAGTGTTAAAAGTTTTAATGTATATTGTGCCTCCTCTATATTTGATTTTTAGAGGAAAACTTTACTATTTACTTGCAAATAGCAACAAAAGAAAAAGGAAGTTTATGAATGAATACTATAAAACAAATTAAAGAAGAATATAATAAATTTTTTGAAGAAATAGTATTTATAGAACTTAGAACAAATGACGAAGCATTTGACTTTATCGATAAGAACACAGTTGTTCCGGTATATATTCCAACATTAGTAAAAGACAAAGAATCACAAAGTATAAATATATCTATGAGTGATGTAGTGTTTGGAATAGGTCTTCTATCATATGAAAAAACAACAAAAAGTCTATTGGAGTTTTTGGAAAGCTGTTTAAAAAAATCAAAAAATTTTATCAATCATATAGAATATAAAAAAGAAATAGATCCGTTAGCGAACTATTTTTATTTAAACGGACTTAATAAAATGCTTCATGAAATTGATGCAGATGAAGAAATAATATGTGAAAACTTGAGACTTTTAAGTATAAGTGAGAGATTCATATTAGAAAATTATGAAATTGAAAATGTGGATGAGATTCTAAAGGAATATAGAAAACACTTAAGTTATCTATATGAAAAAACCAAAGATGGAAAATACATCTATTATCTAGGCAAAAGCTATGAAGCGGATGGAGATACATTGCGGGCCAGGCTCTTATACACAAAGGGGCTTGAAGAGTCAAATAAAAATAGTGATGATTGGGAAGAAGTAAAAGACGTAATCGATAATGCATATAAAACAATTTTTGATAAGTCTGAGATGGAAAGAGCGGCATACCTATTAAGTTACAATAAGTATGAAGAGGCAATTGAGATTATCGACAAGTTACCTGAATCTATAGATAGAACAAAACTGAAAATCAATGCTCTATATAATATGGGAGAGAATGAACAAATTATAAAAGAAATTGATAGATTCGAAGAAATTTACGGTATCGATATGGAACTTGAAGAAATAAAAAAATTAATTTAAAAAAAGCATAAAAACACTTGACAAGCTTTTTTATTTATGCTAAGATATAAAAGTTGTCTGGAGAGACAAAAAGCACTTTAAAAAGTTTTTAAAAAAATTATAAAAAAACATTAAAAAAGTGTTGACAAGGTTAAATCGATATGATATAATAACTATTGTCAGCTCGAGAGAGCGAAGAACCTAAAAAATGAAATAATGTAAAAAGTAGACAAGAATCTAACTACAAAGTTAATTCAAAAGTGGAAGCAAAAACCACTAAAAAAAGCAAATAATAAAGAGCTTGGCTCAAACTTTC
>NZ_QEKV01000015.1 GCF_003096635.1 Ezakiella coagulans | reverse complement strand
GTTGTTTTACCGTGGTCAACGTGGCCTATTGTTCCGATGTTAACATGCGGTTTGGTTCTTTCAAATTTTTCTTTTGCCATTATTTTTCCCTCCTAAAGGATATTATTTTTTTGTTAATTCATCTGCTATATTCTTTGGAACCGGTTCATAGTGATCGAATTCCATTGAGTAGTTTGCACGTCCTTGTGTGCTTGATCTTAATGCTGTTGCATATCCGAACATTTCTGAAAGTGGAACATATGCGTGAACTGTTTGTACGCCTTTTTCAAGTTCCATTCCTTCAATTCTTCCTCTTCTACCGTTCAAGTCGCCCATAACATCTCCTAGGTATTCATCAGGAGTAACGACTTCAACTTTCATCATTGGTTCAAGAAGTACAGGTTTTGCTTTTTGAAGTGCTTCTTTAACAGCCATTGAACCTGCGATCTTAAATGCCATTTCTGAGGAGTCGACTTCGTGGTAACTACCGTCAAATAGTGTTACTTTTACGTCGAGTACAGGATATCCTGCGATAACACCGCTTTCGAGTGCTTCTCTAACACCTTGGTCTGTAGGTCCGACAAATTCCTTCGGAACTACCCCGCCAACGATTGCGTTGACAAATTCATAACCTTTACCAGGTTCTTGAGGTTCAACTCTAAGTTTAACGTGTCCGTATTGACCGTGACCACCTGTTTGACGTACAAATTTTCCTTCAGCTTCAGCTGTTCCTTGAATGGATTCTTTGTATGCAACTTGTGGATTACCTACGTTTGCTTCAACCTTAAATTCACGAAGAAGTCTGTCAACAATGATGTCCAAGTGGAGTTCGCCCATTCCGGCGATAATTGTGTCGCCTGTTTCTTGGTCTGTGTAAGTTTTGAATGTCGGGTCTTCTTCTGCAAGTTTCATAAGAGCAATACTCATTTTTTCTTGTGATGCCTTTGTTTTCGGTTCAATTGCAACTGCAATAACCGGTTCCGGGAATTCCATGTTTTCAAGGATTACCGGAGCTTCTTCCAAACAAAGTGTATCACCTGTTGTTGTGTATTTTAAACCAACAACTGCAGCGATTGCTCCTGCTTGTAGTTCATCAACTTCTTCCCTTTTGTTAGCGTGCATAAGAACGAGACGTCCAACTCTTTCTCTCTTGCCCTTTGTTGAGTTGAAAATATAAGAACCGGATTTTAAGTCTCCTGAATAAATTCTAATATATGCAAGTTTTCCAACAAATGGGTCAGAAACGATCTTAAATGCCAAAGCACTTAGCGGTTCGTCGTCTGATGCGTGTCTTTCAACAGGGTTTCCTTCCAGGTCAACACCTTCAATAGGTGGAACATCCAAAGGACTTGGTAGATAATCTACGATTGCGTCCAATAACAATTGAACACCTTTATTTTTATATGATGAGCCGCAAAGAACAGGAGTCATTTTATTAGTAATTGTAGCCTTTCTTATAGCAGCTTTTATTCTTTTCTTGTCGATTTCGTTTCCTTCAAGATAGTCTTCCATGATTGTATCATCGAATTCTGACACAGCTTCGAGCATTTTTTCTCTATACTCATCAGCTACATCTCTTAAATCTTCAGGAATATCTTCATCTCTGATATCATTTCCCATATCGTCGTAGTATACTTCAGCACGCATGTCGATAAGGTCAACTACGCCCTTAAATGTATCCTCAGCTCCGATAGGAATTTGAAGTGGTACTGCGTTTGCATTTAGTCTTTCGTGCATCATTCTTACTGATCTGAAGAAGTCAGCTCCTGTAACGTCCATTTTGTTCATAAATGCAATTCTTGGTACATGATATTTATCAGCTTGTCTCCAAACTGTTTCTGATTGTGGCTCAACACCACCCTTTGAGTCATAAAGTGCAACAGCTCCGTCCAATACACGAAGTGATCTCTCAACTTCTACTGTAAAGTCAACGTGGCCCGGGGTGTCAATTATATTTAATTGATAGTCGTGCCAGAAAGCAGTAGTTGCAGCAGATGTGATTGTGATACCTCTTTCTTGTTCTTGAGCCATCCAGTCCATTTGAGCAGCGCCTTCATGGGTTTCACCAATTTTATGAATTTTACCTGTATAGTACAATATTCTTTCAGTAGTGGTGGTCTTACCAGCGTCAATATGCGCCATGATGCCTATATTTCTAAGTTTTTCAAGCGATCTCGCCATAATACCTCCTAGTATCTAAAATGAGCAAATGCCTTGTTAGCTTCAGCCATTTTGTGAACATCTTCACGTTTTTTAACTGAGCCGCCTTGTTCGTTTGCAGCATCAAGAATTTCTTTGGCAAGTCTTTCGACCATAGTTCTTTCGCTTCTCTTTCTTGAATAAAGAGTAAGCCATCTGAGTCCTAGTGTTTGTCTTCTTTCCGGACGAACTTCCATAGGAACTTGGTATGTTGCCCCACCAATTCTTCTAGCTTTAACTTCAAGTACAGGCATGATGTTGTTTAGTGCCTTGTGAAATACCTCTAATGGGTCTTCACCTGTCTTTTCTTTTACGTAATCAAATGCTTCGTAAACAATTTTTTGGGCTGTTCCCTTTTTACCGTCAAGCATAATGTTATTTATAAGTTTTGCTACTACCACGTCTTCAAATACTGGATCCGGTAGTACAATTCTCTTTGGAATGTGACCTTTACGTGACACTTCTCTTCCCTCCTTAATAATTATTAATTCTTTGGTACTCGTGGAAAAAATTCCACGCGGTTAGTACGTCTATCACATCCCTTTGATAAAAGGATATGAGTTAGACTTTTCTATCTACTTCTTTTTAGCGTGTTTTGCGCCGTATTTTGAACGAGCTTGTTGTCTGCCTTCTACTCCGGCAGCATCAAGTGTTCCACGGATGATGTGGTAACGAACACCAGGTAAGTCCCTTACACGTCCGCCTCTCAAAAGAACAACAGAGTGTTCTTGAAGGTTGTGTCCAATTCCCGGAATGTAAGCAATAACTTCAGCTCCGTTTGTCAAACGTACACGTGCAACTTTTCTCAAAGCTGAGTTAGGTTTCTTAGGTGTAACAGTTCTAACTGCAACACAAACTCCACGTTTTTGTGGTGAATTTACAGGTGTGTTTCTTTTTTGAAGAGTATTGAAGTTGTAACCGAGTGCCGGTGTCTTCTTTTTCTTCTTAACATCCTTTCTACCTTGTTTAATCAACTGATTAATTGTTGGCATTTTATTTCCTCCTTTTCCTTTTATCTGCGGGTCGTTTTCCTTTTAAAAAGGGTCTTTCGACCACATACAGTTAATTTTAACACAAGCAAAAAGAAATGTCAAGCAAATTTATAAATTTAGCTAAAACATTTCTCTGAATTAAAACTTTATTTTTATGTTTATTTTGATCCGTTTAAAATATCAATCCATTCGGCTGTATCAAGGGTCCCTTCAATTATTCTGTCCTCATCAATCCTATATGTCGGAATAACTTTAACCCCGAGAGCTTCGGCTTTGTGGTTGTCGTCAAGAACTAACGCTTTTGTAGAATCCATATCTATGAATTCAAGCATTTCATCAACATCAATTCCAATTTCGCCGGCAATTTTATTTATTACTTCGATGTCGCCAACATCTTCCCCTTTAATAAAAGCCGCCTTCATGAGTTCTTCTTCAAATTCATGGTCCTTATTTACGCTCTTTGCATATTTCATTGCGAGATGAGCAAGATGTGTGTTTGCAGCAATTGCATCTTCCATATTGTAATCAAGGCCCTCTTCTTTCGCATATTTAACAATTCTATTCATGGTGCCTTGCACCTCATAGTAATTCAAATTATGCTTTTCTTTTATAGTGTCCTTCAACTTTTTATGCTCCGACTTTATATTCGGATTCAACTCATAAGCCAAAAATTCTATCTCAGGCTTAACACCGGACTTTTCAATTGCTCTTTCAAGAGATTTTAATCCAATATAGCAATATGGACACATAAAATCAGAAAATATTTCAATTTTCATACTCTCACCTATTCTGCGTCAAATCCAACATTTTCAATTGCTTGTTTGAGTTCAGTGATATCAAAATCCCCGTCAACTTCGGCACATCCGCCTTCCAAGTTTACTTCGTATTTTTTAACGCCCTTAACTTTTTTTATCGCTTCTTCAACTGCATGTTTACAGTGGTTACAGCTCATTCCATTGATTCTAATTAACATAACATCCTCCTTAATTTTTTCTCATACTAATAGTATACCATAAATACTTTATGTTTAAAACTACTTATTCTTTAACCTTAAGCTGTTTGTAACTACGCTAACACTACTAAATGCCATAGCAGCTCCTGCAATCATCGGATTTAGTATACCCAACGCTGCTATAGGAATTCCGACAACATTGTAGAAAAACGCCCAAAAAAGATTTTGCTTTATAGTTTTCATTGTCTTTTTCGAGACATCAATCGCTCTAGCGACCGATTTTAAGCTTCCACCGACAAGAGTAATATCTCCGGAGTCAATTGCAATATCTGTTCCAGTTCCCATTGCAAAACCAATATCTGCCGTTGCAAGTGCGGGGGCATCGTTTATTCCGTCTCCAACCATACCGACGACTTCAGTTTCCATGAGTTCTTTGACCTTTAAAACTTTCTCTTCCGGCAAAACTTCCGCATAATATTTGTCGATTCCCGCCAAACCCGCAATTTTTTGAGCTACTTTTTCGTTGTCTCCCGTAATCATAACGGTTTTTAATCCCATGTCGTGTAAAAATCTGATAGATTCTTTTGAATCTTCTTTGATTTCATCGACAAGTCCGACGAGCATGTTCAGCTCCTTATCTTCAACAAGTCCGACATACGTCGCTTCGGGTCTCATATTCTCGCGAATTTCCGCACCTATTTCAATTCCCAACTCCTCAATACTTTTTATGCTGAGTGCATAATAATTTTTGTCAAGAATTTTAAATCCCACTCCTCGCCCTTCGATATTTATAAACGAGCCGTTTATTTTTTTCGGCGGATTGTCGTGAAAATAATCCACAATTGCCATTGCAATCGGGTGCTCACTATTGACTTCCATCGAATAAAGGATTGAGCGATTTATGCCCTTATCTCCCTTTATATTTATCATGTCGACAACGTCAGGTTTGCCTTTTGTGATTGTGCCTGTCTTATCGAGAGCTACTGCTGTGAGCTTCTCTGCATTTTCAAGTGCTTTTGCATCCCTTATTAAAATTCCCTCGTTCGCAGCCTTTCCGGTTCCGACCATTATAGCCGTCGGGGTCGCCAGTCCGAGAGAACACGGACACGCTATGACCAAAACCGACACAGCCGATATGAGCGACTTTTCAACATCACTTCCAAAAACTCTGTGGAGTAAAAATGTCAAAATCGCAATGCCAATTACAGTCGGCACAAAAATCGAAGCGACCTTATCCGCAAGTCGTTGAACCGGTGCTTTTTGGTTTTGTGCTTCTTCGACCATTCTTATGATTTTCGAAAGCCCCGTTTCCGTCATATCCGTGGTGACTTTAACCTCTATTGAACCATTTAAGTTGAGCGTACCCTGATAAACTTTATCGCCGACATTTTTATCAACCGGAATTGACTCACCCGTAAGCATTGACTCGTCAACCGTTGTCTTTCCCTGTACTATATCCCCATCTCCAGAAATATTTTCGCCCGGTCTTATAAGAAGAACATCTCCAAGTTTTACATCTTTTGCACTTTTCTTAAAAGTATTTCCGTCAACAATTACCGTAACTTCTTTCGGTGCTAAGTCCATAAGCTTCATAAGTGCTTCTCCTGTTTTAGACTTCGCCCTAAGCTCAAGCATTTTTCCCAAAAGCACAAGCGTTATAATCATTGCCGAGCTTTCAAAATAAAAATGATCATGTCCGACATACCAATTGTAAATGCTATAAAAATATGCTGCAGACGTTCCCATAACTACGAGCACGTCCATATTCATCGCTTTTGATTTTATGGATTTATATGCCCCCACATAAAAAGTGTATCCCACGTAAAACTGAACTATTGTCGCAAGAGCAAATTGTATTTCCGGTTTGTCCCAAAAGACACGAATGCCCGCCATATGAAAAAACATTATAGAAAATAGCGGCAATGTCAGAATTGCGGAAAGTATAAATTTTCTCTTAATTGAAGCATATTCCTTTTCTTTCAGCTTTTTGTCTTTCTCAATATTTCTTTCACGTTCAAGCTCCGCGCCGAATCCTATTGACTTAACCTTATCCTCAATCTTCTTAGAATCAAGTTTGTTTTCGTCATATTTAATTCTCATCTTGCCCGTTGCAAGATTTACATTAACTTCGTAAACCCCGTCCGTTTTCGAGAGAACTTTTTCAATTCTCGTTTGGCAAGATGCACAGTGCATGCCCGTTATTCTAAAATAATTTTCCAAATAATCACCTCTTTGTTATAATACCCATAAAGAGCATTTGTTATTCATTATTAAACTTGATAAAAATCCTTACATTTGGTATAATTTAGATATATTATAAGAGGTGAAATATGTTAGAAAATATGGAAACATTAGTAGCTCTTGCAAAATCAAGAGGATTTATTTTTGCAGGCAGTGAACTTTACGGCGGATTATCAAACACTTGGGACTACGGCCCTGTTGGTGTACTACTTAAAAATAATGTTAAAAAAGCATGGTGGCAAAAATTTGTACAAGAATCCAAATACAATGTCGGCGTCGATTCGGCAATACTTATGAATCCTGACGTTTGGAGAGCAAGCGGACACTTGAGTTCATTCTCCGACCCGCTCATCGACTGCAAAGCATGTAAATCGCGTTTCAGAGCCGACAAACTCATTGAAGACTATTGCAATAAAGAAAACATCGATGGTGTAAACCCTGATGGATGGTCAAATGAAGAGCTTTTAGGTTATATAAAAGAAAAAAATATTGTCTGCCCGAACTGTGGGAAGCTTGATTACACTGACATAAGACAATTCAACTTGATGTTTAAAACTTTTCAAGGAGTTACTGAAGACAACACCGCTGAAATTTATTTGAGACCTGAAACTGCACAAGGCATTTTCATAAACTTCAAAAATGTTCAAAGAACTTCAAGAAAACAAGTGCCTTTCGGCATTGCTCAAATAGGAAAGAGCTTTAGAAACGAAATTACTCCAGGAAACTTCACATTCAGAACTCGTGAGTTCGAGCAAATGGAACTTGAATTTTTTGTAAAGCCGGGCGAAGACGACGATTGGTTCGAATATTGGAGAAACTTCTGTAAAGAGTGGCTCTTAAAACTTGGCATGCGTGAAGAAATGATGAGACTTAGAGATCACGAAAAAGAAGAACTCTCATTCTATTCAAAAGCAACAACCGACATAGAATACAAATTCCCGTTCGGATGGGGCGAACTATGGGGCATTGCAAACAGAACCGACTATGACCTGACAAAACACATGGAATACTCAAAATCAGATATGAACTATTTAGATCCGCAAACAAATGAAAAATATATCCCTTATGTTGTTGAACCTTCTCTAGGTTGTGACAGGGTAACTTTGGCATTCCTTGCAGATGCATACAGAGAAGAAACTTTGGAAGACGGCACAACAAGAGTTGTTATGAAATTCCATCCGGCTCTTGCACCATACAAAGTCGCAATTCTTCCGTTGACAAAGAAATTGACCGAAAAAGCTGAAGAAGTTTATTCAGAGTTAATTAAATATTTCTCTTGCGACTTCGATGAAAAAGGTTCAATCGGAAAGAGATACAGAAGAGAAGATGAAATTGGAACTCCTTACTGTGTAACAGTCGACTTCGATACATTGGAAGACGAAACAGTCACAATCAGAAATCGTGACACAATGGAACAACATAGAATAAAAATCGATGAAATTAAAAACTTCGTAGAAGATAAAATGGTATTTTAGAAAATACCCTCTCAAATTTGAGAGGGTATTTTTGTTCAAAAAAATAGACATCCGACAAAGTCAGACATCTATCAATTTATTGAATACTTATATTCCAAACGTCACCTTCATACCAACTAAGGTTTTCCGAATTGAATACATATCTTAAATTTGCTCTAATATAAGTTCTGGCAATAGGTGATCCAATTCCACGAACCCACGCATTTTCGAGCAAATCTTCAGAAAATCTTCTGTACTTATCAATCCTTTTTCTTACATTCATCGGCTCCATAGATTCAACGTATTGCTTAAATCTATTTTCCTGTGGTGCCCCCATAAATTCAGAGCCTGTGTATAAAAGCCCATAATCAGGAATATCACCATTCTTAAAATTCGAAATGTAGATGACATTTGCCATTTCTTCTCTCATAACGCTTATATCTTTTTTTATTTCTTCCGGAGTTCTAATGGATTTTTTTACAGAAATGCCAATTGATTTTAGTTTATTTTCAATTCTCGTTGCAATAAAATCATTAAGACCCACATTAGAATATAGAAGAGTGATTTTAAAAGGCTTGCCATTTATAAAAAGTGTATTTCCGACCTTGTTGAGATTCGGCTCAATCTTATCGTATGGCATTTCAATTTTGCTGTAAAATCTGTTTGAAAGACTTACAATGCCTACATCATATTTTAACAGCTTATATCTCTCAGTAGTGAAATCCTCCTCATCAATTGCAGAAAATATAAATTTTCTGATGATAGGATCAATCAAGTCACCCGACGGTACATTCATAAGTAGAGTGGAATTATTCTCGTAAACAGTGAACATATTATAATTGTCGCGAATTGTTTCATCAAAACGTATATCATTGTTCCCGTAAATATCTATAATATCCGCTTCTCCACTATATAACTCCGATTTTTTGTCATTAAGTGTCTCTTCTCGAATGAAAATATTTTTTATCGCGGGCTTATTGTAATAAAAATTCGATTTAGATCGCAGACTGCAAAAGTTGAGTTTTTCATAATTATATAATGCGTACGCACCATTTCCCATCGGTTTATCATCAAGTTTTCGTATATCCGAGATTGGCCCCTTTCCATAATACGCCTTAGAAATTGGTCTAAAATTAAATGCTGAATCCATTTCAACGTTAGGATTTAAGAGATGAATAAGAAAACTTTTTTCATCCAAAATTTTAAATCCACTTATTTCATTACTTTTATTTTTATAAAAATCCCATGCTCCTTCAATATTAAACAGAAGACTACTTCTCTCGACGCCTGTATAGTTTTTATCTAGAAGAAGTTTTAAAGAAAATAGCACATCCTCTGACGTAACAGGAGATCCATCCCACCAATCTATATCTCTTAGTCTAACCCTTATGTTGCCATTTATATTTTTAAAATCAGTTGACAACGAGTTATTTGTTGTGTAAGTTAGATCTCTATTTTTGAAAACAATCGGTAAAAATTGTAAAAAGCTTATAGTTTTATCTGCATCAGAAATTGCATAAAGTGGATTAAACACTCCATCAATGCCATTTTCAACGACTTTCAAAATATTTTTCGCGACAGGAATTTCTTCGCTTATATCAATCACATTTACCGTGTTTTTTTTGATTATGCCATCGTCAATAATATCACTTTTTCTTTCGCAACCGATAATGAAAATTACTAAAATTAAAATCGAAAGAAATTTACTTAACTTTTGCAATGTTAATAATTGTCTCTACAGCTTTTTCCATTTCTTCCGTTACGGCATATTCATAACGTCCGTGGAAATTATATCCTCCGGTGAAAACATTCGGACATGGAAGTCCCATATATGAGAGTCTTGCCCCGTCTGTACCACCTCTAACTTTTGTTACAACAGGAACAACATCAGCTTCTTTCATTGCAGCCATTGCGAGTTCCACAGGTCTCATGTCTTCTTCGATTTTTTCTCTCATATTGTAATAACTATCATTCATATCCAAAATAACTTTACAATCATGTTTGGATTCTATGAACTCACAAGCTTTTCTCATAATTTCCTTTTTCTTTTCAAAGGCTTTCTTGTCGAAATCTCTTATAATAAAACTCATTACAGTCTTATCAACATTGCCCTCAATACTATTCAAATGGATAAATCCTTCAGAACCTTCAGTATTTTCTGGTCTATCAAAAACAGGAAGCATCGAGAAAAGTTCGTATGAATAAATGACCGAATTCTTCATCTTTCCCTTTGCGCTGCCCGGGTGAACATTTCTGCCTTCAATTGTAACCTTCGCATTTGATGCGTTGAAGTTTTCATATTCGAGGCCACCCAAATCTCCACCGTCAATTGTGAATGCAAAATCTGCACCGAACTTTTTAACATCAAACATATCGGCGCCTCTTCCAATTTCTTCGTCAGGAGTAAATCCAATTTTTAAATTTCTTCTCTTTATATCAGGATTTGCCAATAAATATTCAACTGCAGTCAAAATTTCAGCAATTCCCGACTTGTCATCCGAACCCAAAAGCGTTGTTCCGTCTGTTACAATCAAAGTATTACCTTTCTTATTTTCTAATTCCGGAAAATCTTTTGGACTTAAAACATATTTTCCATCGCTGTCAAGATTTATATCTCCACCATCATAATTTTCAACGAGTCTCGGCTTTACATTTTCTCCGCTCATATCAGGAGCAGTATCCATGTGTGCAATAAGGCCAATTGTCGGTTCGCCTTCAACATTTCCCTTTAACTCGGAATAAACATAGCCATGTTCATCAACTTCCGCTTCAAGACCCATAGACTTTAGTTCGTCAACAAGCATATGTGCCAAATCAAATTGTCTCTTCGTACTTGGTATAGTTTCGCTTTCTTCATCCGACGTTGTATAGACTTTTGCGTATTTTATAAGCCTTTCAACTACCTTAGATTTTAAATCCATAATAACCTCCAAAAAAAATTAAAAATTTTTAAAATTTTTGCAAAAAACACTTGCATTTTAAAAATTAATATGTTACAATAAATAATGTTGAATGAAACACGTGCCATTAGCTCAGTTGGTAGAGCACTTGACTCTTAATCAAGGTGCCCAGGGTTCGAATCCCTGATGGCGCACCAACCAAAACGTTGTAATCTTATGATTGCGGCGTTTTTTTGTTGCATTTTTTAATTGAAATCACAACAGTCCCCAATAAATCCAACAAAATAAATTCCATTTCCATTAAATATTACTTTCCTTGTAAATATATTATGCACGTTTTTAAAATATTAGTCAAGACATATAACTCCTCCACATTTATTTTTAAACTATCTTCCCTAGAATATATTTTTAAATTTTTATATAATTTATTTAGAGGGGAAAATAGAACGAGAAAACTTTACCCTATAACTGTTCGTTTGTCATGATAAAAGAACTGCTAATAATAATTTAGCATTTCTTTTATTTTTCAAATATTTAAATGGAAAAAATTTTATCATAAACCACACCTCAAACATAATTTTCAATAGTTCTAGAATTTTTGACAAAATAAAAGCACCTGTAATATCGTTACAGATGCTTTTTCCTTTATGTGCTAAGTGCACTTTATAAAAGGAGATAAAAAAATGAAAAAAACAATGTCACCTTATATATATCCAAAATTTATCATTTTAAACATTAATTTAATTAATTTTTATCTTTTCCTTTATTTTTTGAACTATTTCATCGTATGCCATTACATAAGTGTCTTCAATTTTTCCATCGTCAATAAATCTTCCAAGTTCAGGATCGAACGGAACTTGTCCCAACATGTCAAGTCCTTCTATATGTTCTTTCTCTCCAAATAAATATTCTTTGTGTCCACATTCTTTGCATTCATAATAGCTCATATTTTCGATTTCGCCAATAACATTTTGATTTAGTCTGAGTGCCATTTCATACGCTTTTAGAACAGCAATAGAAGCCATTTTAGACGGTGTTGAAACAACTACAACTCCATCGACAGGATAGTGTTGATAAATTGTGAGAGGAACATCGCCCGTTCCCGGCGGCATGTCAAGAAGAAGAAAATCTAAATCTCCCCAATTCATTTTAGTCCAAAAATCATTTAAAATATTTGACAAAATAGGTCCACGCCAAATTACAGGATCTGTTTTATTCGGAAGCATGAGATTTATACTCATAACTTTTATTCCTTCTCCCGTTTTATTCGGGAAAATCTCTTCTTCTGAACCATAAACTTTTTCCTCAATTCCAAAAATTTCCGGAATTGAAGGTCCCGTTAAATCACAATCGAGAACTCCAACCTTGTAACCCTTTTTGTTCAAATTTGTTGCCAAAAGGCTAGTCGTTACACTTTTTCCAACGCCACCCTTTCCAGATGTAACCGCAATAACTCTTTTTATATTTGATAATTTATTTTCCCACTTTTCAAGTGGCATATTATTTCCTCCGCATGCCATTATAATACCTCCTCAATTAATGCCACCGAAAAAACTTCTACGGCTTTTCCCTCTCCTACTGCATCTTGCTTTTCGTTTGTAGTAGCTTTCACATTTATTGATGAAAGACTAATTCCCATCACTTCCGCAAGTTTTTCCCTTATCGGCATAATATAATCTTTAAGTTTTGGCTTTTCCATAACTACTGTCGCATCAATATTTACAATTTTAAAGCCTTCATCCGAAATCATTCTCATAACTTCCTTCAAAAGAACTTTTGAATCTACGCCCTTATATTTTATATCCGTATCTGGAAAATAATAACCGATGTCTCTTAATCCCGCGGCTCCTAGCAAGCTATCCATAATTGCATGAATCAAAACGTCCGCATCTGAGTGTCCTAAAAGACCATTGTTATCTCTAATCTTTATGCCCCCAATGTAAAGAGGCCTATCTTCCGCGAAAATATGAATATCGTATCCGTGTCCAATTCTCATTTAACTTCTCCATTATCTATAAACAATTTAGCCAAAATCAAATCCTCCGGCGTCGTGAGTTTAATATTATCGTATGTCCCAAGAAACATATGCACGTCTATTCCAAGTTTTTCAACAAGCGATGAATCATCTGTTCCCTCAATTCCTTCAAGCTTACAATAGTAGTAAGCTCTTCTTAGATCCTCCGCAAAAAACACTTGTGGACTTTGTGCTGCCCAAAGAAGACTCCTTTTTGGCGTTATGTGTACGACATTTTTTCCGTCATCATTTACACTTTTTATAGTATCCTTGACGGGAACTCCGACAACTACAGCCCTGTTTTCTAAAACGTCAACAAGTGCTCCATTAATAGTTTCAACGTGAACAAACGGCCTTGCACCGTCATGAGTTAAAACTATATCTGTATCGTCCGGCAGAAATTCGAGACAGTTTGAAATCGTTTCCTGTCTCGTGCTCCCACCCTCAACAACTCCAATAACTTTTGAAGTGTCTCCAAGCGGTAGTATTTCATTCTTTAAATAATCTATTTCATCTTTTCTTGCCGCAACTACAATTTCATCAACATAGCTCGAACGTTGAAACTTATCAATCGTATGCATTATGACTGGCAGTCCATCAATTTTAATAAATGTTTTATTAATAGACGACTTCATTCTGTTGCTCGAACCCGCCGCCGCAATAATTGCGGTCACTTTCATATTATCTATCATTTTTTACCTTTGCAAAAATAAGTCTACCGGCTGAAGTTTGAAGAACCGATTGAACAGAAACTTCAACAACCTCTCCAACCAACTTAGATGCCTTTTCAACAACAATCATTGTGCCGTCATTCAAATAAGCAACACCCTGACCTTCTTCAGTACCGATACCCGTAATCTTTACCGTCATATTTTCCCCCGGTAAAACAACCGGCTTCACTGAGTTTGCCAAATCATTGATATTTAAAACTTTAATCCCCTTAACTTTTGCCACCTTATTTAAATTATAATCATTTGTAAGAACAACACCGCCAAGCTCATTCGCCATTTGTAAAAGCATCAAATCAACCGGAATCTTTTCGGATTTTTCGTATTCCATAACTTCTATATTTTTAGGATATTTTACTTGGAGCTCGTTTAATATATCAAGTCCGCGTCTCCCTCTATTTCTTCTCTCCGCATCCTCAGAGTCGGCAATATATTGCAGTTCCGACAAAACAAAACTAGGAATAATAAGTTCGCCTTCAATGAATCCGGTGCCCATAACGTCCAAAATCCGTCCATCAATGATAACTGACGTGTCAACAACCTTCAAACTTCCGGAGATATCACGGTTTTTTATAACTCTTTTAACTCTTGTATCAGGTTCGTTAGTGCTCTGTGGTTTATTTCTAAGAGAATCAAAAATCCTACGAAACTCTTCCTTTCTCCTTATAAAAATAGACATGCTCGTTGCAACGACAATTACATAAACAAAAATTGTAACGATAGTGGTTACAAGAGGAATTTCGATTTTTGAAACCAATACACCAATAAGAGCTGAGATTAAAAGGCCGACTACCAGCCCGATCACTCCTACCATAAAATCGAAAGCACCCAATTTTTTTATATCGTTGTCTATTGAATTCACAACTTTTATAACAAAACGCTCCAAGCTACCATATAATAAATAAAAAATAATTGCAAATAAAACTGTAGCAATAGCGTAAAAAGCATAAATAGTTCCCAATGAAAAAGGTCCGAGTGATTCAATTATAAACACGGACACAAACTTCATAACGGTAAATCCAATTGCACCGCCTATAGCGGAGAATAAAAATTTTAATATTCCCCTGGCAACTTTACTCAATAATATCATCCCCCGTTTCTTCTTCACGACTTTCGAAAACATAAGAATTTATTCTTTTCATCGCCTCATCTTCATCAATATCAAAGCTCAAAATAAGCTCCGACAAAAGAAGATTCGTTGCATTTGTAAGCATCTTCCTGTCGCCGCTTGCCAAATTCTTCTTTTTTGAAAGTAACATTAAGTTTCTTACAACCGATGCAACCTCAATAATATCACCGGTCTTAAGCTTATTTATATTCATCCTATTTCTTTGAGTCCAACTTGACGGCATCTTCGTTCTTTTACCCTCAAGAGTCTCTATAATATCTTCTTTCATATCGTTTTTAACAATATCTCTGAGTCCAAGTTCTTCCGCATTGTCTACCGGAACCTTGACTTGTACAGAGCCAACAGGAATACTGATAGTATAATACTTCTTCTCTTCCCCTAAGAAAGTCTCAATACTGATGTCGACAATAGTACCTGCCCCATGCATCGGGTAGCTTACCTTATCTCCAATTTTAAACATAATCTATCCCCCCATATTATATATTATAGCTATTAATCAAGTAAAAGTCAAATAAGGTTAATACTAGTTACAATTACAGAATATAATATTAATAAATAATATAAAATTATTGAGAATATAAAAATATAATTCACACTATCTTATATTCAATTCATATAAAACAAAAAAAGACGATTTAAAAGAATAACCGTCTTTTTAAACATATAATAATATAGCGACACATAGTGCCTATTGTGCGTGAAAAATTTAAAACTAGTTATTGAATCCGTGACAGTCCCACTTTATTTCTTCCCACTGTGCAGAATATGTGTATAAACACTTTTTACATCTTGCATAATTTTGGCATGTTCGTGAAAACTTTAAATCTGTGCCATATGCTTTTTCTGTGCACGCTCTTTGTTCTCCCAAACATATATACTCCAAATGCTTTTCGCCGATGTATTTCATGCTTGCAGCTTTACATTTCGGACATACCATAACTTTGAAAACGCTCGGAGTCACAGCATGAATTTCATCGTCTTTTTTTATCCTTCTGAACTCCTTAAATTTAGAAAGTTCCATATTTGCAAGCTTTGCCAATTTCTTCTCCGAATAAGATCTGAACTTTTTAAACTCCTTAATTGCATCCTCATATCTTTCCGCCTCTGAAAACATTTCCACTTTTCCTCCCGCAAAAACCACGGACGAAAAACAAATCAAGAGAACAATCGTCGCAACTAAAATAACTTTTTTCCCCATCATACTACCTTCTTTCATAAAAACATATCACATAAATGTATATGTATATGTATATTTATATTTATATTTCTACTTTTAGTATACCACTACCATAAATTAAATGCAAATTTATTTATGATAAAATATTATCTTGTGTATAAAAAAAGAGAAGATATAAAATCTTCTCAAAATTGTGCGGCTTCGTCCTAATCTCCCGGGAGGTCGCCCTCCGAGTACCTTCGGCGATGCAAGGCTTAACTTCTGTGTTCGGCATGGGTACAGGTGGAT
>NZ_QEKV01000014.1 GCF_003096635.1 Ezakiella coagulans | reverse complement strand
ATGGCTAAGCTTAAAATATATAGACCAAGATATAGAAATAAATTGCGATAAGCTAGTGGTTCAACAATTAGGCGACACAATAAAAAATAGAAAAGCTTATTGCTCATCAATGCTAAAACTAGTGGAAAGAGAATTTTATGAAAACAACCTATATTTAAAATTAAATCCTAATATAGAAAGAATGGAGATTATAAAAATATGGAAGAAAACACTTGCAGGTTTGATAGTTTTTATGTTTGCGTTTACATTTTGTTTACCGGTATTCGCCAATGTGGTCGACCTAAGCCAAGATAGGGTTGAAACCCAAGGCAAAGTTATAAATAATTTTGAGGTTAATAATGATAACAGGGTTCAGACAATAAGTGACGAAGAATATGAGAAACTAGAATTAGGAAAGCTATCGGTAAGAGAATCTGGACTTGCAAATATTGACGAGCAAATAAAGCTAGGAAGTTTTGAAAAAATCGCCTATGAGTTTGAGATTAGTGGTGACTACCAAGGATTTGTCCTAAATCTAAAAAACATGTCTTGTCCTGGTGGAGTTGATTATTCAATAATTATAGAAGAAGATGGGGATATAATTTATAAGAAAAGCTTTGATTCAGATTCTAAATTAAAGCTTGAGGCACAAAAGGGAAGTGCTTATATTGTCACTGTTTGTAATGAGTCTAATAAAAATTTATCGGGACAAGTAAATATAAATTCTTATACAAGATAAGAGAGGATTATATGAAGATTTCAAAAGAAAAAATATTTAGGTTGATGCTAGTATTATTTTTTACGATTAATTTAAGCTCTTGTTTAAATTCTAATGATAAAACTATAAACAAAGAAAAAGATGAAATCTCTTTGACAGTTAATATTTATGATGAAAAACAAGAAACTTTTAAAGAATTAGTCACAACCCAAGACCAACAAAGGAAAATTTTAGAACAGCTGAATGAATTGAATAAAGATTCTAGTTTATATGATTCAAATAATCAATATCTAGGATTGGATAATGCCTATTCTGAAGGAACATATTTAATTAAAGTACATGATAATAAGGAATATGAGATAGAAATAGGAGATGACGATTCCCTTAGTACAGATAATAAATATTGGTACAATATAAAATCGAAAAATAAGGATAAAGAGGGGATATACAAAACTTCTTATAATTTGAAAGAAATAATAGATAAAATTATATTTGGGGAAGACAAATAGTTAAACAAAATTATATACAAAGAATTATTAAAGGTGTAAAAATGAAAAAGTCATTATCTAAATTGACAGAATTTAGGATTAAAGAAAAAATAATTTACTTGTTGGCAAAAATCATACCCATGTTCACTTTATTATTTGAGTGGTCAGGAATTTATGGTGTAAAACAATACTCTGGACTTGCTTATATTTTTTATAACAAGGCTAGTTCTATACTTGGTTTAATAATTATTTTCGGAGAAATATTTTTAAGGGTAAAGCTTAAATATAAGATGGAGTTAAACCTACTTGGTCATTTAATATTTTGGGGTCCTTTATTTTATGCAGCAGTCACAGAAACTAATAATATAAGTAATTTGACAATTATGTTTTATGTTAGTTTGTTTCTTGTAATCATGAGCTTGATATTACAACTATTAATATCAAAACGCAAAGGGCAGGAGTTCAAGGATATATAAAAAACTTTATAAAGTCAGAGTTAAAATATATTTTTATTCTAACGGATATAGAGTTTTCAGAATTATATTATAGAGATGCTTCTGGTAATTATATTTATGATCCAGTAGAATGTGATAGAGACTATGGAAGTCTTAGTTATCCAACATTTTGTAGATACTATATAACTAGATAAAAAACAATCTTACAGAGGGGCATATCTCCTCTGTAAGATTTATATTATTATGAAATTAACGATAAGTACTCTAATTTTGATAGTCCATATATATGGGCTTATTTAGAAAAGTATGAACATAATGATTTAGGCAGTGGAGTTTATTGTTGAGAATTCTACATTGAGGGCTCTTATAAATTAACAATAATTGGTAAAGACAAGAATAATAGAGCTGATGAAATTAGAATTGAAAAAAAGATTTAAGTTATAGATACGTAATAACAGCATTTTATAGACATTTGTGATTAAAAATCTATTATGCAAATAGTAGAACTAGAAAAAAGAATTTATCTAATACACAAATTTTATGAAAATTATAGATGATTGTGTATATTTAAAGAAAATGGGGTGAGTCGTGAAAAGAAGAAAAGTTAGAATCAAGCTTGTTATTTTATTTATTGTTTTATCAATAATGTGTTTTCCAATAAAATATCATTATAAAGACGGAGGATCAATTTCATATAAAGCTATTTTATACTTATATACAAAATATCACAAATTGGAAGATGATGGTTCGTATTTTATAGATACTGAATTTTTAATTTTCCCATTTAATTTTTTTAAATAAAAGAGAAGATTATTATTATGAAGATAAGAAATATATAAGTTGTATTTATAGCCATTTTAGTTATGTGTTGCTTTTCGCTATCGGTACCAGTATATGCAAATGGTGGTTTAGCAGTGTCGGCAGGTAAAAATTTTGGCGATGGAGTAGATACAAGAGAAAATGCAATCAATGCTTCTTCAGCATATAAGAGTGCTGGCTATAGAGTAGTTACCTTAAAAGATCCAACAAAAAGTGATTTTACAAATACTCGCTTGAAAGCAGATATTTTATTTTTATCTGGACATGGAAACGAAAATGTATTAAGTTTTGGAACATATAAATTTGTATGTCAGTCAGGTTCTTAAAATAGTAATTATACAAATTTATGGAGTACCGCTAGAAATCAAAAATTAATAACATTTGTAGGCTGTAACACAGCTGGAGGAAATAAAAAAGGAGGCAGGAAAAATGTTGAAAAATAGTAGGGATAATAAGAAAATAAAATTAAATTTAATATGCACGTTCTTAATGCTAATTATAGTATTTTCCATAATCGGGGTAACTGCATATTCTACATGCACAGATAAAGTTGATAGGAAAAATAGCTATGATATTGAAACTAATCTTTTAGTTAAAGAGAATAAAGTGGATAATATTGATAATGATTTGCAACCGCAAAGGAAAATTAAGTTATTAGATTTTGATGCAAATGTAGTTGCTGAATATATAGAATTCAAAAATGAATTAAATGAATATGCAGGATATGTGATTAGAGATACTCATAGTGGATATATATATGATTACAGTAATGAAGGGAATCTATTTGAAGGACTTTTATCTAAAGCGGGTCTGACATATGAAGATTTATATGAAGGGAAAGTGTATTTTGTAAATCCATTTGAGATTTATGTTGAGTTGAATGACGGAAAGATTATTGACTTAATGCCACAAAGTGGTAATTATCCTTCAGAGATTACTGAGGGTCAGTTAGAAGAATCTTTTTACGAAAGGAAAGTTGAATTTGGGAAACCGATTGAGCCAGAGTTGAAGAGCTTTAAAATTTCAGAACCGGTACTTTCGAGAAGAGGATCTTTTACACCATGCACTACTGGAGATTTTGATGATTTGAAAATTACAGATTCAAAAGGCAGAAGAGTGTATCCGCATGACCATTGTTCTCCAACAGCCGCAACAACGATAATGAAGTATTTTAGCTATATAGGAAAATCGAGTCTGTCAAGCGCATATAGCAATAATGATGTATTCGCAAAATTTTACATTGCAATGGATACTAATGGTGGTGTGAGTGGTTCAAAAGATTCAGGTACCGCAAGAAAAAATATTGCACCGGCATACACAAAAGTTGGTATAGATTTAGGTGCTAAACCAAAGGAATCTTATACACTCAGAGGGACATCATCTAAAACAATGATTGATGCTTTGAAGGCTGGAAAGTTACTTCATGTTTCTGTTGATTTATTAGAAACATCAGAAGGAGGACATTCAATTGCGGTTGTATCATACTCTAATGGATATTTCAGAATAGCTGATGGATGGAGTTCATATTTTAGGAATGTTTCATATTCTGATATGTCTGTTCAGCAAGTGGTTTCTGTTAAGTATTAAGATTAAAGGAATATATATTGAGGCGACTAAAACTAAAAATCTTAGTCGTTTTCTTTATATACTTACCAATTTTAGTTGCTATTTTTATATTTTTGGTAATATAGTACTATTAACAAACTATTTAAATTAAGATATAAACTATAGCACGTGAGAGGATATGTTCCATGTTTATTCAAAAAGTAATTTATAAATTAAGGAGAATATGATGAATAATGAGTAAAATATCAAAGAAAAATAAGAGTATTATTCTTTTAGCTACCATAATAGTTTTAATAGCTGTTTTTTGTACAGTTATTTCCGGGGGCGTGTTTGGAGAATGTAATCCCTTAAGAGTGATTAATGGATTTATTCAAGTTCGCATTTTAAACAAAGACTATTATGAGATTCAAGAATATCCTAAAGTTATGATTGCTAATAAAGATTTGAATTTGGTTGATTATATGAAAGATTTAGGGTGGACATATGTAGAAACGAGTGACGCCAATAAGTCAGTGATGGAGAATATATTCGAGTTCAGATATAAAGAGATGGTGTATGCATATGTGAGAGTTACAGAGCATAAAAATTATTATATTTGGGAGTGGAACGAATAAGATTATTAAATTAAAAAACTTTTGCGTTTCCTCCCTTATGTGAATAGTTTCTGATATTTATTGGAATATAGATAATATGGCAAACGGTTAAGGAAATAAAATAGTTAAAATGTTTTTAAGCGATTAGAATTAAAGTCTAATCGCTTTTTATATAATATGGTTCTTTAGGCTCGGCATATATTTTTAATTCTATAATATGTTTGTTAATAAATCCATCCTTCTTCAGATGAAGATGATGAATTGTTATTAGGATATTAAATTTATTCGCAATTGAATTCTTGTCACGGACACGATATAATATATGTATACAAACCACGGAGGTAGACATATGAAGTCTTATGAAAGCAAGGGAGAATTAAAAAATGAGATAAAGAAAGCTTTTGAAAAGTATATTTCCGAGTTTGACAATATACCGGAAGAACTAAAAGATAAAAGAGTAGAAGAAGTTGATAGGACACCGGCAGAAAATCTTGCCTATCAAGTAGGTTGGACAACTTTACTCTTGAAATGGGAAGAAGATGAGAGAAAAGGACTGAAAGTTAAAACACCGTCAGATAATTTCAAATGGAATCAACTTGGAGAATTATATGAATGGTTCACTGATACTTATGCTCATAAATCTTTAAAGGAGTTAAAAGAACAATTAACACAAAATGTAGAAAATATTTGTCTTATGATAGATGAATTGACAGATGAAGAGTTATTTAAACCACATATGAGAAAATGGGCGGATGCGGCAACCAAAACCGCAACTTGGGAAGTGTATAAGTTTATTCATGTAAATACAGTAGCACCGTTTGGAACATTTAGGACTAAGATTAGAAAATGGAAGAAGTTAGTTTTGTAGGTTTATATGAATCTAATACTATTAGAATTAAAAAAGATTATTAGGCTATGGCAGAAATAATATATGGAGAGTATCCAAACCTTGAAGAGATGATAAAAATTCTTCAAAAGTAGGAAAAATAAATTAATATGTATATAGAATTATCCTGAAAATAATACAATAAGATTGAGAAATATTTTGAGCGGGAGAGAAATCTTCCGCTCATTTTGTCTATATTAAACCAAAATTTTTACATAAAGCGCTTATGGAAAAAAATGAAATAAATATAAATTTTTCAATAAATCATTTCCACAAACATTTGATTTATAAACGTCAAATCATGTGAATCAAGCGGTTTTTAAAGCGATTATTTTATACAAATATAGAATTTAGTTTTTGAAAATTATCTTGTTTTATGGTATTCTATATTAAAGATTATTTTTAAAGAGGATTTTATGCATTTAGCAATTATTATGGATGGAAACGGCAGGTGGGCGAAGGCGCGCATGATGCCGAGGACATACGGCCACAAGGTCGGTATGGAGAAGGTTATAGAGACGATTGAGTGGGCGGATGAGCGGGGAATTGATGTTCTCACGCTTTACGCTTTTTCAACCGAAAATTGGAAGAGACCCGAAAGCGAGGTCAGTTTTTTGATGAATCTTTTGGTCACTTATGTTGACAAGGAGCTCAAAAAGCTACACGAAAAGAATGCGATTGTGCGAGTTTTGGGGGATATGTCGGAGCTTCCGGAGATTGTTCAAAAAAAGCTCGGGGAATCGATTGAACTCACAAAGAACAACACGGGACTCGTCGTGAATTTCGCAATAAATTATTCGGGACGTGCGGAGATTGTGCATGCTGTGAACGGAATAATCGAAGATGCAAAGGCGGGGAAAATCGACAAGGTTGACTACGAAACGCTTTCGGATTATTTTTACACGCATGGCGAAGAAGACCCCGATTTGATTTTGAGAACGAGCGGAGAGATGCGATTGTCGAACTTTTTGCTTCTACAGGCGGCTTATTCGGAGCTCATGTTCATCGACGAGAGCTGGCCCGAAATAAATCGCGAGATTTTGGACAGATGTTTGGACGATTTTAAAAAGAGAAATCGCAGATTTGGAGGTTTGTAGAATGTCAACTTTTAAAACGCGTTTAATTACGGGGATTTTCATTGTCGCCGTGTATGCTATAATGTATTTTTTGGGAGCGACCGCAGTCACTGCATTCACAACGCTTATGATGCTGTTTGCGATTGTCGAACTTAGAAATGCATTCAGAAATATCGATGTTAAAATAAATTATGTGCCGATAATGGTTGCGGTTTTCTTGAAAGCTACGCTTTCGTATGTGCTTAAAACCTTTGAGCCGACAAGTTATCTAATTCCGCTTGAGAAAGTGATTTTTGCGGTTTTAGTTTTAACGCTTTTTATAACTTATGTGTTCGATTTGACGGAAAAGAGACTTTTAAACTTCGGTATGTCGCTTATGACAGCGCTATACATTGTCTATATCGGAACATTTTTCTCGAATTACACAAGCGAGAATCATCATTATTTTCTAGTGATTTTTGCAATTACAACGGGAGCTGACGTGTTTGCATATTTGGGCGGTTCGCTTTTAGGAAAGAAGAAACTCTGCCCGAAAGTTTCGCCGAAAAAAACTGTGGAAGGAGCAGTTTGCGGTATTTTGGGAGCGATTGTGCTCGGACTTGTTCCAATTCATTTTATATTTCCAAGTGTAAAAATCGACTTTAAATTGATTGTAGCGCTTTTTGTGCTCGGAGTTTTAGCGGAGATTGGAGATCTATTTGCATCAGGTATCAAGCGTGCAACAGGAATCAAGGACTACGGCGATCTTTTGCCGGGCCACGGAGGAATTTTGGATAGATTTGACAGTCTGCTCTTTGTTTCGTTCGGGCTTTATATTATATTTATTGAAGTGGGGATTTTATGAAGATAGTTTTATCATTATTTATATTACTTTTTATCGTGACCGTTCACGAGTGGGGGCATTTCATTGCCGGTAGGATTTCGGGCGTTCGCGTTTATGAATTTGCAATCGGTTTCGGACCGAAACTTTTTTCGTGGTTTAAAAACGGCACAAAGTTTACTATAAGACTCTTGCCGCTTGGCGGATTTTGCAGTTTTGACAAAGACGAAACCAAAAACAGCGAAAAGGAAAAACAACTTTTCGAAGAGTTTGACGATTCGAAATACACTGCACTTCCTGAGGCATCGTTCGGAAAGAAGATGTTTATCATTTTAAACGGAATCATCATGAATTTTGTGCTCGCTTATGTTTTATTCTTTTTTATTTTTACATTCATAGGCACGCAAAGCATGACTGTTGACCAAATCATGCCGAATTCTGTCGCAGAAAAGGTTCAAATGATGCCTGGCGATGAAATTTTAAAAGTAAATGACAGAGATGTGAAAAATATTAATGAATTCACGAAGGACAAGGATTTTCTTTCGGAAGATGGATTTAAGATGACAATAAAGAGAAACGGCGAAATCGAAACGATAGACGTTCCAAGTTTAAAGGAAGACGGCTCGTTCGGTGTTTCATTTAAACTCATAAAATCGCCGGCAAAGGCTTTCAAAGAAGCGGCAACAACTATCGGGGACATGCTTGGGAAAATCTTTGGAATTTTAAAGAAGATTTTTGTAAAAGTTGACGACCAAATGATGGGGATTGTCGGATTTGCAGGATTTATGACGAAACAAGAGAACATAAATCTCTTGATGATTTTGCTTTTGATTGCGGGCATCAGCGTTTCAGTCGGAGCATTTAATCTCTTGCCAATCATTCCTTTGGACGGCGGACAAGCGGTTATTTATATAATAGAAAAAATTATCGGAAAACCGATTTCCGAAAAGGCAAGAACAGCTATTTCTTATGTTGGAATGGCATTTATGCTATATTTATTTGTTCGAGTGACATACAACGACATTTTAAGATTGAGGTGATTTTATGTCGGAGACCTTGAAGATATTTGTTGGAGGAGTTCCCGTCGGAGGGGGAGCTCCTGTTAGCGTGCAAACAATGACGAATACGGACACAAAAGATGTGGAAGCGACAGTAAATCAAATTCTTTTGTGCGAAAAATATGGGCTCGACATTGTGAGATCTGCAATAAATGATGAGGCTGACGCAAAAGCTTTAAAAGAGATAAAAAAACACATTCATGTGCCGGTTGTTGCGGATATTCAATACGACTACAGTCTTGCGATGTGGGCACTTGAAAACGGTGCGGACTGCATAAGAATAAATCCGGGCAATATGAAAAATAAAGAAGATTTGAAAAAGCTTGTGAGTGCTCTAAAATCTGTGAATGTTCCGATAAGAATCGGAGTGAACTCGGGTTCTATTGCGACTGATGTAATTGACCGTTTCGGCGGTGTGAACGCAAAGTCACTTGTTTCTTCGGCAATCATGGAAACGGAGACTTTGGAAGATTTGGACTTTAGAAATTTTAAGGTTGCAATAAAAAGCTCCGACATAAAGACATGTGTCGAAAGTTATAGAGAGTACTCGAGGCTCAAGAATTATCCGCTCCACCTCGGTGTGACCGAAGCAGGACCATACGAAGAAGGCTCCATAAAGAGTGCTATCGGAATCGGAACACTCCTTCTCGAAGGAATAGGCGACACTATAAGGGTCAGTTTGACCGACGAGCCGTACAAAGAGGTCATTGCGGGAAATTATATTTTAAAGAGTCTTGGGCTCAATAAACAAGGCATAAACCTTATAAGCTGTCCGACATGTGCAAGGACAAACGGCGATATGATCACAATGGTCAAGGATTTTAAGGCGAGAGAGCCGAAAATAAAGGGCAAGATGAGCGTTGCGATTATGGGTTGCCACGTGAACGGTCCGGGTGAAGCGAGAGAAGCGGACATCGGACTTGCGCTAAATAAAAAGGGCGGCATCATTTTTAAAAAGGGAAAAATTTTGGAGGAAGTCACGAGAACTGACGCTATAACAACGCTTATAGAGAGAATTACGGAGATTGACAATGAACATAATTGATTCTGTTTTAACCTGTGATGAGGACAGAAAATTTTATAGTGAAAGAGGTTTTCAAATCGACAAGGCGGTTTTATATTCAAAAACGCATGAAATCGATATTTTTTCGACTTCGGACATGGAGCTTTCAAATGAGGATATCTCATTTCTTAAAAATAAATTCAGCGATTTATTGCCGAACTATAAGATTTCAATTGACAATTTCTCAAGGAATTTAAATGAGCTTGAGGACGAGGACTATGACCTTGCTATGATTGAAAACGCAATGAACAATGTCTCGAAAGATGAATATGAAGAACTCAAAAGCAAAATAGAGAATGAAGACGCAAGTTATGTTGAAGATCATCAGGCACTTATGGAGAATTTGAAGAAAGAGTCAAATACGAAAAAATCAGATGATAAACCACAAAAAAAGACTTATTATAAGCCGAAGACAAACAAATTCGGCGAGATTATAAAGATCAAAGAACTTGCCGAAGAAGATACTTTCCCGACGATTGAGGGGGAAGTTTTTTCGATTTCAAAGACGGACACGAGAACAGAAGGGCTTAAAATTGCGAAGTTTTTTGTGTATGACGGCACTGAGAGTA
The DNA here is from genome assembly GCF_003096635.1 of Ezakiella coagulans. GTDB lineage: Bacteria > Bacillota > Clostridia > Tissierellales > Peptoniphilaceae > Ezakiella > Ezakiella coagulans. Next base: position 11,607 of record NZ_QEKV01000014.1, on the reverse strand, counting down.
TCTGTGTCAAATGTTTTTTACGTGATGAACAAAACGACGAGTTCGATTCAACGGTTAAAAACGACACGAGACTTCGTTTAAACGGAGAGTACAAATATGACAAGTTCGACCACCAAATGTCGATTTTGATGCGAAACTATGAAGTCGTCCCGAAGGTCGACAAGATTGACGACAGCGAGAACAAACGAGTTGAAATTCATGCACACACTAAGATGAGTCTGCTTGAAGGTTCAATTGAGCCTGTAGATTTAATTAATATCTACAAAAAAATGGGACATCGCGGGATTTTTGTGACCGACAATGCGTGCGTTCAAGCATATCCTGATGTTATGGATATGGGCGACGAGAATTTTAAAATCGGCTACGGAATGGAAGCGAACTTTTTTGACGACACCGAAAAATATGTGCAGGATTATAGTGAGAACAACGGCGACTATGTGGTTTTCGATATCGAAACCACAGGGCTCAATCCTTATGAATGTGAGCTAATTGAAATCGGTGCAGTAAAAGTTCGTGATGGTGAGATTATCGAAAGATACAATCAACTTATAAAGCCGAAGTCACCGATTCCAACTGTCATTTCAAATCTTACGAGTATCGACGATGAGCTCGTGAAAAATGAGCCGTATTTTGAAGATATCAAGGATGAGTTTCTTGCATTTATAGACGGCTGTGTGCTTGTTGCGCACAATGCAAACTTCGACGTCGGATTTATTAAACAGAAGTTTTTGAAGTTCGGCATTGAGATTAAAAATCCGTTTGCGGACACGATGAAGATGGCACGCGATTTGATTGAAGGCGTGAGAAATTATAAGCTCGACACTTTGACGGACAGGTTAAACATCAGGCTCGTCAGTCACCACAGAGCGGTTGACGACGCTGAAGCAACTGCACATCTCTTTATAAATATGATGACAATGCTAAAGACTTCGGGGAAAATCGAAAATTATTATGACCTATACAAAGTTCCGTATGAGGACAGACGCACGAGCTACAGAATGCTTGTTTATGCAAAAAATAAAGTCGGACTTAAGAATTTATATTTAATCATCACAAAGAGCTGCACAGAAAACTTCAACAAAGTCCCACGAGTAAGTTTATCTGATTTAATGGCACACAGAGAGGGGCTTATACTCGGTGCTGAAGCAGTTAAAGGTGAGATTTTCTCGTATTACTCTGACGGCTTTCTTTATTCCGACATCAAGAGCCGCCTTCAAAAATACGATTTTTGCGAAGTGCAACCGACTGACCACTACGCGGGTCTTTTGGGTGCGAAGTATCCCCAAATTTCAAATGTTTCGAATGTTCTCGGAGGATATTTCGAATTTTTATCGGAAGCAAATGTGAAGATGATAGCGGGCGGAAATGTGTATGAGAAAACGCCGGAAGATGTTATATATCGAAAGATTTTGGGGAAAAGCCGTGGAGATTACAGGGCTGACTTTGCACCGCCACTATATATAAAAACCACAAAGGAAATTATGGACGGGCTAGACTATGTCCCGTACGACAAGAAAGAGGAAATCGTAGTCACCAACACAAATTGGTTACTCGACGAAGTTGAAACTATGAGAGCGATACCACGAGAAAAATTTCCGCCGATTATCGAAGGTTCTGAAGATGAACTTCGAAATACATGTATCGAAAATGCAAAGAAAATTTATGGAGATCCACTTCCGGAAATTGTCGATAAAAGACTCGAAAAAGAACTCCATTCGATTATTGGAAACGGCTACTCCGTCATGTATATTATCGCAAAGAAGCTCGTTAAAAAGTCGAACTCCGACGGTTATCTTGTCGGGAGCCGTGGTTCGGTAGGCTCGAGTTTTGCCGCAACGATGAGCGATATCACCGAGGTAAATCCGCTTCCGCCGCATTATGTTTGCAAAAAATGTAAGTACAGCAAGTTCTTTACAAACGGCGAGTACAATGTCGGAATCGATATGCCGGACGAAGTGTGTCCGGTGTGCGGTGAGCCGCTTAAAAAAGACGGATTTAATATTCCTTTTGAAACATTTTTGGGTTTTAACGGGGACAAAGAGCCGGATATCGACCTCAACTTTGCGGGCGAATATCAAAGTGTGGCACACAAATTTGTCGAAGAACTTTTCGGTGAGGGCTATGTGTTTAGAGCGGGAACGCTTGCAAAGATTCAGGACAAGGTCGGATACGGATATGTTAAAAACTATTTCGAAGAACACGGAGAGATGGTCTCGGAAGCGGAAATAAATCGACTAATAAACGGTATAGTAGGCATTAAAAGGACCACCGGACAACATCCGGGGGGGATTATGATTGTTCCGAAAAGCAAAGACATCCACGACTTTTCGCCGGTGCAATATCCTGCGGACGATGCCTCAACCGGAGTTTTTACGACGCACTTTGCGTATAAAGCACTCCACTCGAACATTTTAAAACTTGATATTCTTGGGCACGATGGTCCGACCATGATAAGGATGCTGGAAGATTTGACAGGTGTTAAAAGTGATTCCATAAAGCTCGACGACCCGGAAATTTTGAAGATGTTTGTGTCGACTGAACCACTTGGTTTAACGAAAGAAGAACTTGGCTCGGAAGTTTCAACATTTGGAATTCCTGAATTCGGAACGGATTTTGTTCGAAATATGCTCGTCGAAACGCAGCCGCAACTTTTTTCGGATTTAATAAGAATTTCCGGTCTTAGCCACGGCACGGACGTTTGGACAAACAATGCACAGATTCTTGTGCGTGAAGGTACTTGCAAAATTGCAGACGTTATCGCAACGAGAGAGGACATCATGACCTATCTTTTAAATGCGGGACTTCCAAACGATTTTTCTTTCTTTACGATGGAGAAAGTTAGAAAGGGAAAACCTTTGACACCGGAAGACGAGGAGAAAATGCGCGCACACAATTTGCCGGAGTGGTATATCGACTCCTGCAACAAGATTAAATACATGTTCCCGAAGGCACACGCCGTAGCATATGTCATGCTTTCATTCAGACTTGCGTGGTACAAGCTCCATTATCCGAGAGAGTTTTATGCGACATTCTTAAGCACCAAGAAGGACAATTTTGAAATGGAAATCATTTCAAGCGGGCTCGATGCGATAAACGAAAGAATGAATGAACTTAAATCGCTTCCAAAAAACACGAAGAAGGAAGAAGAAATTTTAAAAGTTTATGATATTGCACGCGAGATGTATTTAAGAGGATTTAAATGCGACAATGTCGATCTTTATAAATCGGAATCGGCAAGATTTGCGGTTTCAGAAGACGGAATCCTGCCGCCACTTTCATCAATACCGAGTCTTGGTGAATCTGTGAGCGAAAATATTGTAAGGGAAAGAGAAATCAAGAGATTTATAAGCATTGAAGATTTGCAAAAACGAACAAAATTAAATAACACATGCGTTAAATTTATGGAAGAACATAATCTTCTTGGGGGTCTTCAAGAGACTAACCAAATGAGTATGTTTTAATCGTAAAAATATTTTCAAACTAGTTGTATTATTAGTTTAAATATGTTAAAATGTATGTAGATGAGAAAGAGAGGCCGAAATCCTCTCTTTTATATTTATAAAAATGAAAGAGGTGGGATTATGAACCAAGAATTTTTAGAAGCTCTCGATGAAATCGAAAAAACGAGGGGGATTTCGAAGGAGCAAATTATAGATTCAATCAAAGCCGCATTGGTCTCGAGTTATAAAAAGAATTATAACACCGGAAGCCAAATCGACGTTGATGTTGAGTTTGAAAATCTTGACGACAGAGTTAAGGTTTTCAACAAAAAGACTGTAGTTGACGAAGTTGAAGACGAAAACACCGAGATTTCCGTTTTGAATGCACAGGAGTATCTCTCAAATCCAAGCGTGGGTGACGTTGTAAGAATCGAAATCACTCCAAAAAATTTCGGAAGAATCGCTGCACAAACAGCAAAGCAAATCGTTATTCAAAAGATTAGAGATGCTGAAAGAGAAGCAATTTACGGAGATTTTGTGAACCGTGAAAACGACATTATCACAGGTGAAATAAACAGAATAAGAAAGGGTAACGCATTTGTCGACATGGGAAGACTCGAAGGGATATTGCCTTTGAATGAACAAATTCCGAATGAAGTTTTGAATGTCGGGGACAAAAAGAAGATGCTTATTCTTGAAGTCAAAAAGACAGGTAAGGGACCACAAGTGGTGCTTTCGAGAAGTCACCCGAACCTTGTGAAAAAACTTTTTGAAATCGAAGTTCCGGAAATCATGGACGGTGTTGTAGAAATTGCACAAGTGTCACGTGAAGCAGGCTCGAGAAGTAAGATCGCGATCTTCTCGAGAGACAAGGACGTGGATCCGTTGGGAGCTTGTGTAGGTCTTCAAGGAAATCGTGTAAAAACTGTTGTTGATGAGTTAAACGGCGAGAAAATTGATATCATTCTCTGGTCAAGCGACATGGCGGAATATATTAAAAACAGTCTCGCACCGTCGGATGTAACACACGTAATCATAAATGAAGATGAACGTTCAAGCGTTGTATTTGTACCGGGCGATCAACTTTCACTTGCAATCGGTAAGGAAGGACAAAACGCAAGACTTGCGGCACGCCTTACAAATTGGAAAATCGATATCAAGAGCGATGACACATACAAAGATTTCTTGAGAGAACATGCGGATGAGCTCGAAGGTCTTAGTGAAGATTTTTATAATGACGATAATCATGATGAACTTGATGAAATTCATGAAGATTCAAACGATTATGCCGATGATGATTACGAAGAATATTCGGACCATGATTATGAAGATGAATACAAATCACATTATGACAACGGTTACAATGACGAATATTCCGATGAACTCTATGATGATTACAGCAAATATGATGAAGAACTTGAGATTGATAACGAATATTTTGACGAAGATTATTCTGATGATTTTCACGACTCCGATGAAGAGAAAGGCGATGAATAAATATATATATGAAAAATAAAAACGCTGAATCTTCAAGAAAAAACGAGAGAATTAGAAGGTGTGTGGTTTGTATGGAAGGTGCACCGAAAAACGAACTTTTAAGGATTGTGAAAACAGATGACGGAGTCGTCTTTGACAAAAGCGGAAAGATGAACGGAAGAGGGGCTTATGTCATGAAGGACGAAAAATGTCTTTTGAGTCCGAAACTTCGTGACAAATTACAAGCAGCACTTAAAATAAATATAAAAAATGAGGACTTTGAAGTTCTTTTAGATAATATGAAAAAGGAGAGTGAATAATATGTCTAAGGTGAGAATTTATGAGTTGGCAAAGGAACTGGACATATCTAGCAAGGATATGTTAAACATGCTTGCTGCACTCAACATTGAAGTAAATTCACATATGGCGAGCATCGATTCGAAGCTTGCAGACGCTGTTGTTAAACAGGTTGAACTTGCACGTCAAAAAGTTTATGCAAAACACAAGAAAAACGATGAACAACGTGAAGGTGACGGCAAAAAACCGAGATATAATGACAAAAACAGAGGCGATAACCGCAACGGTAAAAAGTATTCTAACAACAGAAATGACAACCGCGGTGATAATCGCGGGGATAATCGTGGTGGCGACAGACGTCGTGACAACAACAAGAAAGATTTTAGAAATAAAAATTCTTCAAATGAAGAATTTTATAAGAGAAATCTTGATGATGACGACAACAGAAACAATCGCCGTGATCACAAGAAACGCGATAAGAAACCGGAACTTGAAATTTTCGGACCTCCGGTAGAAAAGAAAGTTATTCAACCAAACAATAAAAAGAAATCAAGGGATAAGTACAAAGACAAAAAGTACGAAGATGCAGATGTGGATTTCTTTGAAAAGACAAGGTTGAACAAAAAGAAAAAGACAAAGAAGAAAGAAAAAGATACGAATAAAGAAGTCGTGAGTGTAAACGAAGTTGTTGAAATTCCGGAATCAATTATTGTGAGCGATTTCTCTGAAAAGATTGGAACACCGGTTAACTTGATTATCGGAAAGCTCATTGAACTTGGAATGATGGTTGCCCAAAATCAACCGATTGACTACGAAACAGCTGAACTTATTGCAACTGAGTTTGATATAAAGATTCAACCGGAAATGTCGAAAGAAGAATTGATAAACGATCAATTTGAGCTCGACTATGAAGACAAAGAAGAAGATTTAAAACCACGTCCACCGGTAGTCACAGTTATGGGACACGTTGACCATGGTAAGACAAGTCTTTTGGACTCAATCAGAAATGCTCATGTAAGAACAGGCGAAGCCGGCGGAATTACACAACACATCGGTGCTTACACCGTCAATATAAACGGAAAGAAAATTGTATTTTTGGACACCCCTGGCCACGCTGCATTTACATCGATGAGAGCAAGAGGAGCAAATATCACAGATATTTCAGTTATAGTTGTTGCAGCGGATGACGGAATCATGCCGCAAACAATCGAAGCTATAAACCACTCAAAGGCCGCAAATGTGCCAATTATTGTTGCAATCAATAAAATTGATAAGCCAACTGCAAATGTCGACAGAATCAAACAGGAACTTCTTGAAGAAGGTTTGACACCTGAAGATTGGGGTGGAAACACAATTACTGTTCCGGTGTCCGCTATGACGGGTCAAGGAATAGATGAGCTTCTCGAAATGATTTTACTTGTCTCCGAAGTTGAGGAACTCAAGGCAAATCCTGACAGAAAGGCTGTCGGTGTTGTTGTAGAGGCTCTTCTTGACAAGGGTAGAGGTCCTGTTGCAACTGTTCTCGTTCAAAAGGGAACTCTTAAAGCAGGAGATGAAATCGTAAGCGGTGTCGCTTCAGGAAGAGTAAGGGCGATGTTTGACGACAAGAATAAACCAATTAAAAAGGCAGGTCCTTCAATGCCGGTTGTTGTTTTGGGACTTTCGGATGTTCCTGAAGCAGGGGAACTTCTTTATGCTGTTGACGATCCGAATATGGCGAGAACAATAGCGGAAAAGAGAAAAGAAATGATAAGAGAAGAAGAACTTCGCGACCGCCACAAAGTAAGTCTTGATTATTTATATGATCAAATCAAGGCAGGAGAAATCAAGGATCTTAATATCATTATCAAGGGAGACGTTAGAGGTTCTGTTGAAGCATTGCAATCCTCACTTGAAAAGATTTCAAACGACGAAGTTGTCATAAAGACAATTCACACAGGTGTCGGCGGAATTAATGAATCTGACGTTATGCTTGCCAATGCTTCAGACGCTGTTATAATCGGATTTAACGTAAGACCTAACCTTGCAGCAATTGATCTTGCAAAGGAACTTGAAGTTGATATAAGAACTTATAAAGTTATTTACGAAGTCATTGAAGACGTTGAAAACGCGGTTAAGGGTATGCTTAAACCGGAAATCAAAGAAGAACTTCTCGGAAGAGCGGAAATTCGTGAAACATTTAAGCTTCCAAACAATACAATGGTAGCAGGGGTTTATGTACAATCAGGAAAGATTGTAAGAAATGCACAAGTACGTGTCTTGAGAGATGATGTTGTGATATTTGACGGAAATATTGCATCTCTCAAACGTTTCAAAGACGACGTTCGTGAAGTTCAAGCAGGATACGAAGCCGGTATGAGCATCGAAAGGTTCAACGACGTTAAAGTCGGAGACGTTTTTGAAGCATATCAAATGGTTGAGGTTCAAAATGGATAGAAGAAGACAAGAAAGAATTAACGCTGAAATCAAAAAGGTAATAGCCGGTGCTTTAAGGGATATGAAAGACCCAAATGTTTCATCGCTTACAAGCGTGACGGAAGTTTCAATAACAAACGATTTATCTTTTTGTGATGTAAAATTCAGTATTCTTGGAAATAATAAAGAAAAGAATAAAATTATTGAAACGCTCAAAAATGCAGAAGGTTATTTTAAAACTAAAATTGCAAAGTCGATTTCAATAAGACAAGTTCCGGAACTTCGAATTATGCTTGACGACTCGATTGAGTATGCGGATCATATAAACAGCATTTTAAAAACTCTCAATATCAAACACAATGATGACAATCCGCTCGATGAAATTGAAGATTATTCGAATGGAGAAAAATATCAAAATGACGATGATTTTGGACGCGAATAAAAGATACGAAAGTTACGCTGAAAAGTTTTTGGAAGCAGTTGAAGCTGCACAAAAGATTTGTATATCAAGTCATGTTTCAGTTGACGGCGACAATCTTGGCAGCATTACTGCACTATACAATTTTTTAAAGGATATGGGAAAAGATGTCACGCTTTTAAAAAGTGACATCATCCCTAATCAATATAATTTTTTACCCGGCCTTTCGGAGATTGTTTCTCCGGAAGATTTTTCGGGAGCATGTGACCTTTATTTTTCATTGGACTGTGCCGATTTGGAGAGACTTGGTGACAACAGAGACACGTTTTTAAATGCAAAAATGCGAGTTGTTATAGATCACCACATGACAAATGAGGGTTACGGAAATATAAATTTTATAGAGCCCGAAATAAGCTCGACTTGCGAACTTCTTTCTGAAATATTATTTAGAACAAATAAAACGATTTCAAATGACGTTGCAACCTCTCTTTTTACAGGTCTTTCAACGGATACGGGGCGTTTTCTTTATACGAATGTTAAAGCTGAGACTTTTAATGTTGCAGAGAGACTTCTCTCGCTCGGTGCAGATATGAATATGATAAATTTAAATATTTATCAATCGAAGCCGATAAGAAAGCTTAGAATCCTTGAAATCGGGCTCGAGAAAATGACTGAAGCTCTTGACGGTGCACTCACATACACTGTCATCACAAGGGAAGACATGGAGAGAGCAGGTGCTTTTATCTATGACCTCGACGAGATTATAAATTTTATAAGGGATACCGAAGGTGTTTTAGTTTCGTTTATCGTTAAAGAAGTGGAAGATGATGTTTATAAGGTTTCGCTTCGCTCGAAAGGAAACCTCGATGTTTCAAAAGTCGCAACGGGATTTGGCGGAGGTGGACACAAAAATGCCTCAGGCCTCACATATAACGGCAAACTTGAAGAACTTATAAAATCACTTACAGAGGCAATTAAAAATGAGCTCTAAACTTGACGGCATTCTTCTTGTAAACAAGAAAAAGGGCATTACGAGCTACGATGTGATTCGGAAGATTAAACTTGCATTTAAGGAAATGGACATAAAGACGAAGATCGGTCATTCCGGCACATTGGACCCGTTTGCGGAAGGGCTTCTCGTGATTCTCCTTGGTAAATATACGAGAATGAGCGATTATCTGATGGATCTCGAAAAAACTTACAGCGGCACATTCGTTCAAGGTGTCGGCACGGATACATTGGATCTTGACGGAGAGATTATAGAACGCACAAATACACTTTCTCCCGAAATTATTCTTTCAAATATCTCGAATTTTATCGGGGAACAAATGCAAGTGCCGCCATTTTACAGTGCCTTGAAACACAACGGAAAGAAGCTCTATGAATATGCGAGAAAAGGCGAAAACATAACGAAACCGCCGAGAAAAATATTTGTATATGAGCTTTCTATCTCGAAGGAGTCGAGCGAAAGTTTTTCATTTATAACACGTGTTTCAAAGGGCACTTATGTAAGAAAACTCATTTACGATTACACGACGAGTTTGGGTGTCGCATCTTATCTCACGAGTTTAAAAAGAGAAAAGATGGGAGAATTCTCACTTGAGGACGCTCGAGTTATCGAGGAGATAACCCCCGAAAATATCGAGAAAAATCTCATGACGATTAAGGATATAAATTTGCCGTATGAACGTATAGTTCTTTCGGTGGATGAGCGTGAAAAACTTTCGAACGGAATCAGAATTAAGACGGAGCATGACGAAACAGATGTGGTTCTTTTAGAAGCAGAGAATACTGTCTTTGCATTCGGCGGAGTTAAAGACGGACAGATATACACAAGATTTTTTATTTGAGGTTAGAATATGAATGTAGCAACAATAGGTTATTTTGACGGTGTTCATTTGGGACACCAACGACTTATAAATAAAGTGGTTGAATTGGCGGAAAAGGAGAATCTTACTCCTGCCGTCTATACTTTCAATTCATTCGGAAATAATGGAAAAACGAACGAACTCATAATGACAAGAGGGGAGAAAGTTCGAGCAATAAAAGAGCTTGGAGTTAAAAATATAACCACTCTTATATTTAACAGCGTAAAAAATCAGTCGAAGGAAGAATTTCTTGCAAGAATCAAGAGCGAATGTTGTGTTTTGGTTGTCGGTGAAGACTTTAGATTTGGAAGAAATCGTGAAGGCGATGTGAAGTATCTCATGAGAAATCAAGATGATAACTTCAAAGTCGTTGTGATGGAAGATGTCATGATTGAGGGCGAGAAAATTTCGAGCACACTTATAAGAAATCTTATAAAAAATGGCGAGCTTAAAAAAGCGAATTCACTTCTTTATGAAAACTTTCAAATGGAAGGGGAAGTGGTGCGTGGATTTGGACGTGGAAGAACTTTCGGTTACAAAACCGCAAACCTCGAACTGCCGAAAAATCTTATAAGACCGAAATATGGAGTGTATCTATCAAAAGTTGAAGTGGATGACTTCTCTGGCTTTGGCATGACTATGATTGGCGTTGCCGAAACATTTGGAACTAGATTTTCATGTGAAACTAACATATTTGATTTTGACAAGGAAATTTATGGAAGAAAGATGAAGCTTGAAATTGTTGATTTTCTTAGAGAAAACAAGGCAATGGACTCGATTGAAAGTCTTAAAAAGCAACTTATGCAAGATAAAAAGAAATGTATGAAAATTATTGAAGAAGACTTTACATTTTAAAATAAATGTGTTATAATAAATGACGTACCCGAAGCAAGGGATTTGGAAAACCTCACCGATTGCTTTGTTTTGGGCGGATTAAAATTTGGAGGTAATAAAATGATTAAGAAAGAAAAGAAATCAGAAATCATCGAGAAGTATCAAAAACATTCAAACGACACAGGTTCAACAGCTGTACAAATTGCAATTTTGTCAGAAAGAATCACTGAAATCAACGAACACTTGAAGAAAAACCCTAAAGACCACCACAGTCGTAGAGGTCTTCTCATGATGGTTGGTAAGAGAAAAGGTTTGATGAAATATCTTGAAAGAACAAACCTCGATGAATACAGAGAATTAATCGCTGATCTAGGAATCAGAGGATAGTAAGAGAGAAATGGCGTTCCGATTGGGACGCTTTTTTGTTGCGTTTTTTTTGAAAAAGGAGAGTACATAAGTATTATTCATAGAAATTATAGAAGTGAAAGATTTTACAAAATTATAAAAACGGAAATTATACGAGATCTATCAAAACAAAGAAATATATATTCGCACAAAAAAACACACCCCGAAAGGTGTGCGTTATATTTATTGGCTCTTTGTCAACAATGGGGGAGGCTTGAATAAAAACAAGCCTCTCTTTCATTTAAAAATACACATTATTAGTAAAACATAACTACTAAAAGTAACTCTGTTCAATTTCTCGGATTTTTTGCATGGCAAACAAAACCCCTAGGGGTTTTCGCCGCCGCTGTTACATATTTTTTTCTATTTACACATCAAAAATATTCTATTCCTAAAACTATCGAAGTTTCTAAAGCCGTAGCTTATTCTTTTTAATGTTTTTATTTTTGTATGT
>NZ_QEKV01000013.1 GCF_003096635.1 Ezakiella coagulans | reverse complement strand
GCATACAAAAATAAAAACATTAAAAAGAATAAGCTACGGCTTTAGAAACTTCGATAGTTTTAGGAATAGAATATTTTTGATGTGTAAATAGAAAAGAATATGTAACAGCGGCGGCGAAAACCCCTAGGGGTTTTGTTTGCCATGCAAAAAATCCGAGAAATTGAACAGAGTTATTTTTAGTAGTTATGTTTTACTGATAATGTGTATTTTTAAATGAAAGAGAGGCTTGTTTTTATGCAAGCCTCCCCCATTGTTGACAAAGAGCCTTTTTAATTTGCGGTCTATTTTGCGACCTGCTTGCAAACTTCAATTATTTGATTGCTCGGAGTGCACTTGAGCACACCTGCGCAATCAAAAATTGAGTTTGCGGCGCATTTCATCAAAATATCCTCGCAAATTGGTGGGGGTTATTTGCGCGCTAATTTGCGATAAACGGTCGATTCCGTGTTTTAGTCGCTGCGACATATTTTTCAATATGCCTCACTCCTAAAACACTCCATACAACCGTTTCTCATCAAATTATCATCGCAAATTGCGGTGTCAATATGTGAAACGGTAATCATTGTTTTTGTGTATATGGAATATGGTTTATCACCAACAACGCTGTGTGTATAAAATATAGAACCAGAATATTGCATACAAATATTTTCTGCACCGATAAATTCTTTAATTGTATATGTCTGCAAACGTGCCGTAGCGGGACGGCACTGTGTGTCCTCCCGCCAGTTATGCCGACCAATTTTCGTAGAACATTACCAACAAAGCATTGTCCATAAAATATCGAATTCAAAAATCAATATCATATTCAACCACAGCCATCATTCTGTGTTTAACAAAATATCCCCCACCAATTTTCCCCCTTGGCGGCGATACACCTTTTTATCTCATCTCACGACGAAATCGAAGATTTCTGTTCGATGGATAAAAAAACTGGTCGCCGCTACGTTCTGCGTACAAAAATCATACATCATCATAAGTTTATCGCAATTTAGTCCTAACATACATTCATAAATACTGTGATTTGCGAGGGCTTTTCGATGAGAAACACTTAGATGAAATATTTTAGGAGTGAGGCGTACTGCTAAGTACGTCGCAACGACTAAAATATGAATCAAGTGTTTCTCGCAAAAAGAACTGCAAATAAAAAACGTACAAAATCTTGTACGTTTTATGACCTTTATTCGATATCCGCGCCTCTAAACCCTCTTCCGCGAATTTCTTCCACGTTGCTGATTCCTATAAATGCATCGCTATCGATTTTATTTATTATGCTTTTTAAAATTGAAATCTCACTTCTTTCAACATAGAGGTAAAGAACTTGTCCCTCTTTTTTACTCCAACCACCAACTGATTTAAGTGCTGTGACACCACGGCTCATTCGAAGGTTTATCGCTTGTCGAATCTCTTCACTTTTTCCTGAGATGATTGTGACGCTCTTTAAATTGCCCTTCGACATTTGAATTTTATCGAGCACGTTGTATGAGATAAACATTGCGATTATGGTGTACGCCCCTTTGTCAATTCCGAATAGATAACTTGCAATTGAGATAACAACTGCATTTAAAAGAAGTAGTGCTGAACCAATTTGCATATTGTACTTTTTCTTCATTACTGCCGCCACAATGTCAAATCCACCTTGACAGCATCCGTTTTTAAAGAGTATTCCCATTGCTGTTCCGTTTATTATACCGCCGGCGATTGCTGAGAGCATAGGATCTTTGAAAGTTATAAAGTTACCGACTTCTTTAAAGATTATCATCGTGATGGATTGTATGATTGTAGAGATGAATGCGTAGGTTAAAAACTTTTTAGAAAGTGTTCTAAGTCCGAACAAAAAGAGCGGCAAGTTTAGGAAGAAGACGGAAATACCTGCGGCGATGCCTGTGATGTATTGAAGCATGACGGAGATACCGCCGATTCCTCCGGAGAGGAATTTGTGCGTTGTGTAAAATGCGTTTACGCCGAATGAGAAAATCAGGTTTCCAATGACTATTGCCATTAGCTTTCTTCGCATTTCATATTTCGAGCCGAAATATTTTATAAGTTTTTCGTTTGATCTATAAGTTTTTATATTATCTTTCTGCACTTTATGTCCTCTATAAAATTTCCCCAACGAATATCATGTGAGCATCTTCATCTTCTCTGAATTTTTTTGAAATTTCTTCGTCAAGAAATTCAGCTTTGCTTGAATCAAATACTGCGATCTTTCTCATATAAATATTTTCGAGCGCACCTTCTACTTTTTCTCTTCCGTTTTCCGAGACGATTTTAAGATCGGATTTTTTTATTTTGTCCTCATCTCTTCCGGTGACTGAACCAAAGTAGTTCAAAAGTTTTTCGTCGTCAAACTTTGCGGTGAAGAAGTGGTCGGAGTCCATCAAAAATTCGTATGTGTAACGTGATTTTCTAACAAATACCATCTTCACATTTTTATTCCAAAGTATTCCGTCTGTGACCCATCCACAGGTCATTCCGTTAATTTCTCCATTATTCTTTTTTGCGAAAAGAATAAAATCATTATTTTTCATATTATTACTCCTCCAAATCATATTGTAGTATATAAATTATAGCATAGTTTATTTCATTTGTCACTTGAAGAAGAATAGTCATTGTGATAAAATATATATATGAATATATTTAGAAACGATTGGCATGAAACACTTTTGCCTATTACAGAAACAGAATATTTTTTAGAACTTTTGCAGAAGCTCGAGACGGAATACAGAACTCACAGATGTTATCCACCATCCGATGAGGTTTTTCGTGCGTTTTATTTGACGCCTTTTAAAGATGTCAAACTCGTATTTTTGGGTCAGGACCCATATCACACGCCGGGCATGGCAAACGGGTTAAGTTTTTCTGTAAATGAGGGAATGAAGGTTCCGCCAAGTCTTATGAATATTTTTAAAGAGATGGACGATGAGTTTGGTCATCATCCTCAAACGACAGATTTTTCAAAGGTCGCTCGAACCGGTGTTTTGTTTTTAAACACCGCTCTTTCTGTGAGAAAGGGCGAGCCGATGAGCCATGATTTTTTGAATTGGAATCGCTTTACGGATTTTGTTATCGAAAAGCTTGGCGAGAGAGATGATGTTGTGTTTTTACTTTTGGGAAGAAAGGCAATGGACAAGACGCCTCTCATAAAGCACAAGGAAAATATTGTGACTGCGGCACACCCGTCGCCATTTTCCGCATATAAAGGCTTTTTCGGAAGCAATGTTTTTAAAAATGTCAATGACAGACTTCAAAAAATCGGCAGAACTCCTGTCGATTGGTCCTAGCATTTGGAGGTGAAGAATTTTGGAATTTGAAATAAAGATAAATGGAAATCCTCTTACGGAACTTACGCCGATTCAAAGGGCGAAGACGGCTATTATTTATTATCACGGCTTCAGCTCTTCAAAGGAGAAGAGTTTATTCAGAGCAAGAATTCTTTCTTCGCTCGGATACTATGTGCTTTTACCGGATGCTTCGGGTCATGGTCTAAGGGCGGACGAGTGCAATCCTGATTATGAAAAGCCGGATATAAATTTCTGGGATATTCTTGTAAAAACGATTACCGAAAGTCCGGATTTGATAAATTATCTCTGTGAAAAGAAGGGTTTTTCTCCGAATGATATCGTATTTTGTGGACATTCAATGGGAGCGATGGCGGCTGCCGGGGCATTTGTAAAAATTCCTTTCGGAAAGCTTGTAATGTTTAACGGTACACTCGACTATGAAGCCTTGAGCGAATATTTCAACAAAATCTTTTTTAATGATGACGAGGCCTTAAAGAAAATTAAGGATACTATTAGATATTATAGTCCGAGTGAGCATTTGTCGAAACTTGAGAATCGTGATATTCTGATGATTGATGGGGACAAAGATATAATCGTGCCTGCAAGATTTAACGAAAAGGTATACAATTCTCTTGTGCCTTTTTACAAGGACAAATCTAAATTGAATCACACAATTTTACCACGTACTACTCATGAGATGACTGTAAAGTCTATGGAAATCATGGATGCGTGGTTAAAAAGTAGGGAGGGAAACAATTAAATGAGCAATAAATTTGCGAGAAAACTTGCAAAATATTTGGCTATTATTCTTGCTGCCGCAATGATTGCCGGACTTTTCTTTATGTTTATGCCGTCACTACTTGCGGAGGGTGAAACTGACGAAACGCTTAAAAGCAAAGAGCGAGATGAAGAGGAACTTAATATCAAGGAGATTGCAAACAAATACATCTACCAAATTGAGGAACTTATAAGAAGATACAAGGACAGACCAGGTTATTACAAAGCTGTAAAGGCTCTCAAGGACTATATGATGAAAATAGATTTAAACAACTTGAAAGTTGATGAGCTCAAAAGCCTTATAGACAATTTCGGCATAGACAAATCTGAAATGAAAAAAAATCCTGTTTTTGTAGGGGACAGCTCCGAACTTTTCAGACCTGCGGACAATCTTAATCGTGCGGAATTTGCGACAATTGTTCTGAGACTTATGAAAGTGGACTTCGACAAGAGTGAAATTTGGTATGATGCTGTTATGAAAAAAGCTAAGGAAGTCGGGTTTATGAAAGGTGACGAGTTTGGAAACATGAGACCAAATGACAATATCACTCTTGGGGAAGCAATTACGGTTTTGGCTCGATTCAAAAATATTGGAGAAGCAATCGGTAACACAGTCGGTGTTCCGGAAAAACATTGGAGTCGAGGATTTATGCAAAAAGCTTTCATTGAAGGTTGGCTTAAAAGACTCGAAAATGTGAAAAATCCGGACAGAGCAATAAGACGTGATGAAGTTGCGGCTCTTATGACAAAGGTAAGAGGTTTTAAAATTGACAAGAACGACATAGATCAAAACATTGCAATTTATAAGACATACAAGGATGTAGGGAAGAAAAATCCTTACTACTATGATATTATTGAGAATTCGAATTAATGGGTAAATTTATAGTAATAGAAGGACCGGACGGCACAGGCAAGTCAACCGTCATAAACGGTCTAAAAGAAACTTTGCCGAGGGATCTGAGGGTTAAATATTTCAGAGAACCGGGCGGAAGTTATGTTGGAGAAAAAATAAGAAATATATTGCTTGATAATGACACGGTCATAGAACCGGAAACGGAAGCACTACTATTTGCGGCGATGAGATGTGAAAACTACTCGATGCTCAAAAAGGATTTGCCAAAATATGATTTGATAATCGCAGACAGATTTCTTCCGTCAAGCATTGCATATCAAGGTGGAGGACTTGCACTTGGTATGGAGAGGGTTGAAGATTTAAACGACTTTTGTCTTCATGGTTATAGACCTGACTTAACGATTTATTTAATGTTAGACTTTAAAGAGGGTCTAAGACGAATCGAAAGCGAGAGGGGCTTTGACAGACTCGAAATGAGAAATGAAAGTTTCCATCGTGCTGTTTTCAGAGGCTATGAGAAACTCTCAAGAGGTCGTAATTCAAAGGTTGTGAACGCAGCTATGAACAAAGAAAAAGTTCTAGAAGAAGTTAGACAATATATTTTGGAATTAATAAAGGAGGAAGAAGCATGAAGTTATTAGTTGCTATAGTTCAAGATGCCGATGCAAATCCGTTGGTAGATGAACTTACAGAGAAAAAATTCAGATTGACACGTCTTTCAACAAGCGGTGGATTTTTAAAAGCCGGAAACACGACACTTTTAATAGGAGTTGAAAACGACGAGAAAGATGAAGTTCTTTCCATAATAGAAAAGAATTGTAAACAAAGAGAAATTACAACATCACTTTTAACAGTGACGATGCCGGGAGATGCATTCATCCCATATCCGCTAGAAGTAAAAGTTGGCGGGGCTACTGTTTTCGTAGTTGATGTTGAACAATTTGTAAGAATTTAATGGCGATTGTCGGTCATAAAAGAGAAAGGGAGGTGCTTTCGGGGCTTCTGTCTCGGGACGGCCTCTCCCTTTCATTTAGTGGGAAAGAGGGCACAGGGAAAAAACTTGTGGCTCTTTCTTTTTTAAGAGAACTCTTGGGAATTTCAGAGTCTGATGATATAATAAAGAATCCGGATTTGTTTCTTATTGAAAAAGAGGATGAAATGATAAAAGCGGATGATATTCGTGCACTTATAAATTTTTCGGGAATCAAAAGTTATTTGGGCGGAAAAAAGGCTGTTCTCATTGATAATGCAGAAAATATGAATAAAAATGCACAAAATGCACTTCTGAAAATTCTCGAAGAACCGCCTAAAGGTGAGTTTATTATTTTGATCACAAAAGATTTTGAAGAACTTCTTCCGACAATAAGAAGTCGTGTTACAAATATTCGTTTTCAGGATTTGAAAGATGAAGAGATGCGAGAAATTTTTCCGAATATTACCGAAGAAATTCTTTCGGTTGCAGACGGAAGTGCAAAGAAAGCAGATTCGTTTATTCATGCTGACACAAAGGTGATGAATGCCTTTGCAAAAAATGTAATTCTTTCAACAGGTGACGCATTTCTCGAGGGGAAAGAAATATCTTATGTAAATCTAATAATATATACTGAGTATACACAAAAAATATTATCCGACATGATTCTTGAAAGAAGTGGTGGTGAGCCGAAACTCGCTCTCTCAAAGTATTTGAATGAGCATTATGATTTTTCTATTGATTATTTGATTGAAAAATCGAGACGACTCGATAAGACTGCGAAACTGTATGCCGGAAATTACAACAAAAAACTGCTTCTAGCAAATTTACTTTTCTAGAAGTTACAAATAAATTGAAGGAGGTGAACAAATGAATGTAGTTGGAATAAGATTCAGACAGGCTGGAAAAATTTACACTTTTGATAGCTGTGATTATGATATAAAGCTTGGCGATGCGGTTATTGTCGAGACAATTCGCGGAAAAGAAATGGGTTTTTGTGCGAAGATGACAACTGAAGTGCCGGATGGGGAAGAAACTATTAATTTAAAACCGGTAATTCGGGTTGCAACCGAAGAGGACAAGGAAAGATACAGAGAAAATGTCATCAAGGCAACCGAGGCTTTTGAAGAGTGTAAAGAGCTTATAAAAAAACATGAACTACCGATGAAGCTAACGGATTGCAACTATACATTTGATAATCACAAGCTGCTATTTTACTTTACTGCCGACGATAGAGTCGATTTTAGGGAGCTTGTAAAAGATCTTGCGTATCTTTATAAAACGAGAATTGAACTTAGACAAATCGGGGTTCGCGATGAAGCAAAAATTTTGGGCGGAATCGGTCAATGTGGTCGCGAACTTTGTTGCAAAAGTTGGATGTCGAACTTTAACAATGTTACAATTAAAATGGCGAAAGACCAAAATATTGCACTGACTCCTTCGAGGATCAGCGGAATGTGCGGAAGGCTTCTTTGTTGTTTAAACTATGAACAGGAATTTTACCAAGAGAGAATTTCTGAAATGCCGAAGATTCGTTCTAGAGTTATGACTCCGAAGGGACCGGGAACTGTTATATATGTAAATGTTTTGACAGATGAGATTACAGTTTCACTTGAAAGTGAAGATGGAAGTTATTCACAATCAGTTTTTAAACTTTCAGATGAAATATATGAACAAAAAGCACCGAATCAAAAGAATGGCTGTAATTGTCCTCTTAAAAAGGTGGACAAGATCGATGAAGCCGAAGAACTAAAAAATGAAGAAGAAGAGTTTGGCGAAATAGTCGTTGAAGAAGATTTTACTGAAAGTCTCGAAGACGAAGAGTCTGACAAAAAACCTGAGAATAAAAAGCAAAAGTTCGATAAGAATAAAAAATGGAACAATAAAGATTCGAAGGATAAAAAGCCGTTTAAAAAGAAACCGTTCAAGCCGAATGAAGATAGAAAAAAAGATGGACCTAGAGATAAAAATAGAAGCTTCGAAAATAAAAGAGGTTCATACAAAAAGGATAATCGTCGTGACAAAAGTGAAGATAGACGCAGTAAGCGACTAATTGACCGTGAAAATAGAGCAAAGGAACAAAAAATTAAAAATGAGGGTGACGATTCACTCTAGCTTTTATTAGGAGGAAAAATGGATAGAATTAAAAATATTGAAAAAATGGAAAAAATCATGAATGATCATGAAGCACTTCTCGAGGAAGTGAATAAAGTTTTGGACAAACTTGAAGCACATCAAAAGGACTATGCGAAGTTTAGTGCATATTATAGTTCTGAAGCTTGGTTTGATGATTTTGAAGCGTTGAATAACGGAGAATTGCCGGAAGATATTTCAGCAGGAATCCTTTCTGAAGATGGGGCATACGATGTTATAGGAGAACAATTCCAAACAGCTGTTCGATTGATACAGCTTGCCAATATGATGCTTCAAGAACACACAAATCCGGGTGGCGAAGAATAGTTTAGATATCTATGGGAGAAATCTCATAGATATTTTTTTATAATTTTTGCCTTTGTGTTATAATATAATCAAAGGAGTGATTTTGTGGACAAGTTTTATCCGAAATATATGTACACGCCGATGCCTGAAATGCACAACGAAATGGTGCCGGTGACCGCCGGTTGCTCATTCAAGAAATGTATTTATTGCGATCTGAACTATAAGCAGAAATTTCACATCTTCAAACTCGACGAGGTCGAAAATTTTTTGAATGAAAGAAAGACAGAGCTTCAAAAAACTAATCGCCTGCCGAAAAAGTTCACACTCCTTGAGGGAAATCCGCTTTGTGTTTCAACGGATCATTTAATATCCGTGTTTAAACTCATTCACAAATATTTCGAAGTGGAATATATTTCGATGTTCGCACGTGCGACCGACGTTTTAAGAAAAAGTGACGAGGAGCTTTTGAAACTAAAAGAGCTCGGCATGGACAGACTTTGTCTTGGACTCGAAAGCGGCTCCGACGAAGTACTGGCGTTTCACAAAAAAGGACATACGGCACAAGACAGCATCCTTGCAACAAGAAAGCTCGACCGACTTGGAATAAAATATTCAGTATATTTTATGTTGGGGCTCGGTGGGAGAAATATGACTATGAGCCACAGATGCGAAACGGCAAAGCTTTTAAACGAGATACACCCGTTCGAGGTTGTGTTTGTAACTACTGTCATTTTTAAACGTGCACCGCTCAAAGATTATGTAAGAAATAAAAGTTTTATTCGAATGAGCGTCAAGGAAATTTTGGAAGAAGAAATTTATATAATTGAAAATCTAAATATGGACACAATAATTAAAGCTACGCACAAGACGAATCCGATTCCACTACAGGCGAAATTTCCTGAAGGGAAAGAAATTTTTTTAAGAAAACTTAGAGACTATTATGACTCAAACGACGAAAAATCACTTGTGAAAAATGAAATGAAAAAATGGAAAATATGGGATAAAGAATAAAACCGGGGTTAAATTTGCCCCGGTTGTTTTTGTTTTTGGAGTTTTTTTGCCATGCGCCTATTCCTTGCTTTCAAGCTTAGATAAAAAATTATAGCAAAAATAAATGTCAGTGCTTCGGAAATGAGCGATGAGAACCAAATATATTCCGGATTGATTTTCGTCGTCACAAAAAGTGCGAGTGCAATAAAAAGAATCGAGCGGAAAACATTTATTAGAATAGAATATTTAGGCATTATAAACGAAACGCAAATTGCAGCGATTAAAACATTGAATCCCGCAATAAAGAACGAATAGGTAAACTTCATCATCGCCGTCACTGAATAGCTTATTTGCTCAGGCTGTTCACCGAGGAAAAGTCCGAAAATATTGTTCGAATAAAGATGGAAAATCAAAAAGAAAATTATCGCAGTTGCCATGACCATGACAAGTGCTTTTTTAAAAATCTTCTTGCATGACTTGAAATCCTTTTGACCGTAATAATAACTTAAAAGCGGCTGAATGCCTTGGGTAATACCTGAAAACACCATGAGAACCAATTGGTTTAAATAGGATATGACAGTGAATGTCGCAATCTCATCGGTGCCTAAAAACTTTATAATAAATAAATTGTATAAAAATATAATTACACCGACGCCGACTTCGGAAACAAAATCTCCGATGCCGAGAACGAAAATATTCTTTAAAGTTTCGAAATTGAATTTAACCTCAACGAATTCCAAGTTTGATTTGCCGACTGTGAAGTGAATCAGATAAACAATAGTTGAAATCAGTTGAGAAATGCCGGTTGCAATCGCTGCACCCTTGATGCCCCAACCGAGAACACCGACGAGAAGATAATCGAGTGCGACATTTGAAATGCCGCATGTTAAAACTGTTTTCATTGCAAGCCTTGGAAAACCGTCGACCTTAACGAGAATTTCCATATTATATGAAATCATAAAAAATGGAACAAAGTAAATAATGTTACCGAAATAATCCATTACATACGGGAAAAGCTCACCGGTCGCTCCAAGAAAAACAGCAATTTTTTCTCTGAAAATATAAAATAAAAATGTTAAAATAAGTGACAGGATTGAAACGGTCATTATATTAAAACTAAAGATTTTGTTTGCTTTTAAATAGTCTTTTTTTCCGATAAAAACTCCACAAAGCGTTTGGCTTCCGACGGCTGCGATAATACCGAGTGCAAATACCAGATTTATAAAAGGCATGCTGATATTTACCGCAGAGAGTGCATTTTCGCCTACATATTTCGCTACAAAAAAACCGTCAACCATTGAATAGAGTGAAAAAACAACCATTGCTCCAATCGACGGAATAACGAATCTGAAAAATTTATTAGATAGTTTTGAGATAATAAAACCCCCTTAAATATATCTTACCACAATAAAATCAGTAACTCAAATATAACAAGCCTAAATTTGCGGTCATTTTCGCGATAAACACTTGATTCAAAATTTTAGTCGTTGCGACATATTTTGCAATATGCCTCACTCCTAAAATTTTTCATCTAAGTGGTTCTCATTGAAAATTCCTCGCAAATTGGTGAGAATATTTGCGGGCCTTTTCGCGATAAACACTTGATTCAAAATTTTAGTCGTTGCGACATATTTTGTAATATGCCTCACTCCTAAAATTTTTCATCTAAGCGTTTCTCATCGAAAATTCCTCGCAAATTGTGGGTGATAGTATTTGCGGTTATTTTGTATAAAACGGAAAACACCGCCGTAGCGCGACGGTTCTGTGAATCCTCGCGCCCAATTTTGTGTATATGGAATATGTATTATTACCAACAACGCTGCGTTTATAAAATATCGAACCCAAACCTTTTATCACATTCCAAATCCACACATCATTGTGTGTCCTACCGCCATCCCTATTGCAACTCAAATTTAATACAGCGTAAATAACTATGTGATATTTGGGTATAATATAACTGAAATGATATTAACGCAGTGAAACAAAAGGAGGACACTATGTCGAAATTTTACAATGAAATAGCAGAAATATATAGCAAACTATTCCCACTAAGTGAAAAGAAAATCGAATTTTTAATTGAATCAGCAAAAAAATCCGGAGGCATCGACGTGCTTGATGTTGCCTGTGGAGATGGAAAAGAAGGAAAAGCACTTGTTGAAAGAGGATACAACGTGGTGGGTCTTGACATGGAACCATCGATGATTGAAGAAGCAATAGAAAATGGACTTGATGCAGAAGTTTTAGACATGCTAAAAATTGATGAACTTCATGGTGACTATGACTTCATATACTCTGTAGGAAACTCCATTCCACATCTAAATAGCATGGATGAAGTTATAACATTTCTTGAAAAAGCATATCAAAAACTTAAAAATGATGGAGTTATCGTAATTCAAAATATCAACTTTAACAGATTTTGGAGAAATGATGCAATCGAAGGAGAGCATCTTGGAGACCTCCCGACAATAAAAGGAGACGACTATACTTTTGTTCGCGAATACTATCGTCGTGATATGAAAATAGGATTTAAAACTCTCATAAACTATAAAGATAAACACTACATCAACGAAGTGGAACTCCTTCCAATCGACCCATATAAACTCGCCGACACAATGATAAAAATTGGCTTTAAAGACCTCGAACTCTTCGGTAGCTTTTCGAAAGTGCCGATGGGAGAGGGGACGGCGGCGGTTATAAGAGCCCGCAAAATAAAATAAATAATTTGCGCGCTAATTTGCGATAAACGGTTGATTTCGTGTTTTAGTCGTTGCGACGTACCTGTCAGTACGCCTCACTCCAAAAACACTCCATCTAACCGTTTCTCATCAAATTATCATCGCAAATTGCGGTGTTTGTATGGGAACCGGTAATCGCTGGTTTTTTGCGAATAATTTTGTATAAAATAGCAAACACCGCCGTAGCGGGACGGCATACGTTGTGACGATAGGAACAACGATGTCCTCCCGCCCATTTTTGTGCATATAAAATATGTATATCCACCAACAACGTTGTGTTTAGAAAATATCTAAATCAAATCTCAAAAAAAACTACCCCACCAATCGTTGTGTGTCTTCAAAATTTTACCGCTAATCTTCTTAAATATGTAAAAATAAAATCTTATAAACACTTTATAAACACTTTTATTTTTTATAAACACGAAAAAAGCTCCGGCACATGCCGAAGCTTTTGTTTTGGTGCGGATGAAGGGATTTGAACCCCCACGTCGTGAAACACATGGCCCTCAACCATGCGCGTCTGCCAGTTCCGCCACATCCGCATATTTTTTATTTCTAACACGTTATGCCGCTTAAAATCGCAATCAAATGGGCATATATTAGGTAGGTATGAATTTCTTCAACCAACATTTTTAATTGTAGCATAAGAAATTTATTTTGTCAAGCTTTTTTTAAAAATATTTTAATTTTGTAAGGAGATTTTATGGATAAACTAGATTTTGTTATAAATTATATAGAGAGCGGCGAGAAGCCGGAGACTGAAGAAAATCTCGGAGTTGAATGCGAGCACTTAATTTTAAAAGAAGACGGAAGGGCGGTCGGTTATTTTGACAATGGCGGAACTCAGGATATTTTTAATGATTTGGTGAAGAATCAAGGTTTTGAACCACACATAGAAGAGGGCAAAATTTTGTCGTGCAAAAAGGGTGAGTTCAGCATTTCGACTGAGCCGGGCGGACAAATCGAGTTTTCTTCAAAACAAAAGAGGTGTGTTAAGACTATTGAAGCCGGAATTTTAGATTTTTATGATTTAATTCTTCCGGAGATTGATAAATATGGAAACGGGCTTTACACTGTTCCGTTTCAACCGGTGAGCAGAATTGAAGACTACGAGATTCTCCCTAAAGAAAGATATTATGCTATGTTTGATTATTTCAAAAAGCATGGGAAATTAAGTCACCTTATGATGAAGGGAACGACGAGTCTACAATGTTCGATCGATTTTCACAATGAGAAAGATTATTCCAGAAAATACGGTATGGCAACAAGGCTTACAAATATTTTATATACTCTTTTTGACAATGTGGCATTCAAAGAAAATCGTCCTTTGGATATTTATGCATATCGTGCTAAGATTTGGGAAAATACTGATCCGGCAAGGACAGGAGTTTTGGAACGTGCGTTCAGACCGGACTTTTCTTACAAGGATTATGCGAATAAATTTCTTGCAACCGATGCGATTTTCACTTTGGAACAAGGTGAGTTTAAGCGTTTTGACGGAACAATCGGCGAGGCAATCGGTGATGATTTCGATTTAGAAAAGCTGGAACATCTTTTAACTATGGTGTTTTTTGACGTTCGAACGAAGAAATTCATTGAGATAAGGATGATAGATTCGCTTCCATGGCCATATAATGTCGGGGCGGTTGCACTTATAAATAATATTTTTTACAACGACGACAATCTTGATCGCATGTGGAATCTTTTGGGAGATATGACTTACAAGGAACATTTGCGTTCAAGAGAAGAAATATATAAGAAGGGTCCGCAAGCAAAGTTAATGGGCAAGAAGATTTCAAGATGGGGAGAGGAGATTCTTTCGGCACTTGATGTGAATGATTATGATAGAAAGGCACTTCAAAAGATTGTGCCTTTGATGGAAGGAAATACTTTAAGAAACAAACAGCTTGAGATTTATAACAGAACTTATAATGTAAAAGAAGCGATTGAGATAAACAGAGTTAAAACGGTTCCGCACACTCCAATGAAGGATTTGAAGACAGGATGTTAGGATTGAGGGGATTATATGTATAGTGATAAAGATTTAAAAGATTATTTGGATGCGGCAATGTCAAAAGACGAGTATGTTTCGGATTACAAGCGTCTTTTGGAAGAATGCATAAAGAGGAAGTTTTTGTATAAAGGAAAGCCGATTCCGTTTGAATATCAGCCGCTTTTGATTTCTGATAAGGATGAGGAAGCGTTCAAGCGAATTGCAAAGGATACCATGTCGATTGTAAAGAAGGTCACGAAGAAATATGTCGAAGAAGAGAGCTACAGAAAGCTTTTCAATTATGACGATTTTGTAGAAAAACTAATTTTACATGACCCAGGCTATAGTATGCCGGTTCCGATGTCGAGGTTTGACATTTTTTACAACGGATATGAGGATTTCGGATTTTGTGAGATAAATACTGACGGTACTTCTGCGATGCTCGAGGACTATGCGATTGCAAGCCTTCTTTTGGAGTCTAAGATTTTCGAAGATTTAAATTGGAATTTTTCGAGATATGAACTTTTTGACACTTGGGTAAAGAAAATAATCTCACTTTACAAAGATATAAAGGGCATAATGCCAAAGAATGTTTTGATTGCAGACTTCAACGATACCGGCACACCGGACGAGTTTTTGATGTTTAAAGATCATTTTGAAAAAAATGGAATAAAATGCATTATTGAAGATATTTCAAATTTGGATTATGATAGAGAAAAGAACAAGTTGATCGCTGATGGCGAGGAGATCGATCTTGTCTACAGACGCGTTGTTATGAGTGATTTAATGAGAAGACGAGACGATTCGGCTGCTTTTATTGAGGCATATTTAAATGACGCTGCGGTTTATGTCGGCTCTTTTAGAAGTCAGGTTGTTCACAATAAAGTGTTTTTCAGCGTTGTTCACATGGATGAAACGAAAAAGATTTTAACAGAAGAAGAGAATGAGTTTGTAAAAAAACACATTCCATTCACTGCACGCTTTGAAGGCGACGAGCAATTTTTTGAGAAAATTGTAAAAAATAAGGATAAATATATTTTTAAGCCGACTGATTTAAATGCTGCAAGAGGTGTTTACACCGGAAGAAGCATGAGTGAAGAGGAATTCATAAAGACGGCAAAAGAAAATTTCAATACGGATTATATTTATCAAGAGTTCGTTACACCGAAGGAGCTTCCTTATTTAAAGGTTGACGGCGACAAGTTCAGCTTGACTAAGAGGCGTAATATGATTGGACTTTTCTGTTATATGGAAGAGTTCAATGGAGTTTACGCAAGGATGGGACTTCATGATATTATCGGTTCGGCAATGGAATATGTTGCGGCACCGGGGATAAAGTACAAAAGATAATTTGGAGGCAATAAAATGTTTGCTGAAGTAAAAGATATAGTAAAGACATACGGAAAGGGTGAGAGCAAGATTTATGCGAATGATCACATTTCTTTCGGTATAGAAAAGGGTGAGTTGGCTGTTATTGTCGGACCTTCAGGTGCAGGGAAGTCGACGGTTTTAAATATTTTAGGCGGAATGGACCGGGCGGACAGCGGACAGATTATTGTTGACGGTGTGGACATTTCAAACGCCACCGACAAGGAACTTACAAATTATAGAAGATATAAAATTGGATTTGTATTTCAATTTTATAATCTTGTCACAAATCTTTCGGCGAAGGAAAATGTAGAGCTCGCAAGCCAAATTGCAAAAGACTCGATACCGGCAGAAGAAATTTTGAAATCCGTAGGTCTTGAAGGCAGAATGAACAATTTCCCGTCAGAGCTTTCCGGTGGAGAGCAACAAAGAGTCGCAATTGCACGTGCATTATCGAAAAAACCGGCAATTCTTCTTTGCGATGAACCGACAGGTGCACTTGATTATCACACAGGTAAATCTGTTTTGAAACTGCTGCAAGACATGTCAAGAGAATGGGGTACGACAGTTGTAATCATAACGCATAACACAGCAATAACCCCGATTGCGGACAGAGTTATAGAAATTTGGGACGCAAAGACGAGAAATATAACTGTTAATAAAAATCCGGTAAGTATTGATACTATAGAATGGTAAAAAATATGGATACTTCAAAAAAAGATGATAAAAAGTTAAGAGGCGGCACCAAGAACAAAAGTCGATTAAAAAATGCTCATCTAAAGGATATTTTAAGAGAAATCTCAAATACGTGGAAAAGATTTCTTTCGATTCTTATTATGACTGCACTCGGAGTGTTTATTCTTGTTGGCCTAAAGGTAACGGGACCGAAGATGCGTGACAGCATCGAGCACCATATTGTAGATCAAAAAATGTATGACTTACGTATTTCCAGTCCGGTAGGTATAAATGAAGAAGATATGGAAGCACTCAGAAATATCAAGGGCATAAAGGAGATGGAGACGGGATATTACACCGATATAAGTTTAGGTCATGAAAAAATCAACTTTAGAGTGTCGAGTCTTTCAGATAAAATTTCGGCGCCGGAGATAAAGGTAGGCAGACTTCCGGAAAAATTCGGGGAAATTGCAATTGAATTCACTCCGAAAACAGACGGAATTAAAATCGGACAAAAGATAAAGTTCGAAAGAGAGTCGGATAAGCTAAAGGAAGACAAAGACAGAAATGATTTGAAGACATATGAGTTCACAGTTGTTGGCAAGGTTATTTCCACCGATTATCTTATTCAAGCAAACAAAGGTGTTTCGGAAATTTCAACGGGGACAATCGAGACTGTTGCTTATGTCACGAAAGAAAACTTCGACAAGGATGTATTTTCATTTGTAAAATATACATTCAAAAACACCGAGGGAGTGAATTCGGATTCCGACAAATACGAAAACATTACATCTGTGAAAAAAAGTGATGCGATTGAAATTTTGGAACCGAGAGCAAGCATCAAGTTCGCAGAGCTAAAAAATAAGAATCAGAAGAAAATAGATGATGCGTCAAAGGATATAAGAAACGGTAGAAAAGAACTAAAAGACGCTGAAGACAAGCTTGCCGACGCAAAGAAAAAGCTCGAGGATGGCAAAAAGAAATTGGCGGATGCTGAAAATGAACTTAAAACAAAGACGGCGGATGCGAATAAAAAATTGGCGGACGGAGCAAAGGAAATTGAAGACGGCAAAAAGAAACTCAAAGATGCAGAAGATAAGTATTTAACGGGCAAAAAAGAATATGATGACGGCCTTCAAAAATACAACGACGCTGTAAAAAATAGCGGTCTTCAAGAAAAGAAACAAGAACTCACTGAAAACAAGGAAAAAGTTGCAGCAGGTCTTCTTGCAATTACGGAAAACAAGACAAAGCTTGAAGGTGCACTTGCCGAGATCGAAGGAATTGAATCACAATTAAACGATGCAATTCAAAAGAAAACTGAAGCAAATCTTTCACATGTTGAGGAAGACTACAAGCTTGCTGAGGTTTTAAAGAAAAAAGATGAGGCTACAGCAGGTTTAGAAGAAGTTAAGTCAAAGGAAACTGAGCTTGAAATAAATAAAAATAAAATAGAAGAAGGTCTTTCGAAGATAGAAGCGGCTGAGGTAGAGTTAAATAGTAATAAAGAAAAGTTGGAAGACGCGAAAAAAGAACTCGAAAAAGGTAAAGATGAAATTGACAAAAACAAGGACAAGCTGAAAAAAGCTGAACTGGACCTTGCAGACGGCAGAACAACTTTGAATCGCGAGCTCAAAGATGCAAATGAAAAAATTCGAAAGGCGAAAGTCGAGCTCCAAGATGGAGAAAAGAAATACAACGAAAACAACGAAAAATTCATTTCAAAAAAAGAGGAAGTCCTCAAAACTCTAGATGACGGCGAAAAGAAAATAAATGACGCAAAGGAAATGATCGACAAGTTGAAAGAGCCGAAGTTCAAAGTTGAAACGAGAAAGGACAACGACAGTTTGTTCTTTATGATCGATTCATCACACAAGCTCGACGTGGTCAGCTGGATTTTCCCACTCTTCTTCTTCTTTGTCGCAATCCTTGTCTCGCTCACCACAATGACAAGAATGGTCGAAGAAAAGAGAATTGAAATCGGCACATATAAAGCACTTGGATTTTCGACAGCAAGCATCTCGATGAAATATATTTCGTACGGCCTTATTTCAAGTCTTGTCGGCGGTATCATAGGCGCGACATTTGGCTCGATACTTCTTCCGAAAATAATCTATCACGCATACTCAGCAAGTTTTGTTATAAAAGAACTGACCGGAATTGTAAATCCGTTTATAAATATAGTCGCGATACTTTTCGGAGTTATGGTAAACATGGTTGCAACTTTGAGCGTTGTATTATCATCATTGAGAGAGAATGCGGCATCTCTTATGCGACCGAAACCACCGAAAAAAGTTAAAAAGATGCTTATTGAAAGAATTAAATTTATTTGGAACAGACTTGGTTTTATCGGCAAAGTAACAATGAGAAATGTTTTCAGATATAAATCGAGAATGTTTATGACAATCTTCGGCATTGCAGGTTGCACGGGTCTTTTATTCCTTGGCTTCAGCTTGAGAGAAGCACTCGGAGGAATTGAATCCCGTCAGTTTGATAAGATTATGAAATACGATTTTCAAATTGTAACCGACGAAATGCTTGGAGATGAAGGAAAAGATGATTATGTAAAATTCTTAAAAAGTGATAACGTGAAGGGGTATATGAACGCATACACTCAAAGTTTCACATACGAAAATCAAAACGGACGTGATCAACAAGTCGTGCTTGTGGTTCCGGAAAATGAAAAAGAATTTACAGAATATATCGACTTATTTGTAGAAAAGCAATTCAAAAAAGATAGACATTACAACCTTGACGGCATAATGATTACAAAGAAGCTTGATGAAATCAGGCCAAAGGATAAAACAGACATTGAGCTTCGCGATTCGGACCTTGTAGAAACGAGAATTAAACCTGACGGAGTTGTGGATAACTATATTGGTCACTTTGTATTCATGACAAAAAAGACTTACGAAGAAACTTTTAACAAAAAATATGAAACCAATTCGTACTATATCAAATTAAATGACGAGTCGAAAAAAGATGAGCTCATTGCGGGTTTGAGAAAGAATAAATCCATTTTGAGCGTTGTCGATTTCACGGAGGGCAAAATGGCTATAGATAACTGGACGGCATCAGTTGCGGCGGTTGTTTATATAATCATCATCTGCTCCTCGATTCTTGCGATGGTTGTTCTATATAATCTATCGAACATTAATATAGAAGAAAGAAAAAGAGAACTTTCGACAATTAAAGTCTTGGGTTTTACAAACAAAGAACTTTCCGAGTACGTTTACCGGGAAACTTATATATTGACGGTTATAGGCATACTTGTCGGGTTCCTCGTGGGATGGGGAATGCTAATTGCAGTTGCGGAGATCCTTCCGCCGGACAATATAATTTTAAACACAATCATATCATTCAGACCGTATATGTACTCGGCACTAATAAGTTTCTTCTTCACATTCGTTGTAGAGTTTATTGTAAGGAAGAGACTGAAGTCAATAGATATGGTAAGTTCACTAAAAGCTTACGAATAAGTTAAAATTTATTAATAAACGGTACAAACGTGTAATTTGCGTCACGTGATCGGGGTCACTAAAATGATTCCGATTCTTGACATCAATTGCATTTTGTTATATAATTACTACTTGATGGGGGTATAACCCTCAAAATAAAAAGGAGGAACATATAAATGTCCAAAAAATTTTTAGCAGTATTAATTGCTGCAATCCTTGCACTTAGTGTACTCGCAGGATGCGGAAAAGATACTGGAAAAGAGTCAGATAAAACAACTGACACAGAAACAACAGATCAAAAAGATGATCAAAAAGATGATCAAAAAGATGATCAAAAAGAAACAACTGATGACAAAGCTGATGCTGATAAAACAGAAACAGCTGATGCAGAAGCTGATGAAGATCAATTCATCAACACATTCATCGGTTCATGGCCAAACACATTCGACCCTGCAACAGGCGACGATATGTATGGTAACGGTGTACTTATCAACACACTTGAACCACTTATTCGTGTAGACGAAGATGAAAACGGCGGTTCAGTTTATGTACCAGCAGGTGCAGAAAGTTGGGAAGTAAGTGCTGACGGACTCGAATACACATTCCACATCAGACAAGGAATGAAATGGAGTGACGGCAAAGATTTAAATGCACAAGACTATGCTTATGCAATTCGTCGTTCAGCAACTCCTGAAACAGCTTGCCCATTTGCAAACCTCGTATATCTTGTAAAGAACGGTGAAGCTGTTAACAAAGGTGAAAAACCTGTTGAAGAACTCGGAGTTGAAACACCGGATGATTACACATTAAAAGTTACTCTTGAAAACGAATGCCCATACTATTTGGACACTGTTACACAAAGAGTTTATTTCCCACAAAGACAAGACATGGTTGAAGCTTTAGGCGACCAATACGGTTCATCTGAAGTTGAAAACATCCCTGTATGTGGACCTTTCAAGATTGCTGATATGACAATCAACAACGAAATCGTCTATGAAAAGAACGAAGATTTCTGGAACGCAGCAAATGTTAAACTTCAAAAAGTTAACGCTCAAATCTTAAACGACCCTAACACAATCAACAACGCTTTATTGACAGGCGAACTTGATTTTGCAGGTGTTGGTGACCCTAAATGGCAAGCACAACTTGCTGAAACAGGTGAATACACAAGAGTAACAAACTTGAACCCATGGACAGGTTACTGGCTCATGAACTTCAACGAAGGTTCAAACGTTGCTAATACAAAGATTACAAGAGCTATCGCAGCTGTAATCGACAGAGAACAAATCATTGAAACAGCTTGGAACGGAAATCCTGTTGCAGCTTATGCATTTGTTCCACCGACAGTAAGAGTTCAAGGTGAAGAATTCAACAAAGAAGGCGAAGGACCAGCTCTCGATCTTAAGAACGAAATCAAAGATCCTAAAGCATTATTTGAAGAAGGATGCAAAGAATTAGGAAAAGACCCTGCAACTGTAACAATCAGATTAATGGGTTCAGATATTTCAAATGAAGGACGTATCGCAATCGAAGGATTCCAACAACAAGTTGAAAAAGCTCTCGGATGCAAAGTTGAAGCTTCAAACCACGAATGGAACGACTTCACAAACCGTCTAAAAGCTAATGACTACGATATCGCATGGCTCGCATGGGGTGCAGACTTCAACGACCCATCAAACTTCCTCGAAACAAACTACTCAAAGACACGTGCTTATCCAACAGCTTGGACAAACGAAAAGTTTGACAAACTCCTCGAAGAAGCAAGAGTAACACTTGATGCAAAGAAGAGAGGAGAACTCCTACACGAAGCTGAAAGAGTTCTTATCTATGAAGATGCAGCATTAGTTCCAATTAACCACGCAGTTTCAAACGTATTCAGAAGAAACTATGTAAAGGGAGCAAGAAACAACTACTTCGCAACAATGGGATTCCAAGTACTTTATACAGCAGGAAGAGACAAATAGTAAAATAATAGCTAAATAGCTATAAATAAATAGGTTTTGGGAGGGGTCTGTGTTTATTACACGGACTTTTCCCTATAATCCTACATAAAGGAGGAAATATGACAAGATATATGCTTAAGCGTGTAGCGTTTATGGTTTTGTCAATAATTGTGGTTTCTGCCGCGACTTTCTGGATGATGCACTCAGTACCTGGAAATCCGTTGGCAACAAGAGCACGTAAGAACTTACCTGAACAAGTTCTTGCAAACTACAATAAAAAGTACGGACTTGACAAACCGGTTTCAACACAATATGCGCTTTTTGTTAAGAATGCATTAAAAGGAGACTTCGGAGAATCAATTATCTACCCTGGTCAACAAATCTCAAAGACAATAGCAAAGACTGCACCTGTCAGTGGAAAATTAGGACTTATTTCAATATTTTTTGGCTTTACAATCGGTGTTGCATTTGGATTTATTGCCGCACTCAACAGAGGAAAATGGCCTGACTTCTTAGTTATTACAATTGCTATTTTGGGGGTAACGATTCCATCATTCGTTATGGCAAGTTTGCTACAATATTTCTTTGGAGCAAAACTCAAATGGTTCCCTATAACATATAGAAAAGGAAACTGGAAGAGCTTTGTTATGCCTATTACGGCACTGTCTTTCGGTACAATTGCAACATACGCAAGATATATGCGTTCATCAGTACTTGAAGTTATAAATTCGGACTATGTATTAACAGCTCGTGCAAAAGGTGTTACCGAAATGGGAATTCTTTTCAAGCACATATTAAAAAATGCTATGATTCCGGCTGTTACAATTTTAGGACCACAAATTACAGGGGTTTTTGCCGGTTCATTTATTATTGAAAAAATATTTAATATACCGGGATTAGGTCAATTCTTAGTAAGCTCCATCGGAAGCAGAGACTACCCGTTCATCATTTCAACTACAGTTTTATTCGGATTTTTATTTGTTTTATCACAACTTATCGTTGATATAGTATATGGATTCCTTGATCCGAGAATCAAGTTGGCAGAATAGGAGGACCATATGGAAAAAGAAATAAAAGATACAAATCTTAATATAACGCCTGAAATGTTTAAAAGAATTCCAAGAGACGATATAGAAGCTGAAAAAATCGCTAGACCTATAATCACTTTCTGGGAAGACGTTTGGCGCAGATTAAAAATGAACAGAGCTGCAATGCTATCAATCGGAATCATAATTCTTCTGGTATTCATGGTTATTGCAGGTCCACACTTTAATAAATTTTCTTTTAAAGAACAAAATGCACAAGCACTAAATATTTCACCGAACGGAACATATTGGTTCGGAACCGACACTGCAGGACGTGATATATTTACACGTGTTTGGGTTGGTGGTAGAGTTTCTATCGTAATCGGTCTTGTCTGTGCATTCATAGCAATGATAGTCGGTGTTGCATACGGTTCAATTGCAGGACTTGTAGGCGGAAAAGTCGATAACATTATGATGAGAATAGTTGAAATTATATCATGTTTACCATATCTTCTTATTGTTATCCTCGTCTGCTTGTGGCTCAATAAGACAAACTTGGGATCAATACTCCTTGCACTCTCACTTACCAGCTGGACCGGAACCAGCCGTATGGTTCGTGGTCAAGTACTTTCTGTTAAAAATGAAGAATACGTACTTGCTGCAAGAACACTCGGTGTTCCGACTTGGAAAGTTATTATCAGACACATAATTCCTAACGTACTTGCAATCGTTATTGTTGGACTTACATTTGATATTCCGGGATTCATCTTCTCTGAAGCATTCCTTTCATACATGGGTATCGGACTTCAACCACCTGATGTATCATGGGGTATTATGTCTTCGGAAGCACAAACACAAATGATGTTCTACCCATATCAATTGTTCTTCCCGACACTTATGATTGCTCTAACAATGTTATCATTTACACTATTGGGTGACGGTCTTCGTGACGCACTTGATCCGAAGTTAAGAAAGTAGAGAGAAATATGGAGAATAAAACAAAGAATAATGATTCAAAACTTTTGCTCGATGTTCAAAATCTCAGCGTTTCGTTTCATACTTACGCGGGTGAAGTAAAAGCTGTCAGAGGGCTTAACTTCCACTTAAACAAAGGGGAAACATTGGCATTTGTAGGTGAATCCGGATGCGGTAAATCAGTTACTGCAAAAGCTCTTATGAGAATACTTCCAAAGGATTCATCAGAAATAAAAAAAGATAGTAAAATAATGTATGACGGTGAAAACGTCATGGATATGAAGGGAAAGAGACTTACACAACTTCGCGGTGGAGAAATTGCAATGATTTTCCAAGACCCGATGACAAGTTTAAACCCTGTTTTAACAATCGGCTTCCAAATTACAGAAGCTCTTAAAATTCATAGGAATCTTTCAAAAGCTGACGCAAAGAAAGAAGCTGTAAGACTCCTTGACATGGTTCAAATTCCTGAACCTGAAAAACGTTTAAAAAGTTATCCACATGAACTTTCAGGTGGAATGAGACAAAGAGTTATGATTGCTATGGCTCTTTCATGCTCACCGGAACTTCTTATCGCAGACGAACCGACAACAGCTCTTGACGTAACAATTCAAGCACAAATCCTTGACCTTATAAAAGAACTTAAGGAACAAATGCACACTGCTGTTATACTTGTTACACACGATTTGGGTGTTGTTGCAAACTTTGCAGACAGAATTCAAGTAATGTATGCCGGAAGCATAATTGAAGAAGGAACTACAGACGAAATATTCTACGAATCACGTCACCCATACACTTGGGCACTTCTAAACTCAGTTCCGAAAGTTCACCAAAAGAACGAAGAACTTAGAGCCCTTGGAGGAACACCTCCGGATCTACTTCTTCCACTTCATGGATGCCCATTTGCACCGAGATGTTCACGTGCGATGGAAATTTGTAAAAAAATTGCACCACAATGCACACACCACTCAGATACACACCGCTCATGGTGCTGGCTTGAACATGAATATGCCGGAAATATTGATTGGCAAGATATGAGAGAAGGTGGATATTAATGGATAAGAAAAACGTATTAATAGAAGTAAAAGATTTGAGCAAACACTTTAATGTTGGCAGAAACCTAGTCCTTAAAGCAGTTGATGATGTCACATTCAATATCTACAAAGGAGAAACATTCGGAGTAGTTGGAGAATCAGGATGCGGTAAAACAACATGCGGAAGAACTGTCCTTGGAATGTATGATGCAACAAAAGGACAAGTTCTTTATGAAGGTAAAGATATTCACTCAATGAATAAAAAAGAAAGATTCGACTTCAAAAAGAAAGCTCAATATATATTCCAAGACCCGTACGCATCACTTGACCCGAGAATGACTATCGGAAGTATTATTGCTGAAGGTATGGATGTCCACTTCAAAATGACTGAAGAAGAAAGACAAAATAAGATTGACAGACTCTTAAACATTGTCGGACTTAATAAAGAACACGGAGCTCGTTTCCCGCACGAACTTTCAGGGGGACAAAGACAACGTGTAGGTATCGCAAGAAGCCTTGCTGTTGAACCTGAATTTATCGTTTGCGACGAACCGATTTCGGCTCTTGACGTATCAATTCAAGCTCAAATCGTAAACCTCTTGAACAAATTGCAAAACGAAATGGGATTAACATACATGTTCATATCTCACGACCTTTCAATGGTAAAACACATCAGTGACAGAATCGCTGTAATGTATCTTGGAAGCGTTGCAGAACTTGCTCAAGCGGACATGATCTACGAAGACAGCTTGCACCCATACACACAAGCATTGATCTCTGCAATACCTGTTCCGGATCCACATGTCGGCAGACAAAATAAGAGAATCAGAATCGAAGGCGAAGTTCCGTCTCCGATTAACGTTCCACCGGGATGTAAATTTGCAGGCCGTTGCCCGAAATGCATGGACATCTGTAGAAAGGAAAACCCACGTCTACGTGAAGTTAAACCTGAACACTTTGTGGCTTGCCATCTGTATGACGGAAAAAATTTATAGAACTTATAGGCACCTGATTCCTCAGGTGCTTTTAAATATCTATTTGCGGTCCTTTTCGCGATAAACGCTTGATTTGCGACCTATTTTGCGACCTGCTTGCAAACTTCAATTATTTGATTGCTCGGAGTGCAAATGAGCACACCTTCGCAATCAAAAATTGAGTTTACGGTGCATCTCATCAAAATATGCTCGCAAATTTGTGTAACATATGAACCGGTAAATGCCGGTTCTTTTTTTGTGTAAAATCATATTAGAAAATTACGGTCGAAGATTTTCGGATATTTTGGCATAAAGATTTTAGAATATATGATGTTGCAAGCACAGTCGTAGCGTTGTTTCACTATCCCAACGAATGGGATAGTAGTAAAGACATGATTGTGGTTGATTCCATTTAGCAATAAATAAAACTGACTTATCGACCTTTGTGACAACACCTTGCAAATGTCTACATAATATTTTTAAAACTACGTAAAGCACGTTTCAATCTATCCACACAATGCCTTAATATTTACATATAAAAATATATAATGTCGGTAAAATCTAAATTACAAGTATTCCGACATATTTTAACTTTCACATACTAACATTAGTTTGATATTATTTAGCAAAAAGAATTGACGAATAAAACAATATTTTAATTTTTTATTTCAATAAAAATGATTAATTAAATATATCATAACAGAAATTTTTAAGTTAACTCTTTATTAAGACAAATAGGTCCTGTGAAATAACGAAGATATATAACGAAAACATATTGACAAATGTAGCAATTAATGGTATAATTTAGTTGGATAAAGGTATAAAGTCCACGATGTGATTATTCACTTGATATCTTTGTAGTTTTAAGGGGGGGATTATTTAAACGAGTTTTGTGGACAATTAAGGAGGTTATCTATATGAATAGTAAACGTTTAGCATTTCTCGTAGCATTATTTTTAGCTTTAAATGTATTTGCGGGATTATTTATTTCAGCAAACTCGAACGATGTTCAAGAGAGTGTTTTTATTTCGCAAAATACGAACGCTGTTCAACGAGAGGAATATATTGTTGATTTGAATGTTGATTTATCTAATTCAAATTATAGAGAGGCACTTACACATAGAGATTTAAAGACGGCTAAGACTATAGCGGAAGAGGTTTTTAAATTATACGAAGAAGAAATAAATAAGGTATCAAAGGATATTGAAATCATTGATAGAATTTATTTATACTTACCAAGTTTTCTTATTAAGGCTACTTCAGATGAAAAGAAACTTTTGGAGAACTTGGATTTTATCAAGAAAATTTATAAAAATGAAGAGCTCGAAGCTGCTCGTGGTATAGGAAGCAGTGAGATGCTTTTCAAAGATTGGTCAGAGCCGAGAGTTGAAAAGAGCATGATGATTTCGTCAAATGATATGATTGGAAACAATACCGATCTTTTAAACAAGTACAATGGAGAAGGTAGTGTGCTTGCGATTATTGATGGGAATATGGATCCTACACACGAGGCATTTTATCTTTCATTAGGGACGAAGCCGAGACTTTCAATTAAGGATATTGAAAATTATATTAGTGCAGAAGGGTTTTCTGTTAAGGGCAAAGCTAGTGAGTTATTCAGGTCGTCAAAGGTTCCTTTCGGATGGAATTATCAAACAAACAGTTATGATTTGAATTCGGAAAAAGAAAAGGAAGCACACGGTCAACACGTAAGTGGTACCGTTGCAGGAAATAAGGTGGCAATAGGTAATAAGTTGTGGAGGGGCGTTGCACCGGAAGCCCAGCTTCTTATGATGAATGTTATGTCAAAAGGCTCCACATCCGGTTGGGTGTATTCAAGAGCTATGACAGATGCTATAGCTATGGATGCCGATGCCGTTAATATGAGTTTGGGTGGAAGAAAAGCCGTCGGCGAAAGCACAGAAGGCAAGGTAAGAGAAATTGTTGACAATGGTTATGCCAAGGATACGAATTTCATTATTGCTGCCGGAAATGAAGGGGAGTATCAAGGAAATTTAAATATTGACACTCCGGATTTCGGGACTATTGCAACTCCGGGAAATGTAAGAAATGCGATTACAGTTGCATCTCTTGAAAATAAGATGATGAACGCTGCTTTTGTTACTCTAAATGGAAGGAATTATATTTTCAGTGCTGCTGGCGATGCTAAGTATTCTGCGGGTGACTATGAATATGTCGAATGTGGTATAGGAAAGACTTCAGATTTTGATGGTAAAGATGTTTCAGGCAAGATTGCACTTGTAAAACGTGGAACGATTTCTTTCAACGAAAAGATTTTAAATGCTGCTGATGCAGGAGCAATCGGGGTAATTGTTTATAACAATGTTAAGGGTATGCTTTCTATGCTTATTGACAACCATCCGATTCCAGCGATTTTGGTTGAACTTTCAACTGGGGAAAAGATGATAGAATCAAGCAAGAAAACTATTCACATTGATATGAAAGAGAGAGAAGTAGAAAATCCAGTCTATGGTGAGTTCAGTGCATTTTCGAACTGGGGTCTTACATCAGGCGGCTATATGAAGCCGGATATTTCTGCACCGGGCGGTCATATTTACTCGACACAAACAATGGGCAATACATTTGGAGATATGAGTGGTACGTCTATGGCAACGCCGCATGTAACAGGAGCAATCGGGGTTTTAAGAAAAAGACTTAACGAAGATTTGTTCAAGTCAGCAAAGAGCAAGGCGGAGCTCACAAAGATTATTTTAATGAACTCAGCTGTGCCGCACAACGATATTAAAACGGGTGCCGTCACATCGCCGAGACGACAAGGAGCAGGTATGCTTAATGTCAAAGAAGCACTTTCGATTGATTTCACAGTTGTCGATACAGACACGAGAGTTCCATCAAAATTTGTAGGGAATGTCAAGGATTCGCTTACACTTAATTTGACAGTTAAAAACTGGTCAAGCAAAAGAAAGAAAATCACTCCTTCAATTCAAGCTACAATTGAAGCAAGGGACAAAAAGGTTATGAAGAGAAGACCGGAAGAACTTTTTACCGAAACTCTTGAAAACGATATATTTGAACTTGAACCGGGTCAAGAAAAAGATATTGTATTAAATATTCCTTTACAAAATTTGGATAAAATATCTGATTTTAAAAATGGTGCTTTTATAGACGGATTTATTCATCTAAGAGATCAAAACGATATGGAAATATCATTCCCGTTTGTTTCATTTAGGGGTGAATATGAAACAATACCATCGATTGAAAAGCCGGTGTATGATTTTGATTTCAACGAAGAAAAGCCAATGTATTGGAATATTAAGACAAGTACTAGACCATGGTTTAGATTTTCAACACATATAGAGACAAATTTTGGATTGGATACTGAAAATCCGGGACTTAAAAAGTATGTTATCGCCGGAATTAAAAATTTCGATGAGATAGACAAGAATAAGAATACGGAAAAAGAACCGAGTCCGATTTTTGAGGATATTGTTATTTCACCTAATGTTGACGGTAAATATGATGAATTTAATCCATATATTGTCGCAACAAGGGGTGGAAGCTTTAGAGCGGAAATTTTAAATGAGAAAAATGCAGTGGTGCTTAAGAGTTCTTTAGGTGACCATCCTTCAAATATTTCGGATGTACCTGACGATCCTGACGGAGCATACGGTGCAATTGGATTCTATGCATTGAGAGCACTTTCTGTAAGAAAACTCGAAGAAGGAAAATACAC
Organism: Ezakiella coagulans; assembly: GCF_003096635.1. Taxonomy (GTDB): domain Bacteria; phylum Bacillota; class Clostridia; order Tissierellales; family Peptoniphilaceae; genus Ezakiella; species Ezakiella coagulans. The sequence continues at coordinate 3,456 of NZ_QEKV01000013.1, read as the reverse complement.
CTTAAGGATTTATGGAAAGGCATTTAAAGGTGTCGGAGAATATTATCCTGAAGTTTCGAAGGATATAGTTTTTTATATTGATAAAACTGCTCCAAAAGTTACTGACATGTCTTATGATGAAGGAACTCGCATATACAGCATGAAAATTGTTGAAAATGAAACGGAATTAAGAGACATAGTTGTTAGTGCAGGTGATAGAATTCTTGATTATGAGTTTAAATTCTCAAAATTATCTTTTGAAGTTCCTGAAGATGTAGAGCTTTCAGATGTAAAGATTGACGTTTTTGACATGGGTTATAATGGGGAACAGTATAATGCCGAATATACAATTTCTCCTGAACTTTATGGAACGCTAAAAGTCTCAGGAAAGTCAAATGATTATAGATCACCGGGCATGGAATTTAAGGTGGTTAACGAAAATGGAAAAGAAGTCAAAAATTTCGATAAGATTAAATTTGGAAAATATAAATTAATAGTTATTTCATATAAAGATGAAGAATACACTCTTGAGGGAGAAAAGGAAATTTCTTTTGAAGTTAGTGAAGCGAATAAAGATGTTAAAATTGAGGTACCATTTAAAAAGATTCCGCGTACAGAGGTAACTATAAAACCGGGGGATACCGCAGGAGTTAAAAATGAAGATATAGATTTATATGTAACAAATCTTGAAACAGGAGACAAAGAAAAGCTTAAATATGACGATGGCGGTTGGTTCTCAACAACAAAATGGACTACAACTTTAGGAAAAGGCAACTATAAGTTCGAAGGTGAAGTTCGCGGAAAAACAACCTATGAGTTCATATTCTCAAAGTCAATGCCGATTCTGATCGATCCTAATGAAAGTGGATATGTAGATTTAAGTTTTGATGTAATAGACAATACTGTTTATGAAATGGGAACTGTAAAGTTTACGCTTGTTGAAGTTGATGGAGGAATAGAAACACCGTTTGAAAAAGAATTGACGGCAACGATTGATGGAAGAATAATAATTAAAAGTAATGAGGTCAAAGAAGTTAAACTTGGAAAACACAATATAAAGCTTGACAACGGATGGAATAGTGCTGAAAAGTACGATTTGTACGGCTCAACCATTAAAGCGGATTTTGAATTGACAAAGGAAAATAAGAATAGTGAGCATGTGTTTAAACTTGTGCTTAAGAAAGCTTCGAATGACGGACTCAAGAAACAATTAAAAGATTTGATTGACGATGAGAATAATGTAAATAATAGCGACAAATATAAATATGCGGATCCTGAAAACATAGCGAAATATGATAAGGCTGTTCAAGCGGGTGAAGATATTTTAAAAAAGAGCGATGCGACAGAAGATGAACTTAAAAATGCTATCAAAGAAATCAAACTTTCGATAAACAAATTAAATGGGGTAAAACCTGTTGACACAACAGCACTTCAAGAACTTGTTGACAAGTTTAATGAGGTTATGGCTTCGAAAAAATTTATTGATGCAAAGAGTGAAGAAAAAGATGCATATCAATTTGCAATTGCAAAGGCAAGTGAAATTTTGAATGCTAAAACAAAGACTGAAGAAGAAGTAAAAAACGCTGAAGACGAGATTAATAAAACTTATAATGCATTGAGTGGTGACGTTATTCCTGAAGAAAAAACAGATGTCCCAACGGTTAATAAAGCATTTGTAAACGATAAATTTATAAGCGGTGAAGGTATAAAAGGTGCAAATATATTCTATACTGTGAATGAGGAAGAAATAACGGATCTCATTTCAGCGGGTCGTGTAAATGAAGACGGAAAGTTCTCAATTGCACTCGATGAACTGAAAAAAGACGACGTAATACTTGTTTATCAACAACAACACAGTATGAAGATGAGTGACGGTGTGAAAGTTGAAATAATCGCACTTGACAAAAGTCTTTTGAAAGAAGTTATTGATAAGGGCGAAAAGATTAAGAACGGCGAAAAGTATAAAAACGCGTCAGAAGAAATGAAAAAAGCATTTGATGATTCGCTTTTAAAGGCAATAGAAACTTATGAAGATGAAAATGCAAGTTTTGAAGAAATCGAAATCAGAACTTCGGATTTGAACCTCAAGATTTCTGACATTATGGAACTTGAAAATGTTCAATACGATGTAATATTCATAGTTGACAATAAGATTATTCACTCTGTTGCAGTTAATGCAGGTGAAAAAGTAGAGCCTTTCGAAATGCCGGAAAAGGAACATTTCCATTTTGACGGATGGTTTAAAGATGCTGCATTTGAAGAAAAGTTTGACTTTGAAAAATCGATTGAAAAATCTATAACTGTTTATGGAAAACTTGTTGAAAATGAAAAATATACTGTAAGCTTTGTAACAGGAACTGATAAAATTGTTCCGTCTCAAACCGTATATAAAGGTGAAATAGCAATTGAACCGTTAGCACCTTCAAGAAGCGGATATAGATTTAAAGGTTGGAAACTTGATAGTGTCACTTACAACTTCAGATTACCTGTTACAAAAAACATCACACTGGTTGCAGATTGGGAAAAAGTCATAATCGAGCCGGCTCTACCGACCCCAACTCCAACTCCTGAAGAACCATCAGTACCACACAGACCATATAGACCAAAACCGAACAAACCGGTAACACCGACAAAAGACATCGTAAAAGACACAACCAAACCGGCAGAAACAAACAAACCGGTAGAAACAACAAAACCTACTGAAACAGTAAAACCTGTTGAAGAAAAGAAAGACTACGGAATAGTTGAAACAGCACCAACAATTGCAGCAACATTCGCAGATCTGCCGGAAAACGAAAAAGCAGGTTCAATCATGAACATTGTCTCACGTGGTGTATTAAAAGGAATGGACAACGGAAAATTTGAAGGAGAACTCCCAATCACAAGAGCAATGGTTGCAACAGTACTAAAAAGACTCTCAAAAGACCAAACAACTAACACTGTTCAAAACTTCAAAGACGTAAAAGACAAAGATTGGTTTGCAGAAGCAGTAAAATGGGCACAATCACAAGGTCTCATCAAGGGATATGAATATGGCACATTTAAGGCAAACAATCTCGTAACACGTCAAGAACTTGCAATCATAGTTGACAGATTCCTAAAAATCCGTGGAATCCAAATGAAAGAAATAAAAGAAATATCCTACAAAGATCTCGACAAATTGCCAACATGGAGCAGAGATGCTATCATCGCAATGGCAAAAATCGGATTAATTGAGGGAGAAACAACGGAAAAATATAACCCGACAAGTGAATTCACAAGAGAAGAACTTGCAGTAATGCTCGAAAAGATTATTGAATGGGTTGAAAAACATTAGAGAGATTAAGGAACCGGTTATAACCGGTTCCTTTTTTCTTATGGCTCTATAATATCTATGGGGGAGTAAAACCCTCCATAGATATTTTTATGTAAAAAAATTGCACTTATACGCAAAACATCCTATACTAAAAATAGAAACCACAAGTAAGGAGGTGCATA
>NZ_QEKV01000012.1 GCF_003096635.1 Ezakiella coagulans | reverse complement strand
TTTGCCAGTTTTTCTAATTTTTTGCCTTGATTTTGTAATTGTTTCAGCTTTACATCGCACTTTTCTCTTTCTTCCTGAAGTTCAGAAATTTGTTCCTGTACTTCCTGTAATGTTTTTTCTTTCTTCATTTTTAATTCCTCCGTTTTGGTATCTGCTTGTTTCCATAAAGAAAGGTTAAGCACCTTTTTTGACACTTAACCTTTCCAAGTTTTTAGATTTTATCTTCTAAAATCTTTCTCAGTTTTTCTAAAATCCTATCCCTCCTCCCACTGATTGCTTGATGTGTAACTTTCTCTCTTCTGCTGATTGACCTTAGACTTTCTTCTTTGTAGAAGATGGCTTCCATTAGTTCTCGTTCTTCTTTTGTAAGAGTATTTAATGCTTTATGAAGTTCTTCAATTCGCATTTTTACTTCTACAATTTTTTCTAAGTCTATCTTTTCATCTATGATGTTATCTACAAAGTGTCCATCATGATCCAGTGCCGAAAATGGTATTACATTATGCTTCCAATCTTTTCTTTGGAGATACTTTTCATGCTCTGTTATCTTCCAATAGGCTTTGTAGACTTCTTCACTTACAGGTACGGCTTTGCCTTTTACATAAAGGTAATATTCTTTCTTTGCCACTTAGTCATCCTCCTTTTTAAGTTCTCTGTTTTGGTTTTGAGAATAAAAAAGGAGGACTTCTACACTTTGGCGTAAAAAGTCCTCTCGGCTTAAAAACTAATGTTTTATATAATTTTCTATTTGGTCGTTTCTGGTAAAGTATTATTGCTATGTGTAAGCAATTCCAAGAATAAAAAAGGATAATTATATCGTTCTGTGAAAACCGAAACTATAAGTTTTGACATAATTATCCCTCCATTATTTTCCCTCCTAAGTAAATTTATTATTAAATCACTCCTGCTTTTTCAAAATGCTTTTTGAGTATCTTTGTTGCAACGAATGCTCCTATGCAAGCAAGAACAAATGTTATCAAGGCAAAGCCTACTGCCCATGAAACTTTGAAATAAGATAATGCTTCATTTATTTGTGCTTCACTCATTTTCCATTTTGATGCTCTTTCCACAAAAGAAGCTGTTCCGAATAAAATCACAGGAATTACTGTCCCTAAAAAATCCGCTAATGCAAATATCCCATATCCAATAATCATTCGTCCCTTGCTCTCATAATTTCCTATAATCAAATCACATATAATTCCACCGATTACAGCAAAGACTGCATGAGGCAAATGTCCTCCTGACAATGCAATTAAACCAAGAAGCGTTCCTGATATTGTAAATACGCCCTTCTTTTTAACTTTCAAAGCCATAAGGATATAAACGGTAGCAGCTACCATAAAGCTAACTCCTGAAGCAATAAATCCTCCAATCACTGTTGTTGCCATAGCAAATGCAACCGCCATGTATATGACAATTCCAATTGCATTAAAGATTCCGATTGTAATAAAATCACGACCATTTAATTTGTTTTTCATAAAAGTCCTCCTAATAAATTTTCTGTATTACTATCACAAGAGCAATCATCAAAGCTCCTAATAGTCCAATCAACAAATCCGTTGTTCTAAACCTCAATTTTGTTAATGTAACCCTGTTCTCATCACTATCAAGTCCTCTAATGAGTGCTGAAGCTGACAGTTCATCTGAAATCTTAATCATTCTCATTAAAAGCGGAACAAGCGTATATTCAATATATTTAATTGGATGTAGCAAGGGGAAAAATCTACTTGTTACGATTCCTCGAATCTTCATATTCTCTTTTAATGCCTTGAGTTCTATTTTTATAGTTGGTACAAACCTAAGCAAAACACTAAAAGGTATACCAATGCTTCTTGGTACTTTCATTCTATTTAATGCTTCAAGCATTTCACTTACACTTGTAGTCTTTGTTATATATCCACCAAACATAGCAATTAAGGTCATCCTTGATGCAAAGTAAATAAACATATATATTGCAAATACGATACTTGCTTCACAAAACTTTCCAAGCCATAACTCTATGCAGTATAAAATCACAAAAAACAAAATAAAGCGTAATGCTCTTTTCCACATACTGCTGTATACATACAGAAAAAAGGCAAAGAGAATCAGTCCGAAAAGTAGAATTGTATCGCTTATAAAAAAGCTCGTAAATCCAACAATTGGAAGTAGAGTAAGTTTTATTCTCGGATCGACTGTTTTTCTATCCATCAAGTTATCTACCTCCTCTCATCTTGTCCAATATGAGAATTTTATTACTTTCACTCATATTCAAAACACTTTCTATTTTTCCATCTCCCATTACCCAGAGCTTACTCACTGTGTTCGCTAAAAACTCAAAATCATGACTTATCACCAAAACTGTTGTTCCATTTTTTAATTGTTCTTCAATTAATTTTGCCACTGAAAGCATTGAGTCTTTATCACAACCTGATGTTGGTTCATCATAGATAAAAACTTTTGCCTGTTTCATCATTCCACAAGCTATTGTGAGTCTTTGTTTTTCTCCTCTTGATAAAGCAAACGGATGCTTATCAATGTATTTATCTAAGCCAAGTACATTCAAAATAGACTTTGCCTTTTGAGTATTTTCTTTTTTATCTTTACTTGAAATACCAAGCAGCATTTCATCAAGTACACTTTCCGAAAACAACTGATAGTCTGAATCTTGAAAGACAAAATATGACATATCCATTAAATCTTTATGATTAAGCGAATTATCTTTCCCCGTCCATATCTTCCCCTCTTTTATCTTCTCAAGTCCTGAAATCACTCTTGCAAAGGTAGTTTTTCCGGTACCATTTAAGCCGATAAGACCAATGGCTATTCCGCACTCCATATTAAAATCAAGATGATTTAAAATGTACTGTTTTTGCTTCTTTCCATCCTTAGCTACATTCGGATAGCAAAATCTCAAGCCTTTTCCGTTTATACTTTCATCATTTAATTGATATGAGTCTTTCTTCTCACTTATCCTATATTCTTCTAATTCAAGAGTTCTTAGTCCATTCTCATCCCAAAACTCCCCTTCAAGATGAATAACTTCTTCCCGACTCAAGTCCAGTGCAATTTCTCCATCTTTCACCAAAAGAAAACGGTCAAATAAAGATTTTACATAGTACAAACGATGTTCAATTAGAACAACTGTTGTTCCTTTTTTCTTTAATTTTTCCAAAATTAAAAATAGGTCAAATGTTGCTTTCATATCCAAATTTGCTGAAGGTTCATCTAAAATTAAAACTTTCGGATTCATCGCATAGATACTTGCAATAGCTATCTTTTGTTTCTGTCCGCTTGATAATTCAAAAACAGATTTTCCTTTCAGTTCCTCAATATCCAGTTCTGCATATACTTCTTCTACTCTCTGTTTTATTTCATCTCTTGATTTGCAAATGGTTTGAAGCCCAAAAGCTATTTCTTCATCTGTCGTTGTCGTAAAAAATTGACTTCTTGGATCTTGAAATACAGTCCCTACAATATGCCCTATTTCATGAAGCGATAATTTGCTTATATCTTTTCCGGACGCAAAGGCTTCCCCTTTCATTTTGCCTTTGTAATAATGTGGAATAAGACCATTCATCACACTTCCAAGAGTACTTTTACCACTTCCACTTTTCCCTGAAATTAAAACAAATTCACCTTTTCTAATTTCAAGATTGACATTTTTTAAAGCAGTTCGTCCATCTTCCCATTCATAATAAACATTTTTTAGCAAAATCATGGTTATACCTCATACTGAGCTTTCCATAATTTTGTGTAGTAACCATTTTTTGCAAGAAGTTCGCCATGCTTTCCTTTTTCAAGTAAATTTCCTTTTTGAAATACGAGAATTTGGTCAGCTTTTTGAATTGTTTTTAAATGATGAGCCACTACAAGTACAGTTCTATTCTTTGCAAGTTCTGTAATAGCATCCTGTATCAAAGATTCGTTTACAGGATCAACATTACTTGTCATTTCATCAAGAATTAAAATCGGTGCATCTTTTAGAAAAGCTCTTGCAATAGATATTCTTTGTCTTTGTCCACCTGATAAAATTCCTCCATTTTCGCCAATATCAGTTTCATAACCTTTTGGTAAGCTCATAATGAAATCATGTATCCTTGCCTTCTTTGCAGCTTTAATGATTTCCTCTTTTGTAGCTCCTTTTTTACCTACTCTAATATTTTCTTCAATCGTGTTATCGAATAGTTGAACATTTTGCATGACAATACTGATACGATCCAAAAGCTCATCATAAGGAATATCCCTTATATCAGTTCCTCCGAGTGTAATTTTCCCTTTATGCACATCATAAAATCTTAGAAGTAAGTTTGTTATAGTAGTCTTTCCACTACCTGATTCTCCAACTAAGGCTGTCATTGTTTTTTCAGCAATAGAAAAACTCAATTTTTCCATTTTAAATTCATCTTTTTCATAGGAAAAATCTATGTTTTCAAAAGCTATATCATTATCTTTCGGAACAATTCCATTCACTTTATCCGGGATTACATCTGCATATAAAATTCTTGAAAGTCTTTCGTAACTATCTACCGCCGAAACATAGTACATATAGTGTTGTTCCATAGAAGCGAACGGCTTATAAAACTCTTTTGAAATTACCGCAAAGATAATAAAATTAAGCACATCGAGATTTCCCTTTATAACAAGTATTGCTCCTGCAATTAAAAGAACTAAATATCCAATATCCAGTAAAAAACCAAATATAGATAACTGTTTTGCCTTGAATCTTGAAGCTGCTTTACTTGTTTCTCCGAACTTTTTCGTTTTGTTCATAAGCTCATTATCTAAGCTCTTATTGTTTGAAAAACTCTTTAGTACAGGTATTCCTCTAACATATTCAACAAATAAGCTAACCATATCAAGAAGTGCTGAGTTGTTCTGATTTTCTATTTTTTCAGATTGCTTAATTGTCAGATATAGAAAGATAAGTGCAATCGGAACAGATACAGCCATAATAATAGCAAGTTTGAAATCAATACTTGCAAGACCAACAAATACGACTGCACCTATCAAAAAATCACCAAACATTCTTGACCACATGTGTCCTACAACAAGGGACATATTATCAACATCTTTGTGTAAAATTGTATTGATCTCGCCCAGTCTTTCGTTGGTATAAAATCCTAAGCTGAATTTTTTTAATTTGATAATCATGCGTTCTCTGATTTGCTGAACAATATCAAAACCTGCACTATGCTTTTTCATATCTGCAACCATATTACAAATACCTTTGAAGACTACAAGTAATCCAATCGCAATAAAATATTTATATAGACTTGCTAAGCTCGTTCCATCGAATATTTGGAACAGTATAGAAAATACGATCACAATCATAGCTATGGAGCTTAGTCCATAAAGGGCAAAGAATACACTCGATATAATCAAATCTCTCTTGCCAGTTTTTGTAAGTAGTTTTAACATTTCTCTAAACATTTTCTGTTACCACCTCTTTCAAATTCCATCTATCTACCTTGTTCTGTGCTTCAACCATATCCTTATAAAAATCACATCTTTTCATCAGCTCTTCATGGCTTCCTGCATCAAGAACAAGACCCTTATCCATAACAATAATTTGGTCTGAATCTCTAATCGTATTTAGATGATGAGCAATTGTAATGATGGTTTTATCCTTGCTTAAATCGTCAATTGCTTCGCCGATAAGTCTTTCATTTTCACTATCAACAGCCGCCATTGCTTCATCTAATATTAAAATCGGTGCATTTTTCAGTATCATTCTTGCTATAGAGATTCTTTGTTTTTCTCCACCGGATAACTTAACTCCCATTTCACCTACTCGTGTTTCATATCCATTTGGCAATGCTGAAATAAAATTATGGCATCTTGCTTTTTTAGCAGCTTCTATGACTTCTTCTTTTGTTGCATTTAGTTTTCCAATTGCTATATTTTCAAAAATACTTAAGTCAAAAAGGATAACTTCTTGTTGCACACTACCAATCAGCATTGAGATATTTTCTTGACTATATTCTTTTATATCTTTTCCATTTATCAGTATTTGTCCTTCATCTGCATCCCAAAATCCCATAAGCAAATTAGATACCGTACTCTTTCCACAACCGCTTGCTCCTACAAAGGCGTTCAAACTATTTTTCTTAAAATTCAAATTGATATTTTTAAGCTCAAAGCTATCTTTTCCGTATGCAAAATTCACATCTTTAAATTCTATGTTTCCAAATTCTAAACCTTGTTCTGTCTTTTTGTTTGGAAGTGGAACTGTTAATACTTTCCCTATCGCCTTTAACGCTTCCTTAAACACAATAGAAAAATGTTGCAATGTAGCTGTCTTACTTATAGAAGCAGTAAAAGCAGACGATAAAATAATGGCAAGGATAAAATTAGGCGTTGTAATATTTCCATGATAAAGAAATATGCTTCCCAAAATCATGACAATAACCACTCCAATTTCCATAAATATGTCAATGAGTCCCATTGGAATTGTAACCATCCCCATGCTCTTTTTAACCCAGTAAATATATTCTCTTGCCGTTTTTAATGTTCTTTCACTAATTTCCTCTTCTTTAGCAAAAGCCTTAATCACAGAAATATTTTTTACATATTCCATTAGCTCTTCTCTCATTCTGTTTTCATGATTGAAGTAAATCGCAAAGTTTTTATCCATTGTTTTCTGTGAAAGAACTTTTACCAAATACATGAGTGGAACTCCGGCAATCATCCCAAGAGCAAGACGCCAATCCACAAAAATCATAGCTACAAAAATAATGGTAGGCAGAAGTGTAACTGACATTATTTCAGGGAGACCATGAGCAAGATATACTTCCACTTGTTCTACATCATGTTGGACAATGTTGGTAAGCTCTCCTGTATTATGTTCTTTAAAGAATCCCAAACTTAGTTTTTTCAGATGACCGATAATATCTAACCTAAGTTCTGTTAATTTTTCGTATGCTTTCTCATGGGCAACCTTTGTTGCAAAATAATAAAACACTCCTTTTAATACAAACGATATAAAGATTCCCAAAAATATATACTTTAAATTACCTTCGTTAATATTGTTTGTAATTAAAGAACTAATCAAATATACGAGTAAGATTTGTGGTATCAAATCAAATACTATTTTTAAAGCAAGAAGTGAATTGGATAAACCGTTTTTCCCAATCACTTTTTTTCTTAATTCTTTTTCCGGCATGAACAACTCTCCTTTCAAAATTGAATAATATTGAATTTTAATTCAGTATTAAGGTTTAAAGTAAGACTTTGCTGATTACGCAAAGTCTATTTTTTTGTGCTGATTATAGGGATTCCACTCCCTTGTAATAACACCTTGCAATAAGTTTTAGCATATCTTTTGCCCACTTTTCACTTTGATAATGCCTTGCTATTTCAAGAAGTCCCTCTGTAAAGTTACTGGCTAAAATATGGGCAAGCATTGGATCATATTCCTGTTTCGATTGTCTTTTTAAACTTACTTCAATATGAACCTGCATTTGTGATATGAGTTTTTGTTTTGCTTCTGTATGCTTTGTCCCTGAGCTTTTATCCATTAAAATAATTAACTTCTTACGATCTTTTAAAAGTTCATGAATATAATTTTCTCCAACCTCATCAAACCTTTCAGAAGCAGAACCTTTTTCCAAAGATTCTTCCTCATTAAAAGCTGACTCGAAGTTTATATAAACAGAACTTACTACTGCATCAAACAAAACTTCCTTATTTTTGAAATAGGTATAAATGAGTGCCACAGGAATATCTGCTTCTTTTGCAATTTCTGTTAATTTGGCACCTCTATAATCCTTTTTATAAAATACTTTTTCTGCTGCTTCGAGTATTCTATTTCTAACTTCTTCTTTTAATACTTGTGCCATAGCACACCTCTTTCTATTCCAATACTGAATATATATTTAATAATAAATCAAAATTCAATATTTGTCAAGATAGGTTTAAATATTTGTTTTTATATACTCACTCACCGGTATCCCCACTCTTTTCAAAACCTTTATTTTCTCCTGTTTCTTCTGTTCTCTCCTTGCCTTATATTTATCTTCATACTCTTTCTGTTTTCCGCTTGCTTTTCGTTTCAGGTAATTTTGATGTAGCTTGTCTTTTCTTTTCTTTATTTTTCTTTCTTCTTCCTCAAGTTTTTGTTTTTCTTCATCACTTAACTCCGCCTGTGGCAGTTCATAATTGCCTATGAAATTAAAGTAAATTTCTATCTTTTGCTTTGATGTCTGACTTCCTTTTCTATCTCTTTCATGTACGACAATCTTTTCTACAAACTCATTTATCATTGTGGTTGTAAGTTCATCAAAGTTTTCATAACGACTGATAAGAGATATAAATTTTTTAGCTCTGTCTGTTTCTTTTTCATATCTTGATACCTGCTGCTCCAAATCCTTAATTTCTTTACTTAAAGTTATCTGATCCGTTTCATATTGGTTATTTAGTATTTCATATCTGCTATTTGGAATTTTTTCAAGGATCATATCTTCATAGATACGACACATCAGTCTTTCTAATTCCTGTAATCTTCCTTTGCTGTCAATAAGCCTTGTGCGTTTCTTTTCTATCTCTATTTTTTCCTTTTCTTCCATTTCATTTTGAATGGAACGGATAAAGGCTTCATTATCTTCATCAAGGTATTTTTTAATGTCTTTCAGTGTTTCTTGTATTAGATTTGAAACTGCTTCTGCTTTTATTCTGTGTGCTGATGGGCAAAGTGTTCCACAAGGTGTTTTGGTATAGGCACTGCAAGTGTAATAGGGAATATTCTTATAATTGCTTGTTCTATGAACATACATCTTGCTTCCACAATCTGCACAATACATCAGTCCTGTGAGTGGGTGATATTCGCCCCAACCGTCAGGATACCTTTTTACATTTCCTCGTATTCTTTGTACATTATCAAAGGTTTCTTGGTCTATGATTGCTTCATGGGTATTTTCAAATATCAGCCAATTATCTTCAGATACATATTTGCTTTTCTTATCCTTGAAATGCTTTCTTGTTTTGAAGTTTACAGTATGCCCTAAGTATTCTTTTTTCTTTAAGATACTTGCAATTGTGGAGCTACACCAACGATAAGGATATTCAAACACTTTGCTTTGATGTAATCCATATCCTAATTTCTGTTGATGATAGGCAGGTATATCTATTTTTTCCGCTTCTAATATCTTTGCTATTCGATACGGACCATTTCCTTGCATGGTCAGATTAAATATTCGCCTTACTATCTCCGCTGCTTTTTCATCTACAATCCACTTATCTTTATCTTTTTCATCTTTGATATAGCCATAGGGCGGAGAGCTTGCCGTATGCTTACCGCTTTCTCCTTTTGACCTGAATGTAGATTGTATTTTTCTTGATGTATCTCTTGCATACCATTCATTCATGATATTTCTAAAGGGAGTAAAATCATCTTCTCTGTAAAAACTATCTACATTATCATTGATAGCGATTAGTCTTACTCCCTTTTGTCTTAGTATCTCCATACATTGACCGACTTTGAGATAATCTCTGCCAAGTCTGCTCATATCTTTTACAATGATACAACCAATATTTCCTTGATTGACTCCGTTCATCATTGCCATAAATCCCGGTCTGTCAAACTGTGTTCCGCTGATTCCGTCATCTGTAAAGTGAATAATGTTTGACAGGTTATTTTTGCTTGCGTATTCTTCCAATATTTTTTTCTGATTGATGATAGAGTTACTTTCTCCTTGCAGTTCATCATCACGACTTAATCTCTCATAGAGTGCTGTTATCTTTTCAAAATTCCTCATTTTTACCCCCTTTCTCTTAATTTTTCAATAAAAAAAGAATTAAGAAGTACATATTTCACTAAAATAGTGATTAAGTGTTCTCCTTAATTCTATTACTCCTGCTGCTAGTTTGTATTTCTTATATTGTTTTACTGCAAAATGATTTGGCTTTTCTTTTTCTAATGCTTCAAACATATAGTCTACTGCATTTTTAAAATTTTCATCTTCTTCTCTTACCTCACTTGCATCTATCATAGCAAGTAAAGTTGTAAAGTTCTGTTCTTCTTTAGGAGCTTCATACCAGATATATCCTATAAGTGCTGTGTAATAGAGTTTTTCAGCTTTCACCCAAAAATCCTCAGTTGATTTTTCTCCTTCTCCCTTAGTATTTGCAATTATTGTTTGTACTAATTTCAAAATATCTTTTTCACTTTTCAAGTATGCAAAGGGATTATATCTCATGGATTTTTTAAAGTTTATTGTGTTTAGTATTTTTATCTCATATCCATTTCTTTCCAACATTTTCCCACATTCCAAGACTAATGTTCCTTTTGGATCGGTTACTACATATGAAGAGTGCATTTGCATGAGATTTGGCTTTACAAAAAACCTTGTTTTACCACTACCAGAACCTCCAATTACCAATACATTTTTATTTCTCGCATATTTTGGATTTTTAGGTCTATTGTTCATGGTAAGTCTTTCAGTTTGAGTTAATAGCACATTGTTTTCAAACTTCTTGTCAATGTATGGCTCAATATCTTTTTCATTTCCCCAGAGAGCGTTTTGTCAAGTACCTTTTTATATTTATGGACGCTTGTCCTGTATGGAAATTTAACTTTTAGGGAAAGAAAAACAGTAAACCTTTTTTGATTTACTGTTCCTGTATCGGTTTTATTAAGTTATCAATCATGATACAAACCATTATCTATAATTATCTTCTTTTAGCAAATACTTCTCCATTTGTTATCCAAGTTTTTCCATTATCAAAAGATGTTTTATTTTCCCAATGGAATTTTGAAGGAGAAATATCATCAAAGACCCATAAATTTATGCCTTTATCATTGCTTATATTTGTAAGTACAATTTTATCTTCTACTTTTTCAGCTTCTAAATATACCATTTTACCTAAACAAGTATAGCAAATATCCCATTTTTGTTTGTTAGGATTGTACATTCTTATTGTTGTACCATACTCTGCGTCAGGCTGAGGATTGGATACTCGTTCTTCCCTTGATGGACAAATAAAAATATCTTGTATTCCATCACCATTTAGTATCTCTGAAAATATCCATTCTCCAATTACATGTCTTTCCTTTTCAGTACCTTTTCCATCAACCCATTCAATATCCCACTCCCCAATCAAATCGCTGAATATATTTTTCTTTTGCTTTTTTTCTCCAACTAACGCTTTATAAAATTCCAAACTTCCACCTCCTAAAACCGAAATTTATCGAACTATCCCTCCATGATAATAGCACTCATAGACTAATTTCCCTTGAAAAGTTATTGATTCATATCCTTGAAACCATTCAAAATCCCCTATCGTTTCACACATATATTTATAATCACCATTAGAATATTCATCAGGTCCTCTAAACGGATTTTCACTATTAACCAAAAGCAATGCTTCTTTTAAAAATCCGTACTCAAATTCTTTGTCAAGTTTTCGACCTGCATAGTTCATCGACCAAATTATTTCTCCGTTTGACCAAAGAGCCTCCTCTCCAATGAACGGATCTGTTCCAAAATAAGAATCATAGTATTCAAAATTATCTTCAAAATACTTTAAATCATGTGAACACGGTCTTGATGAATTGGTTGTATTTCCATCGCCAGCATAAGTTGCTTTTTTTGCCTTAATTAAAAATTCAATGATACCTTTTATTTTCAAATCATGCACAATGTTCATCTCCTTAAATCAAAATTGTATTTGTTTATTATTATACCATATTTCCAATTAGTTTTATAGGTCTAACTCGTTCCTCTTTACCTGTGTTAGTTCTCTATTTCCTTGTAGTAATTTCTCTATACAGTTTCTAACACTTTCAGCTTGTTCAACCTCTTTTCTCATATCTAAGATTTGAGAATATAGGGTGTCTTTTTCTTTCTTCAATGCTGTTGCTTCTAACTTCCACTTGGATATAGCTAATGTCTTACTTTCTCCTAAATGCTCTTTTAGATATTTTCTTGCACTCTCAAATAAAATAATTTCTGCTGTATGTTCGTTATAAAAATCTTCTTGCTTGCTTTTCTTCAACTTGACATAGGTTTTGTATGTGTCTCTATGTTTCAAATACTTTTCTGATTGGTCTATAAGCTCTACTTTGTCATTGGTTTTCTTTTCGGTATCTTTGATAGCTCTTGTAGTCTTGTAGTTCTTATCTCTTAATGCTGATATACATTCTTTCAATTCGGGTATTGATGTAATATTTTTCTCTTTAAGAAATTGATAGCTTTCAATATATTTTTCTAAGTTTATATTACTATTATCTGCATTTTCTTTTATGAGATTAGAGAGTATATCTGTTAAATCATTTTGTTTTAGTGGGGTGGTGGATTGTAAAGATATATCCTCTTGGTTCTCTATTAGATTATCTTTGTTCTTGTTTGTTGTTAAACTTCTTATCCATCTCATTAAGGCTTTTATTCGTCTTGAAATTTCTCTTAAAATCATGTTTTGATGTCTGATTTCTCTGTTGATATTTCCTCTGTTGGTAACAATACCTTTTTTCTCCATTTGACTTGCCGATATTCCTAAATGAATGGTCGGTATTTGTTCTATGCCTTGTCTTTGATAAGAACGGTGATCGACTTTTTCCTGTATGTTGTTTTCTTCCAAATATTTGTTGGTAATATCTGCCCATGCTTTTCGCCACTCTTCCGCTTTTTCTTGCTCATTCCAATCGACTGTATTGATTTTTTTGGTTTTGTAATTTCCACTTTTGAGTTTTACTTTTTCTCCGTTTTCATCAAGGATATATTCTTTTTTTGATTTTGCTCCCCATGTCTTATCTTCGTTGAACGGTCGCATAGTAAGTAAGATATGAGCATGTGGGTTTCCCTCATTTTTATCGTGCAATGCAATGTCAGCACACATACCGACTTTTACAAAATTTTCTTTTACATACTCTCTTACAAGCTCAATCTGTTTTTCTCTGTCTAATTCTTTAGGCAATGCAATTTCTATTTCTCTTGCAAGCTGTGAATTTTTACTTTTTTCTATTTTTTCTACACTGTTCCATAATGTTCCTCTATCTGAAAATTCCTGTGGTGCATTTTGTGGTAATAGGATTTCTGTATGGGCTATTCCGCCTTTTCTTGTAAAGTCATGGACTATGCCGTCATATTCATTTTTTATCTTTTCGCCACTTCGATAGGCGGAAGCTGCTACCGCACTTTTGCCTTTTCCTCTTGAGATAATCTTTATGCAAAGATGGTATATCGCCATAGCTAAAAACCTCCTTTTTTTTTCTTATATGGATATGGTGGCGATAGATAAGACTTCCTAAAAAAATCGGATAGCTTTTATCCGATTTCTTTTGGGAAGTACACAAGGGGTAGGAAATTTATTTCCGTAGGGGAGTGTAGCTCCCCTGTATCAGCGTTAGCTGATATGCCCTCTGCTAAGAGCCTTCGGAGAACGCACACACCCTTTAGGGTGTATAAGTGCGCCCTTGTAAACAAGGGACTATTCCTCTGTGTTCATTTCTTCCTCTTGTGTTTCTATAATTTTGTTTTCGCTTTGTTCTCGCTTCTCTATGATTTTTAGGATTTTTTGATTGACTAACTCTTTGATATTTGGGAATGTGATTAGCTGATAGAATTCATCTTTGGTAAAACCCTTGCTTTCGGTAAAGATACTTTCAAAGACTGCTCCTTTTTCATATATCCTTTTATCTCTCTTTTTTCTTTCTTCCTGTTTCTGCTGACTGATGAGCTTTTTTCTTTTGTTTTGTAACTGCTTAATTTCTTCTTCTGCCATTAAAATTTTTTCATCTATATTTTTCATTTTCTGTTTTCCTCTCTTTCTATTTTTGAGCAAAGAAAAAACAGCAAACCGATTTGATTTACTGCTCTTATTTTGTCTATTCTTTCCGTTCCGATTTCACTACCTTTAACAGCTTATCTTGAAATGTATCCTTACTGTTTGGGTCAAAATATATCTCTGTTACAAAAGTTTTTCCTCTAATCTTTTTTATCATGATATTGTTAGGTTTTTGGGGTATGGTCTGTTCTTTTACTGTCTGTATTTCATCGTTCTGTACTTCTTGTTTTTCTGTCATTCAATCCTCCTTTCGACTTGCACAAAAAAAGATTTCCTGTGATTTAGGAAACCTCTTTTCGTATTGGTTGATATTTATTTTTAGGTCTTGATTTTAGGTTGTTGCTTGTAGCTTCTTTCTTGCTCTATATTCTCGTGCTTTTATTCGTTCGTATTCTCTAAACTTTTCAAGATTTTTAGCTCGGTATTCTTTGGAATATGCCCTATGATATGCTCTTGATTTTTCTTTCTTAGCTTCTTCGATTTCTTCTCTCATCTGTATCATTTCCTGTTCTGTCGGCTCTATTTCTTTTGTGAGTTCATTTTCAAATTTTCCGATATAGTTGAAATACACTTCTATTCTCTGAACGGCATATTTTGCTCTTTTGACATCTCGCTCATGCACTACAATTTTACTGATAAATTCATTGATGGCGGTAGGGGTAAGTTCTTCAAAATCTGAGTAGCTTTCTGCAAGATTGATAAAGTTCTTTGCTCTTTGATTAGCATTTTCAAATTCAGATAAGCGTTCCTCTATTTCTTCCTGTTCCGCTTTCAAAGTGTAATATTCTTCTGCATACTTCCTTGATAGTAATTCATAGCGTTTTACCTCGATATTTCCCAGTGCATTGTCCTCATACAGCTTATTCATCACTCTTTCTATCTGTTCCATTCTGTCTGTGATTTGAGGGATACGATTTTGCTGTTTCTTGATTTCTTCTGTCTGTTCTTTGGCAAGACTGCTTTTTACCAATACCTCAAATTCTTCTTTATTTGCTAATGAATACTGTGCTATCTTTCGCAAGACCTCTGTGAGATTTTCCATCACATCATCGACATCAATACGGTGGGGAGAATTACATTTCGGGTGTTTGGCTTTACCTTTAGCGTATTCACTACAATAGGTTACATGCTGTACTTTTCCGCTTTTGTGTATGGTGCGTATGTGCATTTTTGTACCGCAATCTTTGCAATACATCAGTCCCGATAGTGCGTGGATTTCTCCGTCTCCGTTTGGTCTTTTTACAGGTGCGTTTTTTAATATCCTTTGTACATTTTCAAAGGTAATTCTATCTATGATTGGTTCGTGTACATCAGGGATTATTTGCCACTTGTCTTTATCTACATAATGGTTTCGCTTATCTTTATAATGCTTTTCAGTTTTGAAGTTGACTACATCGCCACAATACTCCTGCCTTTTCAGTATGCGTGTTAGGGTTGCTTTGTTCCAGTTATAGCGGTTTTCTTCATTCAGCTTTTTATTTTTCGCTGTTCCTCTGTCTTGCTGTTTCATATAAAAGGTTGGGGTTAGTATTTCTTTTTCTTTCAAGTAAACGGCTATCTGATTGCGGTTTTTCCCCTCCATAAAGAGCGTAAAAATGAGTTTTACGACTTTGGCAGCTTCTTTATCGACGATCCAATAATCTTTGTTGTTTGAGTCTTTTATATAGCCGTATGGGGCTTCTGTTGCAACAGGCTTTCCGCTTGCTCCTTTGGTCTTAATGCCTGTTGTTACTTTCTTACTGATGTCTCTTGCATACCATTCGGACATAATATTGATAAAGGGGGCAAATTCCAATGTATTTTGGTCTTTGCTGTCAATACCGTTGTTGATTGCAATAAAGCGTACATTGTTTCGTCTGAATATCTCCATTGCATTTCCTACTTGAAGATAATCTCTTCCCCATCTTGTCATATCTTTCATGATGACAATACCGATTTTGCCGTTTTCCACATCGCTTATCATCTGTGTATAGGCGGAGCGGTCAAAGAACCTACCGCTTTCATCATCGTCGATATAGTGACGGATATTCATCAGCTTGTGCTGTCTTGCGTATCTCTCTAAAAATGCCTTTTGGTTTACAATACTGTTGCTTTCTCCCCCGTCCCTATCCTCATCACCAACTGAAAGGCGGGAGTACAGCGCAGTGATTTTGGTTGCATATTCCATCATTGCTTTATCCTCCTTTTTTGTGTCTATATATCACTCCTTTACAGTTAATATTATGCAACCCATCTTGCCGATCCATATTCTCTGCCCTCTCTAAACTTTTTTGCTTTTTTCTTTTTCTGTATAAGGATTAACTTAATAACTACTGATAGAATTAGACCGGGTATCAGATTTTTTATTTTTAATGATGGAATATATTTTAAAGTATCTATTTGACTAAAAGCTACTAGAATTCTATCTATTATATCTCCTCCTACATAAGAGTTGACATGGCTTGCAAAGATATTTCCTATATAAAAAAATAAGAGGTAAGGAAGATTTTCTAATACAAATTTCTTCTTATCTCTTATCTTAAAAACATTTTTTATATCTTTTATTATTTCATTTAGTATTTTCGAATTAATCACTTCCTCTCCATAAAAAAGAGTAGATTTCTCTACCCATTAGTATCTTATTTATCTTTTTTATATATTATTACTGGAACTTGTTTTATTTTTTTACCTATCTTTTTTCTTTCCAAGACAAAAATCATATTCTCATTTCTTTTAAAATATCCTAAATCTCTATGATAGCTTATACCACACTTGCAATGTAATAGACCTATAAACTGTTGCTTCATCTTTGAGTTACATATGGGACATATTCTTTTATTTGTCATTTTAAACCACCATTATACTTATATTTTACTTTCAAAGGTATTTTTTAGTTTTTTCCCTAATGCTTCTGTTCTCATTTTTTATCTATAGATAAGAGAAATTCTTCTACTGGATGATTCCATCTTCTTTTTCATAGTATTCAACAATAAAGCTATTCATGCCTTCTCATCATATATATTATATATCTAAGTGCTTTTATTATAAACTTTGTTCCTGATGCTTATGTTTAACCTTATCTCTGTCAATAGTATCTTTGACTTTATCCTTGAAGTTATTAAGCCTTTCTATTACAGATTTTCTTTTTCTTGACTTATCTTTAGTAAATTTCTGGACTGTCTTTTTAAAAGCTTGTTCCATCACTTTTATATCTTTTGCTTGAAAAAAGATAATGTTGTTTCCATTTTCTAAATCTTTCTTTATGGAAAATTTCACCCCATATCTTTTTAATTCTTTTTTCAATGCTTTTAAGTCTATGTCATTTAATTCTAAGGTTTCTACTTTACCTTTTTTTACAAGATCTTTTACTTTTACTTTTTTAAATTTTTCTAAGGGTCTTGACTGTTCTGTCTGCGCTTTATGTTTATTTATTTCTAATATTTTCTTCATCAAATTTATAACTTGCTTGGCTGTAACTATCCCCGCTTTTTTTACTATGGCTATTGTTCTGCTATTTATATCATCATTTTGCATTCACTCACCTACTTTCATTCTTTTTTTAATATTTCATAGGCTAATTTTGATTTCTCCTTCATTTTTTCTATTCTTCTATTTTCTCCTGTAAATATAATGGGACTGCATATTTCAAGTATCCTTGAGTAAATTCTTTTATCTTTTATAGTTTCAGGATTAGTTAAAGCTGATATATTTAAGTTTGTTGTTATAATTAGAGGTTTCCCACTTCTATATCTACTATCTATTATGTTAAAGATATGCTCAGCTGCAAAATCTGTATCTCTTTCCATTCCAAAATCATCAATAATTAATAGTTTCTTATGATTTAGGTTATCTATATACTTACTCTTATCAATCTCAAAGTTAGTCATATCATTTAAAATTACTGAAAAATTTGTCATTTTGACTGATATTTCTTTTTCTAGTAAAGCATTTGCTATAGCACTTGCAAGATATGTTTTTCCACATCCCACATTCCCTATGAGAATTAATCCTATATTATTTTCATATATTTCATCAAATTTTTCCACATAATTTTTTGCTACTTTTTCATGCTCACTATCTTTGTCCATATTTTTAAAATTCCAATTTAATAAGATAGGATCAGAAAAACACTCTTTTTTTAAGTGTTCAATTTTTAAAAGCCTTTTATTTTCTTTTCTTTTTTCTTCCTCTAATTTTTGTCTTTCTTTTTTACATTGACATAAAATACCAACTTTTTTTATTTCTCCAAAGAAGTCTATTTCTTTTTCAATTGGTGTTTTACATTTTGCACAATATTTTAATCCTGTTTCTTGATCTATATAACTCCTATTTTCTTCATCTTTTGATGGACTATTTGTTTCTGCATTTTTTATTTTCTGTTCTAGGATTTCTTTTATTAATTCCATATGCTCCTCTCCTATCAAGTATTTAAAATTTCTCTCCATATATCCTCATCGTTACTATAGTCATAGTTTTCTCTTTTCTGATCTTCTCTCTTTATGACTTCTATGTTTCTAATATTTTCATCTGCATTGTATAAGAGAGTCAGTAGATAAGCATTAATGTTTCTAATATCCTTTGGAGCATTTTCTCTTAGGTATTTCAAAACATAGTCTATGTGTTTATAGTTAAGACTTAGAAATTTTTCTTTAAAATTTTCATTGGATATATGCCTCCCTCCTATTTTAATGTTTGTAAAGCTAGTTAAGGCTTTTACAAGTACATTTATCATTACATCTACTTGCTTCTTTTCTTCTATTCTTACTTTTTCAAAGATTTCATAAGATATATTCTTTTTTATAGTTTCTTTTAATTCTTCCTCCTCCAAAGTTTTTTTTGATTTTTCTCCTAGCTTTTCTAAGGGGGATATGGGGGTGGTATTATTAAAATCAGTATTATTAGTTTCAGTATTATTAATATTAGTATTATTAGAGTCCTCTTTTGAAACTTCTTGAGGTTTGTTTTCTAAACTTCCTGAAGTTTGTTTTTTAAACTTCTTGAGGTTTGCTTTTGAAACTTCTGTAGTTTTATTATTTTCTGTGTAAATAAAGTTCTTTACATAGAGTAAATTTGGCTTTCCAAGTCCTAACCTCTTTTTTTCTAATAATCCTATCTCTTCAATTTCTTTCATTACTTTGACCGATTTATTTCTCCCCCAATTTAATACTTCCATAATTTCTTCTATGGTATAGATAATGTATACCTTGTTTTCTTCATCTAACCATTTATTCTTAATTGACAAGCTCATTCTATCGAGTAGAATTCCATAAAGAATTTTTGCTTCTACGGATAGTTTTTTAAAATTTAAGTCGGTGAATAAAGTTTTGGGAATCCTAAAAAATGAATATTGTTCTGATTCATTGCCATAATAGTATTCAAATTTAACTATTTCTTTCATCATAACCCCCTTTCTTTTCATATAAAAAGAGATAGCTTTGATTTTGCTATCTCTTTTTCATCGTTTTAATCTATTTATTTTTATATTTAAATTACTTTTATTCTTTCATTCACCCCTTCTATCACTTCTATAATAAAATATCCTAGCACTGGTAAACCATAAGGACTAAAAAGATATGCTAGTATAAACGCATCTATAGCAAGTGCTTTTTCTCCATGATAAACAGATCCTAAAAATCCCATAATAGCGATAAATGAAATCAGTTTGAAAAATATTGTGCTGAGTCCTAATACAAACGTTAAAAATAGAATTATGATACTTAACGCTATCCTAATAGGAAACAATATGATTTTGAAAAAAACTCTAAATATTATCATATTCTCTTCAATCCTTATTACTTATGTTTTCTTTTCTTTTTTGTTAATTTAATAAAAAAGATGACAGACTTAATCCTAAATCGTCTTGTTTAAAAGTTTTGTGGAAGCCTTTAAACTTTGATTTTAATGGATTTATTGTATCTGTCATCATTATATCACTGTCCCCCGATCCGCTCTCGCCCCAAAGCACTGTCGTCTTTCCAAGACCTATGTCAAAATCTAAATTTGACAAAATATTTCTGTCGGTGTTTTTGTATTTGAAACTGAGGTTTCTGGCGCTCGCAAGACTGTCGCTCGCATAATCGAAATCGCTCTTTTGCTCTTTTCTGTCGGTGAATGCATCGAGTTTTTCAAAACTGACACCCGCTTGGCTGATGTCGGTCGAAATGTTCACAAGGCGCATAATCGGATTTATGAGATAGTTTGTAAAATTTGAAAACACCATGAGCGTTCCAAGCGTCGGATTTCCCGTCTTTATCATCCACATACCGCCGATGCCGTAGAGAATTGCTTGATACGGCACCATGATAAGAACCCAACTTGCCTGCGAGCGAAACTCGCCGATGACCATGAGCCGAACTCTCGACTTCTCGAGCGCTCTAGCCTTCTTCATAAATTCATCGGACACCGACTCAAGAAGATTGTACGACCAAACCTCGTCGCGGCATTTGACCGTGTCGTCAATCGCCTTCAAAACATCCTGCCTTCTGTCGTAATAGACGTCCTGCTCCTTGCTTATAATCTTTTGCAACATATTGTTCACGAAAATCAGAAGTGGATAAACAAACATCGAGATAATCGTGAGCCTGTAATCTATATAAATCATCACACCGACGATGAGCACAATCGAAATTATCGACGAAATCATCATCGGAATCCCCGAACTCAAAACATCTCCGAGCGAATCAATGCTGTATGTAAGCACATTTGTGACCTCGGACTTGTCGATTGTCGTCGCGTCCTCGTAATTCATCTTGAGATAATGCTTGAAAGTTTTCTCTTTAATTTTCAGCATACACTTTGCCGCAACGGTATTAAAAACCTTCGCACTCAAAATCATAAAAATCGCACCGAAAAACACAACGCCCATAAAAACAAATTCAAGCGGCCACAACCACTCCGCATTGTTTTTCATCAAAACATCGTCGATTAAAATCTTCAGAGAATAACTCGACAAAATCCCGAAAGCCGTGTTTAAAAGCGAGAGAATCACCCCGTAAACAACCTTCCATCTGTGCTCTCTTAAATATGAATAACTTCTTTTTAAAATCTTTCGCATAAGTTCATCAAGGCGTTTAACACGCCCCTCCTTTATAATATTGTATCATATTGTTATTATAAAATTCAATGATACATATAAAAAAGAAGCATTCATCGAACACTTCTTCAAAAATCTACTCTTCAGTTAAAAAATCGTGTGCCTTTTTTAGACCCTCAATAATTTCGAGATTTTGCGGACAGAGTCCTTCGCACTTTCCACAAGCGATACATGCGTCCGCTGCGGTCTTTCCGTCTTTTAAATAGTCCGCATATGCCTTTTTCGACTTTTCTTCTTCGTCAAAAATAAACGCATTGTTCCAAAGTGAGAACACCTTCGGAATATTGATTTCAACCGTGCACGGCATACAATACTCGCACGCGGTGCATCCGATTTGCTCTTTCGCCTTGAAAAATTCGCGTGCTTTTGAGAAAAACTCTTTCTCTTTTTCCGTCACCGAATCCGGCTCGACACTCGACGCCATCTCGATATTTTCATCAACTTGCTCCTCCGCGTTCATGCCCGACAAAACAGTCATAACATTCGGAAGATTTAAAGGATACTTCAAAGCGACTTGCGACGGCGTGAGCGGCTTAAACTCATCCGAAAGCTCTCTGATCTCCTTCGGCGGATTTGAAAGACGTCCACCCTTTAACGGCTCCATGATAACAACCGGAATCCCGAGCTTCGTCGCGAGCTCATAACCTTTTTGCCCCGCCTGATAATCCACATCCAAATAATTGAGTTGAATTTGACAGAAATCCCACGGAAAACTGTTTACCATCTCTTCGAAGGCCGGGAACTCATCGTGAAAACTGAAACCCATATGACGAACCTTGCCGCTCGCCTTTGCCTTCTTTATAAAATCAAAAACGCCCAAATCCACAATCTTTCTGAACGTCTTTATATCGAGCGAATGTAAAAGATAAAAATCAATATGATCCGTCCTCAAATTCGAAAGCTGCTCCTCCATGAGCCTTTCGAAATCCTCCGTCTTCTCGACAAGCCACGCCGGAAGCTTAGTCGTCAAAAGAACATCATCCCTCAAAGAATTCTCCTCAACAAACTTCCCGACAAAACTCTCGCTCATCTTTCCGTGATAATTGTACGCAGTATCTATGTAATTTACACCATTATTAATTGCCCTCTTCAAAAGAGCCGCCGCCTTCGCCTCGTCAATCTTGCTGTTGTCGCCGTCAATAACTGGAAACCTCATACATCCGTAGCCGAGCCTACTGACCTTAGTCCCTTGAATATCAAAATACTTCATCAAATAACCCCCTCTAATATTTCGTCAACCGAAATACATAGTCTTATTATAACATAGAGACTATTAAAATTGCAAGAAAGTGTGGTAAGAAATAAGAAAAAGAGCTTTTTGTATAATTCATTTAAAATTCATCCCGACTCTTTATTTTACAGAGGTATTTTTATAAATATACTTGATTTTAAGTTTTCATTCCTATAATCATGCGATTGATATATCTAACTCAATATTAGAATATAAAAATATAACAAATGCAAAAAAGATTTAACTATAAATTATTAAATAGAAGTCCAATTTTAGCTTAACAGATTTTTTAATAATGAATGATTAATATTGGGTTTTGAATGCACATTTTAAATTTATTTTTTCATAAACAAAAACACCGGAATTTCCGGTGTTCTAAGTTACTTATTTTGTTTTGTCTTCTTTCTTTTCGTCTTTTTTATCGTCTTTCTTTTCTTCCTTCTTATCTTCCTTCTTTTCTTCCTTCTTTTCTTCCTTCTTTTCTTCCTTTTTATCTTCCTTCTTTTCTTCAGCCTTTACTTCTTCTTTCTTTTCTTCAGCCTTTGGTTCTATTTGAGAAATAAATGCATCGTAAATCGTTGGATAGTATTCGTTGAATTGTTCATCCGTAAAGTCAACGTCATCAGGAATATTGTGCTTTTCAGCATATTCTTTTTCTACAACGTCCCACATTTCTCCAAATGTTTTTCCAACTTTCTTTCCATCTTTGTCTAAAATAAACATTGTCGGAAAATAGAAAATTGAATTTTCATCTAGTGCAAGAAGTTTATTCAAATATTCATAGCCTTCTTTTGTTCCGCCAACTTCTGTCCAAGGAACTTCTTTTCCTTCGAAGAGATGAGCTAAATCTTTGTTTGAATAATCTTTATATTTGTTTACAACACCATAGATTTGAACATTCTTTCCTTCAGCTGCAAGTTTTTCGCTAAGTTTAACCATGAAAGGAACTGAGCGTCTTGACCATGGGCACCAAGGGCCCCAGCTGTAAACGATTGTGTAGTCGTGAGCTTTTACGCTTTCATCGAATTTTTCTTTGTTGAATGCTTCGATGTCTGTTTGTTCAAAATCGATGTAGTTGATGTGTTTGTCTCCAGGATATGCGTGGAATCTCAAATTTCCGAGTGCAGCAACAAGTTTGGATGTCAATACATAGTTTTCGCCGTTTATAACAACACCCATGATTTCTTTTTCTTCACCGTTAACCATAAATTTGAATGATTGTGCTTCAATTTTTGGATTTTCTGCTAATTCTTTTAATTCAGTTCCATTTGAAACATAATCTGCACCCGTTGTAAGTGTAACTGTACGAGTTTCTTTGTCATAAGTAATTCCAAATTTCTTTTCTGTGTCTTTTAAAACTTCAGCGAGATCGCGAATCTTCATAACGTTCCACATTATAAGCTGAGGTTTTTCACCTGATTTGTCATAGAATTGAACTTGGACTAATTTTAGTTCTGGAACTTCTTTTCCACCTACTACAAATTGGAAATCATTTTCTCCCAATTTGTATCCATCAAAAACTTCGTCTTCTGCTTTCGCCACATATGTAAACGTGGTGAGTGCCATTACAATTGCGAGCGCAATAGCTAGATATTTTCTCATTTATGAGATACCTCCTTAAAAATTATATTTTAATTATATCACACGATAAAGTAGAATTCAAGTATAATGAAACCGCAGTCAATAATTTATTAGTTTTTTAAGAAATATATAAACATAATATTTTTTATAACAAAAAAGAACCGGCGTTTGCCGATTCGTATTTAATGTTCCACCAATTTGCGAGGATATTTTGATGAGAAACGGTTAGATTGAGTGATTTAGGAGTGAGGCGTACTGGCAAGTACGTCGCAACGACTAAAACACGAAATCAACCGTTTATCGCAAAATAGACCGCAAATAATTCTACAAGGTGTCGGTATAGACTCTTCTCGCCCCCATCTCCAATATCTGATTTGCAAGATTTTGTCTATTGATTGTGTGGACAAATATCGGGACACCTATTTCAATGAGTCTGTTTCCAAGTCCTTTTTCAAATTTTGAGAGTGACATTGTGACTGCATATAGATTATGACTCGTTGCAAAATCTGCAAGTTGATCGGCGGTGTAGTTTGACATATAAAGTGTCAATATTATTTTTTCAAATCCCATTTTTTTCACTGGTTCATATTCGTCAAATTTATAAATTTGCGGAATTATTCTTGCTTTCAAATCCGGTGCAAGCTTTGAGATTTTTTCAAGCACTTTCACATTTTCTGTCTTTACATCAGTTATAAGATATGCATCCTTATGATTTCTAAACCATTCGACAGTCTTTTCCATATCCATTTGGGTATAACCATGACGTGACTTCATGCTGTCATATTCAGCTTTCGTGTAAGTCGTTTCGCCCTCAATATATTTTGCCCCATAGAACTTCGTGACAAAACCTTCCCATGAGTGAATATTTACAGGATGTCCGTCACTTGTCAGCATGAAATCCATTTCAAAATATCTTTTTCCTGCACTATAATTTTTGTCGAGTGCCTCTTTCATATTTGTGTAAGTCATACCGCAAAGTTCTCCACCCGCATGCATAATTGTTTTATCGTTATCGAGTTTTAAGATCTTTTTATTTTCCGCAAGTTCTTTTAGCTTGTTTAGGAACACAAGTCCGTATGAAAGTTCAGAATCTCTGAAGCTTTTTCTAGTGACAAGTTCGTATGCACTTGCGTCAACATAGCCAAGACCATTTCTATTGTATGCATCAATTTTAAGTCCACCGTCGGCATTTTTTATGTCAATTGCAATCGATTTATAAATTGCAATTCTATTGTTCATATCATATTGAACGGTTGCCATGTCCATGTCCTTCTTTTCTTTTGAAAATACGTCCATTCCAAACATCGGATAGACGTTTTCATAAAGTCCGAACATGTTCAAAAGCGTTGGAAGAATATCAACAGAGCCTATTGTGTTCAAATATTTTTTGGTTTGAAGTCCGTTTACAAATATGAGAGGACAATTTACCTCGGCAAGTTTCTTTTCTTTTGTTAAAACTGTTTCAACCGTTTTTTCCTTGTTTACTAAATCGTTGTATACATTATTTTTACCAACTATAAGAAGTATTGTATCCTTTGCTTTGGAGCTATTTTTAAAATTCGAAATAAAATCTTTCAACGAGTTGTCAAGTTCTCTAATTTTTTGAACAAATAGTGTTCTCTCCTCTTCAAGGGCCCCGCCCTTAAAAGCCGTCATCGGATTTTCAAAAGGAAGTGTTTCAGCATAGATAAACTTTTTGCCCGGCTCTTCGATTTTCTTTTGAAGACTTTTTAGTACAGCAGTATTTCCGCCCTTTTCATTAATGTTAACTTTGTCAAAACCCAAAGTCAAATAGTTTACATATTCTTCGCCGTATTCCAAATTTCTTTGAGCAATTGTAGTATAACCTGCATTTTTAAAATAATTTTGAAGTCCCTTGATGTCTTTGTTGTAAATTTGTTTAAATCCAGGATATTTTTGGTTCGGCATTATACTGTAAAGTGTTGAAAGTGTTATATCATCAGGATTCTTCGATGCACTTCCAAGAAAATAATTATTAAAATAAACTGCACCGCTGACAAGCAAAGTCATAAATGGAGAGAGTTGAATATTGTTGTAACTTCTTCCGATTGCACTTGTCAAAAGTCCGTCAACTTCCAAAACAACCAAGCTTTTATCTTTAAACACCCCGGTCATCTCGTTTTCCTTATGTTCCATCAAAAACCCATAATCGCCCTTGTCTACACGTGTCATTTCTTTCTTGACCGGATTTACAAAGTCCCCATATCCTTCTGCTTTAATATATATATAATTGTTTACTGCAAGAAGCAGTGCAATAAATAAAGTTAAAAAATTTTTTCTCATAATCTTACCTCATTGTCAGTTCTATATATATCATAACATAAAAATCCGTGTATTTCATCGATACACGGATTTTGTAATACAATTTTAATAAGATTAGTTGGAACTTACTGAAGCATTATAAATGCTGTCAATCGATTCCCCTAAATGTCTGTCAAATTCTTCTTCTGTCATTTTTACATTTAGACCTTCTGTGAGAGCTCTTGAGAAGCTTGCACTTACTCTGTCGTTTTCAGCAAGTCTTCTGTTTGACTCTTCTCTTGAATAGCCGCCCGAAAGTGCAACAACTCTAACAGTTGCTTTAAAATCATAGAGCGGAAGATAGAGATTTTTCTTTTCAGGAAGTGTAAGCTTAAACATAACAGGCTTTTCTTGATCCCATTCTTTCAAATGTCTTAAAAGTGATTCAAGTAAAACTTCTTCCGCTTCAGCTTTATTATCCATAGTAATTGTGATTTCAGGTTCGATGATAGGAACGAGTCCGTGTGATGCAATTGTCTTTGCAAAATCAAATTGTTGCGAAACAATTTCTTCGATTCCTTCTTTTGAAAGTTTATTTATAACAGATCTCATTTTAGTTCCGAAAATATTTTTCTTTACTGCATCTTCAAGTCTTGCATCGATATTTGGAATTTCTTTCATCAAACGAACTCCGTCTTTTTCATCTGCAAGGCCCTTATCTATTTTAAGAAATGGCACAACATTTTTCTTTTCCCAAAGATAATCCGCTGTCAGCATGCCGTCAACTTCGCTGTTCATCGTCTTTTCAAAAAGAATTGCCCCTACAATCTTGTCTCCTGTGAATGCCTTTGATTTTACAATTCTAGTTCTCATCTTATGAACTAAATCAAACATTTCTTCTTCATTCTTGTACTCATCTTCACCAACACCGTAATTCAAAAGAGCCTTCGGCGTTGATCCACCGCTTTGGTCCAAAGCAGCAATAAAACCTTTTCCATTTTTTATCTTTTCAAGCATTTCAATTTTCATAACATACCTCCAATTAAAATCATTATTTTTACCTATCTAAACTATACCATATCACACGCTCTCTTTCAAGCTTTTTTCTTTACATAAGACGGCTTTTAAGATATAATTAAATTGAAATAAAATCAGGATTGGAGGTAATTATGAAATTACAAGAACTATTTAAAAAATTACCGATTGATGAAAAATATAATTTTGATATAAATAAAATAACTACAAATACAAACGACATCGAAAAGGGCTCACTCTTTATCGCCATAAAAGGAACAGCTGTCGACACACACAGTAGAAAATATATCGATGAAGCATACAAAAAAGGTGCACGTGCTTTTATCACGGAAGAAGAAGTACGAATTCCGAATGACGCCGTTCAATTTGTGGTTTCTGACACGAGAAAAACCATCGGACTTATAGCGTCAACATTCTACGGTCATCCCTCACAATCGCTAAAAATCATCGGCATTACGGGTACCAAAGGAAAGACCTCTTGCACATTTATTTTAAAAAGCATGCTTGAGAAACTGGGAAAAAAATGCGGAATAATTGGAACATCGGGAGCATTCTTCGGCTCTGAACACATAGAACTTAAAAACACAACTCCTGACCCGATAACACTGCAAAGTCTTTTAAGAAAAGCTGTCGACATGGGACTTGAATATATCCTAATGGAAGTGAGCTCACAAGCTATGAAACAATGGCGAGTCATGGGCACAAAGTTTTTGATTACAGCATTCACAAATATAAGTCCAGATCACATCGGGCCTACCGAACACAAAGACTTTGATGAATACTTGAGCTGGAAAAGAAAATTCCTGATGCTATCAAAAAAAGTAATCATGAATAGCGACGATGAACACTTTGCTGAAATGACAGCACCGATGAAAAATAAAATTATAACAGTCGGTGAAACCGGAAAAGACTTTACAATGACCAACGTCAGTGAAAATTCATTTGAATTAAATGGAAGAAGTATCGAGACGAATCTCATGGGAAAATACAACATGCACAATCTCGCTCTTTCAATTGCAACTCTAAACGAAGTCGGTTTTAGAATGGACGACCTCGTAACTGCAACTTCGAACATCTTTATTCCTGGACGAATGGAAATTATTGAAAAAAAAGAAAGAAAATTTGTTATAGACTACGCTCACAATAAACTTTCACTTTTAAATCTTTTGGCTGAAATAAAATCTTGGAACCAGGAACGTATAATTGTTGTTGTCGGTACAGTCGGCGAAAGGACATTTGAAAGACGACACGAAATTCCGGAAGCAATCAACCAATATGGGAATGAAGCAATCTTCACCGCTGACAACCCAAACCACGAAGACCCGGAAAAAATCGCATCCGAAATGGCATCTCACAGTCTTATACCGACAAAAGTTATCGCTGACAGAAAAAATGCTATTGAAACCGCTTATCGTGATTCAAACCCGGGCGATGTCATAGTCGTCGCAGGAAAAGGCGATGAAACCCATCAACTTATAAACGGCGAGCGAGTACATTACTCCGACCGAGAAATAATTGAAAAACTTTAGAAAAAAACTCTTGTGTCTCAAATCACAAGAGTTTTTTATTTGTGGTCTTTGCAGTCGACGTCTGCGACTCATTTCTCCTATTCGTCGAAATGTCGTCGGACGTCTTTGCGGAAGACCCACCATCGTGTTTTTGATTTTTCAAATCAAAAAGCACGGGTTAGGGCTATCTTTTGCGACCTGCTTGCAAACTTCAATTATTTGATTGCTCGGAGTGCAAATAAGCACACCTGCGCAATCAAAAATTGAGTTTACGGCGCACCTCATCAAAATATCCACACAAATAAGGTGATTGTATGTGTGAAGTATATTGTTTATCGCAAAATTTAATTATTTTCTCATCAATAAACACCATAATTTGCGAGGAATTTTCGATGAGAAACGCTTAGATGAAATATTTTAGGAGTGAGACGTATTGTCAAATACCTCGAAACAACTAAAATATAGAGTCAACTGTTTGTCGCAAAATTTAATTAATTTCTCACCCATAAACACTGTAATTTGCGAGGATATTTTGATGAGAAACGGTTAGATAGAGTGTTTTTGGAGTGAGGCGTATTGCCAAATACGTCGCAACGACTAAAACACGAAATCAACCGTTTATCGCAAAATAGGCCGCAAATTATAAAACCATAACTAAATAGCCTACATATGCTGCCAACATCGCAACTCCCTGTACTTTATAGCTTCTTTCCTTGATCATTATCGGAAGTAGTGAGAGAAGTGTCAATCCCACCATGAACGGAAGGTCAAAAGATGCTGCAGCTTCGTTAATGAATAAATTTGAGCCGGACACAAAGGATGCAACAGGCATAACCATAGTTATGTTTAGGATATTCGCACCTATAATGTTTCCTATTGAAAGTGACGGTTCTTTTTTTATGATTGCAGAAATCGTAGTTACCAACTCAGGTAGACTTGTTCCGATTGCTACAAGAGTTACCGCAATAATTCTTTCAGGCACTCCGAAGTATTCGGCGATTTTGCCGCCATAGTTTACCATGAAATTAGAACCAAAAACTATCATTGCCGCTCCGGCAACAAAAAGAATAAAGTGTTTTGTCAGGTCTTTCTTTTCTGTTTGTTCGCTAACTGCTTTCGCTTCATTAACAGCTTTTTTTGCATTTATTACATTAAAAATCATATATACAAAAAATATAACAACAAAAATTACATTTGTAGAAAGCGACACGCTTCCGTCTTTGCCTGTGAAATAAAGGAGCACAACGGATGCTATAAGAAGCATACATTGAACAAAGTAGTCTCGACGCTTGCAAATATAATTCATAAATACCATTGCGACAGCCATTATTAAACCTTGATTTGCAATGACCGAACCGACTGCGTTTCCAACAGCCATGTCCGCTTGTCCTCTGTATGCGGCGAAACTTGAAACCATAAGTTCCGGAAGGGTCGTCGCAATTGATACTATTGTCGCACCAATTAAAAATTTCGGTATGTGGAGCTCCGTTGCAATCTCACTTGCCGCATCCACAAAAACATCTCCGCCTTTAACAACTAAAGCTACTCCAATTGCAAAGAGTAGCAACATAATCCAAATACTCAAAATAAATCTCCTTTTCTATTAGTGTCTGTGTATTTATACCCGATTTGATTTAAAATACACATTGATATAGAGAGGTTTGAAATTTTTTAGGTAATATTTTTATATTTTTGTGGTTGTAATTTTGACACATATACCGTTCATTTATTAAAAAAACGAACCGGTATTTGCCGATTCGTATACATAAATTTTGAGGAATTTCAGATGAGAAACTCTAGATGAAAGATTTTAGGAGCCTTTTTGGCGGCGATACACCTTTTTACGCGTTCGAAAACGAAATCAAAAATTTCTTTCTCACCCGTAAAAAAACTGGTCGCCGCTACGGCAGTGCTTGCAACATCATACATTATCAAAATTTTCTCGCGAAAAGATAGCCCTAACCCGTGCTTTTTGATTTGACAAAATCAAAAACACGATGGTAGGTCTTATACAAAGACGTCCGACGACATTTCGACGAACAGGAGAAATGAGTCGTTGACGTCGATTGTGCACTCGACGCTACTTTTTGAGAAACACACAATGATGGATGAATTTAAATATTTTAAAAATAAAAAATCATGCGATTACCTGATTATCATACACACAACGTAATTTGCGAGGATATTTTGATGAGAAACGGTTAGATCGAGTGTTTTTGGAGTGAGGCATATTGCCAAATATGTCGCAACGACGAAAACACGAAATCAACCGTTTATCGCAAAATAGACCGCAAAAAAGTAATTTGCGTGGAATTTTCGATGAGAAACGCTTAGATGAAATATTTTAGGAGTGAGACGTACTGGCAAGTACGTCGCAGCGACTGAAATATTGAATCAAGCGTTTATCGCGAAAAGGCCCGCAAATAAAATACCACTATGGTAACCACCATGCATCCAACTGATAATGCGGTTTATCCTGATAATCGTCCCAAAAATATCCGGGATTAAGTCCGACTTCTTTTCCAATCTCTGCACATTTTCTAAAAAATTCTTCATCACCGTACGGGTCCGGCCCGCGTTTTGCGATATCAAATGCACGCCTTTTTGTATGACGACTGTTTTTTGTCCATGTTACAACCGGACCGTCCGTTTCTCTACCTTGTCTAAAAAGCTCGTCCTGTCTTTTTTGCGAACGATATGTCTCGGTAATAATAACCGGAAGCCCTGCATTTTCACATCTTATTAAAAATTCTTTGCACAATTTTTGAGTGTGAGGCGTAAGTTCAGATATTTCGCGTATTTGCTCGGTTGAATCTTTGAGAGATTCATCATACTCTCCTCTGTCAAAAAAATACGCATAAACACCGAGCTTTGGTAATATTATGAATATAATTGAGAATAAGATTAGAACAATTCCAATTATTAAAACAAGCTTTCTGTTTCCACTTCTTTTCTTTCGTTTTCTTTTATTGCTTCCTCTTTTGCTATTTCCAATTTCTTTTGTATGAAATCTTCTGTCTTCATTAATATAAATTTCAGCCATTATTACTCCGTATTATTATAAATTTTTTGATATTCTTTAATATTGAACATGTGTTTTGCGGCGATACACCTTTTTACGCGTTCGAAAGTGAAATCAAAGATTTCTTCCTAACCGCAAATCTAAAAAGCAACCTTCACACCCAAATACGCAAAAAATTTGCGAGGATAATTTGATGAGAAACGGTTGTATGAAATGTTTTTGGAGTGAGGCATATTGATAAATATGTCGCAACGACAAAAACATGGAATCAACCGTTTATCGCAAATTAGGCCGCAAATAAATTCGCACAATTTGCGAGGAATTTTCGATGAGAAACGCTTAGATGAAATATTTTAGGAGTGAGACGTACCGACAAGTACGTCGCAGCGACTAAAATATAAATCAAGCGTTTATCGCGAAAATAACCGCAAATTTATTTCTCCAATAAATTTTCCATAGTGTGCCAACTCAACGTCGCACACTTCACCCTTGCCGGAAGTTTTTTTATGCCTTCAAAGACGCGGGCGTCTTTAAGTTTTTTGAGTTCGTCTTTCGTGAGTTCTTCACCGCGAATCATGTTTAAGAAGACGGCGATGATTTCTTTTGCTTCGTCAACGGTTTTACCTTTTATGATGTCGATCATGAGCGAGGTTGAGGCTTTACTTATTGCGCAGCCTTCACCGGTGAAGCTTGCGTCTACAATTTTGCCGTCATTTATTTTTGCGTAGATTGTGAGTTCATCACCGCAAGACGGGTTATGTCCAAGTTCTTCGATGTCCGGGTTTTCAATTTTTCTAAAGTTCTTTTTATCCGAAGATGCGTGTAATATCAGTTCGGTATATATACTATCTAGTTCCAAGTTGCAGTACCTCCTTAACATTTTCTATTCCTTTTACGAGTTCGTCTATTTCATCCATTGTGTTGTAGATGTAGAATGACGCTCTTGCACTGAAAGGTCTGCCGAGGTATCTATGGAGTGGTTGTGCACAGTGGTGACCGCTTCGAATCATGATGCCTTTTGAGTCGAGAATTGTTGCAATGTCATGCGGATGAGCACCTTCGATGTTAAACGAAAGCACAGCCGTTCTCGATTGATTTGAGGTTGTGTAGAGTTTTACACCTTCAATGCTGTTAAGTTTGTCATAAGCTTCTTTTGCAATTTCGAGTTCATATTTGTGAATGTTATCCATTCCTATGTCTTCAAGGTATTTTATTGCTCTTGCAAGTCCAACTGCACCACCGACGTTTTGTGTGCCGCCTTCAAATCTAAAAGGTGCTTCGAGATATGTGGCTTCATTTTCATATACATATTCAATCATGTCGCCGCCGAACAGCAGTGCCGGCAATTTGTTCAATTTTTCAAGTTTACCGTAAAGCACTCCTATTCCCATCGGAGCGAGGAGTTTATGTCCGCTGAAGACAAAGAAGTCGCAGTCCATATCGGAGACGTCTGTTATTTTGTTTGGAACGCTTTGGCTCCCGTCAACTATTATGGTTGCGTCACATTTTTCTCTGATTTCCTTTATTAGTGCTTTAGCATCGACGATGTATCCGGTGACGTTTGAAGCTTCTTGAAAGGAAACGACTTTTGTGTTTTTGTTTATTTTCCCCAAGAGTTCATCGATATTTAAGCTTCTGTCTTCATTGAGATACGATATGACGAGTTTTGCTCCCGTTTTTTTCGCAACTTCCTGCCAGTTTACAAAGTTTGCGTGATGTTCTGCAATTGTAATCAGAATTTCGTCGCCCGGTTTTAATGTGTATAAAAATGAGTTCGTCAAGATGTTTAAAGATTCTGTCGCATTTTTTGTGAATACAATTTCTTCTACTTTTTTTGCATTTATAAAGTTTCTTACCGTATCACGTGCGTTTTCGTAATCTTCCGTTGCCCTTTGTCCGAGTCTGTGTGCCGATCGATGAGGGTTTGCATTGTCCTGAAGGTAGTATTTCACAAGTGAATCTATGACTTGTGCCGGCTTTTGAGTTGTTGCGGCATTGTCAAGATAGTGGATTCCATTTGTTAAAATAGGAAAGTCCTTTTTTATTTCGATTGGATTTAAGCTCATTATTCATCACCTAAAAATATATCTTCGAGGCGTTCATATATATATTTTCTACCCTTTTCGTTAAACATGTCGATCGAGTTTGAAAGCTCCGCTTCGACGACCATAAATTCAGCCATTTTTTTATCTATTCCTCTGGAGTAGATGTAGTCGAGTTTTTCCGGATCCGGCTCTGTGAGTTGTGCTCCATGTTCCGCCTCGATCATGTCTTCGCCTACTAAAAGAACCGGCACGACTGTGTTTTTAAAATTGTCTGTAAGAGCTGTAGTTTTTTCACTTTCGATTCCCTTTGAACCCGATGAACCGTGCGGAAAGTCTATTGTGTATTTGTAGTTCTTTTTTGCACCATCCATCAAGATGCCGTTCATGTTAAGAAGGCTATTTGTGTCTTTGTGGTCGTGTTCCGCATACATGTTTATGTCCATGTCACTGTGGCTTCCGACAACATAGCCGCCTTCCATGTGAATTTGTGAACTTTCACCCTTCAAGTGAATTTGAATGTCAAGAATTGTTCTTGCTCCTTTTAAAAATATAGGAGCCAACTCAAGTTTTGCATTTTCCCCGATTTCAATATCGTAGTTTCCGATAAGGTCGCTGTGATACATATCATACACCATAAAAACTTTTGCACGTGCATTTTTTTCGAGAGTTATTCTAAAGTTGTGAGCTTGATTCATATCCCCTGTGATAATCATTCCAAATTCCATAGGAGTATCTTCTTTTATAACAAAGTTATCTCTGTTAACAGCAAACCCGTTCAGTTCTGTATGATCTGTAGCAATTTGAGATTTATCTTTAAGAACTATTTCTTCACCGAAGTCGTCTTCCAAAAACTTGAATGCTTCTACAAGTCTTTCATCCTCAACTATTTTTTCATTAACACCAAGGTAGTTAAATGTTTTAAACTCCAGTTCATTTACTTTTAACGTTTCACTCATCTAACCCACCGTTCCTTCCAATTCAAGATTTATAAGATTATTCATTTCGACCGCATATTCAAGCGGAAGTTCTCTTGCAATAGGATCCGCAAATCCTCTGACAATCATTGCCCTTGCTTCAACTTCGCTTATGCCTCTGCTCATCATATAGTTTACGACTTCTTCGTCAACTCTTCCGATTGACGCTTCATGTCCGACAACAGCATCTCTACATTCATTTACAATTACAGGAATCGTGTCCGCTCTAGATTGATCGTCGAGCATCAAGCTTTCGCACGAACCGGAGCTTTTTGAGCCTGTTGCATGTGGAAGAATTTTAACAAGCCCTCTGTATACACTCACACCGCCCGATTTTGAAATGGATCTCGAGTCGATGTTACTCATTGTGTTTTTCGCATTATGAATGATTTGTGCACCATTTTCAATATTTTGCCCACTTCCTGCAAATGTGAGCGTAACGTTGTCTGTGACAGCACCTTCTCCGTTTAAAAGTGTTCCCGGATAAAGCATGCTTACTTTCGAGCCAAACGAACCGCCGACCCATTCCATTCTGCCGTTTTCTTCTACAACTGCACGTTTTGTGTTTAAGTTGTACATGTTTCTTGACCAGTTTTCAATTGATGTGAAATTTAACTTTGCGTTCTTTTCAACAAAAAGTTCAACCGAACCGGCATGAATATTTAAAACATTGTATTTCGGTGCGGAACAACCTTCTATAAATCTGCATGAACCGCCTTCGTCAACAATTATCATTGTGTGTTCAAATTGTCCTGCTCCCGGTGCATTGAGTCTGTAGTATGTTTGAAGAGGTACTTCAACATGAACCCCCTTCGGCACATAAACAAATGTTCCACCGCTCCAAACCGCATAGTGAAGTGCGGCATATTTGTGGAGTTTCGGGGAAATTGCTTTTTGAAAATATTTTCTTACGATGTCCGGATGTTCTTTTACAGCCGTATCGAAATCTAGAAAGATTACACCTTGATCTGTGAGTTCTTTTTGAACGTTGTGGTAAACAACTTCCGAGTCATATTGTGCTCCGACTCCACTCAAAAGATTTTCCTTTTCCGCTTCCGGAATTCCAAGTTTATCGAACATAGATTTTATTTCCGTAGGAACTTTTGACCAATCGTCTTCCATTTCCGCTTCCGGGCTTATATATGTGACAATATTTTCCAAGTCAACTTCGGAAAGGTCCGGACCCCAGACAGGGTTTTCGAGTTCATAGAAGATGTCAACCGCTTCTCTTCTCAAATCTCTCATCCATGTCGGCTCACCTTTTTCAGCACTTATCTTATCCGTGATTTCTTTGGTAAGTCCGGCATCGAGTTTCTTTTTATATTTAACATCGGATATAGTATCGTATATACCTCTATCTATATCATCGACCTTTGTTCTCTTAGCCATATTACCTCCTATATTCTTGAAAGCCTTCCTTGTCAATTTTGTCCATCAAGCTGTCGTCGCCGGTTTTAACAATTTTTCCGTCGACTATAACGTGAACATAATCCGCTTTGATATATTTTAAAATTTCATGATGGTGAGTGATTACAATTAAGCTTTTTTCTTTATCTTCTGTGAATTTTTTGATGCCTTGACCGACAACGTCAACTGCATCGACGTCAAGACCGGAGTCTGTTTCGTCGAGAAGTGCAAGGTCAGGGTTTATCATTAAGAGTTGAAGGATTTCGCTCTTCTTTCTTTCTCCGCCTGAAAAGCCGACATTTACATATCTGTCTTTGTAGGACTTGTCCATGTGGAGTTCGTCCATCATTTCATCCATTTCATCTCTCAGTTCAAAAAATCCTGGAGCTTCACCGTCTCTTTGTGTGAGAGCAGCTCTAATAAACGATTCCAAAGTTACACCAGGAATTTCAACAGGTGCTTGATAGCTCATAAAAATTCCCATACGTGCTCTTTTGTCGGTTTCCAAATTTGTAATATCTTCGTCTTTAAATATAATTTTTCCTGATTCAACAGTGTATCCGCCGGTGTTCATTATTACATTTGCAAGAGTGCTCTTTCCGCTTCCGTTCGGTCCCATAATTACGTGAACTTCGCCTCTATTGACATCGAGGTTTACTCCGTTTAAAATCTTTTTATCCTCTACTCCTGCGTATAAATCTTTAATAGATAATAACATATAATTCTCCTTATCTTATTCTTGAACGAATTTCTTTATAAAGTACAAGCCCTTCATCTTGTCCGAAAGCTTTTATTAAGCTTTGGTATATTGCATTCAAATCGCCGTTTCCGACTTTGTCGAGGACGCTTTGAACTTGTCTTCTCTTCTCATCCGGTATGTCTATTTCCATGACAAGCCTTCCGCTTGGAAGCGGTTTCGGCTTCGGCATTGTGCCGGTTTTTATATATTCTATCACTTGTTCGATGTCGGAAGTGATAAAGACCTCTGCTCTCTCTTCCCAAAATTTCACAAGCGGTGTATATCCGTTGTCTCCGCTTAATATAATATGAACTTTTGCTTCATCGATTTTGTTTCCAAGCTGACTTGAAAGCACGAAGTCAAGTGCATTGTCTCCGGTCGATGCAGGAAGAAGTATTATATTTGCATCGGAATTTCTTATAAGATCCAGTTTTCCAATATCGAGTCCTTTGGAATTTTTAGTATAAAATACGTATATCGTGTCGTTCTCTTCCAAATATGGAAGAACGTCAACCCAATTGGCCTCCATGTTTTCTGTATCTACATATATTAACATTAAATCACCTCATTTGTATGATTATTAAAAACATTTTTTATAATTTACTAAGTTTAAATATTGTACGTTATTATTATACCCACTATTATCATTATTACCCGTATTTATTCTCATTTGTTTAAACTAATATTACAAACTCCTTAACTTTCAGAAAAATCGAAATTTCTTTACTTTTAAATAGATTTAATATACAATATAAATATAAAATTATTGGAGGTAACAATGAAAGTTATTGATAAAGAAGGTAAGTTATTCGGTCTAATAAATATTTTAGACCTTATTATTGTTTTGGTTTTAATTTTTGCAGTAGTTTTCGGTGCAAAAAGATATTTTACAAAGCCTGACGCGTCACAAATGATGCACGACGCTAAGCTAACATTCGAGGTCGGTGATGTTCGCGATTTGACTGTTCAAATGCTTCACAAAGGCGACATGCTTTATTGGGCAGACAGAACAAGACCTATTGGAAAAATTGTTGATATCGAATCAACGCCAACCGAAAAGCCGCTCGAAATTGACGGCGAATGGGTGAACAAAGTTGTGCCGGGAAAATACGATGTAAAATTTACAATTGAAGCAACTCTTAAAGACGACGGCGACGCTTATTGGGCAACCGGCGAACAAGTAAGAGTTGGAATAAAATACATCGTAAAAACAAAATACATGAACATGGAAGCATATTTAGTAAAGCTTGATGTATATGAAAAATAGTATTATAGCAAATTCGTTCAACAAGTTTTTCACGCTTGTGCGAAATGTTTTTGAAAGTTCAAATCTTTATAGGATTTTTAATCCGAAAAGTAAACCGTCTAATTCGAAAATTATTCGAAAATCGATTGATGACGACATCATAAAATATTCAAAAACATACAATATAATAAAAAAAATGGAGCCCGATTCAGCTCCTTCCAATTTTAACTCAAAGATTCTTAATGCTTTGTTTCTTGAAGAGCAAGCCCCGATAGTTTATCTTACAGGTGCCCTTCTTTTCTTTGTCGGAGTCGTAATGGGAGCTCCTCTTAAAATTAGTATAGCACTTTTTGTGCTTTGTAATTTAACAAAATTTACCCAAGATTTTATAAGTAATGGGTGGTATAAGTCTTCAATCTTCGTGAGATTTTTCACCTACGCATACAAGTTGGAGGCGAGAGATGGAGATAAATAGTATAAAAAAAGATAATATGATACGTATGAATCTTCTCTATCCTATTGTTTCGATTTTTGCGTTCGCGTCAAGTCTTAGATTTCTCGGATACAAAGTGGCATTTCTTGTCGCTCTCATGATTTTGGCGGCACCATTTTTTGCAAAGCGAAAATTTTTAACGCTCAATCTGTTTTTGATCGGGTATCCTTTTTTACCGGATATGATAACGCTTATGGGTGCATTTGCAATTTTATTTCTTTATATTATGGACATCTATGTATATAAACGAGAAAAAATTGTTTTGAGCACTTTTTATGTACCGGTGGCGCTCGTTTTTGTTTTTATTCTAATAAACACATTCACTTCGCTCGACATATTCGGCTCACTTCGAGACTTTTCGATGAACGTTGCAGGGATTGCAATCTTTCTGGCAATTGTAACATCCATAAAGACTAAGGAGGACTACAACAAAATCGCAACGAGCCTTGCAATTGGAGCTGCATTTGTTTGTCTTTGGGGCATTTTGCAATTCAAATTTTTCGGAACCGTTCAAAGAGAATGGGTCGATGCAGATGTTTCTAGTCAAATCTCCGCAAGGGCATATTCCGTTTTTATGAATCCGAATGTTTTCGCGGAATACATCGTACTGTTGACCCCGATTGTGGTGAGCCTTTTTTGGGCACACAAAGACGGATTTAAGAAGTTTGTGTTTTTAGGAATAACGGGACTTCTCCTTTTGTCGCTGCTTCTCACATTTTCACGTGGTGGTATTATGTCGGTCGGAGTGAGTGCACTAGTATTTTTGTTTTTCAACTACAGACCGCTCATTGCACTTGCAATTCCGTTTGCACTTCTCGGGATGAATTTTCTTCCGGAAAGTATAAGAAACCGAATTATGTCAATCACAAATGTCAAGGACAGCTCGACGAGTTATCGCTTTAAGATTTGGTCGATCACAAAAGATGTTGTGAAAGATCATCCGCAAGTTGGAGTCGGCTTTGGTCATAAGCCGTTTAAGGAAACTTTTGAAACATATATTCGCTCAATGCCAATTTTCCACGCACACAACACCTATCTTCAAGTTATGGCCGAGGGTGGCTACACAGGGTTTATAACATTTTTGGTTGTGGTTGTCGTGAGCATTGTGCAAACCATAAGAGTGATTTATAATACGAAGAATTCAATCGTTAAAACATTTGCATGCGGCGTTCTTGCATCGATTGCGGGAATTCTCGTGCACGGAATGTTTGAAGATATAATTTATATCAATCGAATAATAATGATGGTCTGGATTGTGCTTGCACTTTCGACATCGTTAACAACGATTGCAAAACAAGAAAATTAATACAGTTGGGTGTGAAAGTCTTTTTTTCAGTAATTCGAACGGACTCGATTCTTTTTCTTATTACGTTTTTTATTTTTTATTCACGATTTAATTTACGATCTATTTATACTTTCACGGGGGCTCTTTTGAGTTCAAAAACTTTTTTCGCTGAAGTTTCGCCTTTTCACGCGAAGTACATAAGGAGTTGATGACAATGAAGCGTTTTTTAAATTTAAAACCGAGTGAGATGGTGAGTCTGTCTAAAAAAGAACTTTTGGAATCCATTTTTGCGTCGGAATCGAGAATTATTATGGCGGAATCAATCGTAACAAAGACACCGTCAGATGGGATTACCGGAGCGGAGGTCGCACGTGCTTTTGGTGCAGATCTTATTTTATTAAATCTTATCGACCTTTTCGAGCCGAAAATCGAAGGGCTTCCAACGAGTGACAATCCTGTGGAACTCATAACCGAACTCACAGGTCGACCTGTCGGACTTAATCTCGAGCCGATTGATTTAAATCATGATATGATGGACAAGAGAATCGAGATTTCAAAAGGCAGAATCGCAAGCGAAGAAGCGCTCGAAGCTGCGGACAAATTGGGGTTTAAATTTGTATGCCTTACCGGAAATCCGGCGACCGGCGTTACAAATGATGAAATTGTCGAAGCGATAAAAAGAGCGAAGAAGAACTTCAGCGGAATTGTTATCGCAGGAAAGATGCACTCGTCCGGTGTGAATGAAAAACTTGTAAGTGTTGAAACGACAAAGAGTTTTATCGACGCAGGTGCAGATATAATTCTTCTTCCGGCACCATTTACAGCACCGGGTATTTCCGAAAACGAACTGCGTGAAAATGTTGAGCTCATAAGAAATTGCGAGAAACTCTCTCTCGCATCTATAGGCACGAGTCAAGAGTCTTCGGACACTTCGGTCATTGAAAAAATTGCACTTCACACGAAGTCAATCGGTTTTGATATTATGCACATCGGCGACAGCGGATACGGCGGAATTGCATATCCGGAAAACATTTATAAAATGAGCAGTGCAATTCGTGGTGAAAGACACACCGTCTCGATGATTGCTCGCTCAATAAGGAGATAAAATGGAAAGAAAAACAGTTTTGGCAGGCACAGGTCCGGGAGACATCGAGCTTGTCACTATAAAAACTTTAAATGCCGTAAAAGAAGCTGACATAATTTTGTATGACGCACTTATTCCAAAAGAACTCTTGGACTATAAGAAGCCTGGCGCAGAGCAAATATTTGTTGGAAAACGTGCGGGAAAGCATTCGATGAAACAGGAGGAAATTAATGAACTTCTTCTCGAGTGCTCGAGAAAATACAAATACACCTTGAGGCTAAAGGGCGGCGATCCCTTTGTGTTCGGTCGCGGC
Organism: Ezakiella coagulans; assembly: GCF_003096635.1. Taxonomy (GTDB): domain Bacteria; phylum Bacillota; class Clostridia; order Tissierellales; family Peptoniphilaceae; genus Ezakiella; species Ezakiella coagulans. The sequence continues at coordinate 3,590 of NZ_QEKV01000012.1, read as the reverse complement.
GGCGAAGAGTTTTTGTATCTCAAGGAACATGGAATAACTCCTCTTGTCTTTCCGGGACTTTCGAGCTCAACGTCGGCGCCTCTTCTCTCGAATATTCCAATCACGCACCGCGGTGTTTCAACATCGTTCACTGTGCTTACGGGACACGAGATGGCAGGTTCGACTGTCGACTTCGACGCACTTGCAAAACTGAACGGAACGATTATTGTCTTGATGGGCATCGGAAACACCGAAATTATTTCCGAAAAACTTATGAATGCGGGGAAATCTAAAAACACTCCCGTCGCATTCATCGAAAAAGCATCGACGAAAGACCAAAGACTCACAATAACGACTCTCGAAAATGCGTATAAAACAAAAATCGAAAAAGACATACAAACGCCGGGCATAATTGTTATCGGCGACGTTGTAAATGTGCTTAGATAAAAAAATCGCTTGAAATATCCCAAGCGAAAAAATAGGAGGCTAATCAAAGCCTCCTTTTTATTTACTTTTCTTCCAAATATTTTTTTACTCCAGGTCCGACTGCAACAAATTTTTTGTCGTCGTCCAAAAGAATCGGTCGTTTCACAAGCTTGCCGTCAGTTGCAAGAAGTTCATACTTTTCCTTGTCTGTCATATTAGGAAGCTTGTCCTTTAAATTGTTGTCTCTGTAAATCATGCCGCTCGTGTTGAAAAACTTTTTGATATCAAGCCCCGACTCCTCATGCCATTTTTTTATCTCATCGGCAGTCGGATTTTCCTTGTCTATCTCTCTGTATACATAATCAATTTTCTTTTCGTCGAGCAAGGCTTGAATCTTTTTACAAGTGCTGCATCTTTTATAAGCGATATAAATCATAATGTCCTCCGTTCTTTTTTATTTTGCCATACCGTATGTTTCTCTAACGTCTGTCACATACAAAATTCCGTTGCCCGGTTCTTCGATTTTAACTTTTTCTCTTATTGCATCAACGATGGCTCTTGTCCTATCGACCTCTGAGATAACAAGGACAATTTCCTTCTCAGGCTCAATCACCATGTTAAAAACCTTTTGTGTTTCATGAGTTCCGGCACCTCTCGCATTAATAACTGTGCCTCCCTTTGAACCGGCCTTTTCAGCCGCTTCAATTACATCGTCTGCCTTTCCTCTTTCAACAATTGTATAAATAGCATTGTACATAATTTCACCTTCACCTCTTTCTTCGCCTTCGCCGTTACTAAAATGTGAACCGTAAATATTCAAAACATTTTCAATGTATGCAATACCATGGTTCGGTTTATTAAATTCCATCTTTTCGGAAATATGTTCCGCAGCTCTTATAATCAAATCTCTCTCGCCGACAATCAAAATGAGTGCCTTCTTTTTGTCATTTAAACCGAGATAATCGAAAATCGTTCTGCTTGCAGTTCCAACACCGTGAAGAATTGTGCCGCCTTGCACTCCCACTTCCCTTGCAACTGCCAAAACTTTGCTGCCCTTATCCTGTGCAACAATTGCAACAAGCATATCCAATTCTCTATCGTTATTTAACATCCTATACCTCCGTCGTTTTCTTTTTAACAAAGAACAAACCCAAAATTTGCAGTGCAATGAGCGGTGTCATTGCAACCATTGCAATAGTTCCAAAGCCGTCCAAAAGAAGGTCCGCAGTTGGGACTGTGTTTGCAATCCCTTGAGCATATGCAAGAATAAATGTTGCGGTCATCGGTCCCGATGCAACCCCGCCAGAGTCAAATGCAATGCCTACAAAAAGATTTGGAACCTTTCTCATCATAATAAAAGTCAAAATATATCCCGGAAGCAGCACGTGCCATAGTTGCATGCTCGGAACTAAAATTTTTAGAACCGAAAGTGCAACTGCAATGCCGACTCCGACCGACAAAGTCATCAAAACTACTTTTTTCTTTATAGAACCGCTCGTAACGCTTTCGATTTGATTTGTAAGAACGTGTACAGCAGGTTCCGCTAAAATTGTAAGAACTCCCATCAAAAATGCGATTCCGACAATTATAACATTGTTTCCTCTTAAGGCCAACTCATGTCCGATGTGACGACCAACGTCCATAAAGCCGGAGTTGACACCTACTAGAAATATTACAAGTCCGATAAATGTGAATACGATACCTGTGAAGATTCTCGAATTTGCTCTCTTTGAATTTTTAAACCATTTAAAATTTGCAACAATATAAATTATAATGATTGGTAAAAGAGCAAACAGAATTTCCTTTGAAACTATGGGAGCTTCATGAATAAAATGTGAAAAAACTCCAATCTTTTGAGCCGCTTCAACCGGCGGCATATCACCAAATGAAACATTTGAAAGAAGTCCCAAAACAAGAGCCCCGATAATTGCACCCGCAGATGCAATTCCGACAAGCCCGAAAGAGTCTTCCTCAGATTTCTTACTGTCCTTGTTCATTGAAGACGCACCCGATGCGAGTGCGAGTAAAAACGGAACTGTGAGTGCTCCGGTGGTTGCACCCGACGCATCAAATGAAACAGCAAGGAAAAATGAATCGCCGAAAAATGCTAGTGCAAGAATTACTCCGTAAACAATAAGCAAAAATAATTTAAGAGACATCGATTTTACGATTCTCATAAGCCCCAATGAAATGAGAGCTGCAACTCCGACAGACACGATAATTACAAGAGAAGTCTTTGAAACAATCCCGTTTGTGACCTGTCCCACTTGATTTGCCAAAATGTGCAAATCCGGTTCCGCAATTGAAATTACAAAACCGAGAATAAGGCCCAACAGGCCTATGATATATAAACGGTTACTTTTTACCGCAGTGTTTCCGAATGAATCACCGATAGGTGTTATTCCAAGATCGACTCCGATCAAAAAAATCGTGAGCCCGATTATAATAAATAACGCACCTAAATAAAATCTCCACATCATATCCGCTTCGAGCGGCACTAATGTCAAATGGAGAATAAAAACTAAAATCGAAATCGGTAAAACCGTCGATAAAACCTCTTTAAACTTTTCCTTAAGCAAAAAATCACACCCTTCCGTTTCGCATGTCAACGCTTATATAGATTATACTAAAAATAATTGAGCATTACAAGAAAACGAGATGAAAAGAGATATTTCGTATGGGAGAGTTGCTAAATTGACGGCAATACACCTTTTTATCTCATCTCACGACGAAATCAAAGATTTCTGTTCGATGGATAAAAAAACCGGTCTATAATACATTGTTTATTGATTATTAAATTGCATAAATCACAATCGTGTATTTACCCATATCCCAGGCGTCGCAATGTGATGCGACGCTACTTACTGCGTTTTCAATTTTATACAATTATTAACCGCAAAATAGACCGCAAATAAGAAAGGCTCTTTGTCAACAATGGGGGAGGCTTGCATAAAAACAAGCCTCTCTTTCATTTAAAAATACACATTATTAGTAAAACATAACTACTAAAAGTAACTCTGTTCAATTTCTCGGATTTTTTGCATGGCAAACAAAACCCCTAGGGGTTTTCGCCGCCGCTGTTACATATTTTTTTCTATTTACACATCAAAAATATTCTATTCCTAAAACTATCGAAGTTTCTAAAGCCGTAGCTTATTCTTTTTAATGTTTTTATTTTTGTATGT
>NZ_QEKV01000011.1 GCF_003096635.1 Ezakiella coagulans | reverse complement strand
GTAGAAGACGTCTTCACAATCACAGGACGTGGAACAGTAGCAACAGGAAGAGTTGAAAGAGGCCAAGTAAAAGTTGGAGACACAGTAGAAATCGTTGGACTTCAAGAAAAACCAAGAAGCGTAGTTGTAACAGGCGTAGAAATGTTCAAAAAACTCCTTGACGTCGCTGAAGCAGGAGACAACATCGGAGTACTACTAAGAGGTGTACAAAGAGAAGAAATCGAAAGAGGACAAGTACTTGCAGCACCAGGAACAATACACCCACACACAAAATTCAAAGCAGAAGTATACGTACTAACCAAAGAAGAAGGCGGAAGACACACCCCATTCTTCAACGGATATAGACCACAATTCTACTTCAGAACAACAGACGTAACAGGAAACATCGAACTTGAAGAAGGCGTAGAAATGGTAATGCCGGGAGATAACGCAAGATTCACAATCGAACTTATCACACCGATTGCTATAGAAAAAGGACTTAAATTCGCTATTCGTGAAGGTGGCCGTACTGTAGGCGCTGGAGTTGTAACTGAAATTATCGAATAATAAACAATCAAAGCAATTGCAAAGGCAATTGCTTTTCTTGTATTTTTCTATGGCCGACAGATTCTGCTAATCGGCGTTCGTTAACACTCCGCCTCTTAGGAATCTTTGGCACAAGACCTGCCGCTGCATTCACTTCGCTTTCAGCTCGTGACTTGCAGGGCTAGGGCTTCGAAAAAGGACTTAAATTCGCTATCAGAGAAGGCGGAAGAACAGTTGGCGCTGGAGTTGTAACAGAAATTATCGAATAATTTTAATTTTTGTCTAAATCGCGTCTAACGCTTGTTTCGTTTTATTCGCTCGTTGCGGTGTGCACTAGCACACCTCATTCGCGAAAAAACTGTACTGCGCGTTATACATCGATTTATCCTAAAAATTAAGAAGTATAGAGGGGAGGTTCTACCTCCTCTTTTTTGTTTAAAATACAAATTTTTGCTAAAATTGCGACTAACACTCGTTCGAATTTTTCAACCCTCGACGTACTTGCCAGTACGCCTCGGGCAGTAAAAATTCTGCACTTCGTGTTATTCATCAATTTTATCGAAAAATTAAAAATATAGGGAAGTTATAAATATAGAGGAGTTATAAATATCTCCTCTTTTTTGTTCAAAATACAAACTTTTGGTAATATTATAAATATAGAGGAGGTATAAATATCTCCTCTTTTTTATATGGTAATATATTTTTATGATTCGAGTATTTTTACAATATTAATAACAAGAATATTAACCGCTAATTTTTATATTATTCATACTTTAATCTAATAATTATTTCCAACGCTCTTCAATTTTTTCTTTTTATAAGTTATAATATTTATTGAGGTGGAATATGGATTACGAAAGAGTTATTTTTAATATAAAGCTCCAACTTCATAAGGAAAGCGACAAGCTTGCCAATTTGTGTAACTCCATAGCTTTTATAAAGGAGCTTCCCGATGTAAGTTGGGCCGGAGTTTATTTAGAAAAAGATGGAGAACTTGTTTTGGGACCGTTTCAAGGTAAGGCAGCATGTAATAGGATAAAAGTTGGAAGCGGAGTTTGCGGAACTGCATTTAAAGAGGGAAGGACCTTTGTGGTTTCGGATGTAGAAAAGTTTCCGGGGCATATTGCGTGCGATTCAATGTCTCGGTCTGAAATTGTAGTTCCAATAATATGTAATGACAAAAAAATAGGAGTGCTTGATTTGGACTCCTATAGTTTAAATCGTTTTAATGAATTTGACAAAGAAAATTTGGAAGAGATAGTTAGACTTTTAATAGAATCAAATGTATTTTAAAAGACCCCATAAGGGGCCTTTTTTAGTCGTTCAATACTATGTCTTCCAACATTTCGTATGATTTTTCAAGTTTATCATATTCAGGAATGTAGCAGACAGCAATAAGTTCGTCAGGTTGGTATCTTTCCTTCATTTCTCTCCATTGTCTGGAAGCTTCATCCTTATCTCCACCTATGTGAAGTCCGCGCATTGTTCTCAGTGCAAATTTTTGCATTGATGTCAGTTCAGGAGCTTCGTCAGGATTGATTTTTTCGAATTCCTTTCTATTCTTCACGTCGAGTATTTGTAGGAATACTTGAATTGCGTGGAATTCCAGTTCGTCGGCGTCGGTTTTATTATCAGCAATATTTGCTGAAAGTCCAAGCATTGTGTATGGTTTATCAAGATATTTGCTTGGCTTAAAGTTTCTTCTATATAGTCTAAAAGCTGCTTCAACTGTGTTAGGGGCAAAGTGACCTGCGAATGAATAAGGTAGTCCTAGTTCTGCGGCAACTGTTGCTGAGTCAAGTGAGCTTCCTAAAATTGTAACAGGAACATTTGTACCGACTCCAGGATATGGTGCAACTTTGAAATCGCGTGCTTCTTTTGAAAAGTAGTCGAGTAGTTCTTCAATTGCTTTTTGGAAACTTTCTAATTGGTAGGTATTTCTATAAATAAGTTTTGCGGTTTCTATGTCGGTTCCAGGAGCTCTTCCGACTCCAAGGTCAATTCTTCCCGGAAATAATGCTTCAAGAGTACCGTATTTTTCAGCAACTTGAAAAACTGTGTGGTTTGGAAGCATTACTCCACCTGCTCCTATTCTAATTCTATTTGTATGATCGGCAATATGTGCGAGAATAATTTCAGTTGCGGAGCTGAGCACCCCTGGGCTGTTGTGATGTTCTGCAACCCAGTATCTTAAGAAATCGTGTTTGTCTGCAAATTCTGCCAATGCGACTGCTCTTTTGAAAGCATCTGTCATAGTCTCGTCGTTGTATTTTGGCACCAAATTAAGCACAGATATTTTTGTCATATAATCACCTCTTTATAATGATATACCCAATTATAAGAATTATTAACACTATTGACTTTTAAAGCTATTTAAACATATAATTAGATGGGGGTGTTTACATGACTGATATTCTTATTGGAAAGGGTGAAAGTCAAGTTTTTCTTAAAACGGAGATGTTAAACAGACATGGACTTATTGCAGGAGCAACAGGAACCGGTAAAACAACAACTTTAAAAGTTATAGCGGAAAGAGCATCTATGCTCGGTATTCCGGTTTTTATTCCGGATGTAAAGGGCGATTTGTATGGACTACATATTGCCGGAGAAGAAAATGAAAAGATAAATGAAAGATTAAATTTTATAGGCGATAATAGTTTTAATTTTCAAAGTTTTCCGGTTCAATCTTGGGATATTTTGGAGGATTTAGGCGTTCCAATAAGAGCGACTGTTTCTGATTTAGGACCTATTCTTCTATCGAATTTACTAGAACTTAACGATGTCCAAATGGGAATTTTAAATATTGCATTTAAAGTTGCAGATGAAAGAGGACTTTTAATTTTGGATTTTAAGGATTTGAAATCAGTTTTGAATTATATTTCTGAAAACAGCAATGAACTTCGTGCAGAATATGGGAATATTTCTCCGCAATCTGTCGGGGCAATCAACAGAGCACTTTTAGTTCTGGAAAATGAAGGTGCAGAAAAATTCTTTGGTGAGCCTGCTCTTGATGTGAACGATTTGATAAAGAAAACTACTGATGGGAAAGGCGTTATAAATATATTAAATTCAAAAGTTTTATTCCAACGTCCAAAACTTTATACCACATTTCTTCTTTGGTTTTTGTCGGAGATTTATGAAATTCTTCCGGAAGTTGGAGATTTGGAAATTCCTAAGATGTTATTTTTCTTTGATGAAGCGCACCTGATTTTCAGCCAAGGAAGTAAAGTATTAAAAGATAAACTTCTTCAAGTCATTAAACTTATTCGCTCAAAAGGAGTGGGCGTGTTTTTCGTTACGCAAAGTCCTGGGGATATACCGGAGGACGTGCTTTCTCAACTTGGAAATAAAATTCAACACGCATTAAGGGCATTCACCCCGAAGGATAGAAAGATGATAAAGGATACGGCGATGAATTTCAGAGAAAATCCGAATCTTGATATAGAATCTGCCCTCACAAATATGAAGAGCGGGGAGGCACTTGTTTCATGTCTTGATGAAAAGGGACTTCCTCAAGTAACTGAAAAGGCTCTTATTATGCCGCCAATGAGTTCGTTTGGAACTATGAGTGAAGAAGATATAAGGGATTTTTCGAATTCTTCAATTTTGATGTCCAAGTACAAGGATGTGATTGATAGAGAGTCCGCATACGAGGTGCTTCTTGCAGAAAAGAAGAGAATAGATGCTGAAAAGGAAAAACTCGAACAGGAAAAAGAAAGAATAAAAGCAGAAGAACTTTCTAGAAAAGAACAGGAGAGATTAAAAAAAGAAGAAGAACGTCTTGAAAGAGAGAGGAAAAAGAATAGAAGCGAGCTTGAGAAATTTGGCGGCAGAGTTATCAATTCGATGATAGGAACAGCAAGCCGAAAGATTGGAAATGAGCTTGTAAGAGGTATTTTTGGGACTCTTCTCGGGAAAAAATAAATTTGTTTAAATTGTTTTTTTGGGGGTATATATATTAATGGAATGGTTGTTATAACCATAATTAATATTAAGGAGGAAAAAATGTTATCAGATTTATTTATTGAAAATATGATTGGGCAAGAAATTGGTGATTTCACCGTTACTGCATATAAAGATGGTGAGTTCTTTGAAGTTTCAAAGGATGATTTAAAAGGAAAATGGAGTGTATTTTTCTTCTATCCAGGAGATTTTACATTCGTTTGCCCTACAGAACTTGAAGACTTGGCTGAAAACTATGAAAAATTCCAAAAGATTGGATGCGACATTTACTCAGTTTCAACAGACTCTGAATTTGTTCACAAAGCATGGGCAGATGCAAGTCCTTCAATCGGTAAAATCAAGTACACAATGCTTTCAGACAGAACAAGACAACTCGGCGAAATGTTCGGAGTTTATGTTCCTGAAGAAGGACAAAATTTAAGAGGAACATTCATTATTAATCCTGATTTAAAGGTTTCCGCATATGAAATTCATGACATGGGAATTGGCCGTGATGCTTTAAGCCTTTTGAGAAAGGTTGAAGCTAGCCAATTTGTTTTCGAACATGGCGATAAGGTTTGCCCTGCAAAATGGCAACCAGGCGATGATACCTTAACACCGGGCATTGATTTGGTTGGAAAACTATAGGTTTTAATTTTTAAGCGTCCCTTATGGGACGCTTTTATTTTTTAAGGAGGGGAAATATGAAAAACAAAGAAATTGAAAAGGAACAAGAACTTGATTTCACTGATATTGAAAAAGACGATTGCATAGTTAATGTAATGGATATGGACAACAAGACCAGAAGATACATACCGAGCGTGGAAACAAATTTGAGACGTCATGTACAAATGATGCCGGAAGCGGCTTATAGATGTTCCGGTATAAATATTATGGGCAGAAGGATAAAGAGTCTGATGTTTACTACAGATGTAGCAATTATTAGAAACAACAATGCAGAGGCTGTTATGGCGGTTTATCCTTTTACGCCTGAACTTTCGATAACGAAAGCGATTCTTGATGTCGCACCGGTTCCGGTTTTTGTTGGAGTCGGTGGAGGCATCACGTCAGGGCCGCGAGCTATAGAAATTGCATTTCAGGCGGAACTTCATGGGGCTTTCGGTGTTGTTGTAAATGCACCGATGCAAAATGAGGTTATAAAAGCTATGGCTGAATATGTGGATATTCCAATTGTCACAACTATTGCAAGCATAAATGATGATATATTGGGTAAAATTGAGGCAGGTGCTAGAATTTTAAATGTAGCCGGTGGGAAGAACACTCCTGAGCTTGTGATGGAAGTGAGGAAGATAGTTGGAAATGAGTTTCCAATAATTGCAACGAGCGGACATACAGATGAACATATTATGGCAACGATAAATGCCGGAGCAAACGCCCTATCATACACTCCGAAGACCAGTCCTGAAATTTTGGAAGAGATTATGGCGGGTTATAGGAAAAAATAAGAGGGAAGACAAAAAAATATTAAAAAACGCCATAAACTTGCTTGACAAAGTGATTTTTTTATGATATCATAAGAAGATGAATATAAAAGTGGATTATTCTCACTATTTTTTAAGATTCCGCTATGTATTGAAAGGAGCCGACAAAAGATAAATTTTGCTGTAGCACTTGACCGGAGCGGTTTTTTGGCGACTTGTCAGTTATGACGGTTAAGCAATTATTTCGGTCTTTTGGTTGGTTTCATATATTTTTGTGAGGGGTGAATATAATACATGGTACATCCTGTACAGTATGGTAAAAGAACAAGAATGAGTTATTCCAGAATCGACGAAGCTCTAGATATGCCAAATCTTTTGGAAGTCCAAACAGAGTCCTACGAATGGTTCATAAAATATGGAATAAAGGAAGTTTTTGACGATGTTAGTCCGGTTGAAGATTACGCAGGAAATCTTATACTGGAATTTGTCGATTATAAACTTGATGACAAGCTTAAGTATACCGAATCTGAAGCAAGAATGCGTGATGCAAACTATTCCGCAGGGCTTCGTGCTAAGGTTAGACTTATAAATAAGGAAACGGGTGAAGTCAAGGAACAAGAAGTTTTCATGGGAGATTTACCTCTTATGACAAAGACGGGGACTTTTATTATTAATGGTGCTGAAAGAGTTATTGTCAGCCAACTTGTAAGAAGTCCTGGTGCTTACTACACTTCAAGTTATGATAAAAACGGTAATTTGCAAGTCAATGCACAAGTTATTCCTAATAGAGGGGCATGGCTTGAATATGAAACGGATACAACGGGAAGCTTGAGTGTTCGTGTCGACAGAACCAGAAAGGTTCCATTGACGACGCTTCTTCGTGCTTTTGAAATAGAATCGAATGAGGATATTATAGAAGCGGTTGGAGATTTTGAAGTTCTACAAAAAACATTTGAAAAGGATCCTTCAAAGAACAAGAGCGAAGCTGTTATTGAAATTTATAAAAGACTGAGACCTGGAGAACCTGCAACAGAGGAATCAGCAACAAGTCTTTTGTACAATATGTTTTTTGACTACAAAAGATATGATTTAGCAAAAGTCGGAAGATATAAGCTCAATAAAAAGTTGGGCTTAGCAAATAGAATAAAAAATTTAACCCTTGCAGAAGATGTTGTCGATCCGAATACAGGAGAAGTTTTGTATGAGGAAGGACAAGTTTTGACACCGGAAGATGCGAAGAGAATTGAAGACGCAGGAATAAATTCTGTGTTTATTTTGCATGCCGGAAAAAAACTTAAAGTTGTCGGAAACTGGTGTGTTGACACAGCAGTATTTAAAGACAAAATAGATCTTGAAAAATACGGAATAAAAGAAAAAGTATATTATCCTGCAATGATGGATATTTTGGAAGAAGAAGATTTGGAAAAAGCTGTAGTACAAAATTATAGAAAGCTTTACCCAAAACATATTCTTATTTCAGATGTTGTGGCAAGTGTAAACTACGAACTGTTATTGTTTGATGGAGTGGGAAATACTGATGATATTGACCATTTGGCAAATCGTAGAATCAGATGCGTCGGGGAACTTTTACAAAACCAATTCAGAATTGGACTTTCAAGAATGGAGAGAGTTGTAAGAGAAAGAATGACGATTCAAGATATGGACTACGCAACTCCTCAAGCGCTTATTAACATCAGACCTCTAGTTGCAAGCATTAAGGAATTTTTCGGTTCATCGCAACTTTCACAATTCATGGACCAAACAAATCCTTTGTCAGAACTTACTCACAAAAGAAAGATGTCAGCTCTTGGACCTGGCGGACTTTCAAGAGATAGAGCAGGCTTTGAAGTAAGAGACGTTCACAACTCTCACTACGGCAGAATGTGTCCTATTGAAACGCCTGAAGGCCCGAACATCGGTCTTATGACTTCGCTTACAACATATGCAAGGATAAATGAATATGGTTTTATTGAAGCACCATACAGAAAGGTTAGAAAGCCGGAAGGCCTTGTAACCGATGAAATAGATTATTTGATGGCGGATGAAGAAGACGAAATGGTCATCGCACAATCAAATGAAAAACTTGATGAAAATGGCAGATTTATTGAAGATAGAGTTGTTGCACGTGGACACAAGGGGATAATCGACGTATTTAAGAGAGAAGATGTCGATTATATGGACGTTTCACCTAAACAAATCGTATCGGTTGGTACAGCTCTTATACCGTTCCTTGAAAAAGACGACGCAAAACGTGCACTTATGGGTGCAAACATGCAACGTCAAGCGGTTCCTCTTATCACAACAGAGGCACCTATTGTTGGAACGGGTATTGAATACAAAGCTGCAGTTGACTCGGGTGTGGTTATTATTGCGAAAAACGCCGGAGTTGTCGAATCTGTTGACTCAACAGGAATTGTTATTGCAACAGACGACGGAAAGAAAGATTCATATTCTATAAGCAAGTTTATCCGTTCAAACCAAGGTACAACTTTGAATCAACGTCCTATCGTTCATGAGGGTGAAAGAGTTGAAAAGGGAGATGTTATTGCCGACGGTCCGTCAACAAACGGCGGAGAAATGGCAATCGGTAAAAACGTGCTTATCGGATTTATGACTTGGGAAGGCTACAACTACGAAGACGCTATTTTGATTAATGAAAAGCTTGTAGTTGACGACGTTCTCACCTCAGTTCATATTGAAGAATACGAACTCGATTCGAGAGATACAAAACTAGGACCTGAAGAAATTACGAGAGACATTCCGAATGTCGGCGAAGATATGCTCAAAGATTTGGATGAAGAAGGCATTATTAGAATCGGTGCCGAAGTAACATCCGGAGATTTCCTTGTTGGAAAGGTTACGCCTAAGGGCGAAACAGAACTTGCACCTGAAGAAAGACTTTTAAGAGCAATTTTCGGTGAAAAAGCAAGAGAAGTAAGAGACACTTCTTTAAAAGTTCCACACGGCGAAACAGGAATTGTTGTCGATGTTAGAAATTATACAAGAGAAGCCGGAGACGAATTGCCACCGGGAGTAAATAGAAGTGTAAGAGTTTATGTTGCAACAAAGAGAAAGATTATGGTCGGAGACAAGATGTGCGGACGCCACGGAAACAAGGGTGTTATTTCAAGGATTCTTCCTGAAGAAGATATGCCATATTTACCGGACGGCACACCACTTCAAATTTGCTTGAATCCTCAAGGTATTCCGTCACGTATGAACCTTGGACAAGTTTTGGAAGTTCACTTGGGACTTGCTGCAAAGAAACTCGGCATCTATGTTGAAACACCTGTTTTTGACGGGGCAAATGAAAATGACATAATCGAATCGCTCGAAGAAGCGGGCTATCCGAAGACGGGTATGATTGAAGTTAGAGATGGAAGGACAGGTCTTCCTTTTGACAGACCTGCAACGGTCGGATACATGTATATGGTTAAACTCCACCACATGGTCGACGAAAAGATTCACGCTCGTTCAACAGGACCATACTCACTTGTTACACAACAACCACTCGGAGGTAAAGCGCAATTCGGTGGTCAAAGATTCGGGGAAATGGAAGTTTGGGCTCTTGAAGGTTACGGTGCAAGCCACGTGCTTCAAGAAATGTTAACTGTAAAATCCGACGATATTGTTGGACGTGTTAAGACTTATGAAGCAATTGTAAAGGGTGAAAATATTCCTGAACCGGGAATTCCTGAAAGTTTCAAGGTTTTAATCAAAGAACTTCAATCCCTCGCACTTGATGTTAAAGTTTTGGATGAAAATAAAAATGAAATAGAATTAAAAGAGTATTTGGACGATGAACCGACTGACTTAAATGAAATTACAAATGAAATGAGTTCAATTAGCTCTTATTCAGATTACGGACTTGAAGATTCCGATGAAGATGAAAAAGAAGTAAGTCTAGATGATTTGAAGGAACAAGAAGACGATAGCGACGAAAGCTATGACTACGAAGTCGATGATGACTTGGAATATTTTGATGAAGATGAATCAGAATAAAAGGGAGGGCATAATTTGTTCGAAACAGAAAATTTTGAATCAATAAAAATTGGACTCGCATCTCCGGAAAAAATCCGTTCATGGTCTTATGGCGAGGTAAAAAAGCCGGAGACCATAAATTACAGGACACTTAAACCTGAAAAAGAGGGCCTTTTCTGCGAAAGAATTTTCGGACCTACTAAAGACTGGGAATGTCATTGTGGTAAGTATAAGAGAATTCGTTACAAGGGGGTAGTCTGCGATAGATGCGGAGTGGAAGTAACAAAGGCAAAAGTTCGTCGTGAAAGAATGGGACACATAGAACTTGCTTCTCCGTGTTCACATATATGGTATTTCAAAGGTATTCCTTCAAGAATGGGACTTATTTTGGATATGAGTCCGAGAAATCTTGAGAAGGTTCTATATTTTGCGAACTATGTCGTACTTGATCCAGGCGAAACAAATCTTGTAAAACAAGAGCTTTTGACAGAACAGGAATATGACGAATATTCAAAGAAGTTCCCGGGAGGATTCAGAGCCGGAATGGGCGCTGAAGCAATCAAAGAACTTTTGATGGAAGTTGACCCTGAAAAAATATCAAAGGAATTAAAAGAAGAACTTGTCGGAGCAACCGGACAAAAGAGAGTAAGAATTACAAGACGTCTTGAAGTTGTTGAAGCATTCAGATTAAGTGGAAACAGACCGGAATGGATGATACTTGACGCACTTCCTGTTATACCGCCTGATTTAAGACCTATGGTAGAACTTGACGGGGGACGTTTTGCAACTTCGGACTTAAATGATTTATATAGACGTGTAATTAATAGAAATAATAGATTAAAAAGACTCTTGGAACTTGGAGCACCTGAAATTATCGTAAGGAACGAAAAGAGAATGCTACAAGAAGCTGTTGACGCTTTGATAGACAACGGTAGACGCGGAAGACCTGTCACAGGTCCTGGAAACAGACCGCTTAAGAGTTTGAATGATATGTTAAAGGGTAAACAAGGACGTTTCCGTCAAAACCTTCTTGGAAAACGTGTAGACTATTCAGGACGTTCCGTAATTGTTGTAGGACCTGAACTCAAGTTCTATCAATGCGGACTTCCGAAGACAATGGCACTTGAACTCTTCAAACCTTTTGTAATGCATGAACTTGTGAAGTCTAAGAAGGCTCACAATATTAAAAATGCAAAACGTATGATTGAAAGAATGGACAGTGAAGTTTGGGATGAACTTGAAAAGGTTATCAAGGATCACCCGGTACTATTGAACCGTGCCCCGACACTTCACAGACTTGGTATTCAAGCATTTGAACCGGTGCTCGTTGAAGGAAAGGCTATAAAGCTTCATCCGCTCGTATGTACACCGTTTAACGCTGACTTCGACGGAGACCAAATGGCTGTTCACCTTCCGCTTTCTGTTGAAGCACAAGCGGAAGCAAGACTTATGATGCTTTCAACAAACAATATTTTAGCACCGAAGGACGGTAAGCCGATCACAGCTCCATCACAAGACATGGTTCTTGGCTGCTTCTATCTCACAATGGATAGATTTACACCACAAGATGAAATTCACTCATTCAAAGACTACGATGAAATGATTGTCGCTCTATTTAATAGAAAGATAACGCTTCAAGACAGAGTTAGAGTTAGAGTTTATCTTGAAGATGGCAGATTTAAAACGGTCGAATCAACATGCGGAAGATTTATTTTCAACCAAAGAATTCCGCAAGACTTAGGATTTGTCGACAGAGAAAAAGATCCGTTCAGTTTGGAAGTAGACAAGGTTGTAAATAAGAAAGGTCTTGTTTCAATCATTGATGCATGCTTCAATAAACATGGAAACAATATAACTGCTGAAGTTCTTGACTATATCAAGGCTACAGGTTATAAATATTCAACACTATCAGCTATATCGGTTTCTATGAGTGACGTTACAGTTCCTGAAACAAAGCAAAGCATTATAGATGAAGCACAAAAAGAAGTTGATAAAGTTCAAAAATTATATAGACGTGGTAGAATGTCTGAAGAAGAAAGATATTCTCAAGTAATCGATATTTGGAACGATGCAACTGATAAGGTTACAGACGAACTTATGAATGTTTTGCCACACGACAACAACATCTATTTGATGGCAACATCCGGAGCTCGTGGTTCTAAGAACCAAATCAGACAGCTCGGAGGTATGCGTGGACTTATGGCATCTTCAACAGGTAAGACTGTTGAAATCCCAATCAAGTCAAACTTCCGTGAAGGACTTTCGGTTATGGAATTCTTTATTTCATCACACGGTACTAGAAAAGGACTTTCCGATACGGCTCTAAAGACTGCTGACGCAGGATATTTGACACGTCGTTTGGTAGACGTTTCTCAAGATGTTATCGTTCGTGAAGACGACTGTCACACAGACGGTTATATCGAAATCACAACCTTTAAAGACGGAAATGAAGTCATTGAAGAATTGAAAGACAGACTTGAAGGAAGATATCCTTTTGAAGATATTGTGGACCCTAATACCGGTGAAGTCATCTGTACAACAGATGAACTAATAACTGAAAAAATGGCAAAACATATCCAAGATATTGGAATCGAAAGCGTTAAAGTCAGATCTGTTCTTCAATGTAATGCAAAACATGGTGTATGTTCTAAATGTTATGGTAAAAACCTTGCAAATGGAAACAGAGTTGACATCGGAGAAGCAGTCGGTATTGTTGCAGCACAATCAATCGGGGAACCTGGAACTCAGCTTACTATGAGAACTATTCACTCCGGCGGTGTTGCTAAGGCTGACGACATCACTCAAGGTTTGCCGAGAGTTGAAGAACTTTTCGAAGCAAGAAAACCTAAAGGGGTTGCTGTTATAACTGAAATCTCAGGAAAAGTTACACTTGCGGGCGACGAAAAGAAACGTGAAGTTATAGTTGAAAATGAAGAAGAATCCAAAGTATATCAAATTGCTTTCGGTTCGACTCTAAAGGTTCACGAAGGTGACGTTGTGAATGCGGGAGATCCGCTCACAGAAGGTTCTATTAACCCGCACGATATATTTAAAATCGAAGGCGTCAAAGGCGTTGAAAGATATATTGTTAAGGAAGTTCAAAGAACATATAGAATGTCAGGGGTTGATATCAACGACAAGCACGTTGAAATCATCATTAGACAAATGCTATCACGTGTGAGAATTGATGATGCCGGAGACAGCACATTCATTCCGGGCACACTTGTTTCGCTCTATGAATTCAGAGAACAAAACAAGGAACTTCAAGCTGAAGGAAAGATTCCTGCAACAGGTGAAAGAGCACTCCTCGGAATTACAAAAGCATCTCTTGCAACTGACTCGTTCTTATCCGCAGCATCATTCCAAGAAACTACAAGAATCTTGGCGGATGCAGCAATAAAAGGTAAGGAAGACCACCTCGTAGGACTCAAGGAAAATGTTATTATCGGTATGACAATCCCTGCAGGAACAGGTATGAAGAGATATATGAATGTAAAAGTTCCACTTGCGGAAGATGATCCTCTATATATAAAAGAACATGAAGAACCTGAAGAAAGAATCGAAGAACCTGAAATTTTAGGTGACCTTTCAATGACTGAAATATTGAGAGAACTAAGAAGACAGGACAAAGAAGATAAAGGTATGTAGTAAAAAAGACTCTTTTAATTGATTTTAAAAGAGTCTTTTTTTTAAGTTTTTAAGAAAATAAAATTAGAATGATGTAAATTTGATTATATATTTTTAGTGGAGTATAATAAAGTTAAATAGATTTTACATATGGAGGGGGAAAAATGTTTAAATACGAATTTGTAGAAGTACCTATAAAAGGTGGCTTGAGAGCCGGTCGAACAGATACTTTTGAAGAATGCAAGAAAATCATCGCAGAAAAAGCTGAAGAAGGTTATGAATTGGTTCAAATAGTTCCGGTCGGAAATGAGAAAACTGGAATTGGAACTCTTCTTAATTATACGATTGTTTTTAAGATAAATAAGTAATTTAAAAACATTTAGATAGGTCTTTTATTTTTTAAGAAAAGAATAGTTGCAGTTATGTTAACAACAATTAATATAGTGGAGGATGTTTATTATGAAAAAGAATAATTTACTTTTAATGCTTATTATCGTGAGTCTTATTATAACGTCGTGCGGAAAATCAGACGGTATATTTGGAAAAGAGACGGAGCTTTCAGTGGATAATTTTGAAAACAATCCGCATTTTGCGGTAGTTGATTTTGATTTAAACACAGGGTTTAGATTGCTTGGCGAAAACGAAAAGTATTTCGTTGAAACAAAAGAAGGATATGTATTTTTAAAAAGTCCGCACGAGTTTGTGAAAAGTTTGAAACTAAATTCCGGAGATGAATTTTGGTGGAAGCCGGAAGTTGATATTTCTGACACTTGTTATATAGAGATATATAAAGGGGAAGAGAAGAGTGTCAAGAGCATTGCACTCGTAAAAATCAGTAAAGATAAGGATGGTTCCTACAAGGTAGAAGACATAAAAGAAAGAGAAGCACTAAAATCAAATGTATCGATTGACGAAATACAGTCACGTGAAAAAAATATATATTCAAAATTCTTTGGTGATAAGTAGAAAATTTTTGATATATATAAAGGCGGAAATTGTAACTTGTGGAACATAGTTAGGAGTAATTTTCGTAATGAGTAAAAAATAAAAGCATGATGATTTACATTTTGTAAATTCAATCATGCTTTTTGTTATTCTATAGGTCTAAAGCCTTCTCCGTGAACTTCAGATGAATTCTTTATCCATGTAAATATTTTTTGGTCGGAGGACTTTAAGAAATCTTTTAGTTGTACATAACTTCTTCTATCCAGTATAGTCACTATAACTTGTTTCGGTTTGCCGCTATAAGCACCGTGAGCATCGTAAAGTGTACAAGTTTTAATTAATTCGTTGTGTATGAAATGAACAATTGGAGTAGGATCATCAGCAACAATAGTTACTTCTTTCGCTATATTCATGCCGTCAATTACATAGTCAATAATTAGACCGTTTATAACTACGCCGAATAGGGAATAAAGTCCGGTTTTTGGTCCGTATGCCAAGGTTGCTCCAAGTGTAATTAAAAAGTCGCAATATAGAACGGCTTTACCGATGTCGATTCCGGTAAATTTGTTTACAATTTTACCGAGAATATCTGTTCCACCGGTTGAAGCGCCTTGATTAAAGACTATTCCAATTCCGATTGCGGACAAAATTACACCACAAATCAAATCAAGCATTATATCGCCGGATAAACTTTGCGGATTTGGAGCGATAAATTCCAATACTTTAACTATACCGGAAGTACCAAGACTTGCTAGTATAGTTTTTATACCGAATGATGCGCCGATAAGTAAAAATGCGAGAACAAATAAAACACCATTTACAATTAGCATTATGTCTCCCGGTTGGAGACCGGTAAATTCAGAAAATACAATACCAATACCATATGCTCCGCCGACTGCCAAGTGAAACGGTGAGTGGAAGAAATGGACGCCACAAGCAACCATTGTAATACCGATTAAAATAAGTAGATAACTCTTTATTGAGTCTTTTGTCATATATTTCTTCAAATGAATCACCTCTTCAACTATTATAGCATAAAAAAGTAGTATTTGGAATATATTTTTTATCTAAAATTTTATGCTTTGTGCTAAAACGTGTGAAAATTAATGTCAATAGGGTATATATAAATGAGAGGAAGATTCTGATGATAGATAGAATTTATTTTTTTGGAAATAAATATGTTAATGAGAATGATATAGAAATAATTAATGAAGAAGCGGTTTTATATACGCCTCACGAAGGTGGCAGTATTATGCTTAAGGACGCTTCTACTTTAGTTGGAAAAGAGATTTTGAAATTATTTGAATTTTATGATATAGTATATTTGGATGTGAGATTTCTTAATATAACTGATGTAGGAATGGGATTTCTTTCGGAGTTCGGATTCAAATTTTTAGACAATAATGGTAATGAATTGAAACCGTTGGGCTTAAATGTTTATTATATCGACAAAGTTGAGGTCCCGGAAATCGTAAGCGATAAAAAGAAAAAGTTAAGGTTGATTTTGGATAGGCCTTTAAACAATCCCTACAAAGCCAAAAAATGTGCAAGATGCAAGGTAGGGGCTTTCGAGTATGAGCTTATGAAAAGAAGTTTTCTGAATTTGCAAAATAGACTTAAAAATTCCGGATTAAATGTTAAAGCTGATTTGGAAGCGGCCGACGGAGGAGGATTTTCTACGATAATTTCAACACTTCTCGCAACTCGTAAAATAGAATATTTTACGATACTCGATGAAGATTATGAGGAATTTTACACACAAAATATAAATGTAAATAGAGTTTCTATTGAGGAGGTTTTTGAGAGAATGAGCGAAACACATGATTACAAGGAAAAGGCACTAAAGTTACACGAAGATTATAAGGGCAAAATTGAGGTTGAATCCAAATATCCGCTAACTAAAAAAGACGATTTAGCACTATTATACACACCGGGTGTAGCTGAACCGTGTAAAAAGATTGCGGAAAACAAAGAAGATGTATACAAATACACCGCAAAGGGTAATCTCGTTGCTGTTGTTACAGACGGCTCCGCAGTTTTGGGTCTTGGAAATATAGGTCCTGAAGCCGGCATGCCTGTTATGGAAGGTAAAGCAATTTTGTTCAAACATTTTGGAAATGTAGACGCTTTTCCTATTTTGGTGGATTCGCAAGACACCGAAAAAATCATTGAAACTGTTAAAATGATTGCACCGACATTTGGAGGTATAAATCTTGAAGATATTGCTGCTCCGAGATGTTTTGAAATCGAAAGAAGACTTGTTGAAGAACTTGACATTCCTGTTTTCCACGATGACCAACACGGAACGGCTATCGTTGTTACCGCAGGTATTATAAATGCACTTAAAGTTGTAGGCAAAAAAGCCGAAGATGTAAAAGTTGTCATAAACGGATGCGGTGCAGCGGGTGTTGCAATTCTTAAAATGATGAGAGATTTGGGTGTAAAGCACATTTTAATTCTCGATTCAAAGGGAATTGTTTACAGAGGAAACGAAAGAAACAACTGGATTAAAAATGAAGTTGCAGAAATTACAAATGAAAACAACGAAAAAGGAACTCTTGAAGATGCAATGAAAGGCGCCGATATATTTATCGGTGTAAGCGTTGCGGGCGCTGTAACAAAGGAAATGGTGAAGAGCATGAACAAGGATGCAATCATTTTCGCAATGGCAAACCCTGTTCCTGAAATTTATCCTGACGAAGCAAAAGAAGCGGGCGCAAAGGTTGTTGGAACCGGTCGTTCCGATTTCCCTAACCAAATCAACAATGTATTGTGTTTCCCGGGACTCTTTAGAGGGGCTCTCGATGCACGTGCAAAGAGAATTACTCCTGAAATGAATATGGCAGCTGCACACGCAATTGCAGACATCGTTGGAGACGAACTCGACGCCGACCACGTTATTCCGGATCCGATGGATATGACAATCCCTGAAAAAGTTGCAGAAGCAGTAAAGAAAATTGCAAATAAAAACAAATAAAATATAAATGGTGTAATTAATACAACAACACGAAAACTCTTATTGGGGCGACTCCGATAAGAGTTTTTTGAATTATATATTTATTTTAGAAGACGTTTGGATTTCATTATTAAATAATGTATAATAAAAATAGATGAATATTTTATAGATTGAAAGTGATCGCTCATTGACAAGTAATGTTACATAAATGACCTAAGCGGGATATTTCGTTTGGTTTTATCATAATAAGTTATATAATAATATCATTTAAAAAAGTTTTAGAAATTTGTTATACTGCATGTTTTTGGAGAAAGTTATGAACTATGTTGAATTAAAAAATGTTTCGAAGATTTATAAAGGCGGAGATGGAGTCAGAGATATTAGTTTTTCGATATCTAAAGGAAAGATTGCTGGACTTATCGGACCGAACGGTGCAGGGAAAAGCACAATAATTAAGATGATTGCCGGAATTTTATTGCCGGACAGCGGAGAAATAAATGTCATAGGCTTTAATCCGGGCAAGGATATAAAAACAATTTCGAAGAAATATGGAATAATGTTTGGAAATCGTTCCTCGCTTTGGTACAATCTTGCCGCAAAGGAATCTCTTTTGTTGATGAAAGATATTTATAATATTTCGGATGAAGATTACGAGAAAACTATAAACAAATATGCGAAGATTATAGATGCCACAAATCTTGTCGACAAAAAGGTGAGAAATATGAGTTTGGGCGAAAGAATAAAAATTGAGATATTGGTAAGTCTTATAAATGAGCCGGAACTCTTGATTTACGATGAGCCGACTTTGGGACTCGACATAACTTCAAAATTGGCATTCAGAAAAATTCTAAACGATATTAGAGCTGAGGGGAAGACTATTCTAATCACGACACATGATTTGGTAGATGTCGAAAAGTTGTGTGACAACATCATTTTGATTAACAAAGGGCGGAAGCTTCTCGATATAACGCACGAAGATTTTAGAAAAATGCAGGATGAAAATTTGGTTTTAATTTCAAAAATGGATTTAGAAATTGATACAAAGTTTTTTGTGGAAGAAAATCACGGAGAGTATAAATATATTATTCCTCAAAAAGAAGCTATAATGATTAAAAGTCAAAGTTTAGACAAAATACCGCCGAATGAATTCTATTTCAGAAGTCCGAATCTTGAGGAGCTGTTATATGTATTCTATAAGTAAAAATTTCAAATTGCTCAAAAGATATTTGACACTTTATACAAAAAACAAGCTTGAATTCAAGTTTGAATCTTTTTCTACAGTTTTTGGAGTGCTCATAACAATTTTTAATAATTTTATATTTTGGATTGCTTTGAAAAACGTCGGAGTGAAATTTCAAAACTGGGATTTTAATAAAATATTATTGCTGATCGGTTTTAATTTTTTGTTCATTTCAATAAACTCAATATTTTTCGGATTTCGCGATTTGGAGTATAAGATAATAAGCGGTGAATTTGATATGTTTATGGTGCGCGGACAAAATCCATTCAAACTTGTATTGCTTGAGAGAATGAATTTTTTGTATATTTTTTTGAATTTAATATTTTTTATTGTTTGCATATTTATATCACAAAATAGTTTTAAATTTGAGATTATAAATGTTCTCCTTGCGGTAATTGTGTCAATATTTGCAAGTTTAAATTTCAGCTTGCTTTACGGAATATTCAGCTTGCTTGCGTTTTGTTTCGGCAAAATATTTTATGTACGGGAATTGTTTTTTTCGATTAAGGATTCAAAAAATTATCCTATGGATATCTTTCCGAAAGTTATCTATAATCTTTTTGTTTACACGATACCAATAACTCTTATTAGTACAGTTCCGACGAAAATTGCGTTCGGTGAAAATCGTGCCGGCAAGTATATCTTGATATCAATAGCCGGATTTATATTACTTTGTACTATTTTTAAATTATTCTCAAAGAAAGCACTGAAACACTATGTTTCGACGGGAAATTAAGATGAAAAAATATATAAGACTTTTTAAAACCGGAATTCTAAACAGCAGTGCATTCAAAATGGACTTTTATTTCGGATTCATAACCATACCGATACAAGTTATCATAAGTTGGTACTTTTGGAAATATGCAAATCTGGAAAATGTCGGTAGAGGATTTACGCTAAACTCGATTGTACTTTATTTTTTGATAGTAAATATTTTATCGATAATCTATTCACCCGCAATGTATGTGTGCTATGAAAGCATGGAGCTTATAAACAGCGGAAACATAATAACTTGGATGACAAGACCGATAGACATCAGACTTTTAAAATTATTCGAAAAGGTCGGTAATTTTTTTGTGATTTCAATTGTGCCAATCGCTCTATATATAGTTTTGGCAATTTTTACAAAAAGTATAAGTTTGTCTGTGGCACTTCTCGGAATAGTATCCACATTTTTAGGGTTTACAATTTTATTTTTTGTGCAACTTATAATTGGATTTCTAAGCTTTTGGTTCAATCAGGTGCTCACTTTCAGAGATATGATTTTTGACATAATGTGGATGCTCGGAGGGATTGTTTTACCGATTGATTTCTTCCCGGAACTTTTAAGAAATATTTCACTTTGGTCACCGCTTTCGTATTCATATTATATTCCTGCGAAAATTATGGCTGGAATAATGCCGACAGAGGATATATTAAAGTTTCTGATTTTGCAAATTGTTTGGATTTTAGGACTTTATTTGCTATCCGGTTTGATTTATAAGAAAGGAAAAAATAAAACGGTGCAGGGAGGATAGAAATAATACACAATAAATAATAGATTTTAAAAAATAGCTATAGAAAAATTCTATAGCTATTTTTTTGTGATTTAAATCTCTGTTAGATACAGGCTTACAGGACTTTTTTGACTAAAAATAGCCGTTTATAGACTGTTGCAATATACAATATATTGGGGTATAATGATAAATGAAACGAGATTATATACTAAATACCTGAGTTTGGTATCTAGATTTAGATAAGAGGAGGATTTATGGACGTTATTAAGAGAGATGGAAGGAGAGTTCCATTTGACAAGTCGAAGATTTCAATTGCGATTTTAAAAGCTATGAATTCTTCGTCGGGAATTTATGAAGAAGGTCTTGCGGAAAAGATTGCAGATGAGATCGAGTCGTTTGCAAAAGTTGTGAGCGAGCCGATGACAATTCACGGCATTGAAGAACAGGTGTATTATAAACTTATAACATACGGAAATGTTCAAACGGCAAAGGCATATGAA
This sequence comes from Ezakiella coagulans, assembly GCF_003096635.1. Lineage (GTDB taxonomy): Bacteria > Bacillota > Clostridia > Tissierellales > Peptoniphilaceae > Ezakiella > Ezakiella coagulans. The sequence continues at coordinate 29,801 of NZ_QEKV01000011.1, read as the reverse complement.
AGCTACAGGTCAGTTCAGGAGTACAAGAGACAAATAAACACGATTGACGAAGATGTTGTCGGAATTTTGAATCGTTCAAACACAAATGTTCTAAATGAAAATTCAAACAAGGATGCAAAGATTGTTTCAACGCAACGCGATTTGATTGCAGGCGAAGTTTCAAAGGATATCGCAAGAAGAATTTTGATGCCGACGGATATCGTTATGGCGCACGACAGCGGCGCAATTCATTTCCACGATATGGACTATATAATGCAACCGATGTTTAACTGCTGCCTTATAAATCTTGAAGATATGCTTAAAAACGGCACATGTATCAACGGCAAAAAGATTGATTCGCCAAAGAGTTTTCAAGTTGCTTGCACAGTTACCACACAAATTATTGCACAAGTTGCATCCGGACAATATGGTGGGCAATCAATAAATGGAATTGATAGAATTTTGGCTCCTTATGTAAGGAAGAGTTTTGACAAGTATTTTAAAGATGCACTCGATGATCAAAAGAATATCTACAAGATTGAACCTAACGAAGAAATGGCACGAGAAGTGGCATTAAAAAGGACCAAAAAAGAGGTTAAAGACGGCATTCAAACAATGCAATATCAAATAAATACTCTCATGACTACAAACGGTCAAGCACCTTTTGTAACGCTTTTCATGTATTTTAAGCCGGGCTATGAATACGAAAAAGAAGCGGCAATGATTACTGAAGAGATTTTAAAACAAAGACTCGAAGGTATTAAAAATGAAGCCGATGTTTATGTTACTCCGGCGTTCCCGAAACTTATTTATGTTTTGGATGAGCACAATGTGCACAAGGATGGCAAGTATTATTATTTGACCGAGCTTGCAGCAAAGTGTACAGCAAAGAGAATGTATCCTGATTATATTTCAGCTAAAAAAATGAGAGAAATTTATGACGGTAATGTTTTTGCACCGATGGGCTGCAGAAGTTTTCTTTCGCCTTGGAAAAATGAAAACGGAGACTTTGTGTTTGACGGAAGATTTAACATGGGCGTTGTCAGTTTAAATCTACCGCAAATCGGTATTATTTCAGGTCGAGATGAAAAGAAATATTTTGAAATCTTGGAAAAGAGGCTTGAACTTGCAAAGAAAGCACTAATGTTTAGATATGAGCTTTTGGAAAATATCACGAGCGATGTTTCGCCGATTCACTGGCAATACGGTGCAATCGCACGTTTAAAACCGCATGAAAAGGTGACGAAACTTCTCAAAGGCGGATATGCTACAATTTCACTAGGGTATATAGGTCTCTATGAAGCGTCGATTTTAGTGACCGGAGAAACGCATACAAAGGGCGGTCATGATTTCGCTGTAAAAGTTATTAGAAGACTAAGACAAGCGGTTGATGATTGGAAGAAAGAAACAAATATAGGATTTGCTCTCTACGGTACTCCGGCGGAAAGTCTTACTAATAGATTTGCAAAGATTGACCTCGCAAGGTTTGGCTCAATTAAAGATGTCACCGACAAGGGTTATTACACAAACAGCTATCACGTAGATGTTAGAGAAAATATAAATGTTTTCGACAAGTTTGATTTTGAAAGCGAATTCCAAGATCAATCCACAGGCGGTATGATTTCATATGCTGAAATTCCAAATATGACAAATAATATTGATGCTGTTCTTACTATGGTCAAATACATTTATGACCATATAACATATGCTGAATTTAACACAAAGAGCGATTATTGTCATGAATGCGGATTTGACGGAGAAATTGTTGTTAACGACGACAATGAATGGGAATGTCCGCAATGTCACAACAAGGACAAGTCGAGACTCACCGTTATAAGACGTACTTGTGGATATCTCGGTGAAAACTTTTGGAATGAAGGAAGAACAAAAGAAATTAAATCGAGGGTTCTTCATATATAATGAATTATGCTCAAATAAGAAAATATGATGTTGCAAACGGCACGGGTATTCGAACAGTAATATTCGTGACCGGTTGCACACACAATTGCAGGAATTGTTTCAATAAGGATTACCAAGATTTTAAATACGGAGAGATTTGGACAGATGATGAAACCGAAAAGGTGATTGAATATTTAAAAGACGACAATGTATCAGGGCTCACACTTCTTGGCGGAGAACCGATGCAAAATTTGGATTTGATTGAAGTTTTAAAATCTGTTAAAGCGAGTGTCAATAAACCGATTTGGATTTATTCGGGCTATACTTATGAAGAAATCTTAGAAAATGAAAAAAGAACAGAGCTATTGAAACTATGTGATGTACTTGTCGACGGAAGATTTGTCGAGGAGCTCAAAGATTTAAAATTAAGATTTAGGGGTAGTTCGAACCAAAGAATTATAGATATAAAAAAGAGCATGGAACAAGAAAAAGTTATTTTATTTATGGAATAGAAAGAAACGGCCGATTCATTTGTCAGTCGTTTATTTTAGTAGAAAGTTCGATATAATAGATTTTAATACTAAAGAATAATAGAATTTGCAAAATAAATAGATGATATAATTTGCTTGTCATTTTTTTTAAATTTTCATTTATAGAAAAATTACAATAAATAAAAAATTTCAGAAAAAGATGACAAATGGCTACCGTTTGTAGTATAATGTAGTTGAGGTGAGCTCATGGATAAAAAAGAGTTAAGAAAAAATATTTTAAAAATGAGAGACTCTATGGACGAAGCTGATAGATTTAGTGCTGACGAAACTGTTCTTTTAAAGCTGCTTGCATTGAAAGAATATAGAGATGCAAATACTATATTTACATTTGTTAGCTACAGAAGCGAAGTCGATACAAAACAACTCATTTCCGAGTCTTTAAGACGCGGTAAAAGAGTATTGGTTCCTGTTGTCGATAATGACAAAAAGGAAATGATTCTTTCGGAGCTTAAGAGCGCTGAAGAATTGCAAACTTCAGACATGGGAATTTTGGAGCCGAGTGGAGAAAACATAAGACCGGTAGAACCGAAAATTGTAGACATTTGTATTACACCGGGTGCTGTTTTTGACAGAAGAGGTTACAGAATCGGATATGGCGGAGGTTTTTATGACAAAATGATGCCTAGATTTAGAAGCGATGCAAAAAAAATAGGTGTCGGCTACGACTTTCAATTGGTTGATGAAGTTCCAAAAGAAGAACACGATCAAAAAATTGATATGTTGATTACAGATAAGGAAATTTATAAATTTTAATGGAGGGAATATGTCAAGATTTATTGGAACTGTTTCACGCGGAATTAGAACAAAAATTATTAAAAAAGGCGACAACCTTGCTGAGATTGTTGTAAACTCAGTAATGGATGCTGTTGCAAGTGAAAATATACCTATACATGATAGAGACGTTATCGGTGTTACAGAAGCTGTACTTGCAAGAAGTCAAGGTAACTATGCAAACACTGATGAAATCGGTGAGGATATTAGAAAGAAATTCGGCGGAGACCACATTGGACTTATCTTCCCGATTTTAAGTAGAAATAGATTTTCTGTTTGTCTAAAAGGTATTGCAAAAGGAGCCAAGAAAATAACTCTTATGCTCTCATATCCTGCTGACGAAGTTGGAAACCATCTTTTAACTTTGGAACAATTAGACGAAGCCGGAATGAAAGATTTAAGTCAACTTATGACAGAAAAAGAATACAGAGATAAGTTTGGAAAGAATTATCACCCGTTTACACATGTAGATTATGTTGAATTTTACAGAGATTTGATTGAATCTGAAGGTGCTGAATGCGAAATTATTTTCTCAAACGATCCTCTTCATATTTTAAAATACACAAATAAGGTTTTAACAGCTGACATCCACTCAAGAAAGCGTACTAAAAAGATTTTGAAAGATGCAGGAGCACTTGTTTATAACATAGAAGATGTTTTAAACGAACCTGTTGGAGAAAGCGGATACAACAAAGAATATGGTATTCTTGGTGCAAACAAATCAACAGAGGATAGTGTAAAATTGTTCCCGCGTGATTCATTTAAATTTGCAAATGATTTACAAAGTAGATTTAAAGAAGCAACAGGAAAAAATATTGAAGTACTTGTTTATGGTGACGGTGCGTTCAAAGACTCTGTAGGACAAATTTGGGAACTTGCAGACCCTGTAGTAAGCCCTGGCTATACAAAAGGTTTGGAAGGTGTTCCAAATGAACTTAAATTAAAATACTTGGCTGATAATGATTTCAAGGATTTAAAAGGTGAAGAATTGAACAACGCAATCCTCGAAAAGATTAAACATAAGTATGATGAGGATGTGGTCCACAATGAAAATGAAAAGCTTGGAACAACTCCAAGAAAATTGACCGACTTGATTGGAAGCTTGTGCGACCTTACAAGTGGTTCAGGGGACAAAGGAACACCAATCATTTTGATTCAAGGATACTTTGACAACCTTGCAACTGAATAAAAATTTAAACGGAAGATTTATCTTCCGTTTTTTTGTATTATAAATTATGGAATATGAGAGAATATTATGAATACATACGCTAAAAATTTTTTTTAAACTTATTAGATAAGATTTAGTTTATATAAAATAAAAATTAAAAAGGCAATTATAAAATATTGGGTTAAAACTTTTTATATTGATATAAATAAATTGAGGATATAATTAAAAGACTCTTTTTATAAACTTTATTTAGAAATGAGATAGAAAGAAATTTATATATAAAGTCAATAAGCGATTCTTAAATATTTTTTTTATTATATTATATATAGATATGTGAATGGAAAAGTTTAAATTAATAAAAATACATAAGTATTAAGAAATACTTTATAGTAGATTTTAAAATTTGAATATTATTAAAATATAAAAAAATATTATGGATTACTATTACATTAAAAATAAGAATAGTATAATTATATGTATTAAAAACAGATGCATATGAAATGAACAAATTATATATTATATTTTATGGTAAAAAATAAAATTTAATTATATGATAAAAAATTTCTAAAAAACTTATTGCTAGCTTGTTTATAGAAAACAAAATAAGTATATTGAAAGAATGAAAAATAAGAAATTAAAATTTATGTAAAAAAACTTTGCTATTAAGAATAAATCTAGAACAGGAAAAATAGATATTATAATTAAGTAAAAAAACAGAATCAATATATTTTTTAGTAAAGTATATAATGTTATTATATTTAATAAAGTATTTTAGGCATATTATAATATAAGTATACAAAAAACATATTTTTAATAAGAATAAAAAAGTGAAAGCTTTAAATAATAAAGAATAATTAAATAATATTCCTTATTATTTAATATAAAAAGCTCTTTATATAAATAAAAAAGATGCACAGTGAACAGTCTGTGCATCTTTTTTATTTATATAAATTTACTAACGAAAGGAGAATGCTATAAGTTTTTTAGTGCGTAGCTCTTATTACTGAATCCGGCAATAGATGTTTGTGGGTATAAGTTTTGATCCCACTTATGATTTTTTGCAATTTCAGTTGCACCGATCATCAAGTAACCGTAATTTCCGTTGTTTGCTACGTCGTTCCATGTGGTGTCAACGTGGTACCATTCGTCATTTACTTTAACGATGTTCCATGCGTGTGAACCCCAATTGTTATATGAGTATGAAGTTCCAACAACGACTTTCGATTCCAATCCGGATTCTTTTGCCATCATTTGGAATAGTGCGGAATATGCTCCGCATACGCCCTTACCGCTTTCGAGGATTGCATATGGCGAGTTGATGTCGAGGCCGTTTGCAAGAGTATTAACTCCGGCATTTACTTCGTTATATGCATATTGGGCATGCTCAACGATATATTTATTTATCAATTCTACTTTTTTATCATCTGTAATATTTTTGGGGAAAGTAGAAACTATATTCTTAACAAGTTGTTTGTAGTGGTTTTCTTTTTCGAGACTTACAGTATAGTCGAAGTTAAATTTAACTTTTACATTTCTATAGTATCCGCTTTGAAGTGGACCTTCTGCTGTAACCGTTCTAAAAATAATGCTTTTTGGAACGGCTTCGTCTGATCTTAACGCACTCCAAATTTCATTTATAAATGAACTATAATATTCTTTTTTTATTTCCGATAATTGGAAAATATAACTTTTTTCGTGTCTTTGTGTTGCTTTAACAAGTTCCTTATATTGAGATAAGTATTTTGGATTAATCTTATTCTCTGTGTTTGTAGTTTTTGTACTATTAATTTTAATCCCATTATATGTGTCACTAAAAATTCCATTTATTTGAATTTCTGGCTTATTTGTATCGTTGGCTATGTAATCAAATTTGCGAGGGTTTTGATTTAAATCATAGCTACCGAGGGGTGGTCCTATAATATCATACATTATATTTGTATGAGTATTTTTAAAACTGTCTTTGGTATTAGATTTAGCAACTATAATCGCCTGCATAGTTGGCATTATTAGCAACGCTGTTAATATTATCATTATGTTTTTTAAAAAATTATTCCTGTATAACATATTTCTTTCCTTTCTTTGGTATTTATCAAACAAATACTATAAAATATAGTTATCATATTTATTAAAATTACAAGAAACTGAAATATTTTTATGTATTTCTTTATCTGTATTTATTATATACCCACAAATTTATAAATTAATTACAAAATATTAAATTTAATACAATGAATATTTCTGATTTAATTATAAAATCTAAAGAAAATAAAAATAATTAACTACAATATATAATAAAAATTTTATTATGACTATCAAAATACAAATAAAAGAAAATAATTAATATGAATATATAAAAACATACGAGAAAAGTAATAATTAAAAAAATAAAATGATTAAGAATAATTAAGATATTACTAAAAATTAACAAATAATTTTGCTTAAGAATTTTTTAAGATGAAAGTGTTTAAAATGGCATAATACGGGTATATATTTGATAGGTCAAAGATGGTCAAACAAATTGGACGAAAAAATAAATTTTTTATTTTGAGGTGGATTTATGCAATATAAAGATTATTATAAAATTTTAGGCGTTGAAAAAGGCGCGACAAAAGAAGAAATAAAGAAAAAATTTCGACAATTGGCGAAACAATATCACCCGGATTTGCATCCGGGTGATGAGGAAGCTGAAAAGAAATTTAAAGAGATTAATGAAGCTTATGAAGTTTTGAGTGATGATAAAAAGAGAAGCACATACGATAACTTCGGCTCCAACTACAATTTCCAAGGTGGGCAAAACTTCGATCCTAATTCATACGGGTTCAGTCATTTCAGTAGTGGCGGTGCCGGCGACTTTTCAGATTTCTTCAATTTGATTTTCGGAGGCAATTTTAATGGCAGCAACTTTAGTGCTGAAAGCAGTAGTAGTTCAAACTCAGGTTTTGGTGGATTCTCGGATTTGTTCGGAAGCAGAAGACGCACACAAAGAAGAGAACCATATGAGTCAAATTTGGATTTATCTATAGAAGAACTTCAAAATGGTACCACAAAAAAACTTACTCTTAATATAAATGGAACAAATCATAATATAGATGTAAAAGTTCCTAGAGGTATGACACCGAACAAAAGAATTAAGGTGAGAGGTTCCAAATGGGGACTTGACAGAGATATTTTGTTTTCAATAAATGTTATTGGAAATGGTGAAAAACTAGAGGGTCTTGATATTATTCGTGATCTTGAAGTGTATCCTTGGGAAGCTTATTTTGGTGGTGAAAAAGTTGCTGAAGTTGAAGGCAAAAAGATTAAATTAAAACTACCGAAAAATATTGAGTCAGGAAAGAAGATAAGGATAAAATCAAAAGGATTCCAAGATATGAAAGGCAACAAAGGAGATTTATTTTTCAAAGTGAAACTAAAAAATCCGGATACCTTAAATGAAGAGCAGGAGAACTTGTATAAGTCTTTATATGAAAGTTTTAATAAATAGTTTTTTAAAGGGAGTGATTTAAATGAGTGATAAAAATTATACTGTTAAAACAGCGGAAGCATTAAACGGTGCGGTACGCTTGAGAGAAGAGTACAGAAATGCGACAGTAACACCGGTGCATCTTTTTTGTTCTGCACTTAGTATAGAAAGTGTTATGAGTCTGTTGATTTCAAAAATGGGAATCAGCGTGCCAGAGATTTTAGGCGATGCTAAGTCGTTATTAGAAAATATGCCTAAAACTTCAGGTGGACAAAATTATATGTCCCGTGATTTAGAAGATATTATTAATTTGGCTGACAAGAAGCGCGCGGATATGAAAGATGAGTACCTTTCATTGGAACATGTGCTCCTTGCTATGCTAGACAATCCGGGAGATTTAAAAAATATTTTTAATAAGTATGGTATAGAAAAAAATAAAGTTATGGAGGTGCTTATGAATATTAGAGGTAATCAAAATATAAATACGGATAATCCTGAATCAACCCTTGATGCTTTAAACCGTTTCGGTAGAGATTTGGTTGGACTTGCAAAAGAGGGCAAGATGGATCCGGTCATTGGTAGAGATGAAGAAATTAGAGATGTAATAAGAATATTATCAAGACGTACAAAGAACAATCCGGTTCTAATAGGTGAGCCGGGTGTCGGAAAGACGGCAATTGTTGAGGGGCTTGCACAAAGAATAGTAAAAAATGATGTGCCGACCGGGCTTAGAGATAAGATTATTTATGAACTTGATATGGGTGCACTTATTGCCGGTGCAAAGTATAGAGGAGAATTTGAAGAAAGACTCAAGAGTGTTTTGAATGAAGTGCAAAAGTCGAACGGAGAGATTATCCTCTTTATAGATGAGATTCACAATATTGTCGGTGCCGGTAAAACGGAAGGTGCTATGGACGCAGGAAATCTTTTGAAACCTATGCTTGCAAGGGGAGATATACATTGTATAGGTGCAACGACGCTAGATGAATATCGCCAATATATCGAAAAGGACGCTGCACTTGAGAGAAGATTCCAAAAAGTTTATGTAGGAGAACCTTCTGTTGAAGATACTATTTCTATATTGCGTGGGCTCAAGGAAAAATATGAAGTTCATCATGGAATAAGAATTTCTGATAGTGCAGTTATAGCGGCTGCCACAATGAGCGACAGATATATCACTGATAGATTTTTACCGGATAAGGCTATTGACTTGATGGACGAAGCTTCGGCACTTGTTAGAACGCAAATTGATTCAAGTCCGGTTGAGATTGATGAATACGAAAGAAAAATTCTTCAACTTGAAATCGAACGCGAGGCATTAAAAAAAGAAACGGACGATGCATCTAAAAAGAGACTTGAAAATATTGAAACTGAGATAGCTGAATTAAAGAAAAAATATGAAGTTTTGAGAGAAAAGTGGGAAGAAGAAAAAAGTAGTATTGAAAAGATAAAAAATCTTAAAAAAGAAATAGATGATGTCAAGACAGAGATTGAACTTTCAGAAAGAAACTACGATCTTGAAAAAACTTCGGAGCTAAAGTTCGGCAAGTTGCCTAAACTTATGGAAGAGCTTAAGAATTTAAATGAAGAATCAGGAGAAGACAAAATTTTAACAACGGAAGTAACTGAAGAGACAATCGCACAAGTTGTTAACGGTTGGACAGGTATTCCTGTTGCAAAATTAACTTCTACAGACAGAGAAAAGTTGCTAGGTCTTGACGATGAACTTCATAAGAGGGTTGTGGGACAAGACAAAGCGGTCGAAGAAATTGTTGATGCAATTTTAAGGAGCCGCGCTGGTCTACAAAACAAAAACCGTCCGATTGGTAGCTTTATTTTCCTCGGCCCTACAGGGGTAGGTAAAACAGAGCTTTCCAAAGCTCTTTCAGAATATCTTTTTGATGACGAAAAAAATATGGTTCGAATTGATATGAGCGAGTATATGGAAAAGTTCTCAGTATCTCGTTTAATCGGTGCTCCTCCGGGATATGTAGGCTATGAAGAAGGTGGACAACTCACTGAAGCTGTAAGGAGAAGACCTTATTCAGTAGTACTTTTCGACGAAATTGAAAAAGCTCATCCAGATGTTTTCAATCTGCTATTACAAGTACTTGATGACGGGCGTTTGACGGATAACCGTGGTCGTGTGGTTGATTTCACAAATACAATATTGATTATGACTTCAAATATAGGTTCTCCTATATTACTTGACGGAATTGATGATAAAGGAGAGATTGTTCCTGAAGCGGAAAAAAATGTTATGGAAAGTTTGAGGAATTCATTCAGGCCAGAATTTTTAAACAGAGTAGATGGAATTGTTATGTTTAAACCGCTTACAAAGGAAAATATGAAGAAGATTATTGACATATCAGTCGCTTCGTTAAATGAAAGACTCGAGGAAAGAGGAATCACGGTTGTATTTACAGATGAAGCAAAAGAATATGTTATTGACAGAAGTTATACTCCTGAATATGGAGCAAGACCTCTTAAGAGATACATTTCTTCATCGGTTGAAACAGCACTCGCTAAACAAATAATAAAAGGAAAAATTTCAGAAGGAGACGAAGTTGTTGTTCGGGTGAAAGATGATGAGCTTTCTTATGAAGTAGAAAAATAGATAACAAAAGGGTTACTTGAGTGACCCTTTTGTTTTTTTTATTGAATTTTGGGTAAAAATGAAACGAGGTGGTAAATTTGAATATTAAATTGACAGAAAATGCAAAAGAACGTTTTAACGAACTTGATGCAAATAATGTTAGAATATATATACAAAGCTATTCATGATGTGGAGTGAGTCTTGGCGTGCTCCCGGACATAGAAAGAGAGAACGATGAAAAAATTGCTATTGGACAATTGACATTTTTAGTTGAAAAAAGTCTTTTGGAAATCGTGAAAGGTGAAGTTAAGGTTGACTTTATTAAAAGTGGTTTGAAACGAGGTTTTAAAGTTTATCAATAAGGAGGTTATATGGCTACATTTAATCTAAATAAAGACGATACATTATTTTTGTTTATAGATTTTCAGGAAAAACTTATGCCTGCTATGTTTGAAAATTCAAGAGTTATCGATATTTCGAGAAAGGCGTATGACTTTTCAAAAATTGTAGATGTTGAAAAGCTCTTTACAACACAGTATAGGAAGGGGTTAGGAGGGCTTATTGAAGAATTTAGAGATGAAGATCATGATGCGCTCGATAAATCTGAGTTTTCGTGCTATTTAAATCCCGAAATAAAAGAGAAGATAGACAAACTGAATAAGAAAAATATTGTTTTATTTGGACAGGAAGCACATATCTGCGCATTTCAAACAGGACGCGATTTGCTTGAAGCGGGTTATAATGTTTTTGTAGTTGAAGAGGCGATGACATCAAGGACTTTGGAAAACAAAAAAAACGGCATAGAGCTTTTGCGAAATATTGGTGCATATATTATAAATTTTGAACTTTTGATATTTGACATTCTTAAGAGTGCAAAGAATCCTTCTTTTAAAGAGGCACAAGCACTTATAAAATAATTGATAGGACGGACCTTTTATGGTCCGTATTTTTATGCGACAATTTTAACTCCATCAAACAATTTAAATAAAGCGTTTTCGGATGAAAATTTGCCGCATTTATGTTATAATTAATATTAATGGAGGCGGGATTAATGCAAAGCGATGAACGTAATTTAACACTGCTTGCTGATTTTTATGAATTCACAATGTCAAATGGATATGTAAAACTCGGACGCGGTGACAAAATTGGATATTTTGATTATTTTTTCAGGTCTGTACCGGACGATGGAGGTTATGCCCTTTTCGCCGGACTGACTCAGTTGATAGAGTATTTGGAAAATCTAAGATTTAGCGATGATGATATAGAATTTTTTAGAAGGAAAGGAATATTTTCAGAAGAGTTCTTAGAAAAACTCAAAGAATTTAAATTTGAATGCGACGTTTGGGCAATCGAAGAAGGCTCTGTAATTTTTCCACACGAACCGATTGTAACTGTAAGAGGTCCGCTTTACCAAGTTCAAATGATTGAAACAATGCTTCTTTTAATTTTGAACCATCAATCTCTTGTTGCAACAAAAACTTCTAGAATGGTTAGAGTTGCAAAGGGAAGGGCAATAAGCGAATTTGGAAGCAGACGTGCTCACGGTGCTGATGCTGCAAACTATGGGGCGAGAGCTGCGTATATTGGCGGAGCTGCCGGCAGTGCGAACACATATACCGATAGACACTTAGGAATCCCTGCAACGGGAACAATGGCACATTCATGGGTTCAAAGTTTTGACAGCGAACTTGAGAGCTTCAGAGCATATGCGGAAGTTTATCCGAGTGCATGCCTTCTTTTGGTAGACACATATGATGTTTTAAGGTCTGGTATTCCGAATGCTATAAAAGTATTTAATGAACTAAAGGGAAAAGGATATAAGCCGCTTGGAATAAGAATTGACTCCGGTGACATTGCATATTTAACAAAAGAAACGAGAAAAATGCTTGATGCAGCAGGGTTTGAGGATGCGAAAATTGTTGTATCCAATAGCATGGACGAGTTTAAGATTAGAGATCTTTTAAACCAAGGTGCACAAATCGATAGCTTTGGAGTTGGTGAAAGGCTAATAACTGCAAAAAGTGACCCGGTTTTTGGAGGGGTTTATAAACTAGTTGCGATGGAAGAAGATGGGAAAATCATTCCAAAGATAAAAGTATCAGAAGATGTTGTAAAGATTACAACTCCGGGTTTCAAACAAATTTATAGAATTTATAATAAAGACACAGGATTTATGGAAGCGGATTTGGTTTGTCTTCACGATGAACCGGCTCCAAATGGGGAACCGCTTGAAATTTTTCACCCGCTATATACATGGAAAAGAACGATTCTTGAAAATTATTACACAGAACCTTTGATGAAAAAGATTTTTGAAGGTGGAAAATTGATTTATAAGAAGCCTGATATAGAAGAGATAAGAAATAAAGCAAAATCCGAACAGGCAAAACTTTGGGATGAAATTAAAAGGCTTGACGATCCACATTCATATTATGTGGACCTTTCACCTAAACTCTATCAAATTAGATATGACTTGTTGAAAGAAGGAAAAAGATTATGACAAAGGCCCTTTATCGGGTGCTTCGTCCTAAAAAATGGAGTGAAGTAGTCGACAAAGATTTAATTGTTGAGGTTTTAAGAAATCAGGTTAAAAATGATTCCGTTTCGCATGGTTATCTTTTTTGTGGACTAAGAGGAACGGGTAAGACGAGCTGTGCAAAGATTTTGGCAAGGGCGGTAAATTGTTTAAATCCTCACGATGGTGAGCCTTGTAACGAGTGTGAAAATTGCAAGGCGATTCTTGAGGACAGAGCAGTGGATGTTTTGGAGCTTGACGCGGCTTCGAACAACGGAGTTGACAATATAAGAGAGTTAAAAGAGCTTGGTGTTTATCCGCCTACAACTTTAAAAAAGAAGGTTTATATTATAGATGAAGCACACATGCTTTCAAACTCGGCGTTTAATGCTCTTCTAAAAATTTTGGAAGAACCTCCAAAGCATCTCATATTTATACTTGCAACGACAGAGCCTGAAAAATTGCCGGATACTGTAAAATCACGGCTTCAACGTTTTGATTTTCACGGGATTTCAAAAGATAAACTTGAGGAGTCTTTAAAAACGGCAGCTAATGGATTGAACGAGGAAGTTTCGGAAGAAGTTTTTGGAATTATTGCCGACAATGCTGGCGGTTCAATGAGAGATGCTTTGTCGATGCTCGATCAACTTTTGTCGATTCCAATAAGACCTATAACTCCGGAAATTATCTCTACTCTTCTTGGTTTTACGGGGATAGATGAAATAGCTCCGCTTCTTACGGATATTTTGAATCATGATGTTTTGGGAGTTATGAGCGAAACAACTTATATAATGAAAAGGGGCAGATCAGGAGAGAAGACCTTATATGCGCTAATGAAAGCGTGCCGCGATTTGTATCTTGTGAAGATGGGGGAATCGGACGGGCTGTCGACTAAAAGAAAAGATATCCTTTCTAAGATTAGTGATTATGTAGATGAAAACAGGATACTTGATTTGATTGAATCATTCAGAAAACTTATTGACGGCATAAATTATGCATACGATGAGGCGCTTATGTTTCAAATGGGCCTTGTTGAGATTGCAAGAAACAGAGTCGTCACGACTTCGGTTTCAAATGCGAAAGATGTAAAAATTCCAAAATTTGTAAAAGATAAAAAAGAGACGGATTTCAATGAGCTTTTTTCTAAAAATCTCGCAAAAAAACAAGATAAAGATGAAATAAAAAAAGAAACTGTCGAGTCTTTAGATGTGGAGCAAAAAAAATCTGAAGAGGCAAGCAAAACGGAAAATATAAGCGAATATAAGACAGAGGTACCAATAGGTGAGGATACAAGCAATATAAAAAAAGAAGTACCTCAATCGGGTTCGGATTTTGAAGAAAGACCTTTTTTTGAACCAGAAGAGTCGGATTATATGAATATAGATGAAGAATTTTCACCTGATGTTTCGGGATTGAAAAGTAAAACAGATCCAACTCCTAAAAAAAGCACCAAAGAAGACAAAATTAAAACAGTGGAAAAGCACGACGAATATATAGAAGAAAAGAAAGATTTAAAAGGACCCATCGAAGCAGAGAAATCGGAATCGAAAGAACAAGACAAGGTTGAAAAAAATGAACCGGTTGATGACGGTACACTTCAAAATGAAGAGGGTGAAAAGATGTTTGATAAAATTGTCGAAGGGAATCCTCTTTTGCAATTCTCAAAAGACAATTTTTATATAAAATTTATAAATAAGAAAATGATTTTTACTCCGAAAAATTCGGAAGAAGATTTTATCTTTAACAGTTCAAAAAAAGAACTTACAGAAAAATTGAACGAAATCGTTGGTGGTGGAGCATCTATTGAGATAAGGTCATCAAACGAAGGAATGCAAAAAGTAATTGATTTATTCGGCGATAAGCTCGAAATTAGAGAATAAAAAAGAAAGGAAGTTAATTAATTATGAGAAATTTTAATGGCGGCGGAAATATGAAAAATATGATGAAGCAAGTTCAAAAGCTTCAAAAGGATATGGAAGCAAAGAGAGAAGAAGTTGCAAATCAAGAGTTTGAGGTTTCAAGCGGTGGGGGAGTTTGCACAGTTACAATTAATGGAAATAAGGAAATCACAAAAATCGTTCTCGACCCTGAAGTTGTTGATCCGGATGACGTAGAAACACTTTGTGACCTTATTATGGCAGCTGCAAATGAAGCAATCAAAAAAGCTGACGATGAAATGGAAAATGCAATGGGACAATTTACTAAAGGTCTCAATATGCCGGGATTGTTTTAATGAGTCTTAACGCACTTGAAAATTTGGTAGACAGACTTGCGGCACTTCCGGGAATTGGAAGGAAAAGTGCAAAAAGGCTTGCATATTATATTATAAATATGCCGCAAGCGGATTCTGACAATTTGATTTATGCGATAAGTCTTGCAAAAAAATCCATTCAAAAGTGCAAAATTTGCGGAAATTATTCTGAGAAAGAAGTTTGTAATATATGTTCTTCGGAGATGAGGGACCATTCAAAACTTATGATTGTTCAAAATCCTAAGGATGTAGACTCTTTTGAAAATTCGAACTGTTATGATGGACTTTATTTTGTGCTCGACGAAGAACACTTAGATCCGTTAAAGGGAATCGGCCCTGAAGAAATGGGGTTTGGAAGATTGAAGAACAGACTCGTTCAAGATGATGGAATCAATGAAGTTATTCTTGCACTAAACAGCAATGTTGAGAGTGAACAGACGGGACTTCTTTTGAAAGCACTTGTCGAAGAATCGGGCAAGAAAGTTACTAAGATTTCGCAGGGCATCCCTGCGGGTGGAGTTTTGGAATATTTTGACTCCGCAACCATAAGACAAGCTTTTGAAAATAGACGAGAAGCATAAACCACAAAATAAAAGGAGAATATATGGATAAATTTAAACTAATAAAAAAAGAACATATCAACGAACTTAACAGCGATGCATTTTTATATGAACACGAAAAAACAAAGGCGAGAGTTTTAAAAGTCGAAAATAACGATGAAAACAAAGCTTTTGGAATCGGTTTTAGAACAGTTCAAAATGACGACACCGGAGTTTGCCACATTTTGGAACACTCGGTTCTTTCAGGTTCCAGAAAATACAAGACCAAGGAACCATTTATGGACCTTGTTAAATCGAGTCTTCAAACATTTTTGAATGCGATGACATTTGACGACAAGACAATCTATCCGATAAGCTCGAGAAATGAAAAAGACTTTTTTAATCTCATGGATGTGTACATGGATGCTGTTCTTTTCCCAGATATTTACAACAACGAAAAGATTTTTATGCAAGAAGGTTGGCACTATGAACTTGAAAACAAAGATGCACCGCTCACAATAAACGGCGTTGTTTATAATGAAATGAAGGGTGCCATGAGCTCCGATATTTCGCAAGTCATGGACAAGATTGCAAGATATTTGTATCCGAATTCAACATACAACACAAATTCAGGCGGTGACCCGGAGTTCATTCCGACTCTCTCAAGAGAGGCGCTTTTGGATTATCACAGAGAAAAATATCATCCGTCAAACTCATATATTTTCTTGTATGGAAACGGTGACACAAATAAGGAACTCGAATTTTTGGACGGTTATTTGAGCGAGTTTGAATTTAAGGATGTTAAAAATCCTATGAAATATATAAAACCACTCGAAAAGAATATCGATGTTGAAACCACATATTTCGGGGAAGCAAAGCCGAAAAACGATTTCTTTGTTGTCTCATATCTTGCGGGCGATTCGACCGACAACTTGAACAATTTGTGCCACGAAGTGATAACACGTGCACTTGTTACGGAAGACGGTGCGCCGATTAAGGACAGAATTCTTTCGGAAGGTCTCGCAACCGACGTTGAAACTATGTACAGCGTTGGAACTGTAAACAATTTATCTATTATCGCTAAAGGCATGAACGCCGAAGATAAGGATAAAATTTTAAAGATTATAGACGAAGAAATTGGAAGCCTAATAAAGTCCGGACTCGATGAAAAATTATTTAAATCGATTCTTCATCAACTTAAATATGAAATAAAGACATACGGCGACACGCCGCATCTTGGAATTATGACATATATAAGAGCATTCCAAACGTGGTTATATGACAAGGACCCGATTGATGCGCTAAAATTTGACGATGCGTTTGAAAAGCTTGAAAACGATTCTGAGCTCGTACAAAAATACGCAAAAGATTATTTTGACGGCTACAGAATGACCATGCTCGTAAAGCCGGATCCGGAGCTTGGAAAGAAAAGAGAAGAAGAACTCAAAAAGAAACTTGCAGAACACAAGAAGAGCTTGAGCGATGAAGAACTCGAAGAAATTATCAAAAAAACAAAGGAACTTCATGAATTCCAATTGAGCGAAGACAGCGAAGAAGCAAAGAAAACTCTTCCAAGGCTCAATGTTAAAGATTTGAGCGACAAGCTGCAAAAAGAAAATGAAAAAATTGATGGAAACATTTCTTCGTGCGAAGCTTTTACGGGCGGAGTGACATATATGGATGCTCTCGTTCCAATTGATGATATGGACGATGAAAAGCTCCAAGCAATCACGCTTTTGTCGGACTTGATTGATAGAATCGACACCGAAAAGTACAACTACAAAGATTTAAATACAGAAATAAATCTCATTTCATATGATTTTAACGTCAATATTATGACGAGCAAATATTATGAAAAGAACGAAGCTTCAATCTTTTTATCAAAGAAGCTGAGCTCGGACGGTTACGATTTTGAAAAGGCATATGATCTTTTTGAAGAAGTTCATAAGACTACTGTTTTTGACAACACAAAGAAAATCAAAGAAATTTTAAATACAATGATTTCCGATTTGAAACTCAAAGCAGTTATGACAGGTATTGCCATAACGAGAACTGAAGCGATGAAAAATGTGAACAGAAGATTTGCAATCGATGCAAAAATTTCTGGAGCAGATTATATCAAATATATTGAAAAAGTCGCATCGATGGATGATGTTGAGATGAAAAAATATCTCGAAGATATGTATGAAATTTATAAAAACATTTTCGATGAAAAGGGATTCTATCACATCACATCGGACAGCGAAGGCATCAAAAAGGCGGTAGCGGTTCTTGAGAAAAAGGGTTTAAAAGTTGACGGAGAAATCGACAAAAAGAAATTTGCTCTTAAAAACAACCCGGGAACAACCACTGCACTTGTTGCAATAACAGATGTAAACTACTGCATCGACGCAGGAATTTTACCGAAAACTTCAGGAAGCGATTCAGTTGTGAGAAATATGCTTTCAAACAGTTTCCTACACGACAATATTCGCGCAAAGGGTGGAGCATACGGCGATGGAATAAATCAAAGCGATGATTGTGTTGTATTCTATTCATACAGAGACCCGAACCTTCAAAACACATTTGACGTTTTTGAAAAGTCGATGGATTGGCTTAGAGGACGCGACCTTAAAAAAGAACAAATTGATGACCTTATTATTGGCTCGTACAACTCGTTTGACCCGAACCTCACACCGAGAATGAGATCGCTTAGAGATTTCTCATACAGAATAAACGAAACTTCTGTTGAAGATTTGGAAAAGAAATTAAAAGAAGCGCTTGAAACAAAGAAGGAAGACTTCGCAGATTTTGCAGACAGACTTGAAGCTGCAATGAAAAATAAAGGAAGAACCGTTTTTACAAATGAAGACGGATACGAAAAATCAAAAGATATGTGGCAAGAAAAGAAGGATTTGAAATAAAAAAATAAATGGATGCGGACCTATATGAAGTAGGTGGCATCCATTTTTTGTATTAATATATTTATAAACTGTGAGCACACAAATTTAATTGATAATTTATTAAATGAGTAAAAATATCTAAATTCAAGTGGGTTAAATATTATTGCATGAAGTTTTACTGTAATTTTGATTAAAAAACTCCCTCTTTTATCGACTTGCACGACAAGAGGGCGCAAAATTAATAATCTATTTTTTCTTTTATAAAATCGCCGTTTCTAAGGTCGATATATGCTTGCTGAATTTCTTTCGGGGTGTTCATTACAATAGGACCCGCCCATGCAACCGGCTCATTGAGCTTTTTCGAACTTATATACAAGACTTGTGCTCCGTCGGTTAAACTTTTTATACGAATGCTGTCGCCTTCGCTCAGTTTTGCGGCTGTTTTTTCTTTTACAACTTCGCCTGCAACTTCGATGTCACCAACAAGAGTAAAGAGCATTATCGACTCGTCGTTTGCCGTACTATTTTCAAACACAGCTCCTTTATCAAGGTGTATATCGTAGTAATTAAATGGCAAGTGCTCGCCCTTGTAGCCGTGGTGTTCACCATATTGACCGGCAAGAAGCCGAAGCTTTCCTCCTTCAATATCAAGTTCTTTTATATCCTCAAAATTAATTCTGTGATAACTCGGCTTGCTCATCTTCTCAGAACTTGGGAGGTTTAGCCAAAGTTGCACTCCGAGAAGTCTGTCGGACGAAGGAATCATCTCTTCGTGTTCAATCCCCGAGCCGGAATTCATCCACTGAACTTCGCCCGATGTGATTGCATCTTCATTTCCGAGAGTGTCCCTGTGAATCATCTTGCCTTTGTATAAATAACTGATAGTTTCTATACCTCTGTGCGGATGCATTGGAAAACCTTTAATGTAATCTTCGGGATTAGTGCTGTCAAACGAATCAAGCATTAAAATCGGGTCGAAATCCTCGATAGTGTCCTTCCCGAGCACACGCACCAGGCTGACACCTGCACCGTCTCTTGTTCTATAACCTTGAACCATTTTTATGATTTTTCTTTCCATATATACCTCCGTTTTATTTAAATATTTTGATTATATCTATTCATACCCGAACATTTTCCAAAAATTCTATAATAAGTTTTTGGGAATAGTTTCCTCGCTGTATGCTAAATATTGTTGATTTATAATTCTTAGCTGAAAACAAATATGTATATTATTGCTATTTTATAAAAGTTATGTTATAATTACTTTGTTATTCGTTTGGGGCATTGGCGCAGTTGGGAGCGCGCCACACTGGCAGTGTGGAGGTCAGGAGTTCGAGCCTCCTATGCTCCACCAAACAAAAAAACCTGCAAGTGCAGGCTTTTTTTATTTTAAAATCTTAGATTTCTTCAGTTGTTTCAGTTTCCGATGTACTTTCGGATTCAACTTGTGAATTAATCAATTCATTGTAAACTTTGTATATTGCTGTTTCAATTTTTGTTCTCATATCGTTGTTGATAGGGTGACAGATGTCTTTGAATTCTCCGTCTTTAGCACGTCTTGAAGGCATTGCAATGAAAAGACCATTTACACCTTCAACAATTTTCAAATCGTGTACAACAAATTCGTCGTCAAACGACACACTTGCTACAGCTTTGAGCTTACCGCTATCGTTTAAGAGTCTAACTCTAACATCAGTAATTTGCATGATTTTCACCTCGTGTTTTAAATACTTTTCTTTTTGAAAAGATTACCTTATTATACACCATATGATAAAGAAAGTCAACTATGTAAACTTATCATGTTAGAGATTAAAAAATGAACATTTATTGTATGCGTCACGAAAAAACTCTGACTTGATATTTATAATAAAAATTGATATAATAATTAATAATGATTTTATGAAATTAGAATAAAAAGGATAAATTATGAGTATAAATTTTAAAAATATAAAAGAAATACATTTCATCGGCATCGGCGGAATCGGAATGAGTGCGATTGCTGAAGTTCTTTTGTCGAGGGGCTATAAAGTTACAGGCTCCGACAGAAAGATTACCCCTATGTGCGAAAAGCTTATTTCTAAAGGTTCAGAAGTTTTTGCTCCGCAAAAAAGAGAAAATATAAAAAAACCGGATCTTGTTGTTTATACAGATGCAATAAGCGAAGACAATGAGGAGCTTCAAAGAGCTCGAGAAATTGGAGTTCCGGTTCTTGACAGAGCGACGGTTCTCGGGGAACTTATGAAACTTTATAAAAAATCGATTGCAATTACGGGTACGCATGGGAAGACTACAACTACATCGATGCTTGCAACAATTTTTCACCATACAACCCTTAAACCGACAATATTGGTTGGAGGAAATTTGGATGAAATTGGTGGCAACGTTTTGGTTGGCGAACATGATATAATGTTGTCGGAGTCATGTGAATACAAGGGCAATATTTTAAAATATTTTCCGACAACAGCGGTTGTTTTAAATATAGACGAGGACCATCTCGATTACTATAAGTCTATTTATGAAATCGAACAAACTTTTATTAAATTTATGGGAAACTTGAAAAGTGATTCAACCCTTATTATTAATGCTGATGAGCCGAATTTGATTCAAATTAAAAACTCGGCTCCGGGCAAAGTTATCACTTTCGGAGTATATCAAGACGCTGACTTTAGAGGGGGCGACGTAACTTATGATGAATCCGGTTTTGCTCACTACAAAGTTCAATACAATGGTGAGAGCTATCCGGTCAACCTTCCGGTTATGGGCCTTCACAATGTATTAAATTCACTCGCAGCGATTGCTACAAGTGTTAATGCGGGACTCGATATAAAAGAAGTAGTTTCAGCTATTGAGCACTATAGACCCGTTCATCAAAGACTTGAAATGCTCGGCCAAAGAGAAGGCGTAACAGTTATGGATGACTATGCTCACCACCCGACAGAAATTATGGCAAGTTTAAATGCACTTAAAAATGCACATTATAAAAGAATTTTCTGTGTATTTCAACCACATACTTACACGAGGACAAAAATTTTGTTAAATGGATTTGCAGATTCATTTAAATTGGCAGATGAAGTTGTCGTCATAGATATTTATGCGGCAAGAGAAGTTGACAGAAAAGAAGTTCACTCGAAGGATTTGGTGAAAGCTATGCAGGAAAGGGGAATTCATTGTAAATATTTCCCGGGTTTCGACGATGCACTAGTATTTTTAAATGAAAATCTAAAGTCGGGAGATCTTTTTATAACTATGGGTGCGGGCGACGTAAATACGCTAGCTCATATGTATCTGGAACAATAAAAGTGATTTAAATCATAAATTTTTTGTAAAAAGCATTGCAATATTATTCACTTTGTGGTAAAATATAGTTAGTGAATAATTGTGAAGGAGATTTTTATGAAAAAACATGATATTCACAATAGAATCAAAGAATTTTAACCGTGGTCTAGGCCACGGTTGTTTTTTTGACTTTAGCACGATGAAATATAAACTATATCAAGGAGGTAAAAATGGACAAGATTGTATTAAACGGCAGTGATTTGACATTGGACCAATTGGTTGCAGTAACAAGATGTGGAGCAACAGTTGAGTTGAGCGATGACGCAAAAGAAAGAATCAAAGCATCAAGAAGAATTGTAGACAAATTTGTCGAAGAAGAAAGGGTTGTATATGGTGTTACAACAGGATTTGGAAAGTTTGCGGAAGTAATGATTCCGGAAGACGAAACGAAGGAACTCCAAAAGAACCTTATCATGAGCCACTCATGTGGTGTTGGCAATCCGCTTCCTGAAGATATTGCAAGAGGAATTATGGTTCTTCGTGCAAACAACCTTGCAAAAGGTTTCTCAGGAATCAGACTCGAAACAACAGAAACAATTTTAAAAATGTTAAATGCAGGAATCACACCTATTATTCCTGAAAAAGGTTCACTCGGAGCTTCAGGCGACTTGGCACCACTTTCACACATGGTTCAACCGATGCTTGGACTTGGTGAATGTTATTACAAGGGCGAAGTCAGAAAATCTGTTGACGCTATGAAAGAAGCAGGCATTGAAACTATCGACCTCACAAGTAAAGAAGGTCTCGCTTTAATAAACGGAACACAAGTTATGACATCAGTCGGCGCTCTCACACTTTACGACGGAATGAACATTTCAAAAGTAAGTGACATTGCAGCTGCGATGACAATGGAAGCACTCGGCGGAATTATTGACGCATACGACCAAAGAATTGCTGATGTTCGTAAACACAACGGACTTGCAGCAACGTCAAAGAATGTTAGAACGCTCCTTGAAGGTTCAAAGAACACAACAAGACAAGGCGAAGTTCGTGTTCAAGACGCATACAGCTTACGTTGCGTTCCACAAGTACACGCAGGATGTAAGGATGCTATAAATTATGTAAAACAAAAAGTTGATATTGAAATGAACTCGGTTACAGACAACCCGATTATTTTCCCGGACGATGAAATGTCAATTTCAGCAGGAAACTTCCACGGCGAACCGATGGCACTTCCATTCGACTTTTTAGGAATTGCACTTTCAGAACTTGCAAATATTTCTGAAAGACGTCTTGAAAAGATGGTAAACCCGGCTCTAAGCCACGGACTACCGGCATTCTTATGTGTAAAAGGTGGAGTTAACTCCGGATTTATGATTGTCCAATACAGTGCAGCTTCACTTGTAAGTGAAAATAAAGTTTTAGCTCATCCGGCAAGTGTTGACTCAATTCCATCATCTGCTAACCAAGAAGACCATGTTTCAATGGGAACAATTGCAGCTAGAAAAGCAAGAGATATTGCATTTAATACAAGAAAAGTTTTAGCTATGGAAATTCTTGCAGCATGTCAAGCAATTGATTTGAACAAATCAAGCGATAAACTTGCAAAAGCTACAAAAGCTGTCTACGATGAAGTAAGAAAAGTTGTTACATTCAATGAAAAAGACAGAATTATGAGTGTTGATATAGAAGCTGTTGACAAATTGATTGTTGACGGAAATATTATAAAAGCAGCTGAATCAGCTGTCGGAACATTAGAAGTATAAGGAGGATATTATGGATATCAGAAACATTGACATTTCAGAAGCTATGACAATTAAGCTTCCTGAAACTTTACCGCCGAAGCTCGAATTTGACCCTAAAATCAGAAGAGCGCCAAAGCGTGAACTAACTCTTTCAGAACATGAAATGAAGCTTGCTTTAAAGAATGCTTTGAGATATATTCCTGAAAGTCTTCACGAAACTCTTGCACCTGAATTTATGGAAGAACTCATGACAAGAGGAAGAATTTACGGTTACAGATACAGACCGGCAGGAAACATCAAGGCTAAACCTATCGATGAATACGAAGGAAAGACAATGGAAGGCAAGGCTTTCCAACTCATGATGGATAACAACCTCGACTTCGACGTTGCACTCTATCCATATGAACTCGTAACATACGGTGAAACCGGACAAGTTGTTCAAAACTGGATGCAATACAGATTGACACAAGAATATTTAAAGGTTATGACCGACGAACAAACTCTTGTAATGATGTCAGGCCACCCGATGGGACTCTTTAAATCAAACAAACAAGCTCCGAGAGTAATTATCACGAATGCTCTTATGGTAGGTATGTTTGACGACCAAGACCACTGGACAAAAGCAATCGCAATGGGCAACGCAAACTATGGACAAATGACTGCAGGCGGATGGATGTACATCGGACCTCAAGGAATTGTTCACGGAACATTCAATACAATTTTGAATGCGGGAAGATTAAAACTCGGTGTTCCTGAACACGGCGATTTGGCTGGACACATGTTCATTTCATCAGGTCTCGGCGGAATGAGCGGTGCACAAGGAAAAGCTGCAAAGATTGCTAAAGCTGTTGGACTTATCGCTGAAGTTGACTTGTCAAGAATTGAAACAAGACTTGAACAAGGTTGGATTGATGAGTACAGCGACAGTTGTGAAGAAGTATTCAAGATGGCTCAAAAAGCTGTTGACAATAAAGAAGCAAGATCAATTGCATACTATGGAAATATTGTAGACTTGCTCGAATATGCTGTGGACAACGACATTCATATAGAACTTCTTTCCGACCAAACCTCATGTCACGTTCCATATGACGGAGGATATTGTCCACAAGGCATGACTTTCGAAGAAAGAACAAGGATGCTTGCAACAGACCACGAAGGATTCAAGAGAGAAGTAGATAAATCTCTTCGCCATCACTATGAATTGATTAAAGCGTTGGTTGCAAAGGGAACTTATTTCTTCGACTATGGCAACTCATTTATGAAGGCTGTATTTGATGCAGGTGCAAAGGATATTGCTAAAAATGGAGTTGACGAAAGTGAAGGATTTGTATTCCCGTCATATGTTGAAGATATTATGGGACCTATGCTATTTGACTACGGTTACGGACCTTTCAGATGGGTATGTCTCTCAGGTAAACACGAAGACTTGGTAAAAACAGACCATGCTGCAATGGAATGTATTGACCCGGACAGACGTGGACAAGACAGAGACAATTATATTTGGATTAAAGATGCTGAAAAGAATCAACTCGTTGTCGGTTCTCAAGCAAGAATTTTATATCAAGATGCAGGCGGAAGACTCAAAATTGCTCTTAAGTTCAACGAACTTGTAAGAAATGGAGAAATCGGACCTGTTATGCTCGGACGTGACCACCACGACACAGGTGGAACAGACTCACCATTTAGAGAAACATCAAATATCAAAGACGGTTCAAACATTATGGCTGACATGGCTACACAATGTTTCGCAGGAAACTGTGCAAGAGGAATGAGCTTGGTTGCACTTCACAATGGTGGCGGTGTTGGAATCGGTAAATCCATCAATGGTGGATTTGGTATGGTTCTTGACGGATCTGAAAGAGTTGACAACATTTTGAAGAGTGCAATGCTCTGGGATACAATGGTCGGAGTTTCAAGAAGAAGTTGGGCAAGAAATGAACACTCAATTGAAACAACAATTGCATACAACAAAGATAAAAACAACAATTCACACATCACAATTCCATACATTGCTGATGATGAATTGGTAAACAGATTGGTTGAAGAAAATTTGAAAAAATGTTAATTTGGTGGCAGATGGGCTCACCTGTCTATCATTAAGGCCGCTATATAATGCGGCCTTATTTTTCACTTTAGTCAAAATTTTGTTCTTAATCAATGATTAATGGGTAAAATATAAATGCAAAAATATGATTTATAATTGAAAGGAGAATTATAATGGCAAGAATTTTGGAATGCGTTCCTAACTTTTCGGAAGGCAGAGACAAGGAAAAAGTCGAACAAATAGTTGAAGAAGTTAGAAAGGTTAAGGGAGTAACACTACTTGACTATTCATCAGATGAAACACACAACAGAAGCGTTGTAACATTTGTTGGAGAACCTGAAGCTGTAATCGAAGCTGCATTTAATGCTGCAAAAAAAGCTTCTGAAGTAATCGATATGACTACACATCAAGGTGGACACCCGAGAATGGGAGCAATGGATGTTTGTCCTTTAATTCCTATTAAAGAAGTCACAATGGAAGAAGCTATTGAACTTTCTAAAAAACTTGGAAAGAGAATTGGAGACGAACTTGGAATAAGTGTATATCTTTATGAAAAGAGCGCTTCAAAACCAGAACGTGAAAATTTGGCTGTAGTAAGAAAAGGCCAATACGAAGGAATGGAAGAAAAACTTAAATCAGAAGGTTGGGAACCTGACTTCGGACCGATTGAACTCAACAAAAAATCAGGCGTTTCAGCTGTTGGAGCAAGAATGCCGCTTGTAGCATTTAACGTAAATTTAAGTACAGATAATGTTGAAATTGCAAAAGCTATTGCGAAAAAAATTCGTGCAAAAGGCGGTGGATTCGCATACTGTAAAGCTATGGGTCTTCTACTTGAAGACAAGAATCTTGCACAAGTATCAATGAACTTGGTTGACTATACTCACACAAGTGTATATCACGCATTTGAATTTATAAAACGTGAAGCTTTAAGATACGGTGTAAACGTTGTAAACTCAGAAGTTATAGGACTTGTTCCTATGGATGCACTTTTGGATGCTGCAAAATGGTACTTGCAAATTGATGAATTCGATCATTCGCAAGTATTGGAGACGAGACTCCATGACTAAGGTAACTCTAGCGATTGAAAACATTTCAGAGCTTATTACCGTTGCGGGCGAAAATGCTCCAAGAATGGGAAAAGCTCAAGGAGAAATTGAAAAGATAAAAGACGGAGTAGTACTTGTTTCGGGCGATAAAATTTTATATGCGGGAAACAAGGAAAATGCACCGAAATACGAAAAAAGTGATGATTTTGTATTGATTGACGGAACAGGAAAAACTGTAACTCCGGGTCTTATAGATTCACATACTCACTTGGTTCACGGCGGCTCAAGAGAAAATGAACTCGATATGAAACTTAACGGAGTGACATATCTTGAAATTCTCGAAAGAGGCGGCGGAATTATGTCGACACTTAGACAAACAAAGGAAATGAGCGAAGATGAATTATTCGAACAAGCAAAAAAATCTGTTGAAAGATTGATTTCCTACGGTGTAACGACAATCGAAGCAAAAACAGGATACGGAATTGACGACTTCGACACGGAAATGAAGCAATTAAATGTTGCCGACAGACTCGGAAAAGAACTTCCTGTAGAGATTGTAAAAACATTTATGGCAGCTCATGCAATTCCTGAAAAATATAAATCAAATCCGGGAGAATTCATTGACATCGTTATAAATGACTATCTTCCGAAAATAGAAGCGGACGGAAGATGCAAGTTCTGCGACGTGTTTTGTGAAAAAGGCGTATTTAATGCAGAAGACAGCAAAAGACTTTTGGAAGCTGCAAAAAAACACGGACTAACTCCGAAAATTCACGCAGATGAAATCGAAGAAATCGGCGGGACAAAAACTGCTGCTGACGTTCGTGCAATAAGTGCAGAACACCTTATTAAATGTTCAGAAAAAGGTGTGGATGAACTAAAAGAAGGTGGAGTAATCGCAAATCTTCTTCCGGGAACAAGCTTTAACATGGGAGATGGAATTTTTGCACCGGCAAGACTCATGATTGAAAAGGGAGTGCCTGTTGCAATTTCAACAGACTACAATCCTGGAAGCTGCCCTACGGAAAATATTCAACTTTGTATGTATCTTGCATGCCTTAATATGAAAATGACACCCGCTGAAGCGTTGGTCGGAGTTACTATAAATGCAGCATGTGCTATAGACGAACAAGATAAAAAGGGAAGTCTAATGGAAGGCAAACTTGCAGATATAACAATTTTCGATGCACCGAACATTAACTATGTTCTATATCACTTTGGTGTAAATCACACTGATAAGGTGATAAAAAATGGAAAAGCCGTTTACGAATCGAAATAGTAAAAAAGCTATTGTCGTAACGAATGCAAACCTAATACTTGACGGTATAAAAAACATTCTTATTCAAACGGGTTATAATGCAATCGAGAAGGAAATTAAAAGCATAAATAAAAGAGATTTTAAATCAAGGCTCATAATAATAATTTCTTATGATTTAAGGAAAGAAGAGCTTGAACTAATAAAATCTATTAAAGAAAATTCATTTTACGCAAATATAATTCTTGTGACGGGAGTTGACGAAAGTATAATAAATCGTTCTGTTTTCAGAATTGGTGTTGATGCCGTCGTCAATGCCTTTGATTCAAAACAAATCTTAATTAAAGCAATTCAAGAAATTGAAAATGATAATAAATACATTTCACCATTTTATGTAAAAGCCAAAGAAGAAAATGAAGAAAAGCTGGATAACCTTACAAAAAGGCAGTACCAAATATATGTTTTGGCAAAAGACGGGAAAAATAAAGATGAAATAGCAAAAATTCTTGGAATTGCTCCAAAAACGGTTGGAAACCACCTAAGTAAAATAAGAAATACAATAAAATAGAGGGTCTTGATGACCCTCTTTACATATAAAATTCAATTAAACTAAAAAATCGTAAAAAGCTTCAGCACCTGGCGAGAGCTTTTTATTTTTGTGTCTAACAAGATAGAAAGAACGCTTGATAGGAGTTCCCTTTAAACGAAGCTTCAAAATATCATTTTTATTATCGGTAAACCATGAGCTAATAAAAGAACCTCCATAGCCTTTTTTGACCAAATTTATAATCAACTCATTACTGTCAAACACAGAATAATTATTTTTGATAATATCAGGATATGACTTTGTAACAGCATTAGCAAACGTTTTGAAAGTTCCACTACCGGGTTCTCTTAACATAAGAGGAATATCTTTGATATCATCATAATCAATGGAATCAAAATTTGAATAACCCGGAAATTTGTCCTTTTTAATCACATAGCAAATTTCATCGGAAAAAATATTTGTATATAATAATGTAGGGTCAGGAAATTTAAAACCCACAATTCCGAAATCGCATTTGCCATTCTTTACATTATTTACAACATTCATAGAATCCAAACCGGAAATATTAAAAGTAATTCCAGGATGAGTATCCGCAAATTTTGAAATCTTATCAGGTAAATAGAAGAGCTTAGGCACACTTGAAGAAAGAATACTAACATTACCTTCAATATTAGAATTAGAAACAGAGATTTCAAGTTTAGCACTTCCAAGTGTATAAACGACATCTTTAGCATATCTATAGAAAATTTCACCAGCATTAGTCAAAGTAACAGTGTGTCCAAGTCTATTTAATAAAGCACAGTCAAGTTCCTTTTCAAGATTTTGAATATGCGCAGTAATAGTAGGTTGTGAAACAAAAAGCTTATCAGCAGCTTTTGAAAAGCTGTGTAAATCAGCTACATATATAAATGATTCTAAATGTTTTAAGTCCATAATAACCTCCTATAAAGATTATAGCAAAATTAAATATAAAAATCAAATAAAATATTTGCAAAAAATATAAAAATGTTATATAATAACAATACAACAATTATGTATAAAATACAAGAAAATGCAAAGAAAAAGTTTTTTAAAAAATTTTAAAAAAACTTAAAAAAATGCTTGACAAACCAAAATGTATTTGATATACTAATTATTGTCAGCTCGAGAGAGCGAAGAACCTAAACAAAAAAATATGTGAAAAGTAGACAAGAATCTAACTACAAAGTTAATTCAAAAGTGGAAGCAAAAACCACTAAAAAAAGCAAATAATAAAGAGCTTGGCTCAAACTTTC
>NZ_QEKV01000010.1 GCF_003096635.1 Ezakiella coagulans | reverse complement strand
ACATACAAAAATAAAAACATTAAAAAGAATAAGCTACGGCTTTAGAAACTTCGATAGTTTTAGGAATAGAATATTTTTGATGTGTAAATAGAAAAAAATATGTAACAGCGGCGGCGAAAACCCCTAGGGGTTTTGTTTGCCATGCAAAAAATCCGAGAAATTGAACAGAGTTACTTTTAGTAGTAATGTTTTACTAATAATGTGTATTTTTAAATGAAAGAGAGGCTTGTTTTTATTCAAGCCTCCCCCATTGTTGACAAAGAGCCAAATTAATAACTACTCCTTAATCAATTTTTTGCAAACTTTCTCCACTTCATCAGCCAAATTTTTGTAAGCACTATCACTTCTTGAGCAAGCACCTTCGATAAGCAAATCAAAATCCTCTTTGATATACTCTTCCAATCTCTTATCAGAAAGAATTTCCTTAATGTCAGTGCCAGGCTCTAAACCATTCTTAGATAACAATTCATATAGCTCATGCGCATCCATCGCCTCAAGATCAGCCTTCGTGTAGTGGTGTTCATCTTTATTTGCACAAGCAGCAGATGTTAGAACTATAAGCATCAAAGAAAGAAGAAAAGCAATTATTCGTTTAGATTTATACATAAAACGCCTCCTATAAAATATATGAATATTCTTTGTATTATTATACTGCTTTACTAGATTCATGTCAATTGTTCCGCAAAAGCATATATATCGTTCCGATACTCTTGCTATTGTTCCGACATAAGATGGATTGTATTTTAATCTCGCCATATATTATTTATATGCGCCAAATATTGTATAATGGCGAGAAATGTTCCGAATTTTTATATATACAAATTTTTCTAAATCGTTTCACACAATTGAATAATTTTTTTAGAATGCTCACGCACAAGTGAGCTTTTTTATTTTCTCAAATCTCCCCCACTGCCTTGACCCGACTGCTTTAATGGGATATAATGTAATTATACTTATATTCTTAACAAATCTTGGGCATTTTATTATTGCTCGATGTGGCATATAATCTTAGCCGTTTTTTAGATTTTAAGGTGGTGATTAGATGAGCAAAACATTAAGAGCGATTTTGATCAGGGTGTTGTAATGGGTTATGAATTTGCCCCCGATTCTATCAAAAATCAGATAGAAGCCAGAGGCTATAATTTTGAGGACTAGCTTAAGGGTTAAAGGTTTTATGCACGAACAGAAAATATTAAAGCGAAAGAGAAAACTTTCGCTTTTTTTGTACGAGCAAAGATGATATAGAATTAAATTTTGATATTTATGAAATATATTTCGAATTATGATATAATAAATTCAAGAAAATATTTTATTTAAAATTTTAAAAACATGCTTAAATAAGGGCAACATTTCGAGGCGCCGGCATTGTTAATTAAGATTAAGAATAATTACATAGATTTATTAGTATATCAAAAGTGAGGATATGAAGTTTGAACTTAGAAATTGATAAGAAATTTTTAATTTATGAAGCAGAAGATAATAAAGTTGTAGCAGATGTTCTCATTATGGAAGAAAATATTTGGATGACTCAAAAACAAATGGCGCAACTTTTTGATGTAGGGGTACCAGCTGTTAGCAAGCATCTAAGTAATATTTTTAATGAGGGAGAATTGGAAGAAAATCGAACTGTTTCCAAAATGGAAATAGTTCAAAATGAAGGTAGTAGAGCTGTCAAGAGAGAAATAGACTACTACAACCTAGATGCAATTATAGCTTTAGGCTATAGAATTAATTCAAAAAAAGCGACAAAATTTAGAATATGGGCTACAAGTGTTTTAAAAGAATATATGATCAAAGGTTTTGCCTTAGATGATGAAAGATTAAAACAAGGAAATGACTTATTTGGAGAAGATTACTTCCAAGAGTTATTAGAAAGAGTTCGCTCGATTAGAGCCAGTGAAAGAAGAATTTGGCAAAAAATCACAGATATTTTTGCAGAAATTTCAATAGACTACGATAAGGACTCAGAGATTACAAGAATGTTTTATGCCAATGTACAAAATAAGTTCCATTATGCAATAACAGGTCAAACTGCAGCTGAAATTATCAAAACTAAAGCAGATAGAAATAAAAATCACATGGGACTTACCACTTGGAAAAATTCTCCAAATGGGAGGATTTTAAAATCAGACGCCTATGTTGCTAAAAATTATTTAAGTGAAAAAGAAATAAGGCAACTGGAAAGAAATGTTTCCGGATACTTTGATTATATTGAAGACTTGATTGAAAGAAGAAACACTTTTACAATGGAAGAATTTGCTCTTAGTATAGATAAATTTTTAGAGTTCAGAGAGTACAAGATATTAGAAGGATATGGACAAGTTTCAATGAAAGATGCTAAGAAAAAAGCATCAGAAGAATATGAAGCATTTAATAAAACTCAAAAGATAGAGTCAGATTTTGATAAAAGTATAAAAAAACTTATAGACAATGACTAGTCTAGCTATTATTGGTGGTTTTATTATATTAACTAAAGGTATCTAGAATTTTTGGCTTTGTTAGCCGGAAAATTGCAGGAGGAAATTATGTTGACACAAAGACAGCAAAGGCAAGCAGCAAGGGAATTTGCGAAAAAATGGGAAGGCATTGGTTATGAAAAGGGTGATTCAGCCAGGTTTTGGCTCTCTCTTTTGAATGAGGTTTTTGGGGTCGACAAGCCTGCGGATTATATGAGATTTGAGGACCAGGTTATGCTTGACCACACAAGTTTTATCGATGGATTTATCCCATCTACCCATGTACTTATCGAGCAAAAGTCAATTGACAAAGACTTACGCAAAGGAATCAGGCAGTCTGACGGTTCTATTCTCTCGCCATTTCAACAAGCCAAAAGGTACTCAATTGAGCTTCCTTATGATGATAGGCCGCGGTGGATTGTGCTTTCGAATTTTAAGGAATTCCATATTTATGATATGAATAAACCGCAAGCCGAGCCGGAGGTCGTCTACTTAAAAGACCTGGAAGAGGATTATTATAGGTTGAATTTTTTGGTTGATGAAAGAGAACAGTCTATTAAAAAGGCCCTGGAAGTTTCAATAAAAGCCGGTGAACTCGTTGGCGTTTTATACGACGCCCTCCTTAAACAATATCAAGATCCGGAGGACAGCAAGACTCTGCAGGATTTAAATGTGCTTTGCGTTAGACTTGTATTTTGCTTTTATGCAGAAGATGCAGGTCTATTTGGCAAGCACAATATGTTTCACGACTACTTGTCAAAATTTAAAGATTCGCCTTCCAGTTTTAGAACGAATTTAATCCAACTCTTTAAAATTTTAGACCAAAAAGAAGAGGAAAGAGATCCGTATCTGTCCGATGACTTGCTGGCCTTCCCCTATGTAAACGGCGGACTTTTTGCCAAAGACGATATAATTATACCAAGGGTTAATGAAGAGATAATTAATATAATTTTAGACCAAGCCTCGGCCGGTTTTGATTGGTCAAAAATAAGCCCAACTATTTTTGGCGGAGTCTTTGAGTCAACCTTGAACCCGGAAACCAGAAGGTCCGGAGGTATGCACTACACTTCTATCGAAAACATCCACAAGCTTATAGACCCACTCTTTATGGATGAGCTCCGAGCCGAATTTCAAGAAGCTGTAGAGATAAAAACTTTAAATATAAAACAGAAGAAACTAAGAGAACTGCAAGACAAGATCGCCTCTTTGAAATTTTTGGACCCGGCTGCAGGCAGTGGAAATTTTTTAACCGAAACCTACCTTACCCTCCGCAGGCTAGAAAACGAAATCCTAAAAGAACTTTACGGCAACCAAATAGTTATGGGTCAAACCCACAACCCGATTAAGGTTTCCATCCGCCAATTTTATGGAATCGAGATCAACGACTTTGCAGTATCTGTAGCCAGGACCGCCCTTTGGATTGCAGAATCGCAAATGCTAAAGGAAACAGAGGATATAGTTAATATGAATCTGGATTTCTTCCCACTAAAAAACTATCCAAATATCATTGAAGGCAATGCTCTGAGGATAGATTGGGAAGAAGTTGTCCCAAAAAATGAATTGAATTATATAATGGGCAACCCACCTTTTGTAGGGCATCAGTATAGAAATAAATCTCAGATTAATGATATGCTATCAGTGTTCGGATCTAGTGGATATAAAAAATTAGATTATGTTTGTTCTTGGTTTAAAAAATCAGCTGAATATATTGAGGATAATGCTATATATATTGCATTTGTATCAACTAACTCTATTACTCAGGGCGAGCAGGCTAATTTAATGAGTGAATTATTTAAAGAATTAGATTTAATAATAAATTATGCTTATGAAACATTTGTATGGACTAGTGAAGCACATAACAAAGCCGCTGTGCATTGTACTATAATAGGATTTTCTAGACAAAAGTATCAAAAAAATAATAAGTTTATATTCAACAATAGTAATCAAGGAAAGAAAGTAAACCATATTAATAATTATATATTGGATGCACCTGACATTATATTAAAAAATAGATCAGAAGCGCCTAAAAATATGATGAAAATGATAAAAGGAAGTCAGCCCACAGATGGTGGAGGATTAATTTTTTCTGAAAAAGAGCATGAGATTTTTATCAAAAAATACCCGAATAAGCAATATCTATTTAAAAGATATATGGGGGCTGATGATTATATTAATAACAAAACTAGATATTGTTTATGGTTAGATGAATTGAATCCAAGCGAATATAGAAATATAAAAGAAATAAGAGAACGATTAGAAAAAGTGAGTGAAATTAGAAAAAAATCTCCAACTAAAAGTGTTAGAGAATGTGCAGATAGTCCATATTTATTTACTCAGATAAGACAGCCCGATACTGATTACATTATAGTTCCTAGGGTTTCGTCTGAAAGAAGAAAATATATACCTATTGGATTTGTGAGCAAAGAAGTAATTGCAAGTGATTCTACACAAATAATTCCTGAAAATAGTATGTATTTATTAGGAATATTAACCTCCAATGTGCATATGGCTTGGATGAAAACAATTTGTGGAAGATTAAAAAGTGACTATAGATATTCACCATTTGTATACAATAATTTCCCTTGGCCAAATCCTACAAGTGAGCAAAAGGAAAGAATAGAAAAGACGGCTCAAATGATTTTAGATGCCAGAAATCTATATCCAGATTCTTCGCTTGCTGATCTTTATGATGATTTAATTATGCCCCCTGAATTAAGAAAGGCCCACCAAGAGAATGACAAGGCTGTTATGGAGGCTTATGGTTTTGACTGGAGGACTATGACTGAATCTGAGTGCGTGGCAGAACTTATGAAATTATACCAAGCGCTGGTAAAATAAAATACCGATTTAATTTTCACACCCTTGCCCACTTTTTGTGGGCTTTTTGTTTGCGTAAACTCGCCAATTACTTGAACGAAAATCTGCCAATCACTTGAATGAATTTTGGACAATTACTTGAACAAAAATCCGCCAATCACTTGAATGAATTTCGGACAATTACTTGAATGAAAACTTGCCAATCACTTGAATAAGTGTTAAAATATATTATAGTATTATATAAGGGAGGACGTTATGAAAGAGTATTTGCCAAGGATTGCCGATAAGTTATTAAAAGAACGATTGGATGCAAAAGGGGCTGTTTTGATCGAGGGCCCAAAGTGGTGCGGAAAAACTACTACTGCAAAAAAGCAAGCAAAAAGTTTTATTTCGATGGATAGACCGGATATGACAAAGCAGTACCAACAAATGGCAGAGCTTTCCCCGAGCACTTTACTTGACGGAGATGTTCCGAGATTGATTGATGAATGGCAACTTGCACCAAATTTATGGAATGCAGTGCGCTATGAGGTTGACAATAGAGATGAATTCGGTCAATTCATTTTGACAGGCTCGGCGGTGCCCGGTGAGTTTGACGATTCAATGCATACGGGAACGGGAAGAATTTCCCGTCTGTTGATGCGACCTATGAGTTTATTTGAATCGAAAGATTCGACCGGCGAGGTTTCTCTAAAAGATTTATTTGATGGCAAAAATATTACAGCCGCTCATGAGACGTCTCTCGAAAAGATTGCATTTTTAATTTGCAGGGGCGGATGGCCGAAGTCAGTCGGGCTTGATGAAAAACCGGCTTTATTTCAAGCCATCGATTATTATGATGCCGTCGTCACTACGGATATCATGAGAGTTGACTCGGTAAAAAGGGACAAAGAAAAAGCAAAAAGACTTCTTAGGTCCTATGCAAGGCATGTCGGGACACAAAGCACTCTTGAAACTATTAGGAAGCACATGTTGTCAAATCAAGACGACACATTTGATCAAGTGACTCTTTATTCTTATCTCGATGCTTTAAGAAAAATATTTGTGTTGGAAGATTCCCCGGCATGGAATCCAAACTTAAGGTCTAAAACTTCCATTCGCACAACCGATACACGGTATTTTTCAGATCCCTCAATTGCAACTGCAGCATTGGGAGTAGGCCCACATGATTTATTGGACGATTTAAATACTATGGGATTTCTTTTTGAAAATTTATGTGTTCGCGATTTAAGAATTTATACCGATTATTTAGACGGAACCGTTTATCATTACAGAGATAAAAACGGCTTGGAATGCGACGCCGTTGTTCACTTAAGAAACGGAAATTATGGGCTTATCGAGATAAAACTCGGTGGCGACAAGTTGATAGAAGAAGGTGCTAAAAATTTAAAAGATTTGGCATCAAAAATAGATACTGTAAATATGTCGAAGCCTTCATTTATGGCAGTATTGTGTGCTCAAGCACCCTTTGCATACAAAAGGAACGATGGAGTTTATGTAATTCCTATCGCTACTTTGAGACCTTAGAAAATTTATTTCAGTTCAAGTCCGATAAACACTTTTGCACTTGAATCCAAAATGATGGCCATGCCAACAGACTCATACGACATTGACATAGAGGCTGATGACATAGATCTCGCCGACACTGTTACCGTTGTTTGGGAAATTAAATAAAACAAAATTTAAATGCCCCCTTATTTCCGTGTCCGGATTTAAGGGGGCAGTACAATATCCGGGGGATTTTTTATTTCACATCTCCCCTATTGTCATTTCATGATTTAAGTCAGCATCAAATTTATAAGCCGCTTTTTTTAATTTATAAAAACACGACTTACTTTATGCAAATCCATTAATCTACCCCCCTCTCACGCAAAGTCACTGCAATCTGCCACAATAAGCATTAATTCCCGCTCACAATTCATACATAAATCCATAAAAAACACCAACACGTTGCTGTTTTTCTCATATTATTCCACTTTTTACATCATATTGTTCCATACAACTTCGATACTGTTCCGATAATCTTCCCCCACCATCTTTTAAAATTATTCACTCTATTCATATCCAACAATTTCTTTATCAGTCATCTTCGATAACAAATCAGGTCACTCGCGACTGTATCGCAAGTTGGGTACGGCTTTCGAAACCCGTTTTTTCAAAAGATGCTTTATATGTGTTTTAATGGTATTTTGTGAAATTTTTAACTTTGCTGTGATTTCTTCATTTCCCTCCCCTATTGTTAGAAGACGTAAAACTTGAATCTCCCTATGCGTAAATTCAGTTGACTTTACAGAACCAAGCATAACCTCGTGAGTTGAATTTTGATAGATTAACTCGCCCACCAACATCCTATTTATAATATCCAAAATCGTTTCTTCCGAAACTTCCTTGTACCAAAAACTTTCAATGCCTATTTCCCTCGCGCGTTACGTCCAAGAGACTTCCGGCATACTCGTTACAGCTACAATCTTTACATAGAAAAACGGCTTACAATAAAAAACATATAAAAACGTATAACTTGCCCAAATTGCAAGAATGCACATTGTAAGAATAACAGCTCTCAAAAATTCTAAACTTATTACGGGATTTGGTGTAAAACAATAGCAGACCACCGAAAAATTGCTTGAAAAATTTTAAGAAGAAATCGTGAACAGAAAAACGAATTGAGGTAAAGCTTTTTGTTTGTTAAATGCAATAAAATTTTATTAACTAAAGATTTTTATTAAGCTTTCGATTTTAATTTTTAATAGAATATCCAAACTTATTAAAATGAATGACATGATTTGAGTAAATTCGATAAAAAAATATAAAAAAATTTGTAAAAGTCCACTTAAATAGCCGAAAAATGATAGACATTATTTTTAATATATATTATAATATAATATGAAGGAGGAGATTTATATATGAATCAAAATCATTTAAAAAGAACACTCAGTTTAGTACTTGCGTTTGTCATGATGATAACGCTAGTACCACTTGGTGCTTTCACAGCATTAGCTGACCCTGCAGACCAACCTGCAGCAGAAGCAACAACAAGTGCGACTTATTACAAGAAAGCAAACTGGGAAAACAGAATTAAAGACAAGAGTCGTTGGAAGGTGGAGGACTCCCAAACTTTAGTTAGAGTAACTACATCTGATCCAATTCAAATGAACGACATCGACTATGATGGTATGTTCATTGATGCAAACGGCAGATACGTAATTAGGCTTGTTTACAAAGAAAAGACACAAGCTGCTTCGGCTGTTTGGCACAAGGCTTTAATTAATTTCGGGGATCTTGAAAAGTTCGTCGACTTTGATTTATCACATGTTGTAGGCAGAGACGGTACGACTCAATACAAACTTGAAAATGTAAACGGAATTGTCGGTAGGTCTTTTGATTTGCCATCCGCTGTTGGAGGTAGAGCTAACCAAAGAAAGAATCTGCCTATTAATTTAGTTTTAAAAGAAGGCGTTGACTTAAAAAGTCTGGGTAATGAAAACTTTATTATCCAAATGAGATTAACAACTGATGATTATTCGAAAGTATACGCTTATGCGCCGGGTAAATCCTCTATGGACTACTCAACTTATACTAAGACTACAGGTGTTTCTCTAGCTGATAAGGTAAACTCTTTATTCTTAAAGGGCGGTTTGCAAGCCGATAGTACTAATGCAACAAATCAAGAGTTTTTTATGTCGGAATTTATTGCAAATCCGAAAGACTATAGTGACACATCAAACTTAGGTATAATTAGAACTCAATACATGGGTCAAGGAACTACTATTGTAAGAGAAACAGTTGGTGGAGAACCAGTGGCATTTACACAAGTTTTTGATGCTAATCTTGTTAAGTATTTGAAAGCTGATTCTAAGGGATATGTTGGATATGTCAATGTTATGACTGTCGCTAGAGAACTATCTCCATATACTAAAAATGTTGGAATACCAGAAGATAAGATAAACTACTCTTCTGATAAGAAATTAGCTTATATAGTTATTGGAACAAGTGATTTCAGTAAAGGTGACGTAAAAGTAGTAGAAGTACCTAAACATGATCAGTACGTTAAGGTGTCAGGATTCTATATCACAGCGATTGATTATGTAGTAGACAAGGGTGAGTTTGAAAATACTTTTAGTGACACACACGCTAGAAAACTTAATTATTCAACTATGTCAGGTTGGACTAACCCTAACAACAAAGGCTGGACAGTTTTTGAAAAACAATATGCCAATGATTATGTAGTTCCAGAGGGCGAATCATACCTAATTGATACAACTTCTAAGCCAGCCGGAGATCAAATCATGATTCACATCGGTGGAGACCAAGCAATATCAAGAAAGCCACAAGGTTATTACAATGGCTTCGTTACGGGCAATGGAGCTGTTGATACCATTACAAAATTTGCAGAAGGTGTTTATAAATTTACACTTAGAGAAGGTGCTACAATAAAGGCTGGACAAAGTCTAAAGATTTACATGCCTTATGATTCAACCTTTGCTGGTCCTGTAAACTTCCTTGAAACGCACAACGGCAGTAAGCTAAATGAAGGCGCAGCAACATTAACATTACAAAACGATAGAAATATCAATATGCACCTTTATACAGATCTTCCAAGAGGAGCATCCTTTAAATTAAAATACACTTTAAAAGATGAAACTGAACAAAAAGAACTAGTTTTCACTACACCGAAAGTAGGAACTTTATGGCAATATTCTAACAGCAATAAGGTTTTGACAGGAGTGCCAAATAAATCAATCTTAAGCTCAGGCGGTAATTTCTGGATTAACACAAAAAAATTAGAGCCGGGAAAAGACATTATTGTAGAAGCTTATGATAATAACGGGAATAAGATTGATTCTAAAACGTCTTGGTTTAAGTATGTAAATATAGACAAGATTGAAAATACAAATAAAATAGCATGGACTGACCACTCTGATAAGTCATCAATCCTATCTATCAACAAATCACTTTATACTCCATATCAATTGTTATTTACAAATGATTATGCAGATGGAACTGACGACTTCTATAAGGATCCAAGAGTATTGCCAGCAAGCAACGATGACTTTAATAAGAAAGACACTAAAGAATTCGTTGGTTATACAAAGTATGACGGCGGTAAAGTTAGAACACTTTATGAAGAAGGAAGAGTTGGCAAACTTTACGCAAAAGTTGAAGCTGACGAAAACGAATACGATAAAGATGGTAATTTAGTCGGCGACGATGTAAGAAAAGATGTAACTATTAAAAAAGCAGACATCTTCGATGCTCAATTTAATGAAGAAGAAAAAACATATAAAGCTTATGAATACAAGGTAGATTTAACAAAGATGCTTCCTTATCATTCAGAAGATAAAACTGAAAAACCACTTACTTTATTAAAAGATATGAAGTTTGTTTCCAACGCTTCAGACGGTTCATCACTTCCATCTGACCTATACGAAACAAGAGTAAGAGCAAGAGTATTGTTCGATACAACAGAAGGTGCTTGGACTGACGACTCAAAGAAAGCTGTTAAGATTGCACCGGACAACGTTAAGTTCTACGGAGAAGATGGCTACGCAGCTAACGGTTTTGAAGGAGCAAATGTTGAAGCAAATACCGGTGACAAGTTCCCAGAAGCACCAACACTTGCAGGCAAGAACTTCTTAGGCTGGGTTACTGAAGAAGGTAAAAAAGCTTTAGGAGACAAGGCCGTTGTTACAGCAGATGAATTTAATAAATTGCCAAAAGATCAAATCTTTACGAATGAAACACCTGTAACAAAACATTTAGTTGTTTATGCTGTTTATTCAAATGAAGTAACAGTTACATTTGATGCAAATCAAGGTACATTTACTGACGGTAAGGACACAACTAATGTTAAGGTTGAAGGCGGAAATGTAACAGCACCTACACCAACAAGAGATGGATTTACATTCAAGGGCTGGGCTGATAAGAAAGATGCAACAAAGCCAACAGATGGAATCTTAGATAACGTAACAGCACCTAAGACTGTATATGCAGTTTGGGAAAAGACTGAAAAAACTCCTTTAGAATTAACAGCTCCAACCCCTGTTGAAGTAAAAGACCTTAAAGGACTTACATCAGATGAAATTGACAAAGTTAAGAAAGCAGTTGTTGAAGCAAATAAAGACAAAGGCATAACAGAAGCTGATGTAACAGTAGCTGAAGACGGTACAGTAACAGTTACAAAAAACGGCAAGACAGCAACATTAAAACCAGAACAAACTGTTACTCAAAAAGTGGTTCAAAACGAATTCAACCCACCAAAGGAACCAGTTAAGGTTGGTAAGATTGGCGAGTTAACAGATGATGAAATTGCAGAGATTAAACAGGCTGTCATAGACGCTAACCCAGATAGAAACCTTAAAGACGACGAAATCACTGTTGATAAAGACGGAAATGTTTCTATCAAACAAGGTGGTAAGGTAGGTACTATACCTGCTGAGAAGACAGTTGTACAAAAAGATACAATACTTGATTTAACAGCTCCTGATGAAAAAGTTGAAGTAAAAGATCCTACAAACTTAACAAAAGCAGAAAGAGATAAGGTCGCTGCAGCTGTTAAAGCAAAGAACAATCTTGCTGATGGCGATAAGATTGAAGTTGACAGCAAGGGTAATGTAAAAGTAACTACTGCAGATGGTAAGAAGACCGGAACATTAGAAGGCAAAGACACAGTAAAACCTTTTACAAGAGATGGCAAAAAATTAAATCCACCAGCAAACAAAGTAAAAGTCGGTGACACTAATAAACTTACAGAAGCAGAAAAACAAGCTGTAAGAGATGCTATAAAGGCAGCTAACCCAGTCTTAGACTTCAAAGATGAAGAAATTCAAGTTGACAGCAACGGTACAGTAACAGTACCTATGGGAGATAGTGATGGATCTATACCTGGCACAGATACTGTTGAAGAAGCAAAAGAAGCTGATAAGACTATAAAACTAGTTGCACCAGAAAAGGTACTTGTTGCAGATAAAAATAAATTAGATAATGATGACAAAGATGCTGTTAAGAAAGCAATTAAAGATGCAAATCCAACATTAAACCTTCAAGATAGTGAGATTGAAGTTGCAGATGACGGTTCAGTAACTGTAACTAGAGGCACAGGCGAAAGTCAAAAAGTTGGACAACTTTCACAAGCAGATACAGTTGTCGAAAAGCTTAAGAAACCAGAAGCAAAAGCATTGAGCGATGGTAGCGTAGTTGT
This sequence comes from Ezakiella coagulans, assembly GCF_003096635.1. GTDB lineage: Bacteria > Bacillota > Clostridia > Tissierellales > Peptoniphilaceae > Ezakiella > Ezakiella coagulans. The sequence continues at coordinate 45,504 of NZ_QEKV01000010.1, read as the reverse complement.
AAGACCAAAAGACGAGAGAACAGAAGAATTAGATATAACATTTGGTGATGCTGCTAATCCAACAACAGTTACAGCTACGAAAGGTGCAGATGGCAAGTGGAAACTAGCTGACGGTACAGATCCATCTATAACAATAGATGAAGCAACTGGTTTGGTAACAATTCCTGCTAAGATGCTTAAGAATAATGACGAAGTAAAAGCAAAAGCAAAAGCAAAAGCAGGTGAGCTAGTATCAGAAGAAGCTACAGTAAACTCAAACGATACAACAGCACCAAAAGCACCAACAGTAGAAGCAAAAGATGATGGAAGCGTTAAAGTTACTCCACCAACAGATGCAGATACAAAAGAAGTTTCTGTAACTTACACTCCGACAGGAGCAACTGATCCTGTTACAGTTACAGCAACTAAAGAAGATGGAAAGTGGAAGCTCCCTCAAGATGCACCGGAAGGAATCTCTATTGATGAAAATACCGGCGTTATCACAATACCGGCTGACAAAGTTGCTGATGAATCAGATGTAAAAGCTAAAGCTAAAGATAATTCTAATAATGAATCAGATGAAGCTACTGCTAAGACAAAGAAAGATACAGCTGACACAACAGCTCCTGGAAAACCGACTATTTCAGCTGAAGAAGATGGAAGCGTTAAAGTTACTCCACCAGCAGATGCAGATACAAAAGAAGTTTCTGTAACTTACACTCCGACAGGAGCAACTAAACCTGTTACAGTTACAGCAACTAAAGAAGATGGAAAGTGGAAGCTCCCTCAAGATGCACCGGAAGGAATCACTATTGATGAAAATACCGGCGTTATCACAATACCGGCTGACAAAGTTGCTGATGAATCAGATGTAAAAGCTAAAGCTAAAGATAATTCTAATAATGAATCAGATGAAGCTACTGCTAAGACAAAGAAAGATACAGCTGACAAAATAGTAGCTCCAGCAAAACCTGTTGAAGTTAAAAACCCAGCTAACTTATCAAAAGAAGAAAAAGATGCTGTTGAAAAAGCTGTCAAAGACGCAAATCCAAATCTACCAGAAGGCTCAACAATCGAAGTAGGTAATGACGGATCAGTAACTGTAAAAGATAAAGATGGCAAAGAAATTGGTAAATTAACACCAGCACAAACAGTTAAGAAAGCAGGCACCCCTACACCACAACCTGATAAAAAATCACAACAACCAAGCGTAGATTCTATTTACGATTCAGATGATTATGTAACAGGAAGAGGTACTCCGGGTGCAACAATTGTTGTAAGATTCCCTGACGGTTTAACAGAAACTACAGTCGTTGAATACGACGGAAGATGGGCTGTACGTGTTCCTTATATCTTATATGATGGAGTTAGAATTTATGTAACTCAAATTGAAAAAGATATGACCGAGTCTGATCCGGTATCGGCTGAAGTAAGATACGATGACGAATATTGGAGAGAAAGAGACAGATATAACAGATATGACAGACGTGACAAAGAAGTCAAAGAAGTTAAAGAAGAAAAGAAACCAACACAACCTTCAAAGGTTGAACCACGTTGGACTCCATCTGCACTCAATGCTCACGATCACTTCTCATATATCAAGGGATATGGTGAAAATATTTTTGCACCGAACAGAACGATAACAAGAGCTGAAGTTGCAATGATTTTCGCAAGACTTTCTTTGAACAAATCTACAGCCGGCGCACCGCAATTCAAGGATGTTAAGGCAGGAGATTGGTACAAGACAGCAATAGATATCATTGCTAGACAAGGCGTTATCAAGGGATACGAAGACGGCACATTCAGACCTAACCAACCGATAACAAGACGTGAATTTGCAGCAATCGCAGCAAGATACGCAGGAAATATCGACGCTTGGAAGACATTCAGAGATGTTCCTCCAACAGACTGGGCATACACTCTCATCAACAGAGTTGCAGGCGCAGGATGGATCAACGGTTATGAAGACGGCACATTCAGACCTAACAACAACATCACAAGAGCCGAAGTTGTAGCGATCGTAAACAGAATGCTCAACAGAACAGCTGACAAAGCTTATGTTGAAAACAATCTTATGAACTCGAGCAATGCATTTGTAGATAACATGAGAAGTGCTTGGTACTATTATGATATTTACGAAGCAGCATTCGGCCACTCATACGAAAGAATGATGAATGGTGTTGATGAAAAATGGAATAGAGTTAACGGACAATCTTTCGAAGTAAGAGAAAGATAATCGTTTGTAACCCGATTTTTATAGAACGAGGCGTGTGTATATCACACGCTTTGTTTTTTTGTTGCGATTATGTTTTTTGTAATTTGTTTATGATTTTCGCAGTATTTTGATAAATAGTAGTTGTTTTTGGGGTAAAATTATAATGAGAGTTATAAGAAAGGAATCCTAAGTTTTTGAGAAAGAAGTTTAGAGAGAGGTTTTTGGACCCGGAGGTTTTAAATAGAATCGAGGCTGCACAGAATTCGCCCGAAACAAGACGTCGTCTTAATGAGATGAAAAAGTGTGTCAAGAACAGGATGTCGGATATGTTTTACATCGGTTTTCTCGGCTTTGTTGCAACGGTTGTCGTTGTCAATTTTTTTGGGAATTATGCGTTGATTCTGTGTGCCGCTATTTGGTGTTATTGCTATAATATTTTCAAAAGCCGCAATGTCGACGTGGATGATTTGTATGTGAATAATTTTTTAACACCGGTTTTGAATGAGATTTTTCCGGACACGGTTGTGGATTATCATGGCGGTATGGATTTTGAGATTATGGAAAATTTGGTTTATAATTCAAATAAGTATTATTCCAACTGTCACATTATTTTCGGCGATGATTACAAGACTGAGTTTTGCAATATGCGCTGTTGGCACTATACGAGCGACAAGAACGGGAGAAAAGAGGAGCACACAGATTTTCGCGGGCAGGTTTTGGTGGCGAGGTTTAATACGAATATTAACGGTCACATAAGGATTGCACCCGTTTATGAAAAGGGTTTTTTCGGCAAGAAGTTGTTCGGTCCATACGGTTCGAAAAGAGACGGCGAAGAAGAAATTCAAACGGAGTCGATTGAGTTTAACAATGCTTATTCGATTTTTTCGACCGATGATCTTTATTCGCGGCTGATTCTTGATGCGAATATTTTAGAAATTTTGAACAATTTGAGCCGAAAGATTAATGTTGCGATTTATATGAACGAGAGTTATGTTGCGATTGCGTTTCAGTCAAATCATTTTTTGTTTTCTGCTCCCGCCACAGGATGGGGTGTCGAGAAGCTTTCACTCGCCGGAGAGTACGAGCAAATTCGCACGAAGCTCGCTGATTTTTATGCACTGATAGATATTATTGGAGAAAAGTTTTAAGGAGGAGTTATGGATAATTTGTTTATTTATTTTGTGTTCGGGATGATTGTCATTGCGATTTTTTGGTTCATAGGCACATCGAACAGATTGAAAAGGTACAGGATTGTGATTGATGAATCCAAGAGAAATGTGGACATTGCACTTGCAAAAAGATACGACACGATTTCCGAAATGATTAAGGTTGCAAAGTCTTTCGCAAGGCACGAGGCAGACACTTTCGCAAATGTTATAAAGCTCAGACAGTCCGGAAGTATTTCCGAGGCGAACATGAATATGAAGGATCAAGACGATGCGATTCATAGGATTTATGCTTTGGCAGAATCATATCCGGAGCTCAAATCTTCGGAAGAATTTTTGAATTTGCAGGATCAAATCGACGATGAAAATGAACAACTCGCTGCTGCAAAGAGAATTGTAAACAACAACATCAGCATTTTCAACCAAGAAATTGTCTCCTTCCCTGCTTCGCTTGTTGCAAAATCGAACGGAATGACACAAATGGATTTTCTTTTTGAAGAAGATTTGACAAAAAAGAAAAAGGTAGATAATTTTGATTATGATGTATAGATAAACACAGGAGTACAGCATATTTAATTGTCTAAATTTTACACGATGTCCATATGGTTATGTGGCTCGATATTTTATTTACACAGCGTTGTTGGTGGGGTTGTAAATTTTATAAGCTTGATATATGGCGTGAGGACACACAGTGCCGTCCCGCTACGGATGCGTACACATGCATATACAATTATGTAAATATATACACGCCGTCAGTAGCGTCGGGTTCACAATCGACGTCAACGACTCATTTCTCCTATTCGTCGAAATATCGTCGGACGTCTTTGCATAAGGCCTACCATCGTGTTTTTGATTTTGCAAAATCAAAAAGCACGGGTTAGGTCTATAACATCCCGACGCCTGGGATATAGATACATACACGATTGTGAGTGATGACATTTAGAAATAAATAAACATTGTATTATCGACCGGTTTTTTTATCCATCGAGCAGAAATCTTCGATTTCGTCGTGAGATGAGATAAAAAGGTGTATCGCCGCCAAGAGTGAAAATTGGGGGAACATTTTAAAAAATACGAGTTGCAAAAATTTGTTTGGGATTTTTGGTTCTATATTTTATTCACACAGCGTTGTTGGTGAGGTTCTAAATTTCACACACGTCATATATGGCGGGAGGACATCGTTGTTCCTTACGTCACAACGTATGCCGTCCCGCTACGGATGCGTACACATGCATATACAATTGTAAAAATATATACATCTATATAATTGTAAAAATATTATATTTTTTGTATAAATATGTACACGCCGTAGGTAGCGTCGGGTTCACAATCGACGTCAACGACTCATTTCTCCTATTCGTCGAAATATCGTCGGACGTCTTTGCATAAGGCCTACCATCGTGTTTTTGATTTTGTAAAATCAAAAAGCACGGGTTAGGTCTATAACATCCCGACGCCTGGGATATAGATACATACACGATTGTGAGTGATGACATTTAGAAATAAATAAACATTGTATTATCGACCAGTTTTTTTATCCATCGAGCAGAAATCTTCGATTTCGTCGTGAGATGAGATAAAAAGGTGTATCGCCGCCAAGAGTGAAAATTGGGGGAACATTTTAAAAAATACGAGTTGCAAAAATTTGTTTGGGATTTTTGGTTCTATATTTTATCGGTTCGGCGTTGTTGGTGATGTTCCAAATTGTATAGGTCTGATATATGGCGAGAGGACACTTGAGTGCCGTCCCGCTACAACACGTTTACATATACAATTAATGATTTTTCTTTCCCAAAAATTCTCACACTCCCCCATTCCTCCCCTTCACGCATTTATGTTATAATATTAATAAGAGGTGATTTTATGAAGTGGCGAGAGATTCCGAAAGTCGATGCACATGCACATTTGGTGACTGACGAGTTCAGAGAGTATTTCGAGGGTGACCCGGGATGCGAGTGGACTTATTCAAAAAAAGAGTATTTTATAGAGCTTTCGAAAAAATATAATGTGAAGAAGTTTATTCTGCAACCGACGAACGATCCGTTTATGTATCAGGAGACGACAAAGAACAACAATTGGCTCGGCGAGGTTGTGCGAAATTCGGACGGACTTTTTCTCGCATTCGCCGATATTCAAAATATCGGAGCTTATATGCTCGACGTTGCAGTCGAACAACTCGAGGATGCAATCAAAAAAGACGGTCTTTCGGGACTTAAAATTCACCCGAACAACCTCAATATTCCATTCGACGATCTCAGAATGGTTCCTATTCTTCGCAAGTCGGCGGAGCTTGAGATTCCCGTCATGGTGCATTCAAATCCGACAATGGTCGGTTTTCACGACGACTGCGCGCCGGACAGAATAAATAAGATGATTCAAGTTTTTCCGGACATAACATTTATCACGTCGCATCTCGGCGGTATGAAGTGGCAAGATGCGCTAAGCGGGACGACTTTTGCGGACATTTCATATATTCTCCCTAAGCTCTACGAGATTTACGGTGCCGGTATGACGGAACGTATTCTGAAAAATTTTGGTGCGGACAGGCTCATTTTCGGAACGGATTTCCCGCAAGTTTACAAGACAAAAGCTGAAGACGTCTACAACAGATACTGTGATATTTTGGACGAGATGAATTTCAGTGCTGACGAGATGGAGAAAATCGCATACAAAAATATTTGCGAAATTCTTAATATAGAAATTTAAAATGAAAGGTATTAAATGAATATAAATTATAAAGATATTTTGATTCGAAATGCTATCGAATCCGATGCAAAACAACTTGAAACGTGGTGGAACGACGGCAGCGTTATGGCACATGCAGGTTTTCCCGACGGCTTTCACACAAATGCGGAGAGAATTAAAAACCAAATCGAAAATTATACGGACAAGAAACGAACGCTCATTATCGAGTACAAGGATATTCCAATCGGCGAGATGAATTACAAGATGTCGGACGATAGTGAATGCGAAATCGGCATAAAAATTTGCGAAAGCGATTATCAAGAGCGTGGCATAGGGCGAGTTGTTTTGAGCCTTTTTATCGAGGAGCTTTTCAATATGGGGGCAAAACTCATTTTTCTCACGACCAATTTAAAAAACGAACGTGCGCAGCATGTGTACGAAAAACTCGGGTTTAAAAAGACTAAAATCGAGTATGATTCGTGGGAAGACCAACGTGGCGAGCTACAGTCCACCGTTTACTATGATTTGACAAGAGAAAATTTTGTGAGTTATAAATAGTCTTGGAGGTTTTATGGATTTTTTAGAAGATATGTCGAAGATCATTATACCGCTTGTGCTTGTTGTGGGTGCGGCTTATGTCGCGATTTACTCCGCAAAAAAGCACGACGAAAAGCATGAAAAGGGCGACGATAACTATATGGCTGAGGGAATGTCAATCGGCATGTGCTTGGGTGCCGCCCTTGGCTCCGTTGTCGCAGATGAAATGGCGGTCGGCATAGGTATTGGAATGATGCTTGGAATGGCCGTTGGGATAAATATTAAAAAACCGAAAGCAAAATAGTCAATTGAAATCTTTGTATGAATCAAAAAGATTTGTGCAGAGATTTTTTTATTTCTATATAATAGAAAGGTTTTCATTTTGATAATGGCTATCAAATCGGTTAGGCAAAATTTAAAATAATATTTTTATTCTTAAAGATTTTTATTTTTCATATCTTATAACTACGGTTTATTTATGTATTTCTATTTTTCCTATAAAATAATAAAAATGCTAAATAAAATAAATAATCCTTAAAATTTGCACATTTGGTTGATGATTAATTAATTTTTCGCTCTTACTAGCGGTTGCTATAACACGATTATAATTTGTGTAAAAAGTTTTTATTTACAAGTTTTTTTAAATTTTTATTCATTTTGGCGAAAAAATCTATTACATTTAATTAAAAATATGATATAATATAATTACTAACGATAAAGATAATATATTTTATCGTAAATAAAGGAGGATTTTATGAAGATTAGACTAACATCAATTTTATTGGCAGTCTTTATGGTATTCGGACTCATGTTGAACACAGGAGTAATTTTTGCTCATGATGATTTCCCGGGTGCTGTAAGAGATAATGCAAACGTTCCAACAGAGAACGCAAAAGAAGTTGTATTTTTAATTGACAGGAGTATGTACACAGACTACAATGCTCTCGCTGACATTAAAAATCAAGTAAGTGATCTTTCCGATCAATTACTTCAAGCAGGAAATTTTTCAATTTCAGTTATTGCTTTCAACGGTAATGTAACAACTCTTGTAAGACAATCGACTGATTTGAACAAAATCAAAAATTCACTCAGATACATTTCACCATTCGGTTTTTCAAATCCGTCATTGGCTCTTGAAGTGGCAAACGGTATCCGTTACGAAGAAAAGAAAGACGTTGTTCTTTTCACAAATGTATATCCAAACTTAGGAACTATCTCAAATAAAGGACCTTTCACTTACAGAGACCACTTCTATTTCAGAAATGCAAACGGATTTAAAAATTCAGCAGATTTACTTGCTGAAAACACAAGATTAATCACTGTTTCTAATTTCTCAAATTTGAATAATAGAGATTATGCATTTGCAAAGAGAGTTTTTGAAGAAAACTCAGACAAATATTATGCAGCTGACAAAATGAACAGCGAAGAACTTGTAAGTTCAGTTAGAGATTATATTCTCGGTGATGAAAAACACGACAGAAATTTAGACAAAAAACCTATTATTTTTATCCCTGGTATTGCAGGTTCTGAACTTTTCAAAATTGATGAAAGCTTAGTATCACCTGAAGAAAAAGCTATCGGCATGATTTATGGCGATAAAGAAAGATCAGCTAATAGAATTTGGGTTCCTATCGGATATGATGCAAGAAAAGCTAACGACGATTTAAATTTATATTCAAACGAAAATTTATATGGTTTGCAACAAGGCGACTTGAGAAAAGTTAATGTATTCGAAAGACATGCAGGTCCTGTTGCAATGTATTCTTCACTTCTCGGAACTATTATGAAGAATTTCCCGGACAGACCGGTTTATCTCTTCTCATACGATTGGAGAAAGTCAAATATTGATTCAGCTGAAAAATTAGCTGCATTCATCGACAGTATTACAGACGGCGGCAAAGTTAAAGTTGATATTATTGCACACAGCATGGGCGGTATTGTTTCATCACATTATCTAAGAGAACACGACGACAGAGTTGACAAATATTTGTCATTCGGTTCTCCTTATGAAGGAGCTCCTTCTGCTTTCAACACACTTTCAAGCAAAAGTCTCGTAGGCGGATTCCTTGACGTTGTTATTGAAAAACTTGTCGGTATCAAACCTGACGTTGCATCAAGCTTCACTGCTATGGTTGAACTTCTTCCAACACAAAGAATGCTTGAAAAATATCCTTATCACTTTGTTTCAACAGGAGATTTAAATAGCTTCCAAAGAATTTTAAACTCAAACAGCAGTTATGATAAAATTTTACAAGCAGCCGCTGATGCTAAAGTTTCAGGTCTTGCTGATTTAGCAACTGTTGATATGGCAATGAGCAATGTATCCAACGATAGATATAATCAATTCATTGAAGATTCTAAATTATACAGAGTTAACGGTGAAAGAAACGGAGATGTTCTTCTTATGCACCGTCCAAACTCAATGTTCTTCGTAGGAAACAATCACCCTACAGTTGTTTCAGGATATTTCCCTGGAAACCAAGACATTTTACACACAGTTTATGGAATTAGCACTCCGGAAGGAGACGGAATGGTTCCTCTATACTCTGCAACAATGGGTATGACATTTGAAGAAATGAGCCCTGAAATCAGAAATAAGTTCAGAGTTGTTAAAGGCGACCACATCGGAATGCTTCTTGACTTAGGAAACTTACAAATGATGTGCGACTTCTTGAACGGAAGAGAAGTTAGATAGTACTTTAAAACACTCAATCTTATGATTGAGTGTTTTTTGTTTGGGAAAAATTGGAATTTCCTTATTATATATTTTCCTTTTTCAAATTTCATAAGATTTTTCTAATACTGAACACAACTACAATCACTACTTTTATTAATTTCCTCCTAGTTTAGATATACATTATAATGGTAAAGCATATTTTTTATGTAGTATAAACAATTGAATCATATCCATTTGTATAAATAATTTTTTTATCTTTTATTTCTATAAATGCCGAATTTAAGCATTATATATATTGACGATATTACGCAATCTAAAATTGTCATAGAATTTGTTATTTATTAATTATTTTATTTTTTTGTTAAATTTATTGATTTTTCTGCATAATTTTCACGTTAATATGGTATAATGTATCTGTACTGATAAATTTAGCAGTTTATCAAAATTAAAGGAGGATCTTATGAAGACAAGACAAACATCAATTTTATTGGCATTTTTTATGGTTTTTGGACTCATTTTGAGCACCGGAGTAATCTACGCAAAGAATGATTTCCAAGACGCCGTAAAAGACACTACAGCTATTCCTTCAGATTATGAAAGAAACAAAAGAGAAGTCGTATTTTTAATCGACAGGAGTATGTACAACAGCTCTCTCGCAAATATTAAAAATCAAGTGACTGCACTTTCCGATGCTCTTATTAAAGCCGGAAATGTTTCAATAACACTTATTTCTTATAACAACAGTGCAACCACAGTTGAAAGGAAAACGTCCGATTCGGTTAAAATCGAAAATGCTTTTAACTCGCTTATCCCATTCGGTTTTTCAAACCCGACCGCTGCACTCGAAATGGCAAACAGTCTTGTTTATAATGACAAGAAAGACATAATTCTTTTTACAAGCATGTACCCAAATGTTGGAGCTGCAACAAATAACGGTCCGTATACTCAAAGGGATCATTTCTATTTCAGAAATGCAAACACATTTAGAAATACTGCCGTTGATTTATCCAAAAACACAAGACTTATAACTGTTTCGGATTTTTCAAAGTTAAATAATAAAGATTATTCATTTGCAACAAGGGTTTTTAAGGAAAACTCCGATAAATATTATTCAACTGACAAAATAACAAATGATGAACTTGTCGATTCACTGAAATGTTATATTTTGGATGATGAAGTTCACGAAACAAATTTAGATAAAAAGCCTCTTATTTTTGTGCCTGGTGTCGCAGGCTCGGAACTTTTTAACATCGACCCGAGCTTACTTAGTGAAGAAGAAAAGACGAGCGGCATGATTTCACCGAAAAACGAGAAAAACATGAAGATGATTTATCCGCCAATTGGTTATGATTCCAAAAAAGTCACGGAAGATTTGAGTTTAGACACAAATGACACTCTATACACTTTTCAACAAGGTGATTTAAGAAATGTGCCGTCAATTAAAAGACATGCGGGACCTTTCTCACAATACACACCGCTTCTAAAAAATCTCATGACGAATTTCCCGGACAGACCGGTTTATCTCTTCTCGTACGACTGGAGAAAGACAAATGTTGATTCAGCTGAAAAATTAGGACAATTCATCGACAAAATTACAGACGGCGGCAAAGTTAAAGTTGACCTTATTGCACACAGCATGGGCGGTATTATCTCGGCTATCTATTTAAAAGACAACGACGACAAAGTCGACAAATATCTTTCATTCGGAACTCCGTATGAAGGTGCTCCGACTACGCACCATTATGTTGCAAACTCAATTCTCGTAAACAGTTTTATAGACAGTGCCATAAAAGCATTTACGGGTCTCGACACAAGAGTAGTTTCAAGTTTTGTGTCGATGGTTGAGCTCTTCCCTGCAAAAAGAATGCTTGAAAAATATCCGATGCAATTTGTGGATGAAACAAATCAAAAAGAATTCCTTAGAGCAATAAACGGAAGACATAAGACTTACGAAGAGCTAATTCAAAACTTGAGCAAAAATAATCTCAGCAAATCTTTGGACCTTGAAGAATCCGACCTCGCATTAGCTCGCAGTGCAAAAGAGGAAAGGTATAAAAATTTCCTAGACGTTGCCGCAATTTTCAGAGAAAACGGCGAACGTGACGGAAATATAATGCTTATGCACCGTCCGAACTCAATGTTCTTTGCCGGAAACAACCACCCGACAGTTGTGTCAGGCTATTTCGTTGTTAAATCCGACAAGTCACTTTCAAATGTAGAAAATATTCTCGCACCCGAAGGTGACGGCGTTGTTCCGCTCTATTCAGCAACTATGGGTATGACATTCGAAGAAATGACTCCGGAAATCAGAGCGAAATTCAGAGTTGTGAACGGTGACCATATGGGTATGCTCTCCGATCGCCACAATTTTGAAATGATGTGTGACTTCTTGAACGGAAGAGAAGTTAGATAAATTTTAAAACACTCAATCTTTTGATTGGATGTTTTTTGATTTTTGGGAAAATTTATAGTATAATATACTTATCATGAATTTATTTAGCGAAATTTTTTGAATATGAATTTTATTACTAAGCAATTATTCAAGGTGAAAAATTTTGCAGCAATTTAATGGAGGAAGAAATGAAAAAGTTATTATTTATTATACTTACAATTTTTGTTTTAACGACGACTTATGGATGCGGTAATAAGACCGAAACCGACAAGGCAAAGGAAACAGTCGACCATTTTTTCGCTGCTTTAAAAGATGCGGATTTTAAAAAAGCTGCAGACTTCGTTTTAAGCGAAGAGCAGGAACAAATGCGAAACACAGAATGGGAAGACGATTTCGAAAGAGAATTTATGGAAACATATCTTTCGAAAATTTCATTGAAATATCTTTCGGGAAAAATCGAAAAAGATAAAACCGAAGGCTCCCTTATGTACAAGTTTAAATCGATAGATATGGGCGATTATATAAGCAAAGTCGGGCTAAATAACCCGACAATCGAAGGGGGTGCCCCAAAAATCAAAGACGTCGATGTCGACGGGATGCATATGGTTGAACTCGAAAAAAGTGTGTTCCTTAAAAAAGAGGGCGACAAATGGCTCATCGCAAATGTGGATGACATTATGAACGCAATCATGGAATTTAAAGCCGGAGAATAATACACAAAAAAGCTGACTTCCAAAACGGAAATCAGCTTTATTTTATTCCTCAAGATTTTCTCGTAGCTCTTTTAAAATCTCCTTCCAATCGGAAGTACTTTTTTCGGCGACAAGAGTTTTTCTTTTGTGCATCTTTTTTTCAAGTTTATAGCTGTCTTTCAGGCGATTTAAAAACTCCCTCGAACCCATTCTTTCAATTTTATTCATAAGAACAAGCGTCTGCTCAGCGAAGTCGCTTGTGACAACCGTTAGATTAAACCGCTCCGAAAGTGAAAACGACAATGATTCAATTCTCGAGTCCGCAGTTTCGTTCTCCCTCGTAAACACTACGCCCAAATTGTCACGCATAAATTCATCACCACGGTTGTCTTTAACAAAATGACCGTCGTAGATAACCACAATTTGTTTTTTTACATAAAGCGAGTAACCCGAAAGCAAACTTTCAAGTCGGAGTCTCGCCTCTTCAAGGCTGGTCTCCGAAAGTTCTTTCAAAGTTTTGTCCGCAAAGAGAAGATTGTACCCATCAACCAGGATGAGGTCGCTATACTCCGAATGCCTTAAAATATTCATAGAACATAATCGAACCCGCAATGCCGGCGTTCAGAGATCCGACACTTGATTTTTTGGACATCGGTATAGTGTGCACCTTGTCGCATTCTTTTAAAACGCCCGGGCGAATTCCCTTGTGTTCGTTGCCGACGACAATGATTACCGGCGGCGAAACGAAATTTTCCATAGGCTCGCCTTCCATGTGGCAACCGATGACGAAGTATCCCTTGTCCTTCGCATCTTTGAGTGCTCTCGAAAGATTTGTGACTTTTATTATGTCAACGTCGGCAATGCCGCCTTGCGATGTTTTTATAACCGCAGGAGTAACATCCGCCGCTCTGTCTTTCGGAATTATAATTTTCGAAACGCCGAACACGCTCGCACTTCTTATGATAGAGCCGAGATTGTTCACGTCTTCAATCGAGTCGAGTGCAACCACAACTTCCCTTTCCTCTTTCGGGAGTGCAAACATTTCGTCGAGTTCCATATATTTAAACTCCGGAATCACAAGTGCAACCCCTTGATGTGAGCGTTTAAATTTGTTGAAGAAATTTCTGTCTTCACTTATTTTTATATTCTTTTTTTCGGCAAGTTCAATAATATCTTTTATGCGTTCATTGTTTCTGTCCATGACAACGAGGCGAATTTTTTCGATTCTGTCGTCCTCAAGTGCAACATATACGCCTTGTCTACCGATTATTTCCATACTTATTCTCCTTTATCTTCTCGAAAAGTCCGGCTATTCTCTCTTTCTCGCCACTCAAATAGAGTGCTCCGAAAAGTGCTTCAAATCCGGTTGCAAGAGTGTAAACCTGTGGCTTTGTGTGTTTCGGTGCATGCAGTCTTTTATTTCTCGCACGCTTCACGATTGTTTGTTCACGTTTATCCAAGTCTTCCCATATCACGTCTAAATCTGCACATTGGCTGTTTGCAGACACAAAGTGTATAGCCTCTTTGTGGAGCTCATTTACACGCATGTTTTTTGTGGAAATCATTTCCCTAACCAAAAGTTCATACACTGCGTCGCCCAAAAATGCAAGATTTAAAACGTCCATTTGATAGACTTCGTCAGTTATCATTTCTTCTCCACCTCTGTGCCGTTCGGAGTATCTTTGACGATATATCCCATTTCCGTCAAACGGTCTCTGATTTCGTCGGAGAGTTTGTAGTCTTTATTCTTTCTTGCTTCATCTCTTTTTTGAATGAGTTCTTTCACTTCAGAGTCTATACCGCTCTCTTCATCCTCTTGCAAAATTCCGAGCACTTCCGTAAATTCTCCGAAAAGTTTCAGAGCTTCCTCAATAGAACCCTTTGAAGAATTTTCATCAAGTGCCGAGTTTGCAAATTTCGAAAGTGCGAACATATCCGAAAAAGCGTCCGGCGTGTTCAAATCATCGCCCATGTGTGCCTTAAATGACTCTCTTATTTCTCCGATTTTTTTCGAAATCTCATCATTTACCGGTTTATCTTCCGCATTTTCCAAAAGTTCTGTGAGTCTTTTCTTCGAATTTTTAAGTCTTCTCAAAGAAGTCTTTGCCGCTTCAATAGCTTCGGCGTTAAAGTTTAGCGGCTTTCTGTAGTGAGCATTCAAAATGAAAAATCTCAGAACTTCGCCGGATTCTTTTTCGAGAAAATCCTTTGCGTACAAGAAATTGCCGAGACTTTTGCTCATCTTCACGTTTTCGATGTTGATCATACCATTGTGCAGCCAATAATGTGCAAGCGGCTTGTCCATTAGTGCTTCGGATTGTGCGATTTCGTTTTCGTGGTGCGGGAATTTCAAATCTTCACCGCCGCAGTGAATGTCAATCGTGCCGCCGAAAATCGACTTAATCATTGTCGAGCATTCGATATGCCAGCCCGGACGACCTTCGCTCCATGGTGAATCCCAATAAACTTCGCCTTCTTTTTTCTTTTTCCAAAGTGTGAAGTCAAGCGGGTCTTCTTTGATTTCATTTTTTTCGATTCTTGCTCCCACTTCGAGGTCTTCGATATTTCTGTTCGAAAGCTTGCCGTAGTCCTTAAGTTTCCTTACTCTAAAATAAACATCGCCGTTTGATTCGTATGCAAAACCCTTCTTAATAAGCCCGTCAATGAACTCGATTATGTCGTCCATGTGCTCGGTACAGGTCGGATGAATGATAGGATAATCATAGACGTGAAGTGCCTTTAAATCGTCTTCAACACTCTTGATATATCTCTTTGAAATTACGTCTATTGTTGTGTTTTCTTCATTAGCCTTGTTTATAATTTTGTCGTCGACGTCGGTGAAATTCGAAACATATTTCACATCGTAGCCGAGATAGATGAAAAATCTCCTCAAAACATCAAATACAACTTGCGGTCTCACGTTTCCGACGTGCATGTCATTGTAGACTGTCGGGCCGCATGCATATATTGAAACTTTTCCTTCTTCAATCGGACGAAACTCCTCTTTTTTATTTGTTAAACTATTATATAATTTCATAAAAATCCTTTCCTATACAAAAAGCGGCATAGACTTTTTGTCTATTTGCCGCCATAATTAACCGATAATGTTTTGTGCTAAAACGAAATAAACTATTAATGAAGTGGCATCGGCAATTGTCGTGATTAAAGGCGAAGCCATAATCGCCGGGTCAAGCTTTAATTTGTGTGCGGCAATCGGGAGAATTCCACCGACAACCTTTGCCGTCATAACTGCAAAAATAAGCGTTAAACTTACTGTGAGTGCAATATTGTTCGGCATTTTATCAAAATAAATAATTTTAAAATAACTGATTATCGAAAGAACGATACCGACAACGACAGCTATTCTAAACTCTTTCCACATGACTTTATACCAATCTTTCGGCTTTACGTCGCCCGTTGCGAGTCCGCGAATAACAAGTGTACTACTTTGGCTTCCGCTGTTACCGCCTGTGTCCATGAGCATCGGGATGAATGTCGAAAGTCCCACCACGCTGTAAAGATATGATTCATATCCAGCAATAATCCTTTGGGTTATGGTGCTTGAAATCATAAGAACCATCAGCCACATAATTCTGTGCTTTGCAAGATTAAAAACGCCTGATTCCAAATACTCGTCTTCCGACGGCGTGATAGCTGCCATGATTTGGAAGTCTTCGTTTGTTTCTTCTTCAATAATATCAATAATATCGTCGTATGTGATAATTCCGACTATACGTTTTTCATTATCCACAACCGGAATTGCTTCGAATCCGTACTTTCTAAATAGATTTGCAACATCTTCCTGGTCATCGTGGGTGTGCACATACACAACTTCGGAACGCATAAGATCGTTGATCCTCGTTTCCGCAGGTGCAACAATAAGTTCCCTCAAAGACAAAATACCTATAAGTCTTCTGTAGTTATCTGTGACATAAAGTGTATAAATAGTTTCTTTATCAATACCTTCGCGTTTAATCTTTCTGAAACTCTCTTCGACGGTCATTTCCTTTTTCAAAGAAACATACTCGATTGTCATAAGAGAGCCGGCAGAATTTTCCGGGTATTTTAAAAACTGATTAATCAAATTTCTTTCTTCAGGAGCGGAATACTTTAATAGAGAATTTACCACGTTTGACGGCATTTCCTCCAACATGTCGACCTTATCGTCGAAATAAAGTTCATCCATTATTCCCTTTATTTCGGCATCCGTTGAAGAACGTATAATAGCCTGTTGTTGTTCACTGTCAAAATTTGCGAAAACATCCGCCGCTATATCCTTGGGTAACATCCTAAAAACTACTGTACCTGTTGTAGGGTCCAGTTTGTCTATCAGGGTTGCAACGTCGACTTCATTTAAATTTTCAATCAATGCCTTTGCTTCTTTGAGCTTTTTATTTTTTATTAATTCTTTAAACTGTTCTTCAAGTTCTTCCAGCTCAAGAAGTCTTTTATCTGCGTAATCCATCTTATCCCTCCTTTTCAATATATAAAGTAATTATAACATATAAGCCGCTTCTATTCAAGATAAAATCGTTACAAAAATTCCATAATTACCACGACTGTGAAACATTTTCGGCATTACTTAAAATAAATTTACGCAATAAAAAAGCCGAGTTCATTCGGCTTAATTAAAATTCATTATTCCAAATCGTCTTCGTCTCTTTTTGCATAAAGCGTATCGTCGATTTCCTTTTTAAATACATCTACATGAGTTTTTCCTTCGCTCATTTTTTTCTTGTGAAATTCGAGTTCGATTCTCTTTCTTTGTTTCAAATAAGAGATTGCAATAATTACTAAAACTATCAGTGCCACAAAAAGACACACTTTTAAAATCAAGTCCGCAATTTGAACGCCTAACAAAAATCTTTGAAGTGTTGCTGCTCTTTCCATATTAATCCTCCTTTCAACTACTTTCTATTTACCCAACTCTTTGCCGTATAAATCATCCCATTCATCTCGAAGCATCGAATACAGGTTCATCGTCGCATATTCGCCCTTGACATAGAGATAGTCTCTCAAAGTTCCCTCTTTTATCATTCCAATATGCTCCATAACTTTACCGGATGCGGGGTTCTTTAAATCGTGCTTCGCCTGAACTCTGTGTATGTCATAATTTGTAAAAAGATGACCGACAACTGCAGTTGCAGCTTCCGTCATGATACCCTTGTTCCAATACTCACGCGAAAGTGCATATCCTATTTCCGCTTTTAAAGCTTTGCCTTTTCCAAAAATTATGGCGTCGATTGTGCCGATCATTTTTTTGTTTTCCTTTAAAACAATTGCAAATGTCGGATAATTGCCATCGCGTTCGACCATATTTTTTAGAGCCGCAAGAGTGTCTTCGATTTTTTGGTGTGCATCCCATCCCATAAATCTCGTCATTTCCTTGTCCTTCGCATATTCGAACATATCCTTTGCGTCAAACATCGAAATTGGTCTTATGATAAGTCTTTCCGTTTCAATTTTTATATTATCCATAAATATTCTCCCTAAATCTTGCAAATTTCAGCGCATGTTTCAAAACTCGGAATTCCGCTTCGCGAAATGGAATGATATCGCCGTCGAAATTTCCGATGAGTTCACCTTCAAGCGAGCGTATTTTTCCCCTCGTCACCTCGAACATGTGGACTTTTTTTATAGAAGTGTGCTCGCCCCTTTTATATTTGCTGATTAAAGACACGAGTTCAACAACGCTCATTTTATCGACGAGCATAAAGTTTAGAACGCCGTCGGACACATCTGCAAGCGGTGCGGGATTAAAACCTCCGCCGTAATATTTTCCGTTCGCAATATTCCCTAAAGTATAATAGCCACTTCCCTTTTTGATTTCTCCCGAAACTGTTTCGACTTCGTATTCGATTTTCGAAGAAATTTTTCCGAAAACAGTTTTAAGCGCAGCAAAAAGATACGAGCTCTCCATAACTTTCGGATATTTTTTTTGAATTTTTTTCGCCTCAACAAGAAGATCTGCGTCAAATCCGAACGACCACACATTAAGACAGATGTCTCCGCCGATTTCAATCAAATCGAGCACATCCGGCTTCAAATTGTGAATGTTCTTCAAAAGTTTTATCGTGTCGTTCTCCACGGAAACACTTCTGTTAAAATCGTTTCCCGTTCCACAAGGAAGAAACGCAAAATAACTATCAGTTCCGTAAACGCCTTTTGCGACTTCACGAAGAGTGCCGTCACCACCGCAAGCAACAATAACTGAGCCCGGATTTTTTAGTCCAAATTCCCTTGCAAGCTCCGTCGTATGATTTTTATATTCGGTTGTAACAATCTCAATATCGAGATTTGGATCTACATACTTCCTTATTTCCTCGACAGATGGAAGATTTCTTCCTCCTGCCGCTTTTTTTGAAAGTATAAAAAGATATTTTTTAAAGCTCATCTCTAATCTTCCTTATAACCATCTTCATATCTTCGGGCATTTCCGAAAACACATCTATTTTATCGCCATTTAAATCAAAAGTCCGCAGTCTGTAGCTGTGAAGTGCCTGACGTGAAATCAAAGTTTTGTCTCCGCCATAAAGCTCATCGCCCAAAAGAACTTTTCCCATAGTTCCCAAGTGCACACGGATTTGGTGCGTCCTTCCCGTTTTTATCTCCGCTTTCAAAATTTCATATCCATTTTTAAAATAAAGCGGCGTAAAAATTGTCTTTGCATCGAGTCCTTCCTCATTTTCTTCAACAGCTTTTCTTTTTATTCCGATTTCATCACGACCAATTCTCGTTGTGATTGTAGTTTTTTTCGTAAGCGGCGATTCAGCCTTCGCAATCATAATATATTCTTTTTTAATCTTGCCCGCATCGTGCAACTTTTGATAATATCCTTGTGCGATGTCGTGCTTTGCAATCATAATAATTCCCGACGTGTCCATGTCAAGTCGATTTATAAACCTGACCGGCTCAAAAATTTCTCTTTCATTAAAAAGTGTCGAGACCATGTCCTTTAAATTCACCCCGAAGTGATTTCTCGATTCATGCGTAAGAATCCCCGCCGGTTTATTTAAAAGAAAAATCATATCGTCTTCATAGAGCACTTCCGGTGCTTCAGCAGGAAGACCGATCGGTGTGTAGCTCCCCGGAATTCTAAAACTGATTTTGCTGCCTTTCTTTACAGGGGCGATGTGTTTCACCCACTTTCCGTCAACCCGAATAAGGTCGCGGTAATAGTAGCGTTTAAAAGTTCTATGTGAAATATAAAGGCGCTTCAAAGCATCATTCAGCTTCTTAGCGTCTTCACCTGCCTCTATTTCAATATATTGTTCATATCTATTCATTGATTCTGTCCCCAACATAGAGACCCGCTTTTAAAATTGAAAGCGTTCTATCCTTTGATTCCACAAGCTTTGCTTTGTCCGCTTCATTTATGCCTTCGAGATTGTTATTAAGTCCCTCATAAACCGGAACAATTTCATATTTGAGCGGTTTTCTTGTGCGTTTTACCCATGTCGGATGATAAAAAACTTCCGCAGCATAAACTCTTTTGTCGTCGTACGGCTTTATATTCAATTCCAAAATCACACCGTCTTCACCGTACGGTTGATCCATATATTCACGTCTTTGGTTTGAAATAAAATTGCCGAGACTGAAAATATAATACATTCTGTGTCCGTCTTTTTCGATAAAACCGTCCGGCTCAATAACGTGCGGATGACTTCCAAGCACAACGTCGACTCCGTTTTCTGCAAAAAAGTTGAGCCATTTCTCCTGCATCTTGTCGTTGCCGTTTATGATATATTCCGTTCCCCAGTGCACCATAACGATTATTCCGTTCGCATTTTCCTTTGCATAGTTTATATCGTGAAGGACTTTTTCTTCGTCTAGCACATTTATTAAGTGCTTGTCGCCTCCGAGCCAACCGTCAAGGCCATTTAGACCGTATGTGTAATTTAAAAATGCAATCTTTCGACCCTCGACATCGAGTATGACCGGGTCTGTTTTTTCATCCATAAAATATGTTCCAAGCGGTGTGATTCCATTTTCCAAAACCGCCTCTTTGGTTCGCCTTATGCCGTCTTTATTGCCATCTAGTGCATGGTTGTTTGCAAGTGCCAAAATGTCAAAGCCTACATCTTTAAGATTTTTCACAGCAATTTTCGGAGTTCTGAAAAGTGGATAACCCATAAATCCGGAATCTGCAATTGTCGTCTCCAAGTTTGCAATTGAAAGTCCGTCTTTAATAACGTCGCCTATATACTTAAAACTGTCCGAAAAATCATATGTGTCGTTCTTTTTAGCCGCATCAAGTTGCGGACTATGAAACATAATATCACCTGCTACATAAAGTTTAAATCCTCTATTCTTTTTTTCGAATTCCACTTTTTTACTGAGATTGTATGCATCATAAAACGAGCTATACATCTTTTCATATCTCAAGCGAAGCTCTTCATTACTCTTTGTTTCAACCTTTGCTTCAACTTTTGTATCCAAACCCTTTTCATCTGTTTTCTTGCAACCTAAAATAAAGAGTGAGATTACAATAAACAGCAATATTAACTTTCTATTTCTCATCCGAAATCTCTCCTTCCTCATTTTTTTCGTTGTAGTCGCCCCTTAGAGCAGTTATTGCAAGAGCACTGAAACCTATGCCTATAAGAATGTCTCCGATTGAAACAACTTTCGGAAACGGATATGGCTTCATAAGTGGAATCGTGTCTCCCAAAAGATATAAAACAGTATTTTCATCAATCAACGAATGGTACAGATTAAAACCCGCACGCGTGAGTGCATAATCGTTCGCAGAAGCGATTTTGCTATAAAAATACGGGTCAATCGGCATACGAAAACCGTTGAAATACATCACTATAAGATTTAAACTCACACCCGCAATCAAAAAGAGCATTCCGGTGTATTTGTAATTTTTTATCATATAAGGATAAAAAAACACAAAACTCAACATGTGCAAAATTCGAATCTGCACAGGTGATGCCCCGGTCTTCGCCGCAACAAATAGACCGACATTTATCACAACAAATACAAGTGGAAATGTAATGTATTTCTTCGGAAAAAATTCGGTATTTGAAAAATTGTATTTTTTTATCATTGAAAAAATCAATACAAACAAAATGCTCTCAGCTATCAATTGTTATTCTCCAAGTCTTTTTATAATATTTCTTGCAACGATTTTGCCCGATTCCATCGCACGAATTACTGTCGCAGCCCCGCTCACAACGTCGCCTCCGGCATAGACTCTGTCCCTCGACGTTTCAAAATATTCGTCGATTTCCACGAGACCGTTTACGGTTTTTATGCCTTCCTTTTCGAAGTTCATGAGCTTGTTCGGCTCAGTTCCGATTGCAAAAATTATAATGTCAAATTTTCTTTTAACTTCTTCGCCGTTTACCATAAATGTTATTTCGTCTTCATTTACAGAGACCGGATTGTAGTTTGTGTTTATAACAACGCCCTCTTCTTTAGCGTGTTCAATTTCTTCGATTCTTGCGGAGAGTTTTTCTTCGCCTCTTCTATAGAATATTTCCGAAGATTTATAGAGCCTTTTTGCAGATCTCGCCGCATCCATCGCAACATTTCCGCCGCCAATAACGGCAACAGTTTCGCCCTTCGGAAGCGGAGTTTTATATCCGTCAAGATTTGCGTGACAAAGATTTATTCGCGTCAAAAATTCGTTTGCGGTAAAGACATTGTTCGAATCTGTTCCGGGAATTTCCGGAAGCCTCGGAAGTCCTGCACCGCTTCCCAAAAATACAAAGTCGTGCTTCTTCAAAAGCTCGTCAATCGAGACACTTTTTCCGACAATTGTCCCAAGTTTCACTTCGAGTCCTTCATTTTTTAGTTCTTCGATTTCATATCCGATGACCTCGCGTGGAAGTCTGAAAGACGGAATGCCATATGTCAAAACTCCGCCCAATTTGTCAAAAGCTTCGTAGATTATCGGCTTTATTCCCGCTTTTAAAAGGTCGTACGAAAGACTCATTGCTGACGGACCGCTTCCTACGATTCCGACGGAATGCTCGAAATTTTTCTCGGAATTTTTTCTCGAGTTTTCATTTTGTTTTCGCATAAAATCTCCGACATATCTCTCGAGCTTTCCGATATTGACCGGCTTTCCAACTTTTTCAAGCACGCAAACAGATTCGCACTGTGTCTCTTGCGGACAAACTCTTCCGGTAATTCCCGGAAAAGCATGCGAGTTGTCGATGACTTCTTTTGCACCCTTTATATTTCCGCCTCTTATAGCCATGATAAATTTCGGAATATTAATTTCAACCGGACAACCCGAAATACAAGTCGGGTTTTTACAATTCAGACATCTTTCTGCTTCGAGAACAGCCTCTTCTTCGGTAAAACCGAGACTAACTTCTTCGAAATCTTTATTTCTTTCGTTTTTCTCCCTTTCCATCGGAGAAATTCTGTCCCTCTTTGTCGGGCGAAGAGAGGCCTGTTCATTTAAATAATTTTTTCTATCATCCATCATCGTCTAAGTCTCCTCAAAGCTTCGTCAAAGTCGACATCTTTTCCGAAAAATTCCGGACCGTCGACACATGCATATCTCGTTTCGCCGCCGACTTTGCATCTGCAGCAACCGCACATTCCCGTTCCGTCAAGCATTATCGGATTTAAACTTACAACAGACGTGATGCCGAGTGACTCAGCTTTAATAACCGCAAACTTCATCATTATCATCGGTCCGATTGCAACCGCTCTTGTAAATTTCATTCCCTTGTCCACAAGGTCTTGAAGTGCATCTGTTACAAGTCCATGAAATCCGCGACTGCCATCGTCCGTCGCAATATGTACATCAGCGACACTCTTGAGTTTCTCTTCGTATAAAATTAAGCTTTCGTTTCTGGCAGCTAAAATAACCGTTGGAGTAAAACCTTTGTCGTGCAAAAATTTCGCCTGTGGATAAACAGGTGCTGCTCCAACTCCGCCCGCCAAAAATACAACTTTCTCGTTTGAAAGTTCCTCATCTGTCATATCACATAAATCGCTCGGATTTCCAAGAGGGCCGCAAACATGATAAAATTCTTCGCCCACATTTTTTTCTACAATTGCCCCGGAGCTTTCTCCTACTTTCATAATGACAAATGTGACCGTCTTTTTTTCAGTGTCCCAATCTGAAATTGAAAGTGCAACTCTTTCTGATTCCGGAGTTGCCTGAAGCATGAAAAATTGCCCCGGCTTTGCATTTTCGCTAACATTCGGTGCATCAATCACTATTTCATATATATCGTTTGACAATTTCTTTTTATTTAAAATCGCTACCATAATTTCCTCTAATCTATCAAATTTGACTATTTCTCATAATCGTGATCGCTCTATCTAACAGCTCACTTTTTTCATGTGCATTTGACACATAGCAGTCTTTCGCTCTGTTTTCGCAAATGAGACATCTTCTTTCCGGGCTACCGATGTCACGCCTTGAAATCGGTTTCCCCTCAAAATATATGTCTATGTCAATAAGGCCACTCTTTTCGATTTCGACTGTTTTTCTCTTTAAATCCTCGAGCTCTTTTTCGCTTTTACAAATCGGAAAAATTCCATAGTAACCAAATTTCGAAAAAATTATTTCCTCCGCTTCGAGATTTAAAAATTTTTTAAGCTTGGCGTACTCTCTTTCGAAAAATTCTCGAAAAAACTTCATGTCCTTTTCGATGCCCGGAACAACTAAACTCAAAACCACAACACTTCTCCCTGTTGTTTTTTCAAACATCTCGTCGTTGTGACTAAGTTTTTCTTTGAAATAATTTTCTCGGCGTTCTTGTTCAAAATCCAAAACTTTTTCTATAAAAATCGAGTTTATTAAAATGTCCGCTGCACCGCCCGGTGAAATGTTTTTTTCGATTGCGAATTTCGAAATTTCCTCTAAATCGCCGGAACTGACTGCTTGAGCTGCAAGCTTTTTAAATTCCTCAGCATTTTTTTCGCCGCCTCGCCTAATAACATTTGTGTCCGAAACATTTTGAATCAGATAAAAAAGTCTCGTCGTCAAATCGAAATCCAAATATTTAAACGAGTTTTTATATCCCGAAATCACTTCCGCTCTCGCGCCGAAATTTCCCTCTTTCAAAAGCACCCTGAATTCGTCGCTCTCAAGTTCTTTTTTTATGAGTTCATGAAAATTTTCCGAATTAATCACGAGACATCTTCTCTTTATTCTCCCAACCAAAAACACGAGAATCCCGAGTGAAAAAATTGAACCAAGATGCGTATTTATGCCTGAAGTTTTTTTATACATTTCCCTTTCGAAAAGAAGTCCCAGTCTTCGCAAAGAATTAAAACTCTCACCCAAAAAACCGTATGAAAAAGCTTCGGAATAGTATCCCACGAGAGATTCTATTCCGGCTTTCATTATTTCATAGTCCATATCCTTGTGACTGCCTTTCGATGTCGGAGTCACAAGTCCCGGCTTCGGCTCGAGATTTAGCTCTTCAAAACTTGAACAAATCGCAAAATTTTCAATAATCTTTTCAATCATTCTACTTTTTTTTGCTTTCTTTTTTGTGCTCAATGCCCATTCTTTTTTCCGCTTCAACGCGAAGGGCACGAATTACTTTTTTCTCAATTCTGGAAACTGTCATTTGACTGATTCCAAGTTCTTCAGCAATTGCAATTTGTGTCTTTCTGTTGATATATCTTTCAATCAAAATCGTTCTTTCAATCTTCGGAAGTTTTTTTAGCTCACGAACGAGATAGTCGAGATTTTCAACTCTTTCATAAGTCGGATCTTCATCCCCGATTATGTCTGAAATTTGAAGATCATTTCCATCGTCAGATGAGTCGATTGTGGAATCTATACTTCCCGGTTGATAAACTTTTGACGCTTCCATCGCTTCAATAACTTGGTCATAGCTTACGTCCAAGTAATCAGCGATATCTTCCGCCGTCGGAATTTTTCCGAGTTCACCGGCGAGAACATTTTTTGCAACACTTATTTTTTTCGAAAGTTCCTGAATGCGGCGTGGCACTTTTATAGTCCAGCCCTTGTCCCTGAAGTGTCTTTTTATTTCACCGATAATTGTCGGAGTGGCATAACTTGAGAAAACATATCCCTTTGACGGGTCAAATCGATCAACCGCAAGAATTAAACCGACGCTCGCAACTTGAAATATGTCCTCGTAGTCGATTCCCCTTCCGGCGTATTTCTTAGCAAGAATTTCAGCAAGATACATGTGTTCTTCAATTAATTCATCACGCAGTGCCTTGTCCTTTGTCTTTTGGAATTCAATAAATTTTTCTTTTATCTCTTCCTGTTTTCTCCTCTTTTTGTCGTTTTTCTTTTGTTTTTTATCTTCAATCGGCTCAGAAAGTTCTTCCGCCTTCAAATCTTCATCTTTTTTCTCTGTTTTCTTAGAAATATTTTTTTGAGTTTGCTTGATGGCATCGGACTTTTTATCATCTATTTTATTTTTCTTATCAGCCATTTTTTCTTCCGCCATCTAAGCCTCCTTTTTAAATATAACTACCGTCTCCACATCATTCGTTGTTAGTTCATCACTCAAAGCTTCCATAATTTTTAAGCTCAAATCATCTCTATCGTCGAAAGTTACATTTGCTCTAAGAGAAAGTTCTCCATCTTCGAGGTCAAAAGTAAAATCGACCGTTTTTTGTTCATCTTTAACCGACATAACAAGCATTTCACTTATAACAAGTTTCATTGCCTCAAGTTCATCAACATCAAAACCTGAAACAGTGCCGAGACCTGAAACAAATAGTCTTAGGCTCATTACAAACTCAGGTTCTGCCGGTACACTCAAACAAATTTCTTTTTTGTTATTAATCATTGATCCCAAACACCTTGTCCAATTCTGTAATTTCAAAAACCTTTTTTATTCTCTTCGTCGCATTCTTTACAAGAATCGTGTTACCGTCTTCCTCAAGTTCCTTGAGCATTGAAATAAGAATGCCGAGTCCTGTAGAGTCCATAAATGTAACCCCACTGAAATCGAGAATCAAATCGGATTTTTTATCATAGTCTTCCATGATTTTACTTTCTACATTACCGGCGTGAAAAATATCAAATTCTCCACTTAGATAAAATATGCCGTCTTTTTTTATAACATCCATTTTATTCCTCCGTTTCATCGGTTTGAATTGCAGAAACAATCTTTTCTTCGCCGATGTCCATAAGTTTAACGCCTATTGTTGCACGAGACGACTTTGCAATTTCCTTTGCGGAAATTCTTATAATAATTCCGCTCGATGAAATCAATAATAAATCTTTTTCATCGTAAACTACAAGAGCTGTCACAAGAGCACCGGTCTTTTCATTGATTCTGTGAGTCAAAATTCCTTTGCCGCCTCTTGATTGAACGGTATATTCTTCCTCAGAGGTCATCTTGCCGTATCCCTTTTCGGTTATAGTAAGAAGTTTTGCTCCTTTTCCGACAACTTGAGATGAAACTACGTTGTCGCCGTCTTCAAGAGTTATAAGTTTTACACCTCTTGTCGATCTGCCCGTCGGACGTACGTCCTTACCGTTAATTCTTATAGCCTTGCCGTTTTTTGTTGTAGAAATGAATTCATCTTCTTCATTTGTCAAATAAACGCTTATCAAATCGTCGTCTTCATCGAGATTTATCGCGATGAGTCCGCTTTGTCTTATGTTTTCATACTGAGCGAGCTCTGTCTTTTTAATAATTCCGTTCTTCGTGACAAATGTCATAAATTGTCTTTCTTCGTTTTTCTTTATCGGAATTATTTGAGTGATTCTCTCACCGCCCGAAATTTGAAGAAGATTTACAATTGCCGTACCTTTTGCCGTTCTTCCGCTTTCCGGAATTTCGTATGCACGGAGGCTGTAAACCTTTCCGAGATTTGTGAAGAAATAAACCTCGTCATGTGTTGTTAGAGTGTATAAATCATTAACAACATCTTCAACATTTGTCGTGAGTCCCTTAACACCTTTGCCGCCTCTCTTTTGGGCTTTATAAGTGTTTTCGTTAACTCTCTTTATATATCCTCTTTCGGTTATTGTAATTACAACCGATTCGTCTGCAATGAGATTTAGAACATCAATTTCTCCTTCATTGAGAACAATGTCAGTTCTTCTTTCATCGCCGTATTTTTCTTTTATTTCATTCAATTCTTCCTTGATGATGCTCATGAGAAGTCTTTCTGAAGATAAAATTTCATTGAATCTGTTAATTCTCTTGATGAGATCTTCATATTCCGCTGTGAGCTTATCTTTTTCAAGACCCGTTAAACGACGAAGTTGCATTGAAAGAATTGCATTTGCTTGAATTTCTGTGAACTCAAACCTGTTCATAAGGCCTTCTCTTGCTTCAGCATCATCCTTTGAACCTCTGATGAGTTTTATAATTTCATCAATATAATCGAGTGCCTTCAAAAGACCTTCAACGATGTGTGCGCGTGCTTCCGCTTTTTTGAGGTCGAATATAGTTCTTCTTGTAACAATTTCTTTTTGATGTTCCAAATAATAGTACATCAACTCTTTAAGCGTAAGCGTTTTTGGCTCTCCATCAACAAGTGCAAGATTTATAACCCCGAATGTAGTTTGCATTTGCGTTCTCTTGTAAAGAAGATTTAATGTGACTTTCGGGTTTGCATCTTTTCTAAGTTCGATGACAATTCTCATTCCTTGTCTATCGGATTCATCTCTGATGTCCGTTATACCGTCAATTTCTTTATTTCTTACAAGTTCAGCAATCTTTTGAATTAATTTTGCCTTGTTTACTTGATAAGGAATTTCCTTTACGACAATTCTATTTCTTCCTCTTGAAGTGGTTTCAATTTCCGCTTTTGCACGAAGTGTGATAAGACCTCTTCCTGTGGAATATGCATCCTTAATACCGCCTTTTCCCATGATTGTTGCACCCGTTGGGAAATCCGGTCCCTTTATAAATTGCATCAAATCTTCAAGTGAACAATCCGGATTATCAATCATATAATCGAGACCGTCAATCACCTCTGTTAAATTGTGCGGAGGAAGGTTTGTCGCCATACCGACAGCAATACCCGAAGAACCGTTTACCAAAAGATTTGGAAAACGTGAAGGAAGAACGTTCGGTTCTTTCAAACTTTCATCGAAGTTTGGACTGAAATCAACAGTTTCTTTTTCAATATCCCTTATCATTTCGTGGGTAAGCTTCGTCATACGCACTTCGGTATAACGCATTGCAGCTGCACCGTCGCCGTCTACGGAACCGAAGTTTCCGTGACCGTCAACAAGCAAATATCTTGTATTAAAATCTTGTGCAAGACGAACCATAGCATCATAAACAGCTGTATCTGAGTGAGGGTGATACTTACCGAGTACATCACCGACAACTCTCGCACTTTTTCTATAAGGTTTATCATTTGTAACTCCGAGTTCTTCCATCGAGTACAAAATACGTCTGTGAACAGGTTTCAAGCCATCTCGAACATCAGGCAAAGCCCTTGCGACAATAACACTCATCGCATATTCGAGATAACTTTTTTTCATCTCCTTTTCAACTTTTACATCAATAACATTCTTCATATTTATCTCCTAAACGTCCAAGTTGCTAACATATCTGGCGTTTTCTTCTATAAATTCACGTCTAGGTTGAACTTTATCACCCATCAGCATAGAAAAAACTTCATCGCTGTATGCCATATCTTCAATATTTGCTCTCAAAAGAACTCTCTTTTCAGGATCCATTGTGGTATCCCAAAGTTGGTCGAAGTTCATTTCCCCCAAACCTTTGTAACGTTGAAGCGTGATTCCATCACGTCCAATTTCATTTAAATATTCATCGAGTTCTTTGTCTGAGTAGCAATATTTTTCACTTCTTCCTTTTGTAACCTTATATAGCGGCGGTTGAGCAATATATACGTGCCCGCCTGTTATAAGCTCCTTCATATATCTAAAGAAGAATGTGAGTAGAAGTGTTCTAATGTGTGCACCGTCGACATCAGCATCCGTCATGATAATAATTTTTCCATATCTCAGCTTTTCGATATCGAAATCTTCTCCGATTCCGGTACCAAAAGCTGTAATCATAGATTTTATTTCCTGATAACCCAAAATTTTGTCAAGTCTTGCCTTCTCAACATTCATAATTTTTCCTCTAAGCGGTAAAATTGCTTGATAGTGTTTGTCTCTACCTTGCTTTGCACTACCGCCAGCGGAGTCCCCTTCGACTATGAATATTTCCGTAATACTGTTGTCGTTTGATTGACATTCTGCAAGTTTTCCCGGAAGAGCTGTCGATTCAAGAATCGATCTGTTTCTTGAAACTTCCCTAGCTTTTCTTGCGGCTTCTCTAGCCCTTTGACTCTTTACAGCTTTGTCTAAGATAAGTTTCGCGATTCTTGGATTTTCTTCGAAAAATTGAGCGAGTTTTTCTCCGACAACTGTATTCACAATTCCCGATGTTTCGCTGTTTCCGAGTTTTGCCTTTGTTTGTCCCTCAAATTGCGGTTGCGGAAGTTTAACACTTATAACCCCTGTCAAACCTTCTCTCGCATCATCTCCTGAAAGATTCGGTTCATTATCCTTTAAAATTTTATTTTTTCTGCCGTAATCATTTATGATTCTTGTAAGAGCCGTTCTAAAACCGGAAAGATGAGTTCCGCCTTCAGGAGTGTGAATATTATTTGCAAAAGAAATAATATTTTCACTGTAACCATCTGTATATTGAAGTGCTATTTCAACTTCCTGACCGTCTCTTTCTTCGTCCATATAAATTATATCTTCGACAAGAGGAGTTTTCGATTTATTTAAATACTTTACCATTTCAATAATTCCACCGTCGTATTTAAAAACCTTTTCTCTTTCTTTGTCGCCGCGTTCATCTCTTAAAATAAGTTTAACTCCCTTATTTAAAAACGCCATTTCTCTCATTCTGTCTTCGAGAGTGTCAAAGTCAAACTCAACAGTGTCGAAAATATCCTTGTCCGGTAAGAACTGAATTGTTGTACCCGTTTCATCGGTATCTCCGACAATTTCAAGTTCGCTTATCGCTTTTCCCCTTGCAAAATGTTGTTCATGAATGTGGCCGTGACGTTTTACAGTCGCTATAAGCCATTCACTCAGTGCGTTTACAACACTGACCCCAACACCGTGAAGTCCTCCCGAAACCTTGTATGCATCATTGTTAAATTTTCCGCCTGCATGCAAAATTGTGAGAACTGTCTCAACAGTACTCTTTCCTGTTTTTGGGTGAATTTCCGTAGGAATACCGCTACCGTCATCAACAACAGTAACTGACCCGTCCTTATTCAATGTAACTTTTATCTCGTCGCATCTTCCTGCAAGTGCTTCATCGATTGAGTTGTCAACAACTTCATAAACCAAATGATGAAGACCTCTTTCAGAAGTTGAGCCGATATACATACCAGGTCTTAAACGTACAGGTTCAAGACCTTCCAGAACCTGAATCGATTCCGCTTTATATTCACTATTTGCCATAAATACTAACCAATTACCTTTCCTTTTTCAATTAAAATAACATTATCCGAATCGACTTCCTTGGTTGAAGTCACAAAAGCACGATAGCCTCTTATTTTATCAGCCACGCTTTTATCCCTCTTTAAATCAAATTCATACAACAAATCGTCCAAAAGAAGAATCGTCTCTTTTTTTGAAAGCTTATTGTATAAATCCAAACTCGCGAGCTTCAGAGCAATTACAACCGCTCTTTTTTGACCGCGACTCGCCGTATATTTTGCATACTTGCCGTTAAAATCTATCAATATGTCGTCCTTCGAAACGCCCCAAGTGGTGACACGACGTCTCAAATCTTCATTTTTAACGCTCTCTCTAAATTTCATCGGCTCATTTATATCCCACGAATTTTCCACACTCAAATTCATATTCCAAGAATTTTCTATATCATAAAGATGAACTTTCGCACGTTTTAAAATGAGTTCTACATATTTTTTTCTCATTTCATCAATTTTTTTGTTTAAATCCACAAACATTTCATCCTGTGCATCCAAAAATTTAAATGGATTTGAATAAGTTTTGAGATAATTATTCCGAAACTTCAAAATTTTATAATAATCGCGTAAATTTTTCTCATACTCAGCACTTACTGTTGAAATAATTTCATCAAAAAACCTTCTTCTGATCTCCGGGCTGCCGTCTATTAAAAGCGTATCATACGGAAGAAACTGAACGATGTTGTGGGTTCTGAAAGTTGAAATTCTTCCAACAGGTTTGTTGTTCATCTCCCTTTTGAATCCGGATTCTTCAACATATAAAACTTTCCTTAAATCCCTCACGCCTTCATGAAACTCCGCCATAACTCCGCCTTTTTCAGCATTGTGCATAAGCACCTCGCTTGCGGGATCGCCGAAACCTTTGCCGGAATAAATGAAACTCAATGCCTCGAGAAAATTTGTCTTTCCGGCTCCGTTTTTTCCAAGAATCAAATTGAGTCCGCCCGAAAGTTTCGCCTTTTCGTAGTGAAAATTTCTGAAATTATATAACACAAGTTCTTTAATTTCCATCTGTTACAACTTTAAGAATCTCTCCGTTAAACTCGACAACATCGCCGTTTTTAAGTTTTTTTCTGATAACATTTGTCACTTCGCCGTTTAAAACGACTTCTCCTTCCAAAATGGCATATTTTGCTTCCCCTCCGGATGAAACAAGATTAGCCAACTTCAAAAGATTCTTAAGCTCCGTGTTTTCTTTTACTTTTATATCCATTATTGCAACCTCACCGGGAGCACAATATAAGTAAATACAATATCTTTAACCCCATAAATCGTCGCTGCATTTGTACTTTCCGTAAACAACAATTTTATTTTGTCATCTTCGAAAATATTAATTCCATCACGAAGATATCTCGGGTTAAATGCAATCAAAAGATCTTCTCCGGTCTTTTCAATTTCAATATCGTCGTTTGTTTCCCCAATAGAACCTTTACTCATAAGATTCATATTGCCGTCTGTTATTGTAAGCCTTACCATATTTATGTTGCCTTTTGCAATAATCATCGCTCTGTCCAAAGCGTCTGAAAGTGCCTTTCTGTCGATTGTAACCTCCGTTTTTCCCTCTGTTAAAATCAGCGGTTTAAAATCAAAAAATTCACCTTCAAAAAGCCTTGTGTAAATATCAGTTCTTCCGAAACTTATCATTGCATGACTTTCACTTGTTCTTATAAGAACATCGTCGCCGTCGGTTATGAGCTTTTCAACATCATATAAAGTTGAAGACGGAACTATAAAGTGAATGTCTTTATTTTCGTCGGTCTTTTTTCTCGTAAGACTTATTCTATAGCCGTCAAGAGCAGTTGCAGTCAAAAATCCGTCTTTAGATTCAAACTTGATTCCGGTGTAAATCAATCTGTTTTCATCAAGCGATACGGAAACTTTTGACTTTTGAATAAGTTCTACAAAATCTTCTCCCTTTACCTTTAGAGAGCCTTCTTCGGCAAGAGTCGGGAACGGTGGGAAATCTTTCGATTCAAGAGCAGCAAACTTTAAAACGCTTCTGCCGCTTTTTACCTCGCAAATATTCTCGTCAATAGTTACATCGCAGTATTCTCCCTGCATCTTTCTTGCGATTTCTGAAATTAAATTCGAATTTAAAACAAAAATACCATCTTCATATACTTCACATGGAAGAACAGTTCTAATGGAAATTCGTAAGTCTGTTGCGAAAAGTGTCAAAACCTTATCTTTAGCCTCAAATAAAATACCCTCCAAAACATTTGAGCCGGCGGCTTTAGAAACACCTCTGGTTGCAATTCTAATAGATTCAACTAGATCGCTTGTTTTTACCTTAAATTTCATAATTGTCACCTCGATTTAAAAATTTAAGAATTCCCCGATGAGTTTGGGGCTTATTAATATATATACAAAATAGTATTAGTAGTAGGGGATGTTTATAATGTTAAAAACAGCATCAAACTACATAAAATGGACAAAGTGCATGTTTATAATTCTAAAAAATTCAAAAAAACATGTTTATAATTATTTTTTTATTTCTTTTATGAGCTTGTCAATACGACGTTTTAATGATTTGTCCTTTGTTGTTAGTTCTTTTATTTTATCACAGGCATAAATTACCGATGAATGGTCACGACCGAATTCGTATCCTATTGCAGGATAACTGAGATTTGTGAGTTCACGCGTTATATACATTGAAACATGTCGGGCAATTGTTATTTCATTTGTCTTTCTTCTGCCTCTGATGTCTTCACATTTTACATCAAACTCCTGTGCCACTTTCTCAATTATTGTTATCGGTTCAATCGGTGCATTTTGAACTTTTTCCAGTTTCATTTGCTCCAAAACGCGATTTACAATCTGCTCGCTCGGTTCCTCATTTCCCAAAACAGCATAAGCGTTCACTCGTCTCAAAGAGCCTTCAAGTTCTCTTATTGAAGTGTCGACATTTGCCGCCAAAAGACCGATTATATGATCAGGGATTTCGTATTTTTCAAGTTCATTCAAACTTTGAAGAATTGCAACCCTTGTTTCCAAATCAGGCATCACCACGTCAACTACAACTCCGGATTCAAAGCGGGTTGTAAGTCTGTCAGATAAAGATTTTATTTCCCTTGGTAGTCGATCTGATGCGATGACAATTTGGGAACCGTTACTGAAGAGTTGATTGAATGTATGGAAAAACTCTCCTTGGATTCCTTCTTTGTCCTCGAGAAATTGAATATCGTCTATCATAAGACAGTCTAAATTTCTGTATCTTTGTCTGAAAACCTCGTTCTTACCGGATTTTATTGAGTGAACGAGTTCATTTGTAAATTGCTCCGCCGAAACATACCAAAGCTTGTAGTTCGGATTATTTTTCAAAATTTCATGTGCAATCGCCTGAATCAAGTGAGTTTTACCAAGTCCGCTTTTTCCGTAAATAAAAAATGGATTGAAAGCTCTTCCCGGATTTTGAGAAATTGCAAAAGCAGTTGCATGTGCATATGAGTTTGATTTGCCAACTATGAAATTTTCAAATGTGAATTTAGGATTTAATTGAGGTTTTTCAAGATTCTCTTCGGGAAGCCTTCTTTCATATTCTTCAGCTTCATAGTTTTCGGCATCTTCCGGAGAAATAAGTAAAAATGAAAGTTCCGGTTTGACAGCTTTTACACATGAATCTATAAAGTCGGCGTACTTTCTTTTAACAATATTTATTGTAAAAAGATTCGGCCCCATAATAACTAAAAAATTATCCTTAACACAAATAGGAGTAAGCACCTGTATAAAGCTTAGATAGCTGGTGTTACTCAAAAAGTAATTTTTTTCTATTTCTTTTAAAACTAAATACCAAATTTGACTTGCTTTCATATCTTATCCATACCTGTGGAAAACTTTTTAACAACTGTCAAAAGTTATCCACATCTTACTCCAATAAAGTTTTAAATACACATTAAAAATCTGTAAAATACGTACAGATTTTTTCTGAAAAAGTACATTCAAAAGTTGAAATTTAAATATTTGTATTGATTTTATAGAAAATATGAAAGTTATCCACAGTTTTCCACAGAAAGCTTGTTGATAACCATGTAAAATCATAAATTTATTCAACTTATTCCACAATGATTATACCATATTCGGTATATTTTTACAAGCAAAAAAACTGTTTTTGGTGAAAATAATTGAAATTAAAATTCATATTGTCTATATCTTTAATTTGACACTCAAAGTATTTTTAAATATAATGAAGGCGGTGATTTAAATGTTATGGACATTATTTAAAAAGTTTTTTATGATAGGGCTTTTCAGTTTCGGTGGAGGATATGCGATGCTTCCTCTTTTTGAAAAGGAGTTTATAAGATCAGGTATAATTACAAACGATAGATTTCTCGAGATTATGACAATTTCACAAATGACACCTGGAAGTTTTGCGATAAATGCAGCAACGTTTATCGGAAAAGACAATGGTGGATTTTTAGGAGCGTTAATTTCAACAATTGCAGTTTCTTTACCGAGTCTTTTGATATTATTAATATTTATGAAGACTTTGACGAAATATAAAAACAATCCTCTCAAGATAAAAATTTTTGATGGACTTAGACCCGCAGTTTTAGGATTTGTGCTTGCTGCTGTTTTTCTTCTTGGAAAAGAGTCGACATTTGATGTGAAAAATATTTCCTATTTTGCAATTTCAATGATTCTTTTGATGACAAACAAGGTGCATCCTATTTTGGTTATATTTTTGATGGGAGGAGCTAATATTTTATTATGAAGAAGAAATTTGATTTAAAAAAATTATTAAAGCTTTTTCTCGTGTTTTTTAAAATCGGTGTAATAAGTTTTGGTGGCGGATATGGGATGATTCTTGTTATGAAACGTGAACTTGTTGGCAGGAAACTTGCAACTGAAGAAGAATTTATGGACAGTCTTGTGGTTGCTCAAACAACACCGGGAGCTTTAGCTGTAAATCTTTCAATTGCACAGGCGGGACAAATTGCCGGAAATATCGGAGCAGTTGTCGCATTTGTCGGAGTTGTTCTTCCGAGTTTTTTGGCGATACTTTTTCTTTCAACACTTTTTAATAAGTATAAGGAAAATGTATATGTTTTAAAATTTATGGAAGGTACAAAGCCAGCCGTTTTGGCACTGATACTTATGAGTTTTATAGATCTTTTAAAGAATATAAAGAAGAATTTTCTCACAATTTTTCTTATGATTATTACTGTTTTAATGACTGCGCTCTTTGAGATTCACCCAATAATTACTCTTATTGGTGTGGGTGCGATAGGATTTTTCTTAAAAAAAGATGAGCCGGAAAAAGATGAGGCAGTATAAAAAATAAAAATATTGCAAGTGTAATGTATTTGTAATCACAAAACATGTTTTTATGGATATAATAATAAATGTACTCCTATTGTTTTGTTATGGGGGAAGCCCCCCACACTAAATTTTTTCATGATATTAGGCTCAGGCTAGATGAGCCTAACTCCTATTGACTAAAGTCGCCTATGCGAGAGGGCGGCTTTTTTCATACAGTAATTTGGTAAAATAATTATTTTGCAAGTGTAATTAATTTGTAATCATAAAATACAATTTTTAGGATATAATAATAAATGTACTCCTATTATTTTGTTTACGAGGGAAACCTCGGACACTAAATTTTTTTCATGATATTAGGCTCAAGCTAGATGGGCCTAACTCCTACTAAAAAAAGTCACCTATGCGAGAGGGTGGCTTTTTTTAATACATATTTTATTTTATAGGGTCGATATTAATAAATAGTATGAAATAGATATAAACTAACTTTTCGTTTAAATAGCATTCGGATGGGTATAATTTATTTAAGAGGGGTGATATATGTGTCAGGAATAAATAATTATAGGACAATATATCTTGCCGGTGGTTGCTTTTGGGGTATGGAAGGATATTTTAAAAGAATTCCGGGTGTTATAAAGACTACTGTCGGATATGCAAATGGAAATTCTATAGACACCAATTATAGGAAGGTTAAAGAAACTGACCACGCGGAAACGGTTAAAATTTTATATGATTTTTCAATTTTATCACTGGAAGAAATTTTATTACATTACTTTAGAGTTATTGATCCTAAGAGTTTAAATAGACAGGGAAACGATATTGGAAGACAGTATAGAACAGGAATTTATTATACTACAGATTATGATTTAAAAGTTATAAAAAAGATATTTGATTACGAAGAGAAAATTCACGGTGAAATTGCGGTTGAGGTTATTCCTTTGAAGAATTTTATAAAAGCAGAGGAATATCACCAAGATTATCTCACAAAAAATCCCGGAGGATATTGTCATATAAATCTTGAACTTGCTTATAATCCTTTGGACGAACGGGATTATAAAAATCCATCAGATGAAGAAGTAAAAAAAGATTTAGATGAAATATCTTACAGAGTTATGCGTGAGAATGGAACGGAACATCCGCACACAAGCGATTTGAACGAAGAATACAGAAGTGGAATTTACGTTGACAAACTGACAGGTGAACCGCTTTTCTCATCGAGTGAAAAATTTGATGCGGGTTGTGGTTGGCCGAGTTTTTCAAAACCGATACTTTCAAAGAATGTTATTTACAAAAAAGACTCTTCACACGGTATGCTGAGAACTGAAGTAAGAAGTAGCGGAGGCGATAATCATTTGGGACATGTTTTTAACGATGGTCCGAGTGAAAAAGGCGGTCTTAGATATTGTATAAACGGTGTAGCACTAAGGTTTATACCTTTAGAAAAAATGAAAGAGGAGGGTTACGAGGATTATATTCCACTCGTGGAATAGCTCGATTTTTATGGCAAAAAAATTACTTATAGCTCTTGTAGTTATTTATTTTATAATGGTTATATTCGTTCCATTCGGCGAGACCGACAATGAAAAGGGACGTGGACTCGTACTACTTACTTATGCTTCGATACTTGCCGGCGGAATAATTTTTAGAAAGACAAATGGCGAAGGTATCGCTTTTAAAACAGCACCTTTGCAAAATCCGATTACAAGAAATAGGATTATAAATATTGGAAGTATAACGGCATTTATTTCGACTATTGTAGGAATTATATTATCGATTTTTGTTTATAAGCATTTTGAATTGTCATATATGTATGACTTTGTGACCGCTATAGTTGTGCTTCTTGTAATTTGGAACGGAGTAAAACTTATAGCCGGAAAAATAGAACAGGATTTGGATCCGAAACTGAACAATAAACCGTTCAAGGATAGGAAGAATAAATAAGGAGGATATTATGTTTGGTAGAAACAGAAAAAATAACGATGGATTTTTTGTAAGAATGATAAAGGGAATGATTTCAATTTTCCTTGCAAGAAAAATTTTCGGTTATGACAAAAAGAAGAAAAACAGCAGGAAAAAAGGCTGGTGGTAGAAAAAAGCGGGATTTAGTTCCCGCTTTTTTAATTTTAACTATAATTTTACAATTCTTTATATCAAAGGTGTTATTTAATTGCAATTATTAGCATTAAATATGATATATATAATTGACAAATATAGATAAATGTGATAAAATATATATGTAAACAGAATAAATAAGTAAAAGAAACGGGAGGAAATTATGCAAAATATAATGAATATTAAGAGAAAAATAGCCGCTTTAGTAGGAGAAACAGTTGAACTCGAGTCAGACCACGGAAGGAATAAACTCGTCAAGAAAGAAGGAAAAATTGTAAACGCGTATCCCGGCGTGTTCACAGTGGAGGTTTATCTAAACAATGAAGACCAAAGCATTATAAGTTACTCTTATAGCGACGTGCTTTGTGAGAGAGTAAAGATTATGGGGCTTTAACTCTCGCTATAGAAGTTTTACTAAGATCCGGAATTTTCCGGATTTTTTTGTGGGGATTTTTAGGATAATATCGGACTTATTAAATATGTATTTAAACATAGTAAAAGACTCGAGCACCACGCATTCGAGTCTTTTTATTTGTTATTCTTTGGATCTATAATATCTACGGTGTTTAAACCCTCATATATGTTTTTATGTAAAAGAAATTACAGCCATATCAAAGGACATAAAAATACTTAGAATGAAAAAAACCATCTCGTTAAAGATGGCTTTTTCAAATATGTTTAATAATAGGAGTACAGTTTGTAGGCGAGTTTGCCTACAATATCATGAAAAAAATCTTATGGTCGAAATATTCTATGAGACAAATATTTCTACATAACAAATAGGAGTACAGCTTTATTTTACATTTCAATTTAATTAAATTGGTTACAAAATAGTAACAATTTAAAAATTCTTTGTATAATTTTTTTAAAAAGCAATGCTAATAAGTTAAAAAATATCTATTCACTTTATCCTCTTTTACGAGTGAAAAATTATTAATATCATTATTGTAAATAAATGCTCAAAGAATATTTAAATTTATTTAATTCTTTAACTTTTTTGTTACTATTTCCCGCTTTAGCGGATGTATACTAGTAGAGTACTCCTATTGTTAATGGATTATGGATTATATTCATAGTCTATATATTTTTTTCATGATATTCGTGTTTTCACGAATGTACTCCTATTGTTTTAAACATAATAAGAAAAAGCACCCGTCTAGCGAGGGTGTTTTTTCTTACAGTTTTTTTCTGCCTTTATTAAAGAATTTTTCATAATATATCGAAATTGTAAAATAGATGGCAGCAAAGAGTAGCATGATTGCAATGTTTTTAAGCGACGAGTTTGACCATTCGGCTTCGTAGACATTTTGAATTGCGTAGTATTCTGGAAAGAGTTTTCCGAATTTTATAACATTTTCATTTGCAAATTGCGGTGGAATGAAAGCGCCCGATGTGAAGGCAAGGATGAGTGTTATTGAGCTTGCGAAGCCGTCTGCGATTTTTGTATTTTTTGAAACTTTTGAAATGAGATTTGCAAGTGAAATCATCGAAATTCCAAAGAACATAAAGTTTATAAAGCTGTACATAAAGTCTTTTGTGCCATATTTTACAAAGAGTGACGATGCTCCCATTGTTATTAAAACTGCGACAAACAGAATAGAAAACATTCCGAGTATGATGTTTAATGTGAATTTTTTCGGAGTGATTGAGGAAATTAGCTGTCTCTTTTTCAAATCTTCATTATATATAAGAGAGAGAATTTTTCCGGAGAGCATCATTATAAATAGCGAAAGTTGATACATAAGAAATGCATTTAAGACTTCTTTTTTTTCGGAGTCCGCTTCGCCGATTATTTTCATCGGAACTTCTTTTTTCATTAGTTCGTTTGCCTTGTCAAAGTCGTTGTAGTAGTTTAGATAGCCGAGAAATTGATGCACTTCAAGGTTTAAAAGGCTCGAGTTTACAGAAACTCTATCCTCGCCTTGGGGTTTTGTGAGGTCGACAATTATTGAGTAGGCACGCATTTTGTTTGCAATCAAAGTTTCATCGCTGTTGTAAGTTTCTTTTTTTATGTTATATTTTTCTAGATATTTTATAAGATTTTTTTCTTCATAAGTGGCGTTTTCAATATCTCCTACATAGCACGAGTTGAAGTTTAAACCGATTGTATCGTTTGAGTTGTCCGTGAGAAAAGGAATCATTATAAATATCGACGTAAGCGAAAGAATTGCGTAGATAAAATTTCTTTTCAGTAGTATAAGAATTGTTTTAAATACTGTCATAGCGTTTCCTCCCTAGTCTTATTGCTGCGATTGTTATGAGAACCACTGAAATAGCAACAATTGTAAGCATTTCCGTAAGATTTATTGAATCTCGTACGCCGGTGTTTATGAATGTGAGATTTTTTACAGCCATAAACATCGGATTTATTTTTAGAAGAAATGGCACTTTTTGAAGAATCGTGATGATTATATTGTTGCCGCTCATTCCCGACATAAAACTCATTGCAAGCATGAATACAAGTATGAGCGCGTTTGTGAAGTCGCCGGCGTTGAAACTGCCGAAGAAAAGTCCGAAAGAAAAGCCGAAAAGGACTAAAACCGCAATTGGAATGATTGTTAGGAGCGGTTTTGTTATTAAATCGATTTTAAGCACATAGACCGCATAGAGGGTCGACACGATTACCGGAAGCACCGAGATTAAAAGATTTGAGAGCGAAAATTGAAGGAGAATTTTTACCTTCGACTTCCCTGCCATTAAAATTCTTTGTGCAATGTCGTTGTTTATCGGATTTAAGAGTCCCGAGACTTCAAGTCCGCCGAATGCGGAGTAAAACGCGGTCATTATGAGGATTGAAAAGAGCGTTTGCATAGTGATAAACTTTAAATTATCGGTCGGCTCTTTAATTTTTTTTAGTCCTTTTAAAACTTCCGATGTCGCCACAGGATCACGTTTAAGCCTGTCGTATGAACTCATGAAATAGTTTGCGACAAAGGTGTTTATATCCTTTCTTTTACTCATCATCTCGCCGTTTTTGTCGATAAAGACGTCGAGTTTTTTTTCCAATAAATCTTTTTTAGGGTCCTTTGTTTCGATGAATTCGAAATTGTCGAGCTCTTTAAAAAATGCAGTGTATTCAGGGTTTTCACTCGCTATTTTTATCGCGACATCCTTTTGGCTGAACATTGTGTTTATTATCGTTATTAAAATTATCGGAAACACAAAATTCCAAAACACATTGCCTTTAGAGCGAAAGTAGTTTTTTAAACCGTACATCATTTATTTGAGCTCCTTTCCCGTGAGTTCGAGATAAATTTGATTGAGTCGCGGTTTTTCGGAGTAAATATGATTGTAGACCAAATTGTTTTTGTCCAAATACTCAATCATCTTTCTCATATTGTTCTCTTCATTTTGGAAGGAAATTTCGTAAATAGAGTCTTTGAAATCGACATTTTTTACATTTTCGAGTTTTAAAAATTCGTTTTTCAGTTCGCCTTTGTCGCCCAAATCGACGCGAATTTTTTCTTTTTCGTCAATCATGGACAGCAGATCATAAAGCGAACCGCTTGCGATGTTTTGACCGTCCTTTATGATTACAATTTCGTCCGCAATCTCTTCCACTTCTTCCATATAGTGCGTGGTGTATATTATGGAAACGCCTTGGTCACGAAGATTTTTTATTTGATTTAAAATGAAACTTCTGCTTTCGGCGTCGACCGCAACAGTTGGTTCGTCAAGCACAAGAAAATCCGGTTTGTGTGCAATGCCGCACGCGATGTTAAGCCTTCTTTTTAAACCGCCTGAGAGTTTCTTCGGAAAATAGTTTTCATATTTTTTTATGTCTGTAAATTCCATAGCTTCTTCGGTCAAAGTTTTAATCTTTTTCGAGTCGTCAACATAAAGACTGCAAAAATAACTTATATTTTCTCTTACCGTGAGCTTGTTAAAAACCACGATGTCTTGAGGAACTACTCCGATTCGGCGTTTTTTGTCATAGCTGTTTGTTTTAAGCTCGCCGCCGAAAACCTTTATATCGCCCGAGTCGTAATTTAAAAGTCCTAAAAGACAGTTTAGAGCCGTTGTCTTTCCGCTGCCGTTCGGACCGATTAGTCCCAAGATTGTACCCTTTTTAAGTGTTAGATTTAAACCGTTTAACGCAAGTTTTTCTTTATATCTTTTTATTAAATTACTAATTTCAACTACTGATTCCATATTCGTCCTCCTTAATTTAATTTTACCAACAATGACCATGAAAATCTTATGAATATCATCACTTCATACCATGACAAATGTCACTTTTTTTGATATAATTTAATTGGAGGCGGCTTATGATATACTTCGGAACAATTACGGCACTGTGCATCTATCTGTGCTTTTTAAATTTAAATTTCATAGCTGCGATTCTTGCATCATATTTGTTCGCACTTTTTAAACCGTTCAAAAATAAAAAAGTCGAAATTGTAAGAGGCGCCGCATTTCTTTTGGCGACTTATTTAATTGTGAAAAATGATGTCAACTCGGCATTTATACTCGTTCTTATCGGGATGAATTTTCTTTCAAGACCGCTCGAGCTATTGTCGTTTGTTATATTATTTTTTTTAAAACCGGAGTTTTATGAACTCTTTATGTACTTGGCATCGGGATTTACGGCGATTTCGTTTGAAAGAATTTTTAAACTCGATGAATATATAAAAAATGTGGAAATAAGAAAAGATAAGGAAGCACTTCAAAAGAGATTGATTGAAAAAACTCGCAGAGAGGAAAGATATATCTATGACGAGAGAATAAAAGTTGAAGAGAGACAAAATCTTTTGGGAAGTCTTCATCACATCATAGGTCACACTCTTACCGGCACGATTTTGGAATTAAAGGCGTTTCAAATTGAGCACGGCTACGATGAAATTGGGGGCACAATTGAAAGGCTTGAAGGTGGGCTTAAAGAAATACGAAAGACGCTTCACACGCTTTCCGATGAAAATATAAGTCTTTTGAATGAAGCAGAAAATTTAAAAAATGAACTTCAAAAAAACAGCATTGCTTTTGAATACAAAATAAATGAAAAAAGCATGGACAAAGCCACAAAAAGAGAGCTTGTCGAGCTTTTAAAAGAGGGCGTGACAAATATTATAAATCACTCCGACTCGAAAGAAGCGAAACTTGAAATCATTGAAGAGCCCGGATTTTTTAGAATCAGTTTATACAGCGACGGTGAGGCACCGAAAGAATTTACACCGGGACTCGGGATTATCTCGATGGAGAGATTTTCGCATGCACGCGGCGGATATTTTGACATAGATACAAAAGACGGA
Source organism: Ezakiella coagulans (assembly GCF_003096635.1). GTDB lineage: Bacteria > Bacillota > Clostridia > Tissierellales > Peptoniphilaceae > Ezakiella > Ezakiella coagulans. The sequence continues at coordinate 2,145 of NZ_QEKV01000010.1, read as the reverse complement.
TTTAAAATTATTATGAGCTATCCGAAAAAGAGGTGAAACAATGAGAGTTATAGTTGTTGATGATGATAAAATCGTCGTTAAAAGTCTTGTGACAATTCTCGGTGCAATGGGAATTGACGTTGTCGGAACGGCGTCAAACGGAAAAGAAGCACTTGATGAATTTAAGAGACTTCATCCCGACGTGGTTCTCTTGGACATTAGAATGGACGAATACGACGGAATTTGGGCGACGGAAAAAATAATTGAGAGCGATAAAAATGCGAAAATTCTTCTTCTCACAACTTTCAGCGAGGAAGAATATATAAAAAATGCGGTCGAAAAAGGTGCAAAAGGATATATACTTAAAGACAATATTGAGGATTTAAAACCCGCAATTGAAGCGGTTTACAACGGAAAAATCGTGTTTGATCCCGACGTTTATAAAATTGCTATAAATGTTGCTTCCGAAAAGAAACCGGAAAATCTTACGAAACGAGAACTCGAAGTTTTGGAACTTTTGGCGGACGGAATGAACAACAAGGAAATCGGTGAAAAACTTTTTTTAAGCGAAGGCACTGTGAGAAACCACGTGTCACAAATACTTTTAAAAACCGGCACGCGTGACAGAACCGAACTTGCGGTAAAATATTTGAAAGGAAAACTATAGGTGAAAAAATGAGTAAAATTTATGCACACACATATATTAGTGAAGAAGTGGATTTGAGATGTCAAATGGTGAGATTTCTCGTCGAGGAGTCTGACGGCTACAAAGTCGCATTTCCGGAAGAACAGTTTAAAGACGACGACGCATTTTATAACGGATACGACCTTCTAAAAACAGACGATGCGAAAAAAGTTGGAGAAGATAATGATGGTTTTTCGAAATGGGAAACATGGCAAGGCGAGCTCGATGATGATAAAAAAGTAAAACTCATCTGCTACCTTTCGGAGTACCCGATCTATAACATCATCTTCACAAAAAATGGCGAGGACATCTACCAAATAAATGACTTTAGAAACCTCTACTCTTTTTCCGAATCAGCTCTAAACAAGCTGCAAAGTGCATTTCCGGACCTTGATTACTTTATATTCAAATAATGTAACTTTTATGTAAACAAAAAACCGAAACGAATAGATATAATAATATTGTACTCCTATTGTTTTGTTTTTGATTTTCCCGCTTGGTATTTGCCAGGCGGGTTTTTCTATACATAGATTAATTTTTGTCTAAATCGCGTCTAACGCTTGTTTCGTTTTATTTTAAAATTAAGTAGTAAAGAGAGGGCCTGCCCTTCTTTTTTTATTTCATGAATTATATTTTAAATTTTATGCTGGCTAATTTTTAGCTGTTTTGGACATTTTAAAAATAGTATAATATGATTAAAATATTAAAGCGTCAAATATTCATAAACGTAAATGACATCTCCTCTTTTTTGTTTTACAATAAATCATAACAAAAAAGAGGAGATATTTCTATCTCCCCTATATACCTTAATTTTTAGGATAAATCGATGTATAACGCGCAGTACAGTTTTTTCGCGAATGAGGTGTGCTAGTGCACACCGCAACGAGCGAATAAAACGAAACAAGCGTTAGACGCGATTTAGACAAAAATTAAAATTATTCAATAATTTCAGTTACAACTCCAGCGCCAACTGTTCTTCCGCCTTCACGAATAGCGAATTTAAGTCCTTTTTCTATAGCAATCGGTGTGATAAGTTCGATTGTGAATCTTGCGTTATCTCCCGGCATTACCATTTCTACGCCTTCTTCAAGTTCGATGTTTCCTGTTACGTCTGTTGTTCTGAAGTAAAATTGTGGTCTATATCCGTTGAAGAATGGGGTGTGTCTTCCGCCTTCTTCTTTGGTTAGTACATATACTTCTCCTTTGAATTTTGTGTGTGGGTGTATTGTTCCAGGTGCTGCAAGTACTTGTCCTCTTTCGATTTCTTCTCTTTGTACACCTCTTAGTAGTGCTCCGATGTTGTCTCCTGCTTCAGCGACGTCAAGGAGTTTTTTGAACATTTCTACTCCTGTTACAACTACGCTTCTTGGTTTTTCTTGGAGTCCTACGATTTCTACTGTGTCTCCAACTTTTACTTGGCCTCTTTCAACTCTTCCTGTTGCTACTGTTCCACGTCCTGTGATTGTGAAGACGTCTTCTAC
>NZ_QEKV01000009.1 GCF_003096635.1 Ezakiella coagulans | reverse complement strand
GTTGTTTTACCGTGGTCAACGTGGCCTATTGTTCCGATGTTAACATGCGGTTTGGTTCTTTCAAATTTTTCTTTTGCCATTATTTTTCCCTCCTAGATTTTTAAATTTTATTATAATAATGGTGGAGCCCACGACCGGGATTGAACCGGTGACCTCATCCTTACCAAGGATGTACTCTACCGACTGAGCTACGTGGGCTTAACATAATTAATTTTACCACAGAAAATTTTTAATGTCAAGCATTTTAAGCTTATTTGTGGGCTTCATTTTAGGTTGTATTACTTTTTTAATTGATGTTTTTGTGAAGCCGTGTTATTATAAATTTGGAGGTATAGTATGAGTAAATTTTTAGGACCGATACATTTTTTGATGTACGAAAAAATTAAATTTCAAGATAGATTAACTGCAAGTCTTCTTTCTAAAGAGGAACTTGATCTGTTGAACAAATCCATTGCACCTGTTTCAACTGATCCTTTGGATGAGATTATCGATGTGGACAATATTCATGGGTATTTGTCTTCAAAAATCGATGTTGTAGAGTCGAGACTTTCTTATGCAATTTTACATGGTAGAGATGTTTATAAGAAGGCTTATGATTTAGGAGTGAGTGTTGCTCCGACCGATTTAAATACATTTGATGAGGTCTTCGATGCGATAAATATGGTAACACTTGATGGCATGCCTTGCGATCATGCTGTTCGTGCAGGGGTTTCGCCGGATGGAGAGCTTCAAATAGTAACACTTAATGATATGCACGAAAAATATAGCGAATCACCGCTTTCAATAGATCCATCAAAGAGCTTATCAAATACTTGTGAAGGTGGACATGGCCATGATGATCATGGAAGTTTTCACATTGGCAGTTTTGTTTCTGAGAAAAAAGATGAGACCGAAACATGTGATTATTATGTATTGAGAGAGAATTTTTTGAAAGGTTTCCTTTCAAAATCTAAATTTAAAATCACAAGAGTGGGTAAAGATTTTTATATAAGCTAAATTCATATCGATTAACTTTCTTTGAGGCGACAGCATTATATGGTATAATGTATTTGGTGATTGAATGAAAGTTTTACTTGTTGGAGTAAATTCAAAATATATACACACGGCACTTGCGGTTCAATATTTATATAATTGCTGCACCGATTTTGACGTCGAGATTCTTGAGTTTAATATAAATCAGGAGATTTCTCACACCTACGGAGAAATTTTAAAACGAAATCCGGATGTTGTGATGTTTTCGACTTATATCTGGAATATCGACTATATCGAAAGGTTGACGTCGGACATTTCAAAAGTGACGGATGCGGTTATTGTTTGGGGAGGAATTGAATCTTCGTTTGATACGGGCGAATTTTTTGAAAAAAATCCGGGGCTCGATATTATTATTCGTGACGAAGGTGAGCTTACAACTCCTGCTCTTCTTCATGCAATCGAGGATAAAACGCCACTTTCGGATGTGAATGGAATAACATTTCGAGAAAATGGAAATATTATAACAAATCCGCCACGTCCGCTTATAAAAAATCTGGACGAGATTCCGAGTCCTTTTAAGGACTACAAAAATCCGCCTGGCAAGATTGTGTACTACGAGATGAGCCGCGGATGCCCTTTTAAATGCACTTTTTGTATGTCGAGCACAATAAAAGGTGTGCGCTATTTTTCGAAAGAAAGAATCGAGAGCGATCTTCTTTATATTATAAATTCTGGTGCAACGATTGTGAAGCTTGTCGACAGGACTTTTAATGCAAATGAGCGCGAGAGCATGGACATGATGAATTTTATTGTTGAACATGCACACGAGGGAATGGTTTTTCATATGGAACTTATGGCACATCTCATAAGTGATAAATTTTTGGAGTTTTTGTCGACTCTGCCTAAAGGGCTGTTTCAATTTGAAATCGGTGTGCAGTCGTCAAACCCTGAAACTTTGAAGGCAATTGAGCGTGTGACGGATCTTAACAGGTTAAAATATGTAGTTTCAAAAATTCGCTCCTATGGTAATATCCACCAACATGTGGACCAAATTGCCGGGCTGCCTTATGAGGACTACGAGAGCTTCGGGCATAGTTTCGATTTCATTTACGGGCTCGGTGCCGAAAAGCATCAACTCGGTTTTCTAAAGGTTTTGCGTGGCTCGAAAATGAAAGCGGATGCGAAAAAATATGGTATTGTTTACAGTGAATATCCGCCGTATGAGGTTTTAAAGACAAATTATATAAGCGAGTTTGAGATTATGCGAATAAAAATCATCGAAGATTTGGTTGAAAAGTTTTCGAATGAAGACTATTTTTCGAACACTCTTGATTATTTGTTAAAAGATGAAAGGCCGTTTAAATTTTTTGAAGATATGGCGATTTATTGGGAGGAAAACGGTTACCATAAAGTTGGCCACAATCGTGTGGATCTATATAAAAATTTATTTGATTTTTTAAAAGAACGTGATGATATAGACGAGATTACGGAGCTTCTTCGATTGGATTTCTTTATAAACAATCGCTCAAATCCGGCGGAGTATTTGAAGCCTAGATTTATAAAGCTCGAAAAATTTCACGATTTTTTAAATATCGAGAGCGTGAGAAACTTGTTTTCGCTCGACATGAGTCGGCCGACAAAATTTCTTGTTAAAGATTTTAGGTTCCACAAGTTTTTCTTAGAGAATAAAGAGAGAATTTTTGGATTTTATTACACAAGTAATGGCACAATTTCAAAGGATATTACTGATTTTATAGGAGGAGATTTAGATGAAAATTAAAAAAGCGATACTTTTAGCACTTCTGGCGACTGCGATGCTCTTTTCTGCATGCACACCGAAAGCAATAAGCATGTTTGATTATATAACACCGAAATTTTCGGGCTCAAACGGAGAGGGCGCTGTAAAGATTGACCCGAATGAATTTTTGAAGTTTCAACAAGCGGTATACAAACAATATATTCCGGAAAAGGATTTGAACATTTGGAAAGGTCATATAAAAATTTGGGGTCAATCAGACGATATGACCATCGATTCAAATGTTGCTGCGAGACTTGATAAAATTCAGGAAATGATGGATGAAATCGACATTTTTAAATTTTATGAATTTGTCCCTAAGGAATCTCCGGAAAATTTAAAGAACGGCGATGTGGTTGAAATCGGTATCAAGAAAAAAGAAGGCACTGAAACAAAAAAAATAAATATTAAAGAAGAAACGAGAACCTTTGTTGTTGAAGGTTTGAAATAATTAAAAGGCGAGGGATTTATAATGAAAAGTCCTCGCCTTTTTTGTGATTTTTTGAGTTTGTTTATTGAAAATTTTTATAAAATCATCGAATAAAAAAATTCAGCATTTAAAAATTTTTTATTGCTATAAAATATAAAATTCTGATATAAACTCATTTTTTTTAAATTATTTTGCAAGCACCAACTTGCTTTTAATCCAAAAGTTCACATAATTCCATTTTATTTGCATTTAATACATAAAATACGACACACATATTTTTGAAAATGAACGCCCTTCCCTTTTGATTAGTTACAAAATAAAATGCCCCCAAAAGGGGGCAATATTTTTGAATTTCCATCTAACAAAATCTCATTCTGTTCGGATCAATATCCTCATCTCTTTCCCAAAAGCCGTCAAGTTCGATACCGATTTCAGCGGCCACTTTCTCAATATATGTGCGGTCTTCTTCATTTTTATAAATGATACACACCCCACAACAATGAGAGGCTTCACGTGGAGTTGGAGCGAGAGTTTTTTCAATTTTATCTAATTTTTGCAACAAATTGTAAGCATCTATCGAGTTTTTGAAAAAAACAAAGTACTGTTTTGACATATTTTTATTAAGATATATTAATATCTAGCCTAACATTTCGATAAATGCACCGATTCTTGTTTTCAATTGTTCAGCATCTTCGTCTGTGTAATCGGTTTCAATGCCCATTACCGGGATTCCTGCTTCCTTCAACGCTCTTTCGACTTTTCTGCCTTCCAAATCATACAGAGTACAGAATTTTAAGTTGAGGTCGATTACGCCATCAGCTTTGTATTCTTTTGCTAGGCGAATGATGTCATCGATTCTGTCGTCGTTTGGAGTAAAGCAAGCACAATTGATGCTTCCGAGATATCTCTTTGCCAAGTGTTTAACTTGTTCGTCGATAGTTCCAGGAGTTTCGTCAACAAGATGTTCGCAATATCTTAAACCTGTGCACATTTCTTCGCCGACAATTGCAGCACCCATTGATTCAATTATGTGGTGAATTTTCCAGTTTGGAATTGAAAGCGGTGTTCCTGTGAGAAGGATTCTCTTTGCACCTTCTTTGTAGACGCTTACGCCGTTTTTAACTCTTTCATCGAGTTCGTCACATAGCTTGTTGACCATTGTTGCAAGTCTTTCAGGATCGTCAAAGAATGCAATTTGAGTGATAAGTAAAACGTCTTTTCCGGAAATAGGCACTTTGTCAAGTTTTCTGAAGTTATTTAATCTTTGAAGAGCTTTACGTTTGTTGTTTACAATCTTTATTGCATTGTGTAAACTTTCTTCGGTGATTTTATTTCCTGTCATTTCTTCAAGCTTTGCAATATATTTCTTGATTTCTTTTTCCCATTTAAGGAAATCGTCTTCTGTTTTAAGTTGTGGAATGTCCATGATATACATTGGTGCGTCTTCGCCCAAAATTTCCCATGCTTTTTTCTTTCCGTCACAAGTGGTTTCTCCAACAAACATATCGGCAATTCTAAAGAATGGACATGTCTTGTCAAATCTTGCGCCGAGACTTGCCTTAATTAGTGGACATGTTGCAGTCGGAAGAACTTTTTCTCCACCCGGAACCCAGAATTGGCTTCCACTGCATAGACCTGTAACAATTGCGTTTGCAGCTATAGGCACTTCATCAGGAACGTGAATGCAGAAAGTCCCTACTACTTTTCTGCCCTTCTTTTGTTCTTCAATTAACTCTGCCGGTCTGATTCCGTGAATATCTCCAACAACCATATTGAAGTAATCCATTCTTTCCGGTCTGTTTTCTTGGCTTAAAAAAACGTCGCCAAAGGCACCAGGAAGCACCTCGCACAACATATCGTGCTTGTCAACGTCCATTCCAATGTTTGACCACATTTCATGATTTTTGTCCATTTTCTACACCTCGTATTTAATATATTTTTTATTACAAAAAGCACACTTGTCGGGAGCACAATCCACGTCATTTGTACTTTCTATGACTGAATAATTTTCGGCGTCGATGCCGTCTAAAATGCCGTATGGGCAAAGTGCCCTTACAATATTTCTCTCATTATCTATTAATTTATTTTCTTTTATTAAATTATCCAAAATATCAATTCTTTTCTTGAGCTCCGGCTCATACAAAAGATAGAATTTCGCATAGCTCAAAAGCTTTGAATCAATATCTGTCTTTTCTAAAAATTTCAATTTTTCATCGATAGTCTCAATCAGTTTCTTTTGTTCATCATAAATTTTATCGTCAAATGAATAACCGCTCATTTCTAAAAATTTAGAGGTATTATCAATTGAAATAAATTTTTTATCCGTCACTTTTGAAATCTTTTCCACAAAAATCGGGCAAAGATCTGAATGGACAATGAACTTTGAGCTGAAAAGAATAGGACACTTCCCCGTTTCGAGATAAATTCTCGTGGAATTTATTGCGTCACAATCCTCATTAACATCTCCGTACTGATAAATAAAACCGTCGACACTTATAATTGGATAAGGAATCAAAGAATAGGCTCTTAAAAAAGCTTCATCCACATTGCCGAAAGTGCCGACAACATTGTCGGCTGCCATTTTAGCACCTATGGCTTTTACATACGCCTCTCTTCTAATTTCTTTAAAAAAATCTATATTTAAACTATGCAAGAAGTGCAGCTCCTATCGCTCCGGCAAACCTTGCCCTTGGATCAGTGTGAACAGTTGCACCGAGCTCCTTAGAAAGCTCACCTATGACATAGTCGCTGTCACAAAAACCGCCGGTCAAAAATACATCGCCGCTTTTTAAACGCTTCGAAGAGAGAGCTGCAACCTTCTTTACAATAGATTGAACAACGCCGCATGCAATGTCTTCGCGTGGGGTGCCTTTACCCATAAGGCTTATAATTTCGGACTCTGCAAAAACCGTGCAAACACTTGAAATTGGAACAGGCTCACCTTTCTTTGCAAACTCAAACATTTCGTGAAGAGTAAGGCCAAGTCTGTTTGCCATAACTTCCAAAAACTTTCCGGTGCCGGCACTACATTTATCATTCATCAAAAAGTCGGAGACCATGTCGTCTTCAACGACTATAACCTTTGTGTCTTGACCGCCGATGTCAATAACTGTCATATCTTTTGGATTTAGGAACAATGCTCCCTTCGCATGACAAGTAATTTCTGTGACCGTTTTATCCGCATATGGCACACTTATTCTGCCGTAACCCGTTGCGACAATACCGACATCACCGAGATTCAGACTCTCAATCCATTTTTTAATCTCTTCACCTGTTTCGCGACTGTTCCAACCGCTAGGCAAGAGCTTTGTATACAAAATTTCTTTCTTGTCATCGTCCATAATTGCGACTTTTGACGCAGTTGAACCGATGTCTATACCTACATGCTTCAATAAATTTCGCCTCACTTTAATATAATATTCTATTTTACATTATACTGTAGTAAGGATTTTTAATAAACACCTTATTACATAATCCTATAGTTAATTGCATTCTTATAAATAAAACAAATAGTGTAATATGAAATAAACGTTATAGAAGAAATTTATAGATATATGAAAATTTATTGAAAAAAATGATTGAAAATAGAGATAAATATGCTTGACAAAGAACAACGTTGGGATTATAATAATAAATGTGATAAGGATTTCTTATCACCGCTATAAATATAATTTATAAATGAAATCATTAGTCGAATTGTGAATAAATTTATAGATGTATTTATTTGGACATTTAGCTAATAGCATTTTGCTAAACGTTATACCTATACCAACCTCTCGAAAGAAGACCTCCAGGGTCTTTTTTCATTTATATAAGAAAACTTTATAATATCTTATTTTTTAATTATGGCTTAGCACAAGCATTAAAAAAGACTCTATACTATTTAAAAGAATTCTAACATCTAATAAATATTATAGAGTCTATATTTTTGCAATAAAAAAACCACCAAAAGGCGGATTTTTTGTGGTCGGGGTGACAAGATTCGAACTTGCGACCCCATCGTCCCGAACGATGTGCGCTACCAGTCTGCGCTACACCCCGACGTGGTATAATAATTTCCAACGAAGTTATTATACCATATTAATTTATTTTTTACAATACTATTTTGTAATTTTTTCAATCCATGCAGCGATGTCGTCGATAACACTTGAAACGATTGGAGCATCTTTTTGATATTCGTCAGTTATAAGGTTTGCGAGTTTTGTTTTTCCATCGCTTGGTTGCATCATGTGGTTTGCACCTTTAACTTCTTCAATGCTGTCATTTTCGTTTTTGTCGAGTCCGTTTTTCCAAAGTTCAAGTTCGCTTACTGGAACTTGTTTGTCAAATTCTGCAATTTTAATGAAAATAGGAAGTTTGCTGTCGTTGTAGAGTTTTATCGGGTCATATTTCATGAGATCTTTTACATATACTCCCGGTATACCAAACGGATAGTTTTCCGGTTTATTTAGTTCTTCATCACTCATTGTTTCTATTTTCTTTAGAAGTTCATCATTTGTTTTGATGTTTTGCTTCATCATTTTAACTTGTTCTTCATCTGCATTTTCTGAACCTTCTTCTATAACCTTTTCAAGTTGTTTTTTAGAAAGCTCAGCGATATTTGTCGGTGTTCCTGAAAGAATGATATATCCTTTTGCAAGGTTTCCTGCTGTTTCGTTTATTACAGGAAGATATGAACCGGATTGACTGTGTCCCAAAATAAAGAGCTTATCAGTAGGAATTCCTTGTTCTTTTGCAAGAGTTTTAAGTCCTTCAGCTGCATCGTCTATGAATTCATCTTTTATAAGAGTTTTGTTTTGCATTCCGATTTTTGCGAGTTCTTTGCCATATTGATAGGTTCTTTTGTTGAATCTAAGAACAGCAAAGCCTTTTTCAGCAAGTTGGTCGGAGAGATGCTTCATCATTTTGTTTTGACCGAGAGTCATGTTCATGTCGTTCGGTCCTGAGCCGTCAACGATTACGATTCCGGCTTTCACTTCACCTTTCGGCATTTTGATCATTCCTTTTACAGGATAACCTGTTCCTGCGTCAAGAGTGATTTCTTTTTCTCCTTCTTCTGGCACGATATCTTTTTTCATATTTAGATAGTTTACGCCATCTGCAACCATTTCGCCGTTAAAAGCAATTGTTTGGTCTACTGTTCCCTTTTCAAATTGAAGTGTTGAGTCAGTTAAATAGTAACCGTTTTGTGTTTCAATTTCAGTTTTTACGATTTCTTTATAAGCGCCGAGTTCTTGTTCGAGCATTTTAAAAACATCAAGATCTTGGCCTTCAGTTGCCTTTTTAAATTCTTCAGAAATACTTTCCTTGAATTTATCAAAGTCTCTTTTTGCAAGTAATTCAGTTAAAGTTTTGGTCTTTTCTTCTAGAGTCTTCTTCTTTTCTTCATCTAATTTTGCTTCTTCAACTTTATTTTCCTTGTCATCTTTTTTATCTTCATTTTCTTTATTGTCTTTTTCATCTGTTTTTGCAGCATCTTCAGTTGTTTCTACTTTTTTATCGTCGACTTTTGTGTCGTTTGTTTTACATGCTGAAAATGTCATAGTAACTGCAAGAACAGCAATTAAAAATAATCGTTTCATTAATTTTCCCTTTCTGTAAACATATTTGCCAAATGACCAATAAATTATATCACGTTTTGGGCTCGTTGTAAAGACACGATTTTTTTATAATTATTTTGGATTTTAATCATTTTGTGGTACAATTAAGTCAAGTTTATTTTTAATATATAGGAGGTATTATGACCAACTCACTTTCTTTACTTAAATTTTTACGCGAGTTGTCAAATGAAAAGGAACGAACTATAGAGAATCTTAATGAGCTTTCGTTTTATAAATTTTTTGATGATTTGCCTAAGAATTCACCATACGTTACAATCTCGAATACGCCTGGCGATTTTTATTTTAGAATTAAGCGCCCTTTTTCTTCGAAAACCGCAGAAGACAGACGTATTCAGGAACTCTATCGTGAATTTTTAAATCTTTATTATATTATTCATAATGAAACTGAAGAGTCAGAGCTTTTGATTGGAAACGGTATTCTTTCATCAAAGGATTTGCCTGATTCGTATTATCCTGTTTTCACAAAAAAGGCTAATATTATTTTGAATGCACCTAAAGAGTTTATTGAAATCGGTCCTTCAAACAGTCCGGCAAGAATTGATATTAAGCTGTTATCGAAAGTGCAGAACATTAGTCCGCTTGAATTAAAAAGAGCTTCCGAAGAGGTTAAGGATAATTTTTATGACCCGTTTATAAGTGCAGAGTCAAATCAATTTTTAAAGGGTCTTACAAAGAGACTTCATTTAGACGGAAAAGTTTTGTCTGTTGACGAAGCTACGGATTCAGATTCGTCCTTTATTTTGCTTGAAAGAAATCTTTTTATGCTCGCACCGAAATTTTCGCGTGAAGTTGAAGTATTTGAAGAGGCTGTTGAACGTGAGGCAAAAGGTCAAAGTCAGTTTATTATTGATGCGATTTCAGGAGATGGACCGCTTCCTAAAAAGAATGCTTACGAAGAGGAGCTCGACGTTCTTTTTACAAAAGAGTTTAATAGAGAGCAGTCGGATATTTTAAAGAATTCATACGAAAGCCCAATCACACTTGTTGACGGCCCTCCGGGAACCGGAAAGACGCATACGGTTGCAAATATGATCGGACACTTCCTTGCAGAAGGAAAGCGAGTTTTAATTCTTTCAAAAAAGAAAAAAGCACTCAGAGTTATAAAAAATATGATTGATCCGGGTTTCGCAGGCCTCGTTGTTTCAAGGGTCAAGGACTCAAATGATGACATAAGAGAAACTCTATATTATATTAATGATTTTATTTTAAACCACACAACTCCGGAGATGGAAGCAAAAGCGAAGAGGATTAAGAGTGAAAGGCACGACATCATTACAAGGATGAACGAAACAAAGAAGAACGTACTTGACATTTTGGAGTCCGAGTCTAAGGAAATAAAGGTCGGCAACGATACTTTTAGTCCCGTTGAAGCGGCGAGATTTGTTGTAAAAAACAAGGATATTATAAATCTTATCCCTGGAGAAGTGGAAAGACTTCAAACGTTCCCGCTCACAGATGATGAACTCGATTATATTTATACGACAAATAAAGAGGTGACAGAAACAGAAGAGATTCTTCTAAAAAGGCCGCTTCCGTCAATTGATGAACTCATAAGTCCGGAGGATTTGAAAGAAACTATCGCATCAATGGACACAATTGAGTTTAATGAGCTGAAATTTTTACCGTTAACACCGCAAGGCACAAAGCTTACTGATGACGGAGTTCAAGTCGATTCGATTTTAATCGACGAAATGAGCGATATATCTGAAGTCAAGGGTGAGCTTGAAAAGCTGAAGGCTTATATGAATCTTCCTTTATATAAGGAGAATGCATTGAAAGCAGGCTTAAATTTAATCGATAATCGAGCATATAACGAGCTTTCAAGAAAAGCACTTCTTGTGGATGAATATCGTGAAAAACATATCGAGACACTTACAGGCAAGTCGATAGTTTACCCTGATATGCCGAGAGAAGATGTTATAGAGGCCCTTGAAAACCTTGAGGAAATCTACGGTAAAAAAGATAAGCCGGGCACTTTTGATACCCTTTTTAAAAAGAATTTGAAGAATGTCATTCAAGGTTTTACAATTAACGGAGAGCCTATAAGAGGAGCAAAAGATGCGAACGACGCAATAATTCTTATGAACTATGACAGGATTTTAAGTGACCTTAAGGCACAATACGATGAGCTTATAACAGATAACGGCGGACCAGATTTTTCAGGATATTTCAGAAATAAGGACGAAATTTTCCAAAATTTGGAAACGTTATATAATTTTAAAGATCTTTATATTCCTCTTATTGACAAACTTAGCGAGCTTTTGCCGGCAAAGATTATCAATAAAATTGCACCGGCTAAAAAGAATCCGACGAGCGAAGTTTTAGGATATCTTTCTACTGAGATATATAATTTGCTTGAACTTGCAAATCTTCATATCAACGAATACATTCCTCTAAACAATAAAATCCAACGCATTCTTTCAACTTTGAATGATTATGTTGATGCGGATGTTCCTATATTATATGAACTTATCAATGAAATAAAAAATAAAAAGACTACGGAATACGCTGCGGATTATGATGAATATAAGGTTCTTTCAAGAAAGAAAGACATTGTTTTGAGAAGAAGTGCGATCCTTTCAAAGTTGTCATGTGCACCTTCATGGCGTGAATTTATTGAAAAAAGATTCGGCGAACATGGCGGAGATACTGTTCCGGATGGAATAAAAACCGCATTTATGGCGAATATTTTAAATAACGAAATTCAAAGAATTGTAAAGAGTCCATACGAAAAGATGAGAAAGATGCTCAGTTGGTACAAGAAATCAATCATTGAGCAAAATCGTGAATACGCAAAAACGCTTGCATGGTATCATTTCTTAAAACGAATGGACGAAAATCCGGAAATAAGACAATCGATTAAAGGCCTCGAGCTCACATACAAAAAGCTTGGAAAAGGAACGGGCTTTGATGCGAAAGAACTTCAAAAGAAAGCAGAAGAGCTTTTGACTAAGTGTCAACAATTTGTACCGTGCTGGATTATGACTATTGACGATGCAATTCAAAATGTTGTATTCAAAAACAAATTCGACGTGACTGTTGTAGATGAGGCATCACAAGCTGACGTTTTGGCATTGCCGCTTCTATACACTTCAAACAAATTGATTGCAATTGGTGACGATAAGCAAACGACACCTCTTTATGGAAATATTCCGCTTGAACGTGTACAAAATCTTAGAGAAACAATGCTTTCAAAGGATTTCCCTAACTTCCACTTGATGGATCTTTCCACAAGTTTTTATGATATTCTAAAAACGACATTCCCGTCATTTTTACTAAGCGAAGAATTCCGATCTGTGCCTGATATTATTGAATTTGTAAATAATCTTTCGTACGATGGTAAAATTCTGCCATTGAGGGACGAAAATGACACGACATTAAAACCGGCACTAAATCTTGTGAAGGTTGACGGAGTGAGAGATGGCGACATAAATGAAGCGGAAAAGGAAAAGATTGTCGAAATGATTTTGGATATTATAAAAAATCCGGACTACGAAGACAAGACAATCGGCGTTATAACGCTTCTTGGCTCAACACAGGCTAAGGCAATAAATGATAGACTCATGGAAATGATAGACACACTTGAATATGACAGACGAAAGATTATGGCGGGAACTGCAATTGATTTCCAAGGGGATGAACGCGATGTAATGTTTATATCTATGGTTGATAGCCCTAAGGATTCGCCACTGAGACTTTTGTCCGAAGGTGCTGAAGAGATTCATAAAAAGAGATTTAACGTTGCATTTTCAAGGGCACGTGACCAAGAATTTTTGGTCACCTCTCTCAGCGAAAGTGATTTAAAAACCGGAGATTTGAGACTTGCTGCAATTGAGTATTTCAATGAGAAGTCACATGAACGTGAAAAGGAAGAAAGAAAACTCACACCGTTTGAAATGGATATAATGAATGAACTTGAAAAGAGAGATTTCATTGTTACAAACAATCACACAGCCGGTCGCTATCCTTTACCACTCGTTGTTGAGAATCCTAAGGTAGCAATTGAAACGCCGGAAGAAAAAACGGGGATTAAGCGTGAAGAACTTGAAAAACAACTTGAAACAAGCTTACTTCTCGAAAGGGTCGGTTGGAAACTCGCACATATAAGAGAGTCTAAGTATGTGTATGAGGGTGAAGCTGCAATAGATGAGCTTGTGCAAAACATTATGAATAAAAGATAAAATTTGCTACGCAATTTTGCGTAGCTTTTTTTGTTCCACGTGGAACATTTCTATTGAAAATAATTTATTTAAATGTTAGTATATATAGTAGAAAGAGAACATGTTTTGGGAGGTGGCTATGGCAAAAATTTTATCATTTTTCAATCAAAAAGGAGGAGTCGGAAAAACAACGACAGTGCTCAATCTAGGCGCAGCACTTGCTTTAAAAGGAAAGAAAGTGCTTGTCGTTGATGCAGATCCACAAGGGAATTTAACATCCGGACTTCTTTCAGATGAGCCGGAATTTACTTTTTATGAAGTTATAATAGGCGAGAAAGATATTAAAGATGTTATAGTTGAAACAAATACAAAAAATCTCTCTATTCTTCCGGGCTCAAACGATTCGTACGGTCTTGAGATTGAGCTTGCGGTTAAAGGAGACTGGTTTTTTATTCTTAGAAATAAAATTCAGGAACTAAACAGTGACTATGATTTTATTTTTATTGACTGTCCACCAAGCCTTGGAATTTTAAGTTTAATGAGTTTAAATGCAAGCGACGGAGTTATTCTTCCGATACAGACAGAATATTACGCACTTGAAGGTGTGAAACAACTTATGAGTACAATTTCGCTTGTTCGTGAAAATTACAATTCCGGTCTTAAACTTGAAGGGGTACTTTTAACCATGTGCGACTTCAGAAATAATTTGGCTGTGGAGGTTAGACGTGAGGTCGAAGAGGCTTTCGGAGAGCATGTTTTTAAAACTATGATTCCAAGAAATGTAAAACTTGCTGAGGCACCAAGCTTTTCGAAATCGATTTTTGAATATGACAAAAGTGCAATAGGTGCTACTATGTATAAAAAGTTGGCAAAAGAATTTATAGAAAGGTTTAATCACGATGAAAAATAAAACTCTTGGCAAAGGCTTGGGAGCATTATTCTCTCAAGTAGAGGAAACAAAAAATGATGAAGTTAAACTTGTGCCTTTGAGCGATGTTATTCCTAATCCGGAACAGGTAAGACATGATTTTGACGAATCGCTCATAGATGAACTTGCGACTAGTATTAAAAATCACGGACTTCTTGAACCGATTCTTATCACGCCGTATGACGATAAATATATGATTGTTGCGGGCGAAAGAAGGTACAGGGCCTTTAAGAAGAATAAAGAAACAAAAATTCCGGCGATTATTAAAGAGTTTAAAAAGGAAGATATAAAAAAGCTGTCGCTCATAGAGAACATACAAAGAGAAAATTTAAATCCTGTCGAAGAGGCACTTAGCTATAAAGAGCTTATGGAAGAACTCGAAATGACGCAAGCGGAATTTTCAAAGGAAATTGGAAAGTCAAGAAGTCATGTAGCAAACTCAATTCGAATTTTGACACTGACTGAAGAAGTAAGGGATTTGATTAGAAGCGGTAAAATCAGCTTTGGTCATGCAAAATTACTGGTAGGCTTATCAGTGCCTGAACAAAAAAAGCTTGCAAAAAAAATTGTGGATTTGAAATTGAGCGTACGCGATACTGAAAAAGAACGTAAGATAAAAAGTAAGAAGACCAATAGTTCAAATGTTCTTTACAAAGAGATTGAAGACAAGCTACAAGATCGATTTATGACGAAAGTAAAGATAAATGACAAAAAAGGTAAGGGGGATATTTCAATAAGTTATTATTCTGAAGATGAGCTCACAAGAATAATTGAAATACTTGAGAATCTTTGATATAATCTAACTATAGAGGTGATGTAATTGTCAGAATTTGAAGTGAGGGTTATAACGGTTGATTCATTCACTCAGTGTAGGTTCGGCGGAAATCCTGCTGCAATTATTCCTGAGGCGTCAGCAATTCCTCAAATGTATTATCCTCAAATAGCAAATGAGATAAATCTTGCACAGACAGCGTTTGTGGATGAAATAGAAAAAGACATGTATTATATAGAGTTCTACACACCGAATCGCGAAATAAATTTTTCGGGACATGCTACTATCGGAGCATTTTATGTGCTTGGCAGAAGCGGATTTATAAGACCGATTGAGAGTGGCAAGAAGCTTGTTCATGCTAAATTAAAAAACGGTCAAATTTTGGATGTGGAAATTGAATACAACAATTATGAAGCAAGCCTTGTTTCTATTCTTTCACCGGAAATCAATTTCAACAATAAGTATAACGACATTATTAATAAAGAATCGATAAGAAAGGTTTTAAAAATAAAAGAAAGTGACATTTCTTCAGTGATTATTGGAGGATCCTTTCAAGATGATATATTCGTAACACTCAAGAATAAAGAAGTATTAGATAGTCTTAGAGTGGATCCTTGGGGATTAAAAGCACTAAATGAAAATACAAATACTCAAGGGCTATACGCAATGACTGAAGAAATTGAGAAACCTAAACTTCATATTTATGCGAGATATTTTTCTCCGCTGTTTGGCATTATGGAAGAAGCAGCAACAGGATCAAGCGGTGTTGTTGCCGGCAAAATTATGCTTGATAAAATGAAAGTAGATAAAATTGAAATCTATCAAGGTCAAATGATGAAACGTCCTGCAAAAATTGATATCGAAAATAGAGACGGTAAGATTTGGTTGAGCGGTCATTCTAGGCTCGTGATGGATGGAGTTATGACAATATAATTGTAAAATGTTCCACGTGGAACAAATATATATTTTTTGGAGGTTACTATGACAAAATTAGTAGATTTAACGTTGATAGGCTATACAGATGAGGTTAGAGGCGAAAAACCGGCACCGGGAGGCGGATCGGTTTCAGCATATGCTGCTGCACTTGGAGCATCACTCACACAAATGGTCGGAAGTCTTACAATTGATAAAAAAGCATTTGAAGGACTTACAGATGATGAAAAGAGTTTGATGAAAGAAAATCAAAAAAAGCTTGACGGTATAATTGATGAGTTGAATGACATTGTTGATACTGACGCAAACAGCTTTGATGATGTTATGGCTGCATTTAAGCTCCCTAAAGACACTGAAGAAGAAAAGAAAAAGAGATCAGAAGCTATTCAAACAGGATACAAGAAGGCTCTTGAAACTCCTATTCATGCAGCGAAACTTGGACTTGAAGCAATGAGACTTCAAAATATTTATGCACTTAAGGGCAATAAAAATGCAATAACTGATGTTGGAGTTGGAACATTACTTTTGCAATCAGGAGTTGAAGGTGCACTTTTTAATGCTCTCATCAATTTGAATTCTGTTAAAGATGAAGCATATGTTGCACAAAAAAGAGATGAAGTTGATAAAATAATGAAGGAAGCTAAAGATTTAAGAGAAAAGACATTGGCTATTGTCTATTCAAAACTTCAATAGGTGAAAAACAAGGAGGTTTGCTTTGATATATTTAGATAATGCGGCTACCTCATATCCAAAGCCGGAAACGGTTTATAAAGCGAATGACTACGCACTCAGAAACTCGGCAAATCCGGGAAGGGGTGCGTATCAACTCGCCATGGATTCGGCGAGGATGGTTTTTACATGCAGAAATAAAATAAAGGCTTTAATAAATGCAGAGAGTACACGTAATATTATTCTGACAAAAAATTGCACAGAAGGTTTAAACATTGCAATTTTCGGGGCACTTTCTCCAGGAGATCATGTCATAACGACTTATCTTGAACATAACTCGATTTTAAGACCGCTTCACGAGATGGAAGAACGTGGCGTTGAAGTGACTTATGTTGAACCGAGTATGAATTTGACAGAAGATATCTTGAAAAACGTTAAGTACAATACTAAGATGGTTGCAATAAGTCATGTTGACAATCTTGTTGGATTCAAAAAAGACATAGAAGCAATTGGAAATCGACTATCTGATAATATTTTATTTTTGGTAGACGTTGCTCAGTCTTTGGGTCACGAGAAAATTGATGTTCAAAAATATAGAATAGACTTATGCGCTGCACCGGGACACAAGTCCTTGTTCGGACCTATGGGGACCGGGTTTTTGTATGTGAAGAATCCTGACACATTAACAACTTTTATGGTTGGTGGAACCGGTTCTGAGAGTAGTTCACCTGTCCAACCAAATTTCAGTCCGGACAAGTTCGAAGCCGGAACGCTTGGAGTGCCTGCTTATGCTGCACTTGAAGCGGGAATCGAGTTTGTTATGAATGAAACAGAAGAAAAAATAACGAAAAAAGTTCATACGCTTGCAAGAAAGATGTTTCTTGAGTTTGAGAAAATTGATGGTGTAAAAACTTATTCCATTGGGGGAGTTGATACCATTACTTCTGTTGTGTCAATTAATATAAAAGATATGGACAGCGGAGAGGTTTCGGATATTTTGGCAAACAAATACGGAATTTGCACCAGAAGCCAAATGCATTGTGCACCACTTTCTCATAAGTTTTTTAATACTTTGAAATCAGGCATGGTCAGATTTTCTCCGGGTTATTTTACGACCGATGAAGAAATTGAAAAAGCTGTTCTTGCTGTAAAAGAAATTGCGGCGGAAAAATAAAATGCTGGAAACGTATTTACCAATTATAACTGTTTCATTGGGTGCTGTAGTTATAATTCTAATAATTTTATCGGCTGTGTTATTTTCAAAAATTGGAAAGCTTCAGAAACGCGTCGATACATTCACATTTGGAATTGAGGATGCAGATCCGGAAAAAGTTATAAAATTGATTCAAAAAGATATAAGAGATCTTGAAACTGCAAATATTTTAAAGGAAAACAAGATCAAGGAGCTTGAAACCACACTTAATTTTACAATCAGAAAAGTCGGTTTCTATAGATATAACGCATTTTTAAATAAGGATGCAGGAAGAGGGGGAGAGCTCTCCTTTTCAATAGCATTTCTTGACGGATTTGACAACGGTTTTGTGCTTACTAGTATTTACACGAGTCAAACTAGTGTATGCTATGCAAAGCCTATAAAAAATAAAAAGTCAAATCTTATGCTTTCCGAAGAGGAAGAGCTTGCAATCGAAAGAGCAATTCATGGCGGAGAGTAAATTAGAAAGGGATATTATGGATTTAAAAAAAGAAATAGATGTCATTATGGATTTTCCAAAAGAAGGAATTTCATTTAAGGACATAACAACTTTATTAAGGAACAAAGATTCTTTTAAAGAAGCTGTCATGGCACTTGCAGAGCCTTTAAGGGATGAAAAAATTGATTTTATTGTTGCTCCGGAAGCACGTGGTTTCGTGCTTGGATGTCCGGTTGCATATGAACTTGGAATCGGTTTTGTGCCTATAAGAAAAAAAGGAAAATTACCACGTGAAACAATAAGCGTTTCTTATGACAAGGAATATGGTACAGATGAACTTTTTATGCACAAGGACGATTTAAAGCCGGGAGATAGAGTTGCGATTATAGATGATCTTCTTGCAACCGGCGGTACAATTAAGGCGACAGAAGAACTTATAAAAAAGACCGGGGCCACAATTGTTAAAATTGGATTCTTAATTGAACTTACAGACTTGAATGGTCGTGAAAAGCTTGACACGGATGTATTTTCAATTGTCAAATATAATCTATAAAACTAAGCTTTCATATTTTATGTGAAAGCTTTTCTTTCACAAATTCTTCGTAACTAAAATTTAAATTTTACGGATAGTTTAATGTATATAATATTATTATGAATACAAATAAAGTTTATAGAAAAATCTTAATAATGATTCTTGTGCTTTCGGTTGGCTTATTTATAGGTTGCAATGATGAAGAGCGTGATGAAAATGTAGTGCATGAGTCTGCTAAGTTTCATATCGGACTTGTGACGGGAACTACTTCTCAGAGTATTGATGAATTTTCGGCTGCAGAAAAGCTTATTAAAAAATATGGAGACTCAAATCTCGGGGGTTATATTTGTCATTTAAATTACCCTGACAATTTTCCGAAGGAAACGGAAAATGTAATTTCACAGATTACAAGTTTTATTGATGACGACAAGATGAAAGCGATTATTGTAAATCAGGGAATTAAAGGCACGGCGGAAGCATTTAAAATAATAAAGAAAAAAAGACCGGACATTTTGTGTTTGGTTTCAAACACGCAGGAAGAACCGGAAGAGATACACAAATATGCGGATCTAATAATCGATCCGGACAATATCAAAAGAGGGTATTTGATACCGCTATGTGCAAAGCAAATGGGGGCAAGGACTTTTGTTCACGTTTCTTTTAAAAGGCACAGAGAAATTGAACTTGTGAATTTGAGAGAAAGAATAATGAAGGCAACGTGTAACGAACTTGGTATGGAGTTTGTAGCAATCGATGCACCGGATCCTGCAAGTGACGGAGGAATTGCTGAAGCACAAAACTTTATTCTGGATCAATTTCCGCTATGGATAAAAAAATATGGTAAGGACACAGCGTTCTTCTCGACAAATGATGCACACATTGCTCCAATAATAAAAAAGACTTTGGAATATGGCGCAATATTTGTTGAGCAGGATTTGCCAAGTCCTATTCTCGGATATAAAGAGGCACTTGATATAAAGGATGATGCCGATAATATTGATATTTTACGCAAGGAAGAAATGCTTTTATACAAGAAGAATCCGGATAGAATGGGAACTTGGGTCTATTCTTATGGAAGCAGTACAACAGAACTTCTTGTGGAACTTGCTATGAGATGTATCAAAGGTGAAATTGATAAGCCGGATATAAAAAATGTACGTCAGATATTTGAGGAAATAAATCCTGACGTTAGTTGGAAGGCAGATTACTATGTTGATGGAAAGAGCGGAAAGGAAGTTTCAAATCATATTTTAGTATATCAGGACACATATATTTTTGGAAAAGGTTTTTCAAATATTGCGGACAGTATAATTCCTAATATTGCTGAACTTTTAAAAAAACATGAAGAAGACAATATTATAAGAGATTAAAATTTTAAGAATGCTGAGCCACTGATGGGGATGCATTTTTTTATTGTTTAAGTTTGTATTTTAGTTATTTATTTTGTTTCTATTAAATATAAATTTTGCTTCAAATATTCTGTAATATAAAATACCCTCCGTTACTGATACAATCAGTAAAGAGGGTATATTTTGATTTGTAAAATTGTATTGTTATACAAGATTTTTATTCATATATTTCCGGATAAGATAAAACGATGTATAAATATATGTTATCCGGCGATAGTCTTAAGTTCTTTAACCATGTCGATCTTTCCGATTTTACGTCTTTCAATAGCTTGACACAAAACGAAAATCACAATGGTCATTAGGTAGCCGATCAAGAAGACGTTAAGCGGAATGGTCACTTCAATATATGCGTCAAATTTTTGCATAGAAATGAAGTAAAGGTATTTCATAATCTTGTCAAGTATTGGGATGAGTATGATTTGGAAGAATAATAAGATCAAAAAGCTGGTGTTTACATAAATTTTTGTGATTTCATTATCTCTAAAACCAAATATTTTAAGATAAGTCATATTGAGTTTTGCACGCTCGATAATGAGTTCCGTTACCATTAGAAGTAATATAAAATAGAAGGCAACTGCAACTATTTGAATCATTGTAAAAACGACCGAGAATGAGTCCAAAAAGTGAATCATAAATTTACTCATTTCATCACGATTAATTTCTGTGACTAGATTTTCCTTCGACACATTTAGTGCATTGTCGCTCATATATGCGTTAAAATATGCATCGTCACGGTTTATAATCTTGTTTAGAGAAGTTCTTTTTGTGAATACTTGAAAATAGTTGTTTTCACTATCAACAGCTTTAACTTTGATATTTTTCTCTTCACTATTATACGGTTCTCTAATTTTAATTGTATCACCAATTTTATATTCAAATCTCTTCGCAAGGCCATTACTTATGACGGCCTCGTCGTTTTGAAGACTTGAAATATTTAAACTGTTATATTTAGTGTCGTCATCTATTCCGTAAATCTGAACACTTTCATCGTTTTTATCTACAAGATCTGCATTTACAATTGTTACTTTTGGTGCATCAAGTTTATCCATGTCGCTTTTAACTATATAAGTGTGGGCATATTTCATTTGTGTTTTCATATTCTCGGCGTAAATATTAAAAATCGGTTTTGCAGATAGTGCAAACATTAACAGAAGATTTGCAATAAAAACGCCGAAAAGAAGGGAAACATAAGTAAGCTTATTTGCAAAAATAACCCTTAATTTAAATTTTTTAATGAAGCTTAAATTTTTTAAATGAAATCTGCTCTTGGCTTTTGATTTTTTAAAATTCCGTCTCAAAAAGTTGACCGGACTCATGTTGAGACTTCGGGATATGACTGCGTAATTTATTATAAGATAGAGAATCATCGGCATAATCGACGTTATAAGAAATGATCTTGGGGTTATGAATGGCTCGAATGAAGGCAAATCAAATGATCTATAATAAATTTCAGCATATTTTTTATACACATATAGATATGCCACAGCATTTCCGATTAGAGATGAAATGAGAACAAGAAAAAGTGGCATTGACATATAATTTTTAAGGAGTTCTCGTTTTCTGTAGCCTGAGGCAAGAAGAGTGCCGATTATAGGGGCCTCATCTTCGATAATGCTTTTGATTTGAACGCTTGATATAAATGCTATCGCTATAAAAAGAAGAGCGGTTGCTATTGTCATCGTAGGGACATCGCCACCCATGTCATCCATAATATATGTTATACACTTATTGTCGAATCTTGTAACCCCATCAACCATCAAATTATCTTTGTTCACGATTTTTGAAATAGACTTGAGTATTTCACGTGCTTCTTTTTTATCTAAGTTCTCATTTGTGTGATATGAATAAAGAAAAGTTATTTGTTTGTCGGACATATTATCAAATGCTTTTTCAGGAAGCGTGGCAATGCCGAAGTGGCCGGTGTCCATTACCAAATCGTTTCTATTCTTTAGTGCAGAAGAATAGTCCGGAAATGATGCAAGAGAAGCAACAGTGTAGGTTTTGTCAGCTACAGTAATTTTATCACCGACTTTAATATTGTTATTTCTTGAAAAATATGCGGACATAGTAATTTCGTCCGAATTTTTTGCCAAACTTCCCTCATGAGGCAGGGCTTCATTAATATTTTTTCTATTTTTGAAAATTCTTAAAACCTTATCGGAATCTATTTTCTCTTCGAAATAGTAATTTTTGTAAAGTTTTAATCCGAGAGCCTCAATTTTTGATTGTAAGTCGTCGGTAAGTTCATATATAGTTTGAAATTCTCCGTCTTCAACTTTGCCCTCGTCAATTTGCTTATAATAAAGTTTTTTGATCGATTGTTGTGCGGTGAAAAAAGATGAAGCAAAAACCACAATGAAGCTCAGTGCTATAAGTATAGGGAATACTTTTAAAGGCTTATATTTAAACTGCCTGAAAATTCTCTTGTTGATCGGATTTCTCATCTACCAAGTCACTTCCTTTGCAGAAATTTTGTCCTTGTTCTCGACAACACTTTTAATACTGCCGTTATGGAGTGACAAAACCACATCGCTCATCTTTGCAATTTGAGTGTTATGGCTTGCGATGATGACGGTCGAGTGGTACTTATGGTTTAAATTTTCTATTAAGCACAGAACGTCTTTTGCACTTTCGTAGTCGAGTGCCCCGGTTGGCTCGTCACAAATTAACAGCTTAGGACTTTTTATCATTGCGCGTGCAATTGATGCCCTTTGCGCTTGTCCGCCTGAAATTTCGTTCGGATATTTATATTTATGCTCGCTTAGTCCGAGTTCGTCAAGTAAAGTGTCAGTGTTCAGCGGTTTTTTCGAGAGATATTTGCCGACTTCAACATTTTCAAGTACATTTAAATCGCTTATGAGATTATAAAATTGGAAAACGAATCCGAGATTTTCGCGTCTGTAATTTTCCAAAGCTTTTTTCGACATATTTTTTATGTCTTCGCCAAAAACGCTTACGTCTCCTTCATCAATAGTCTCGATGCCACCCAAAATATTTAGCAAAGTTGACTTACCGGACCCTGAAGGTCCCAATACGCAAATAATTTTGCCGTCTTCGATTTCTAAGTTTATACCTTTTAGAACTTCCGCTCTATTTTCTTTTGCTCCGTAGAACTTATGCAAATTTGAAATTTTTATCATAAGAACACCTCCTCAAATATTGTTAAACATATATTAGCACAATTTTTAGTTAGCGTCAACTAACTTCTTTAAAACATATTGAATTATATATATCTTGTGTAGAAATCTTTCGAGGTTTGAATATAGGTAAATATAAAATAAACATATAAAAGATTTTTATTAAACATAAACATATACAATTTGATATATTGCATGAGACTTTTATGATATAATATATGTAAGGATGTGATTTTTTGAAAAATAAAATGCTTTATGATCGTGAAGTCACCTTTAAGGACAGGGCGATTGAGTTCGAAGTAAGAAAAAAATTAAAGAAAATGCAAGGACCGATAATGTTTTCGGAAACTTTAAACATATACGAACTAGAGGTAATTTCAAGGGGGACGAAGGATCTTGAGGGCATAGAAAATTTGGTGAATTTGGAAAGGCTGTCACTCTATTCAAACAATTTAAATGCGATGACATTGAGACACTTGTCGGGTTTAAAACA
Organism: Ezakiella coagulans; assembly: GCF_003096635.1. GTDB lineage: Bacteria > Bacillota > Clostridia > Tissierellales > Peptoniphilaceae > Ezakiella > Ezakiella coagulans. Next base: position 52,060 of record NZ_QEKV01000009.1, on the reverse strand, counting down.
TTTAAAGAGTCTCGATTTGGCGGACAATCCTTCTATTATGGAAATTCCGGCGGGAACGCTCGACGAAATGACGGAGCTAAGAGAACTCGTGCTCGACGAGACGGGCATTTATACGCTAGATGAGATTATGATGGAGAAGCTTATAAATCTCGAGGAAATTTTAATTGAGGACAACAATATTAAAAATTTAAATTTTTTAAGAAGCAATAAGGCACTCAAAAAAATTCTCTTTAGAAACAATCGCATTACGGACATAAGTGCGATTAAAGATTTGGAGAATCTTGATGAAGTTTGGGGAGCAAACAATGAAATTTCATCGATTGATGCGCTTGAAAACAAGAGTGAGTTGGAGTATATAAATTTTGAAAACAATTTCATCGAGGACATTTCTCCACTAAAGAATTCTTATAAGCTCGAAACGGTCTATCTTGGAAACAATCGAATCGCAAATGTCGATGCACTTCAAGATAAAAAGTTAATAAAAAGTCTCGAGCTTGACGAAAACAGAATTTCTAGTATTGAATCGCTATCGACTCTTGAAGCGGTTGAAAGGCTTTATTTAAACAAGAATAATATAAAAGATTTTTCACCTATTGCAAATTTAAAAAATCTCGAAACGCTTTTTGTTTCGCAAAATCAAACTTCAAATTTCGATGTGCTTCATGAGATTGGATTAAATTTAAGAAACAAAGACTTTTAAAAATCGATTTTCATATTTCATTAACATTACATTTAACGTAATATTGTTTAAACGTGCGTTAAATCGGTTATAATTAATTTAGAGCGATTACTTAAGGAGGTATTAGCTATGAAGAAACTATTAAGTTTTATTCTTGCAGCAGCACTTGTTGTAAGCGGTGTTTTTCTATTTAAGTTAAACGCAGCCGACAATCCACGCATCAAATATTTGCAAGATAAAAAGATTATCATCGGAGACGAAAACGGTGAATTAAACCTGACAGAAAACATCACTCGTGACCAATTTGCAAAAATTGTTGTTTACGCATTGGGTGATCAAGAAAAAGCGGACAATTTGATTGGACTTAAATCACAATTCAGCGATATGAAGGTTGGCGGATGGGCAAACGGATATGTTAACGTTGCATCAACTGCAAAAATCGTAAACGGTTTCCCTGACGGAACATTTAGACCACGCCAAAACGTAACCTATGAAGAAGCTATCAAAATGATGGTAAACACAGCTCTAGGTCGCGATTTGACAGATGCAGAAAAAGCTGTTGAAGGCAGATGGTCAAAACCATATATCGACAAGGCTATCGAGCTTGGACTTTTAAAGAACTTGGGCGTTGTTGATTATCAATCACCGGCTGTTCGTGAAAAAGCTTTTGACATTCTTTATGAAGTACTGATCAGAAGAATGGAAACTCCTGAAGCAGCAGTTCGCGGACTCGTAGTTGAAGCTGACGACAAGGGTGCAAAAGTTTTGGTTATAAGCACAGATTCAAAAGACATTAAAGCCGAAGACGAAATCAGCTTTAAATTTTCAGAACTTCTCGATGCAAGACACTATATCGGTAAAGTGTGCGACCTCACAGTAGGTCCTGAAAGTAAAATCACAGCTTTAAAAGTTGCGGGAGAATATGAAGTTAAGACAGGAAAGTTCGAAATCCTAAGAAACAGACTTTATATGAACGGCGACAAGAGCGGATATGACCTTTCATTGAGCGAAAGAACAAAGCTCGAAGACAATTTGGCAGGTATTTTACACAACGGCGTAAAATACAGCTATGATAAATATGAAAAAGAAAATAAGAATGTTGACTTTGCACAAGTTACTGTACACAACAACAAAGTTGTGTTCATCAGAAGCTTCAATTTCAAAGACATCGCACCGATTGCAGATGTTAAAGACGGAAAAGTTTATGTAATAAAGGATGCAAATCCTGAAGCAATTTCAATTCAACCTTTGACAAATGTTTATAAAGTAACAAAAGAAGGGTTGGAAGCAATCAAACCTATCGAAGTTCCGACAGACGGAGTTCTTCACATTTATGGAAACAATGAAGCTATCGTTACAGACAAAAGTTTGAGTGACGTTACATTCAGACTTTCTAAGAAAGACGGCGTTTTGAACTTCTATGTAAACGGCGACTACTATAAGATTAATACCGAAAAGGACAAAAAAGGTGTTATCAGTGTTGATTTTGAAAACTACAAAGTTATACCAAACGATGAAAACGACAGCACTTTAAGAGCAATGGAAACAAAGAAAAATGTTATCCTTCTCGACTTAAACAACAACGTACAACTCGTTCGCGGAAACTTTGCAGAAAAAGAAGAAACAATGATTGTTGAAAAAGTTGCGTCAGGCGAAATCAGAATGATTGACAAAAACAACAAGCCGGTTGACGTTATCGACAACTTAAATCTCGAAATTCTCGAAGGTAAAAAAGTTATAAGAATGCAAGATTTAAACGAAGGCGACCTCGTTTATGTTTCTACAAAAGATAACAAAGTTGCAAAAATTCAAAAATATGCAAGCACAAAAGATGCTAAAAATGTGGACAAAAAAGGTGCAGAATTTGCAATTGACACAACACCAAGCCGCGGAAGATACGGTCTTGTAACTGTCGACAAAGTCGAATATGAACTCACAAAAGACAGTGATATAATCGTTAATGAAAATGGAAAATACAATTTCAGAACTCTTGAATATGTAAAGAAATTTGCTTCAGAAGGTGCACTTCAAGCTGTTGTAGTTTCAACAGAAGCTTTCCAAAACACTGTTCCGGGTGCTGCAACACCTATGACAGCAAGAAAAGACCTTGTAAAGACAATTGTATTTACAAACTTTAAAGAAAATGTTCCTGTTGATCATGTCGAAACTTTAAAAATGGTTTATGGATTTGTTCAAGGAACAGACGCTAAAATCACAGCTGAAAATAACAAGGGCGAAAAGAAAGAACTTGAACTCTACAAAAATGCAAAAGTTGACAGACTTGACCCTGAAGACATCGTTCGTGTATCATTATCAAAGAATGGAGAAGTTATCTCTGTAGAAAAACTCATTCCATACGACTATCGTGAATACACAGTTAAAGAATATTCCGTTAAAGACGGCGTTACAACTGTTAAAATTGAAAGAGACGGCAAAGAATTTGTCAAGACTTTCAGAAAAGACATCACTATTTTCGGTGAAGAACCTAATGTCGGTTCTGTTGTAAGAATGCACGTTGTTGATGACGATATCGATGCTCTTTACGTTATAAAATAAATTGAACTCATAAAGAAATGCTCCCGATTTTTCGGGAGTATTTTTTTGAATCTTATGGAAGATTTATTTGTAAAAATTTAGGTGTGTTTTAGATTGAAGTATAAGTTTGGTTTAGGTCCTATATGTAAAGGTTGTATGGAACAGAAGGATGATTTTTACAAGAATATTCATGAAGTTTAGCGGTTTAAATTTTTTAAAATTGAAATTTTAGAAATAAATAAGATATAATAAAAGTATATAAACTGATTTGAGGTGTGGGCGTTGTATTTCAAATACGGAGAAAAAGAGATATCATATTTAAAAAATAAGGACAAGAAACTTGCGGGAGTGATTGAAAAGATAGGGCTTATCGAAAGAGAAATGGATCCGGAACTTTTTTCCGCACTCGTACACCACATTGTCGGGCAGCAAATTTCAACAAAGGCTCAGGCGACAATTTGGGAAAGAATGAAAAATTCCTTTGGCTCCGTTACCCCTGAGAGAGTTTTAAATGCAAGTGTGGATGAAATACGCTCGTTTGGAATTTCACTTCGAAAGGTTGAGTATATTAAGGACTTTGCCGAAAAGGTTCACACGGGAAAATTTGATATCGAAGCGGCGTATAAAATGGAAGATGACGAGCTGATAAAATATTTGACGACATTAAAAGGCGTCGGCGTTTGGACGGCGGAGATGATACTGCTCTTTTGTCTTCAAAGACCGAATGTATTTAGCTTCGATGACCTCGCTATACAAAGAGGACTTAGAATGGTTTATCACCATAGAAAAATTGATCGGAAACTTTTTGAAAAATATAGAAGACGGTTTAGCCCTTATTGCAGCGTAGCAAGTCTTTATCTTTGGGCGGTTTCGAATGGAGAGATTCCTGAAATGAGGGATTATGCACCTAAAAATAAGAGATAATTTGAGAGGGCATGGAAATTGGATGAATAAAATGGAATATTTTTATGAGTATAAGTCAGCGATTGGAGACATAACGATTACGTCGAACGAAACGGGAATTACTGGAGTTCGGTTTAAGAGACAGTCGGAAAATGAAGAGCCGCACGACAAGATATATAAAGAAACGAGCACTATAAAAGAGACAGAAAAATGGCTCGACATATACTTTTCCGGAAAAAATCCAAAATTTATTCCGGCTATAAATCCGGCGGGAACGGAGTTTCAAAAGCTAGTTTGGAAAATGCTTCTTGAGATTCCGTATGGAAAAACGACGACCTACGGAGAAATTGCAAGAAAAATCGCTGAAATCAAAAATGTTTCCCGAATGTCCGCACAGGCGGTTGGTGGAGCTGTGGGAAAAAATCCGATTGCAATTATAATTCCGTGCCACAGAGTTGTCGGGAAAAACGGTAATATGACAGGTTATGCATACGGCATCGATAAAAAAATAGCACTCCTTGAGCTTGAAGGAGTTGATATGGAAAAATTTTTTGAAGATTGAAAGAGCTGATGAATGAGGCTCTTTTTTTGTTGGAAATTTTTCTAATGTTTTTAGATAAAAACTTAGTTCGCACATAAATATCAAAATCGAAAAACTATCTTAAAATTTTAGCCGTTATCGCCCAATAACGACTTTTATATTTAAACCGAGTATAATTAATCGTATTTTATATAAAATCGTTTATACAAAGCGTTAAGCTTTAATTTTTGTCAATTCAAATTTTTGATGAAATTATTATTAGATGCATTATAAAATAAATTTTTATTGCGCACATTTTTGGCGGCGATACATATTGACTCCCCAATTTGCGAGGACTTTTCGATGAGAAACGGTTAGATGAAATATTTTAGGAGCGAGACGTACTGGCAAGTACGTCGCAACGACTAAAATATTGAATCAATCGTTTATCGCGAAAAGGACCGCAAATTTAATTAAATAAAAAGACTGCTACAATTATGTAGCAGTCTTTTTATTGATTGTTATTTAGAGATTGTATCTCCGATTCTATTGACAATGCTTAAAACTTGGTTGTTTGATTCAAAGTAGCTGAGGTTTGTTACGTTGCCGTCTTTGTCGAGGTACATCAAACATGGTACGTAGTTTGAACTTACGATGTTGAATAATCCTCTTGCATTGTAATGGAAGTATGGTTCCATTTGGCTTAGACCAAGTCTGTTCAAGATGTTTCTGATTGAGTAAGCGTTGCCTGAAGTCATTGCTTCAACCATTGTGAATCCTGATTTGTCAATGTTTACAAGGCTTCTCCAGCTTCCTTGGCAACCTCCGCATTCTGGGTAACCCATTGCGATGATTGTAGGACGTTTGCCGTCGATAAGTGAAGCGATTGTAACGTTTTGACCGTTCATATTTGTCAATGTGTAGTTCTTAACATTTCTTCCGTAGATAGCTTTAAGCTTTGGTCCCAAGTCGCCGCTGTTTAAGTGGTTGAATTCACCATTTCTTGCTCTGTCTTCATAGCTTAATTCGCCGTTTGAAGGTTTGTAAGGGTCAGGATTGTTTCCTGTTGTGATAGTGAATTTGCTTGTAACTCTTGTGCTTGGATCGCTTGCGAGTTCACCTGTAACAGTGTATGTTCCTTGTGGAATTGATTGGTTTGTTGTGAATGTTAGAACTGATCTTCCATAGTAATCTGTTGTTCTGTTGTAATTGTAAGTTTTTCCATCAGGATATGCGAATGTGAACTTTACTGGTTCGTTTGTCATTACACGTCCGTTTTGGTCTTTTACAATCAATGTCATTCTGATTACTGCACCCGGTTTGAAGGTGTCGCCACCGCATGTGAGTGTAAGATTTGAATTGTTATTTTCTTCTTCTTTTACAAGTTCGAAAGTAACAGTTTCTTTCTTTGCGTTGTAGTTTCTGTCGAGAGCTTCGATAGAAACTTCATAAGTTCCTGCAGGTGAATCTTTGTCCGGTGTGAAGTAAAGATTTGTTTGACCTTGGTATCCTGTATTTCTGTCGTAAGTTCCTGTTTGAACTTGGTTGTTAGGATATTTTAGAGTGTATCTTAAATTTGTATTTCTTACAAGATTGTTTGATGCATCTCTTAACATTGCAGTCATTCTTACTGTTTCATTTGCTTTGACTTGAGTTTTGTCAACTGAGAGTGAAAGTGTTGAGTTGTAAACTTCACCAGGAGTTACATCTTCACCTTCGACATCTAATTCAACTGTTGATTTTAGAATATTGTATAAACCGTTTTTATCAAGTGGTCCTGCAATATTTAAAAGTCTTCCGTTTTCGTCGAGAATAACAGTGTTAGGTGTTGTGAGGAATCCTAAACGTGATGCCCAAATCTTTTGGTCAGCATCATAGTAGATGTGATCTCTGAAGTTTTGGATATTCAAGTCTTTAAGAACTCTGTCTACAAAGTCAACTGTTGATTTTACGTCTTCTTCAACTGATGTTACGATTTCTAAGAAATTGTATTTATCGTGAGGAAGTGGAGCCATCTTTTTCCACATTTCAACACATGCTCCGCATCCAGGATAACCGAATACGAGAACTGTCTTCTTTGATGGATCGATGAGATCAGCAATTTTGTGATCGCCTAAAGTAGCGTCCTTAACTGTGTATTGAAGAAGGTTTTTGCCGTAGTATTTTTGAAGTGATTCATATTCGAAATCAGTAGCTTTCAAGTGTTTGTATTGACCTTCAGCTTTACGTGCTTCGTATGATTTAAATGCTACTTCTCTGTCAGCAACTTCAAAGCTTGCAATACCTGTAATCTTTGCGAAGTTATTGTAACTTGCTTCTGCAAATACGCTGTATTTTCCGTTTTGTTGTGGAGCTGTAAATACATAACTTACTTCTCCTGTATTTCCTGTTGTTACTGCCTTTGTTTCAATAACTCTTCCGTCTTGGTTTTTAAGACTTAGAGCGATGGATGATTTTCTAATATAGTTTCCTTCAAGGTCTGTAACTTTAGCATTTACAGTTACTGTTGATCCCTTAACATATGCTGTTTTGTCGGCACCGATATTAATATCGAGAGCTTTTTCATATTCAGGGAATACTGATGGACGATTTTCTCTTAACCATTTGGTCATTCCGCCGTTCATCCAGTAAATTTTCTTGAAGCCGAGGGCTTTCATCATTTCAGCTGTACCGCCTGAACGAACTTGTGTTCTGCAGTATAGAAGATATGTTTTGTTTTTGTCTAATGTTTTTAAGAAATCTTCGTGGTCTTTTCCATAGTAGTCGTGGTGAATACATCCGTCGATGTGTGATTCGTTGTATTCAGCTTTTGTTCTTACGTCGAGAAGAACAAAGTCCTTGTTGTCCTTGTTAGCTTCGATCATTTTTTGAGCTTCATCGGTTTCGATCATCTTGTAGATGGTTTCTTCCGGCTTTGGTGGGTCAACAGGATCGACTGGATCAACAGGGTCAACTGGATCTACAGGATCTACAGGGTCAACAGGTTTTTCACCTACATAGAATTTGTAAGTTTCGTTAACTCCGTCATAACCCCATCTGTCTGCAACAACGTTAACCTTGTATTCACCTTCACCCATTCTGCTATCTGATGTTACATAGATTTCAGCCTTACCATACCAGTTGGTATATTTTGTAAGTTTGTATTCTTGTCCTGTAGGAGTTGTAACAACAATTCTTAATGGGTTTGTTCTTACAGGGTTTCCATTTTGATAGTTCAATTGGAATCCAATAGTTGCTTTGTCGCCGAGCTTGTATTCTTGCTTATCTTGACTGAAGTCAATTGTTAAGTGTCTTGGATTTACATATTTTACAACTTCAAATGTTGTTTCGCCGATTGAGTTTTGATAGCTTGTTTTTGAAGCTGTAATCTTTACTTTGTAAGTTCCAGCAGGACCGTTTTCAGGTTTGTATGTGTAGGTTGCTCTACCATAGTAGTCTGTACGTCCTGAATTTCTGTGAACTGTTCCGTCAGGTGTTGTAATTTCAATAGCGATATCAGCATTGCTTATAGCATATTGTCCATAGCTTGTTTGAATGTTAAGAGCAATAGAATCGTTACTATAAATTGATTTTTTAGCCGGTGTAACAGTTGTTGTGAATGACGGACGGGCATCATTTACTTCAAATGAAGTTGAGTCGTTTGAAGTGCTGTAGTTTCCGCCGCTTGCTTTAACATTTACGATATATTTACCTGAAACGCCGAGTTCGTTAGCTGAGATATCGAATCTTGCATTTCCATAATAATCTGTATATGCTGATTTAGCAATGTGGTTTCCTTGAGGACCTACAATGTCAATTTCAACTGTTGTGTATCTAAGATTTCTATTGTATTTATCTTTTGTATTAACAGTAATTGTTTGACCATTTCCGTTGTTTACAACGTTTCTTCCAACAGTTGTTGTGATGTTTATAGGGTTTGAGTTATCGTTATTACCGAAAACAGTTACATATGCAACTTGTGAAACATTTGAACCGTCAGTAGCTGTAGCTGTGATCTTAACCTTACCTGCACTTACTCCGCGAACATTTCCGTTGTTGTCAACAGTTGCAACACTTGGATTTTCACTTACAAATGATAATCTTTGATTTTCAGCATCTCTAGGTGAAACTGTTGCAGAAATTCTGAATGATTCACCAACTGCGATTGTCTTGTTGTTAGGTGTAAGAGAAATATAGCTTACTTGTTTTCCAGCTTTTTCTTTAACGTTAATTCTGAATGATGCGCTTACATTTGAACCGTCAGTTGCAGTTGCTGTAACAGTAGCTGAACCTGCTCTTAATCCTCTTAGAACTCCGCCTGAAACAGTTGCAACATAATTAGGATTTACAGTGTAAGATAGTCTCTTATTTGCTGCATCTCTTGGAAGAACTTCCGGATTCAATTGATAGCTTTGTCCGAGTTGAACGTCGATAGAATCTTGACTAAATCTAATAGATTCAACCTTCTTTTGTTCAGGATCCGGATTAGGATTTGGTCCCGGATTTTGTCCTGCCGGACGTGTCATAGCTTTCAAACATACGTTTGCATTGTATCTTTGTGTAGCAACGTCCATCCAATTGCTTCCGTTATAAGAAATGTAAGATTCATTGCTGTTTGATCTTGCACGTGATGAATAATAACGAATAGGGTTTTCAATAGGAATAGGATATGAATAACCAGGAGTTGTAAGTTTAACAATAGGAGCAAAATATTGTCCAGCTTGTACATTGTATGTTCTAATAGGAACAGTTACATATCCTGCATATTCGATATTTCCGCTTGCAACCGGTGTACGGTTGTTGAAACTTACTTGACCGTTTCCTGAAGTCATATAAACTTCATAGCTTGCGCCGTTTGACGGAACAAAGAAACCAACTTCGAAAACATCTGTGTTGTTTCTTACAGGACCGAATACATTTGCGAAATAACCTGTCTGTCCATTTCCGATGTTTGAAGTCATACCCAAATCATCATAATACCAGATTGATTCGTTCGGTCTCTTGTTCTTCATCTTGAAGATAGCGTTACTTCTTCCGGCAAATCCGTCGAAATAAGAAACATAATAATATCCGCCCATATACTTCCAGTTTTGGCCCCATGAGTTTTTAATAATCCATGCACCGTCTCCCGGAGGAGTGATACCGAAGTTATAACGGCTGTAGTCGTCATCCCAACCTACAATTGTTACAGCGTGGTTTGCATAACCTGCACGGCCAGGGTTGTAACTTGCCATTGTTCTGTCATTTAAATACCATTCACTACCATTAATAGTAGTATAAGCTGCACCGTGAGCCATGATAGCATCTTTAAGATCTGCTGTATCCCAACCATTTCTGATGTCAGGGATATTCATAATCTTATCGATATCTTTAACTCTTACAAGTCCTCTTGGGGAAGTGAATCCATATGGTGAATATGGTTCGTCAGCTTCCGAGATAGGACCTGACCAACGAGCAAGATAACCTGATGCAACTTGCCATGTACCACCTTGGTCCGGACCCCAGTCATAGCCGTGAGTGTTTCTCAAGTTCTTTTCACTGAAGTCGTTTAATTGTGGCATCAAAGCTGATTCAGCTGAACCATAAGTTGCAAATGCCCAACATGAACCGTTAGGGCCTTGGTTTTTAACAGGAGTTACACGATTGTGTTCTCTTAAGTCGTACTTTCTTGGAGCGCCTTGGCGAGAAAATTCAGGAGCACGCTTTACATTATAGTTTGTATTAACTTTTAATGGGTCAACGCGCAAACCGTAGAATTTTTCATTTCCTCCAGCTTGTACACGATTAAATTCCGGGTTTACCGGAGCTTCGTCGACAAATAAATCATCGACCAATTCTTCTTGGGCAACAATACCTGTTTCTTGAATTACGTCGCCGATTTCAAGTCCGTCTTCTGCAAAAACAGATACTGGTGCCAATACCATTACTAATGTAAGAACTACACTTATAATGGCGTTAGCAAATTTTTTGTTCATAATACTCTCCTTTCGTATTAAAGCCGTTTTTAGAAAATCATCAAGTTTTTTGCTTTTAGATAAAATTAATAAGATTTTTTTATTTTAAAAACAAAATTTCTAAATAAAACAACTCTAAAGTAATTATAGCAGATTTTTCTTTTAGTTACAATACATAAACAAATATTAAGAAAAATTAATATTTCGCCTATAATGTAGATATACCAATATTTGTAAGGTTTTTTATAGTGAAATTAACAAATTTTTAAATTAATTTTTTTGTAATCAGTTGATTTTTCCATAAATTAATGGTATAATTAAAAAAAAGAACGGATGGATTCATTAAAATATTAGAAATTCAAATGTTTTCAATTACATGGTAAAAATTTCTTGTTTTAATTAGAATAAATAAAAAATTATTAAAAGTTTGCTCAAACAACGAAAATGTGATAAAACATTCACAACTTTAAAACTCGAGAAGAAATCATTGTCAAAATGTGACTATATAAATTTATTAAGGAAGAGATGTCGGTTAAACGACGCGAGAGGAGGAAAAATGGTAAAGAAAAATCTAAAAGTTTTAGTAATTCTTCTAGCCGTATTCATGGTAGCTCCACTTTTATCACCGCTATTTACCAAAGCGGAAGAAAATGTAATCTATGATGATATATTAAAGGAAGATATTGCTAGAACAACAATTGAGGAGGAAGGGCCTGAAGAAGAGGCCGAATTGGAATTAAGTGAGATTAACGAAGACTTCAATCCAAACGAATATGATTTGGACGATGGACTTACGGTTGCTCCACTTAAAATTGAAAGTCAAGGTGCACCACTTCAAATAAGAACAAGATCAATGGATGCTGTTGCTGCAACAGGTTATCCATCAAAGTTCGACCTTAGAAAATTTGGAATGGTTTCACCGGTAAAGGACCAAGGACCAAACGGTTCATGTTGGGCTTTCGCTACTTACGGTTCAATGGAATCAATTCTTTTAAGACAAAAGAAAGGTAAATTTGATTTCAGTGAAAAACACTTAAGAAACATGCACGGATTCGACTGGAGTGCTGAAAAGGGAGGCAACCGTGATATGGCTGCCGCATATCTTGCAAGTGGAAAGGGACCGATTGCTGAAGACGATGACCCATATGATCCTGTTATATCAGTTTCACCTAAGGGTCTTAGAAGACAACTAGACATGGAAAAGATTATTTATCTTCCGGATGTAACAAACATCAACGAAATTGATAATCTTAAATGGGCAATAAGTGAATATGGTGGAGTTTATACAACAATAAATTCATCTTCTTCATATTATGAAAACAAAAAGACTTTCTCAATGTACAATCCGGGAAACGGTACTCCAAACCACGCAGTAACAATCGTCGGTTGGGATGACACTTACCCATCAACAGCTTTTACACAAAAAGCACCTGATAATGGGGCATGGATCTGTAAAAACTCATGGGGAACAAGCTATATGGACTCAGGTTTCTACTATGTATCATACTACGATGCATTTGTTGGAAAGAGCCCGACGGTATTTATTCCTAAGAAAAAAGATTTAAGAGGAATTATTCACCAATATGACCCACTTGGAGCAACAAGATCTGTTGGATTTAAGGGCGAAGGTTATATGGCAAATATATTTACAGCACAATACAAGGAACTCTTACATGAAGTTGGTTTATTCAACGTTGCTAACCAAACAGATTACGAAATCTATGTTGTAAAAAATGTTGAAAAAACAAGTCAACTTACATCAGATAGAGTAAAAGTAGCATCAGGAAGCTTCTTATATCCTGGTTACTACACAGTTGATATTGATCCTGTACATTTAAAAGAAGGCGAACAATTTGCAATTGTAGTATATATGAATTCTACAAAATCAAAGAACAACACGCCACTACCTGTTGAAACACAAATTAAAGGTTATTCTTCAAGAGCTGTTGCAGCTCCTGGTCAATCATATTTCTCAAAAATTGGAGACGGTTGGTCAGACCTTACAAGAAATTTGCCTAATGCAAACTTCTGTATCAAGGCTATAACTACAACAGGTGATGAAGTTCCTGAAAAGGATTTGGACAATGTTGATGACCACAACACAGATATTACAATTGACGGAAAAGTCAAGATTAGAAATATTACTTTCGATATCGGAAGCCAAGGATTTATCCATATAGATAAGAAGGGTATCCTAAGATATAAAGTTGATCCGGCTGACGCTGAAGCAGAACTTGAATTCGGAACAGATGACAAGAAAGTAGCAGTATTCAAAGAAGGCGGACTCCTATATCCGGTAAAAACAGGAAACACTAATGTATACATTAAAACAAAGGGCGGAGAAATCGTTACAAGGTTTAATGTTCAAGTTGTAAATCCTGGAATCAGAGTACCTGGAAGACAACAAATTGAAGAACTTGGAACAAATGATTACGAACCGGAACCGGAACCAAAACCGGAACCAGATCCAAATGTCGTTCCTGACGACAAGAAACCGGATCCAATCAAGCCGGAAAGAGATCCAAGTGTTGCAATGACACTATTTATGAAAAAGCAATCAGAACTTATCACAGAAGGAACAGAATTCAATTTTGAGCCATATGTAGGTGTTTATCCTGAAACCGCTAAGAGAGACTTCATTTATTATTCAGACAAGCCGGATGTAGTTGAAGCTAGACCTGACGGAATCTTGGTAGCACACAAAGTTGGAAGTGCAAATATAACTGTTATGACTGACAACAATTTAAAGACAGTATTTAAGGCAAAGGTCGTTCCTGATTACAGCAAACAAGTAATAGAAATCACAAGCTTAACACACTCGGAACGCAAAGGCGGAGTATTTAGAATTTTTGCCGAAGCAACTGTAAATGGAATGCCATATAACGGACCGGCAGATCTTACAGTAACAGCTGAAGACAAAACAATAGAAAGAAGAGTATATTTCGACTCAGGTAAAATTGTATCAAAATACCACGGTGGACAAATCGGAGTATGGAGAAAAGATTTCACAGCAACATTAAGAGTTAGAGACAAAGAAAAAACGATAAAGTTCTTTGAATCAAAAAAACCACATAATGATGCAGGACCAAAAGTTATAGAAATCACTCGTTTCTACAATTCTCCGGAAAGAAAAGCCGGTATTTTCAGACTCTATGCAGAAGTAACAGAAAACGGAATGCCTTACAATGGAGATGCTATAATAAGAGTTGTAAGCGGAGACAATGTTAAAGAACATAAAGTTAGAATCAAAAACGGTAAATTTTATAAGCCATATACAGCAGGAGCATTTGGCAATTGGAGAAAAGAGTTCCAAGCAACACTTACAATTGGAGATGTTTCTGAAGAAATTAGATTCGGATATAAATAGGTTATAATTGGCTCTGCCATTTATATAAATTTACTAAGAGGAGGAGAACTTATGAAAAATTATAAGTCCGTACTATCATTTGCATTAGCTATCATGATGGTATTAACAACAATGAGTCCGCTAGGAAATATCGCTAAAGCAGATTCTGAAAAAGACAGATTTCTATTAGAAGTCTCAGATTTGAAATCAGACATCAAAACAGCTGTCGCTAGTGTTCAAGATATTACACCGTCAAACGATGACGAAAAAGACATCTTGGACAAATATCACGAAGCTGCAAGAAGCGTGAACAGAGAACTCGAAATTAGCGAAGAAAGAGTTAGTGGAGCAGTTGGAATTGGAGATTCAATATATGATCTCACAACTATCCCGGTAAGAATCCAATTATTAATTAGAATTGGACGTGCAATCAGATTTGCAACAACAGAATTATCAAACAAAGTTGTTGCAGCTCACACAAAGATTACAGAATACATTTTAACAGGTATTCTATATGTACTCAATCCGTTTGCAAGTGAAGGACAAATCATGGAATATATCGAAAGATTTGAACCACTTCAACAAGAATTACTTGCATACCCGGATTTAAGACCTGAAGATATTGCTACAATCTATAAGAAAGCAGCATTCAGCAGAGAATTAAGTGAAGCTAGACGTGTTATCAACAGCACAAACAAGCTAACAAGACAATTCAAAGCTAGAGCACTTAATGAAGCTATCAAAGAAGGACAACGTATGTGGTGGAGACTTGACGTTACTTGTGGCGAACTCGATGCACAAATCGAAAAAGTTCACAAATTAATGGAAGCTATCACAGGACCAAAGATCAGAGTTGAAAGAATTGAATTCATGGAAGGCGAAGCAGGATATATCGCTCTTGACAAAAAGACAAGAATTAGACCTGTTATATTCCCACACGAAGTTAAGAATAAAGACGTTATCATGTATTCATCAAACCCTTACATCGCTAGAGTAAGTGGCGGGGAAATCATTCCTGAAAAGACCGGTTCAGTTGAAATCACTGTTATCGCAAAAGACAACAATGTTAAAGCAACATTCACACTCTACATTGTAGAACCGGGTGGATATATGGAAGGTATGCCACCACTTCAACCAACAGGCAGCAACTATGCTTTCGATGTAAACCCAACACCTGGTCATGACGACCTACCACCTATTTCAAACGACAAGACAGACGTTACAAGCGTTGACTTTAGCGTTTCAAAGGTTAAAGTTGAAGAAGGAAATACAATCGATGTTTCTTCAAAAGCTCTTGTATTCCCTGTAGAAGCAGTTAATAAAGACTTAACATATACATCAGAAAATGAAACAATTGCAGTTGTTGACAAATATACAGGACTTGTATCAGCAAAGAGACCAGGAAAAGTTAATATCTTTGCACACAGCAACAACGGTAAGATGGGATCAATTCTTGTAGAAGTTACAGAAAAAGCTCCTGAAAGAGATGTTAGAATTGTTAACATCACAAACTCAGAAAGAGTTGCAGGTATCTTTACAGTTGAAGTTGAAGCAACAAATAACGGAAATCCATACAGAGGATATGTAAGATTTGATGTTACAACTGACAACAAAACTATAACAAGAACAGTTTATATGACAAACGGAAAAGCATCTGTTAAATTCAACGGATTCAATTTCGGCGTATGGCACAAAGACTTCAATGCAAAAGTTCGCATTGGTGACGTAGTTGAAGAATATAATTTCAGCTTTAAATAAATAATATAAAGGAGAATTTTTATGAAAAAGAGATTTTTATCACTAACATTGGCAGGATTTATGGCAGTTGGTAGTTTACTACCTACAGTAACAAACGCAGCTATCATCGAAGATGACGCTCCGACAGTTGAAGATGAATTAACAATCAACGATCTTGAAATCTACAAAAGAAAGGTTCAAGCAGTTAAATCAGAAGCTAAACAATTGACACCACACAACAAAGAAAACGTTAAGATGCTTAACAACTTTGATGAAAAGACAGATGAACTAGAAGTTGGAATCGAAAAATCATTCGAAGCACAAGGTATGGCAGGACTTGGATTTGCACAAATCTATGACCTATCTTCAATCCCACAAAGATTGATGCTCATTGGAAGACTTTGCGTAGCTATGAGATTTGCTACAACAGCTTTAAGATATAAAGTTGACCAAGCACACGTAGAAATTGCTGAATACGTATTCCAAGGACTCGTAATCGCAGTAAGCCCATTCCACACAGTTGACGATATGAAAGCTTACATGGCAGAATTCGAAGCTTTGAAAGCAAAGTTAATCGGATATCCTGATTTAACACAAAACGACACAGCTAACCTCTATGTTAGAAGCGATCTTGATGCTAAACTCCACAAAGCAAGATTCCTCTACATGAACGACCTCAAAGAAGCTCCGGATTATGTATTGGATGAACTCAACAAGGTTATCAGAGAAGTTACAAGAATCAGACTTCAACCACAAAGAACAGTTGCTGAAATTTACCAAGCACAAGATATGCTAGATGCAGCTGTAGGTAAAGCTTATTCACAAATTCAATCAGATCACAGAGCAACAAAGACAGAAATCCAAGACCTCAAAGAAATGAGACATGCAGCTATTAAAGCTAGAAGACAAGGCGACAAGAGAAAAGAAGTTGGTGACGTTATCGACGCATCATACAAACTCATCATGTCAATCAGACCATCAAGCAACAAGGTTCAAGAAATGATCGATTCTATCAGAATGATCTTAAACATGGGACCAAGAATGTAATTTAATTACTGAATATATAAAATAAGACTCACATATGTGGGTCTTATTTTTGTTTTAAAATTAAGAATTTTGATATATAATACATATATACGGAGGAAGTTATGGATAATTTAGTTATAGCAAGTGTACTTTTTATTTTAACATATATCTTTATGATAAAATTTGTAAATCACAGACCTATAGTTGTGGGAATCAGTGCTCTTATTTTTATAATTTTAAACATCGTGCCTATAAAAACAGTTTTTAGCGTTATAGATTTTAACGTTCTACTTATGATTGCGGGAACAATGGGGCTTGTATCACTATTTTCAGACAGCTTAATGCCGACAAAGCTCGCTGATTTAATCATAAACAGTTTCAAAGACATAAGACTCATAATCATAGTTTTATCACTCTTTGCGGGCGTTGTGAGCGCATTTATCGACAATGTGGCAACGGTTCTTATGATTGCACCTGTTGCGATAAGTCTCTCTAAAAAACTTAATATTTCACCGGTAAAAATGATCATTGCCATTTCAATTGCATCTAATCTTCAAGGTGCTGCAACATTGGTCGGTGACACTTCTTCAATACTTCTTGGGAGTGCCCTCAACATGACTTTTTTTGACTTCTTTGTTTACAACGGGAAAATTGGAATGTTTTTTATAGTTCAAATTTCAGCTATTGTATCGACATTATTTATTTATCTTGCTGTACGAAAACTTAAAGGAAAAGTTGATAAAATTGAAGTGACAAAAGTAAAAGATATGGTTCCTACATATCTTTTACTTGCAATGCTCGCTCTGTTGATTGTGGCTTCATTTATTCCTGCAGAGAAAAAGATTTCGATTTTAAATGGACTTATCTGTGTTTCTCTTGCGATTGTAGGCGTGCTTTACTATCTCATAAGATACAAAAGCACAGCGATTTTAAAGACGGTGATTGCGGAGATCGATTACAACACACTCGCACTTCTTGCGGGATTATTTATAATAATTTCAGGGATTGAAAACGCTGGAGTTATTGATGAAGTAGCAAAACTCTTTATAAAGCTTTCCGACAAGCCGTTTCTATTATACACGGCACTTGTTTGGGGAAGCGTTTTAATAAGTGCATTTGTCGACAATATTCCGTATATTGCAACTATGCTTCCAGTGCTTTCTGTAATCTCGACACACGTGCCATTTGATATGACGGTTTTTTACTTTGGACTTTTAAGCGGTGCAACGCTCGGTGGAAACATAACACCAATAGGAGCTTCTGCAAACATAGCTTCTTTGGGAATACTTCGAGAAAACGGATACACCGTTTCAAATAAAGAGTTTATGAAAATGAGTGTGCCGTTTACGCTTTCGGCAGTTTTTGTGGGATATGTACTCGTTTGGTTCATTTATAAATAATTATGTAAGCGATTATGTCTTTAAAAATTTGCGTTCAGGGTATTTGTTGGATTTTTAAATGGCGGCGCGAAGAATTTATTTAAAAGTTATGAATCACATTTAACTCAGCAAATTTAAAATAAAATTTTATATTGATACAAAAAAAGAGGCTTGTTTTGATATGTACCCTCTTTACTGGACAACCAGTAAGGAGGGTATTATTATGCGATATAGTTATGAATACAAAAAAGAATGTGTCGAACTATACAGACAAGGAAAGTGGATGGAAACGCCAGAAGGAGTTAAACCACATACGTTTAGAGGCAAAATTCAAAATTGGAGCAAGCTGGTTGATTTTCATGGAGAAGAGATTCTTAAACACAAAGAGCAGAATAAAGACTGGAGTGCAGAGGAAAAATTTAAGTTTATATCAAAAGTATTAGCAGGAAATTCATGTAATTCTGTAGCTATAGAGGCTGGTATTTCAAATGGGCAACTTTACAGTTGGATATATAAATATAAAAAATTTGGGTATAATTCTCTTGAATTTAAGAAGAGAGGACGCCCATCCAAAATGAAAGATAATAATGAAAACACTAATATAGAGCCAAATCCACTTAATGAATCCGAAAGAGAAGAACTTATTCGTTTAAGAGAAGAAGTCAGATATTTAAAAACAGCTCATGCAGTCGAAAAAAAATTGGAAGCCTTGAGAAGGGAAAAATATGCTGCGTATCTCAAGGCGAAAAAGCAGCAGTCATCAGAGAACTAAGAAATGAAGGATACAAACTAAAAGATCTTTTAGAGGCTATGAACATGCCTAAATCAACATACTACTACGAATTAAGTAAAGTTGACCAAGTTGATTTAAGAAACAAAGAAATCAAAGAACAAATAAAAGAAATATTTATTTCAAACAAAGGTAGATACGGAGTAAGAAGAGTGCATCAAGCACTTTTAAGTAAAGGATATATAGTCAACCGCAAAAGAGTTCAAAGACTTATGCACAATATGAAGCTTCTAGGCAAGAGACCAAAAGAAAAGTATCATTCATATATGGGAAATGTTGGTAAAGTTGCAAGTAACATCATAAATAGAGACTTCACAGCGACAAAGCCATGTGCTAAGTGGACGACAGATGTATCCCAATTTAACTTCACATGGGGTAAATGCTATCTATCACCAATATTAGATATGTACACAAACGAGATCATCTCATACGACTTATCATTGCACCCAAACCTAGAGCAAGTGTCAAGAATGCTTAAAAGAGCATTTAAAAAGTTCCCTTGCGTAGAAGGTTTAATCATGCACTCAGATCAAGGCTGGCAATATCAAAATAACTACTACACAAAAGAACTGGAAAAACATCAAATAAGGCAGTCAATGTCAAGAAAAGGAAACTGTTACGATAACTGCATCATGGAAACATTCTTTGGCAGACTAAAAACCGAGATGTATTATGGATGTGAGAAAGACTTTAAAACATATGAGGAGTTTTCTAAAGCAATTGATGAGTATATATACTACTATAACAACGAAAGGATTCAGAAGAAAACAAAATGGATGCCACCTACTTTGTATAGGTTAGCATCCATGAATGTAAACTAAATATTAATGTGTCCAGTTTTTTGGGTACACATCAGTTTTTCAAAGCCTCTTTTAATTATAAAAACATATTTATAAACAAAATTTAAAAATATCTATGGTCGAAAAAATTTTTATAAAATTTAAATTTTATTGTCGCAAAGATTTATATCTTATACTGTGAAAATTTACATAACTCAATCACAACAGTCTCCTTCAAAAATTTCTTCAGGACCTATATAGTATAAGTCTTCGAAATTTATTTGAAGTCCCGATTCGAGAGTTAAAACCAAATTTAAATCGTCAAATTTTTTTAATTGATCTTCTATTTCCAAATATTTCCCACCGGATTTTCTTTCGTCTTTTTTAAAATATTTTATTTTTATATTTTCATTTATCTCATTTTTAATTAAAAAATTTATTCTGCGCTCAATTATTGCGATTTCGTCGCTTGAGAGTTCATGTTTCTTTTCGGTGAGTCGACCGGTTTCCGAAACCGCGGCGGCGTAGCCCGTGAGTGCGGCGAATGGTGCAAATTGTGCAGCACGATTTAATATGGACATGTGATTCCTATTTTTTGATTCGGGGCGACTTAGATTAATTATATCGCTATAATTTTCCATCATGACCTGTGTCCTCCAATTTCGCAGTTTCTCTCCATCTGTCTCGCACCTTCGAGCAGATTCATACCTTTAAGCACAGAGTTTTTTCCATATTTTCTCTTTATCTCAAGCATCGCCTTTTGAACTTTTTCTTCCTTTTCCAGTCTTTCGTCGAGCAAGGTGTCCTTTTTTTCAAATGCACTGAAAAGATTTAGCTGATTTATAATGCCGGAATCATCGTTACTCCCTTTTTTTATAACGTCAATCGCAACGAGATACATTTTTCGCACATATAGAGTGGAATAGACGATTTTTCTAAAAAGTTCCTCAGTTTTTTCACGCAAAATCCTTGTTGAAGAAGTATTAAAGTCGAGGTTTATGGTGCCGTGCGAATCCTTCGGCGCCATTCTTCCGTAGGAATCCATTTTTCTCTCGCCCGTATAAATCTGTCCGTGTTTTTCGAGATTTATTGTGTCATATTGCACGGTGAGGGACAGTTTTTTCGTGACAAGATTTTCGGAAACAAGATCGTATGACATCGCTTCCGCCATTTCTTTTATAATGGTTAGAGCATCGATAAAAACTGTCGGCTCCGGAAGTACTTGACCGCTCGAAACGCTTCTTTTTTCAGGCTTGTATGCTTTTATATCTGAAATTCTGCACGGCTCATAGCCCCAAGCATGGTCGATTAAAAGCTCTGCATTTACACCGAATTCCTTGTAGAGCTTGTCTGCATTGTCGATAGAGAAGCGTGCGATATCGCCCATGGTGAAGAGGCCAAATTTTTGAAGGCGACGGCTATATCCTTTTCCCAAACGCCAAAAATCAGTGAGCGGCATGTGCCCCCAAAGTTCTCGGCGATAACTCATTTCGTCTAAAATCGCAATGCGCACTCCATGTTCATTTGCCTTTCTGTGTTTTGCCAAAATATCCATAGCAATTTTCGCAAGATAAAGATTCGTGCCGACACCGCCGGTCGCTGTAATGCCCGTCGTGTTATAAATATCCAAAATAATTTTCGATATAATCGTCTCTGCATCTGCGCTATAGAGCTTTAAATAGTCGGTTATGTCTATGAACACCTCGTCGATTGAATAGACGTGGATGTCTTCGGGTTTAACCCATTTTAAGTACACTTTATAAATCTCGGTGGAAGCGTGAATGTATTTCGACATTCTTGGAGGAGCGACTATATAGTCGAGTTTCAGTTCCGGATTTTTATTGAGTTCGTCAATAAAAATCGAAGAGCCGGTGAATTCCCTTTGAAGCTTGTATCTTCGATTTTTATTTATTTCATTTACATCGTGAATAACTTCAAAAAGACGTGGTCTTCCCGGCACGCCGAGACTTTTAAGAGACGGCGAAACCGCAAGACAGATTGTTTTTGAAGTTCTCGATTCATCCGCAACTACAAGATTTGTATTTAGAGGGTCTAGTCCCCTTTCGACACACTCGACCGATGCGTAGAATGATTTTAAATCAATTGCAAGATATTTTCTTTCCATAAAAATCCCTCCTATGTTATTATAACACAAATTTCATAAAAATAACATAGGAGTGCAACTTAAAATCATTATTTTATTCTAAAAAGTTTCTTAAGGAGCTCGGCACTTGATTTTCCGGGATATCTCATTTTAAAATCAGGCCATTTCTTCTTCACGAGTACACTTTTTTCGTGCACAAATGTATTAAAAGTATATTCCCCGTGATATGCTCCGATGCCGGACTCGCCCATTCCTCCGAAAGGAAGCGAACCGACCATGTGGCTCATAGTGTCGTTTATCGATGCACCGCCAAACTTCATTCGCTTTGCAATTTCCGTCGCCTCTTTTTCGGAGCCGAAAATATAAAACGCGAGCGGTGTTTTTTGATTATCTATATATTCAAGTGCTTTTTCTTTGTAGTCGTATGGAATGATCGGAAGAATCGGACCGAAAATTTCACGACTCATAAGCGAAGAATTGAGATCGGTTATAACAACCGTCGGCTCGATTTTTAGTTTTCTGTCGTCTCTTTTAAACTTCACATCTTCTCTTTCGAGAGTTTCAACAAGTCTCGTGTAATCTGTTTTTGAAACAATCTTTCCGAGATTTCGTGAAATTATCGGATTATCTCCGTAAAAATCACGTATATATTTTAAAATATTAAGTCTAAGTTCCCGCTCCATTCCTCGAGGACACATGCAGTAATCGACAGCGACACAAGTCTGTCCGGCGTTTAAAAACTTGCCGAATGCGATGCGTCTTGCGGTCAAATCGAGATCCGCCGAATCGAGCACAAATGCGGGACTTTTTCCGCCGAGCTCAAGCGTCACGGGAACCATATCGCGCGCCGCCTTCTCATAAAAAAGTCGTCCGGTTTCAAGTCCGCCCGTGAAAAAAATATAATCAAACTTTGTCTTTAAAACTTCATCGTTCGAGTTTCCACCGAAAATCACATGACAAATATAATTTGGAAAAACATTTTCCACAATCTTTTTAATCACACGTGACGTGTTTATGGACTTAGACGATGTTTTTAAAGTGACCGTGTTTCCTGCGGCAATTGCACCTATTAAAGGAATCATCGAAAGGTTAAAAGGATAGTTCCAAGGTGAAACGATTAAAACGTGACCCCACGGCTCAGGATAAATAAAACTCTTACTTCTGAAATTTAAAATTGTATTTCTGACTCGCTTCGGTTTTCTGTAACTCTTTAAATTTTTAATCATTGAGCGCAGTTCTTTTAAAACCATGCCCGTCTCCGTCATAATTGCTTCTTCTCGTGACTTTCCGAGGTCTAAAAAAAGTGCCTGGGAAATTTCGCTTTCGTTTAAAACAATTTCTTCTTCAAGCGCTATAAGTAATTTTTTTATATATTCTGTCTTCATAAACTCTCCAAACTACTCCAAATGCGGAGCTGTGCGTTTAACAATAATTGCGTTAATAATCATTTCTACAACATACAAAACCAAACTTACAATTGAAAGCTTTGAAGTCGCTTGCACATTGAAAGTATACACATATGCGAAAATCAGCCAACACACAAAAAGTATGAGTCCGATGACGAGAGTCCAATATCCGCGAAGCAACTTCGAAATCTCGATATTTTTCTTGTTGTGAAGCTCCGTCGGTAGCGTAAATTCGCTCACTTTTTCAAAACCTTTTTTATTTGTTGTTCCATAAAGATCTTTATTTAATCTGCATCTGAAAGCTAGTACCCCTCTTATAATCATAGAAATCGGCAAAGTCACCGGAAAAATAATCCAAAAATAATGCATAAAATCCCTCCATAGGTATATATACCCAAAACAGTTCGGGCAAATTTAAAAATAAAAACCGCAACATGCATGTACATATTGCGGTAAGTTTTAAAACATATTTTCAAACAGCGAGATGAGCCATTTGTTGTTCTTTTTAATGAATCTTATTGTCGATACATCGGAATTTTTATATTCTTCGCCCATCATTTTGTATTTTATTTTCATTTCAAAATCGGCCCAAGCTTCTTTTTTGTCGTCGGAGAATTGTAGTGTTCCCGGAACTATTTCGATGTCATAATCCAAATCACCCATATTGTCTTTCAAATTTTTCAATGCGTTGATCTCTCTCATATCTCCCTTATCAAGAATTTGCTCGAGAGATTCTGAGTCGTAAACTGTATACTTTGCCATTTTCTTAAAATCAAGATCAAAAACTGCATCAACAAATTCTTCAACTATGTCTTCCGCTTTTGATTCGGTGAATTTTCCACCGCCAAATATACAGGAGCCCAATTTAAATAGTATAAATATTAGAAGAAGTCCTGCAACACCAAGTGCTACGAATTGAAGGATTTTATTGTTTGACGGTTTATTGGCAGGTGCTGAAATTTTATTTTCAATGTTATCAAAGCTTGTATTGTTATCAAAGCTTGCTCCGCACTTTGTACAAAACTTTGCATCTTTTTTGCACTCCTCACCGCATTTCGGACAAAACTTAAATTCACTTGTCTCTTCAATTTTTTCTCCGCAACTCGTGCAAAATTTTGCACCGGCAGGGATTTCTTGGCCACATTTTTTACAAATCATAGTATTCTCCTTTCATATAAATTAATTATAACATAAAACGCAAAACTATTCAATATATTTTAGCACGATATATTAATGCACAATTAGATATGATATAATATAAATGAGGTGAGATATGAAAAAATTTTCTCTAAAAAAATTACTATCTATATTAATGGCAAGCTTTTTTGTAAAAGCCCTATTATATTTTACGATTTTAAAAATAGATTTTATTCCAATAATAAACAACTGTATTGTCGTTTTTATTTTTGCACTACTTCCGATTTTTGATGTAATCATAATATGCTATATGATTGGTAAGTTCAAGCGAATGTATTTGAAAATAATTTTTGCAATTGTCGTCATTCTAATCGTTTTTTCGGTGCCGTATTTGGGCATCGTCGGGCTTTTAAGCTTAAAAGAGCCGCAAGGAAAGTTTTATTTTAACGATTCCAAGTATTATATTTTAGACATTGGATTTTCAAATCATATATACGAATTGTACGAGGTTAAAGACAAAATTTTTATGAAAAAAATTCAGGAACAAGAAGTTCCTGAAAAGTTTAAAGACTATTTAAAAATCGAGGATAAAAAATCATGCGAAATAATTGAAAGCATAATAAAAATCTTCGAATGATTTTTATTCCATAACTTTTTTAAACACTTCTCCGATTTTTTCGTCGATGACGAGATCGGCGTCGCGGTCGGCAATTGTCGGCGTCATATTTATAACCACAAGGTGTTTACCTCTGAAGTAGTTTATAAAACTTGCAGCAGGGTAGACGACAAGGCTTGTGCCGCCGATTATAAGAGTGTCCGCTTTACTTATGGAGTCGATTGCACCGAACATCATGTCGTTTGGAAGTGCTTCCTCATAAAGCACCACGTCAGGTTTTATAACTCCGCCGCAGTCGCAAATTGGAATGCCACTTTCGTAATATTTTTTGAGTGCGTCTTCGAGACTGTAAAATTTGTGGCACTTTTCACAGTAGTTTCTGTGAACGGAGCCGTGGAGTTCATACACAGTTTTACTTCCTGCAATTTGGTGCAGTCCATCGATGTTTTGCGTGACGACGGCTTTAACTTTTCCTTCAGCTTCGAGCTTTGCGAGTGCTAGGTGTGCAGCGTTTGGTTTTGCTTCCGGAAAGACCATATTGTTGAAGTAGAATTCGAAAAACTCTTTCGGAATTTTTTTGTAGTATGTGTGGCTCACGACTTGCTCCGGCTGTATGTTTGAATTCAAAGCTTTTGAAAAAACACCGTTGCTGCTTCTAAAGTCCGGGATACCTGACTCGGTCGAAACGCCGGCACCTCCGAAAAAAACAATATTTTTTGACTCGTCTATAATTTGTTTTAATTCATCAATTTTACTCATGATATTTCCTTTCAATATTTATTAAAGATGTGTTATAATATAATTACAAAGGGGGATTTATTATGTCAGATTTTAAAGGTGGGCTTTTGGACTATGCTCTAAGAATCATAGTCGGAACAATTTTGACAGTTATAACTTTTGGAATAATGTATCCGTGGACTGTTTGCCTTATATACAAGTGGCAAATCAATAACACATACATCGACGGTCATAGACTTGAGTTCAACGGAACGGCAATGGGACTTTTCGGAAATTGGATTAAATGGTGGATTTTAACAATCATTACACTTGGAATTTATGGATTCTGGGTATTTATAAAACTCCGTCAATGGAAAATAAGACACACAACAATGGTAAGCTAAAGGGCTTACCTTTTTTATTTGAAATCTTAAATTAATTTTGGTCTAAATTTACTTTTATAAGTTTAAGCATGAGTCCTCTCATGCTCCAAATTTCACGTAAACTGTATTTTAGCTTCGAGCCCCAATTTGAAGTCGTTATAACGTCGCCGTTTGCACCGGTGATTGTGACCCAGTGATATGATAAATCTTTGTTTCTGTTGTTGTAATTAAGCATGATAAGAAAACCGCCGCTATTGATTACATCATTTACATACCATCTGAATCCCTCGTATGTATAGGGGTTAAAAATTTCGGTCGAGAGAGGGATTTCATACAAAAGTGCAATTTCATTCAGTGCATTTTCGAGCCTTTTTGCACTGTATATGCCGGCAAGAGACGGCTTTACAATATCGTATGCAAGCTTTAAAATTTCGCAATATTCCTCATCGCTGTAATAATAAATCACATTAGAAATAGCAGCAAGACCGCATGCACGATTTCGGAAAAATTTCTTGATGCCGAAACTTTTGAGCCAATCTTGATGCCCTCCGTAGTATTCCATTCCACTATAAATAACTTTCAAATTTCCTCTCATAATACCCTCCACCTTTAATATACCCAATTTATAGTGCGATTATTGCAACAAAAAAAACGGAGATTTCTCTCCGTTTTATTCTATAGTGATTGTGCAGCTGTTAAATATGAAAGTGCAACAACATCTTCTGTTGAACAACCTCTTGAAAGGTCGTTCACAGGTGAGTTCAAACCTTGAAGAATAGGTCCGATTGCTTCGAATCCGCCCATTCTTTGAGCAATTTTATATCCGATATTTCCAGCTTCGAGGCTTGGGAAAACAAATACATTTGCGTGTCCTGCAACAGGTGAACCCTTTGCCTTTGTTTCGCCGACCTTTGGAACAAATGCTGCGTCAAATTGAAGTTCGCCGTCAATTACAAGATTAGGTGCTTGTTCTTTTATAAGTTTCAAAGCATCTGCAACCTTGTCAACTTCCGGTGATGAAGCGCTGCCCTTTGTCGAGAATGAAAGAAGAGCAATCTTCGGTTCGTCGATTCCGAAAGCCTTTGCAGTGTCGTATGAAATAATTGCATTTTCAGCAATATCTTCAGATGTCGGAGCGATATTTATAGCACAGTCCGTGAAAATATATCTTTCTGTGCCCTTCATCATAACGAAAACACCGCTTGTCTTTTTGAACGGTTTTTTCATTTTGATAATTTGAAGTGCAGGTCTGACAGTGTTTGCTGTGCTGTGGCATGCTCCGGAAACAAGTCCGCTTGCCTTTTTCATATAAACGAGCATTGTGCCGAAATAGTTTTTGTCTTCCAAAACCAATTTCTTTGCACCTTCTGCGTCGATTTTTCCATTTCTTCTTTCTACAAAAGCATCGACCATTTCGGTGATGTCATAGTCGTGAACATTGATTGTTTTAACACCTTCGATTTCTTCTCCGTCAGTCAAAACAATCGGTTCAATGATGCCTTCCTTTTTAAGGATTTTTGCAGCTTCCCTAACTCTTTCATCTTCGCCTTCAGGCAAAATGATTGAAGCATTTTTACCTTCGAGCTTTTTCTTTAGTTCTTCAATTAACATTTTTTACCTTCCTTTTTTTCCGGTTATCATATTTATAATTGCGATGAGAATGCATGCACCGATAACGCCTGCGAGCAAGTCATAAAGAACGCCACCCTCAGACTTTGAAATAATTATGCCGAGAACCCATCTTCCGATGCCGCCTCCAAAAATACCTGCAAGGATATTTTTGAGCCATCCCATTTCGGCATTCTTTTTCATAAAGATTGATGCAAGCCATCCTGCAAGTGCACCCATAATAATTGAATAAATCATAGTTTAGACCTCCTAACTTTTTTATACCCCTCTCACATCTCTTTAAACAATTTGGAAAAATGCAAGAGTTAAAGTTCTTTAAAAGAATGGAGACTTTTTAAAAATTTTAATTTTCGGTTTGTCGAAAAATTGGATTGCATCTTCTGTAATAACTTCTCCAGGAAGGATAAGAGGAATTCCCGGTGGATACGGCATGATGTAATCGACTGAAACCTTGCCGACAGCTTCTGAAACGTCTTCCAAATAGAAGTCCGCATCAAGTGCATCGCAAATGTCAAGTTGAACTTCAGGAATTTGAATCTTCGGCGGATTTTGAACAACCGGATGCGGCTCAACTTCAGCGGCAGCTTCCTTTAGAGCTTGTACAAGTTCCTTGTAATCCGACTCGATATTTCCGATTCCTGCATAAAAGTCGATGTGCATTTCATCGCACATTTCAGAGTCCATATCCTTTTTGTCAAAGAGATACTTTGCAAACTCGCGTCCGTTAATGAGTTTAGATGTGTCTACAATAATCTTTAACGGATCTTTGCATGGGTCTTTAAGACAGCTGAGTCCAGGGATTTTATTTATCTCGTCGGCTGCTTCGTTTGCCCATCTTATATTGTCTTCCAAAACTTCTTTTCCGCCTTCTGTCATAAAAGCTGCGGAGAGTTCATTTGAAAGTGTTATTAAATAGTTTGGAGATGTAGTTTGGTAAGTGGTGATACATCTCATTAGTTCTTCCGTGTCAACTCTGTTTGAGCAAACGTGAATCATATTTGCACTTGTTAAGCCCAAAAGAGTTTTGTGTGTTGAGTGAACAACGATGTCAGCTCCTGCATGAACTGCTGAAAGCGGTAGATTGTCGCTGAAAGGGAAGTGTGCACCGTGTGCTTCGTCAACAATAAGTAAAACACCGTGTTTATTACAGATATCTACAATTTTTTGAATATCCGTAGTGTAACCGAAGAATGTAGGATTTGTTACAATAACAAGCTTCGGGTCAGTTTCGATAATTCTTTTTTCAACTTCTTCCGGCGTTACATTTCTGTCGACCGTGTCTTTTACCTCAGGCAAAATGTAGTCGAGTTCGAGCCTTCTTATTGCGGCGGCTCTGTAAACGCAAACGTGACAGTTTCTTGAAACCAAAATCTTGTCACCAGGAAGAGTTAGAGCTGTAACTGCGGCAATCATAGCACCGCTTGTACCGTTAATGGTGTAGTAAGTTTTTTTAGCACCGAAAATTTCGGCAGCTCTTTCTTGTGAACGCATAATAATGTCGACAGGATTGTTTAAATTATCTGTATCGTATGTTTCTGTGGTGTCGGCAGAAAGGTTAAGGCCTTTTAAATATCCGAAATCGCGTCCCTTGTGCCCAGGCATAACGAACCAATTTCTCTTTCTTTGTGATTTTGCAAGTAAGCAATTTAGTAGTTCTTTTTTCATATAAACCTCCAATAAAAATTAAGACAAAAATAGCAGGACAATCCGGCCAATTTCTCTTCGGGTGGAAAAGTATCCTGCTTTAGAATCGTTCAAGCTCATTTTTCTTATATAATTCTCGATAAAAAATAGTAAGCATAGCAATGAATATTATACAAATCAGTGCGTAATAAATAAATTCAGTTTTCGCTTTTGCTTTTAAAAAGTAGCTGTTAACGATTTGAACGAGCTGCAGCAAAAACAAGCAAAGTGCGTAGTGCTGAAAATGCGCGTTTGTTTTGTAGTATGAGTCAATCATAAGAACGAGTGACACATAAAGTCCCGCGATGACTGACGGAATAACTCTGAGTCTCGGCAGTAGAAGTCCCGGTACATCTTTTGCGTAGTCGTTTTGAGGAAGTGCAACTAAAATTATTGACAGTACACTCAAAATCCAGACCACATTTTGTTGATTTTGATATCTCTTTTTATTGAAATATGCAATATACATATAATAACTAAGGATATTCACAATCACAAAGAAAAGTGCGACCAAAGATCTGCTGATTCCAAGAATGAGAGGCAGAGCCTCATTTGGGGAAAAATAATTGTAAGCTCTCACAATAAATGCTTGTCCCGTGATTATTATGCCGATGACGGATAGCACGCCCAAAAGATAGTAGAACCTGCTCCAACCGGACTTCCTGAAAAAGTAATTCGCCATATACGACAAAATACCCAAATAAAACAGGACAAATATTATTTTAAGAACTAAAAATAAAGTCGTCATAACCCACCTCAGGTACTCGGATATCCACAATCATCTTCAACTTTGCAGACACCTTGTTTTTCACTTGGTTTAAATAATCATTCTCACCAATTAGGAAAAATGCTCCCCCGGCACCGCTCATTCTGAAGTTTTTATCGATGTTTTGAAGGTGATAATAAAAATCACGCACCTTCGGATAATTTCTCAAAACGGGCAGAATAAGTGTGTTCGGTTCGTCTGAATCAAAATCAGATGGCTCCAAAAGAGTATAAATATTTTTAGAAATAACAGGTTCATCCATCACGACAAGTGCATTTTTAAAAACACCATCAACAGCTTCAAGCTTGTCACCCCTCTTTGTAGCGAGTGCAAGTTTTCCGTCGATAAAAAACGGAACGTCCATTCCGATTTCGGCGGCAATTTTTAAAAGCATAGTCCTATCGAGCTTTAAATTAAAAAAATCATTTAGGCCCTTTAACGTTTCGGCAGCATCGGACGAACCGGTGCCCATACCGGAACCGATAGGGGTCATTTTTTTTAGCTCAATTGAAACACTTGGAACACTCACATGTTCACGCAGCTTTAAAAGTGCCTTCTCGACAAGATTAGGACCTGTTGAAACCATGTTCGAATTAAAGCTGTCGGTGGAACTTTTTGAAATAAAAATTTCATCGCCGAAATCAAATTCGCTCATAATTGTCTTTATATCATGATATCCATCATCTCTTTTTGAAATCACTTTTAAAAACAGATTTAGTTTTGAACTTGTCTTTATCTTCATATATAAATACCTTTTTAATATTATATCAAATTTTTCGTATTTTTGCAAAAAAAGAGCCGAAATTTTTTCATTTCGGTTCCATAAATTTAATTACGATCTAAATTGAGCCAAGTCCGTTATTTATGCAACTTGCGCATGCGACGCATCCGATAAATCTCGCACTTGTAAGTGCTATACCCACAATTGAGATTACGAGTGCCGGAGTGTTGAGTTCGTTTTTGCTGCTAAAGAATGCAATGATTGCAACTACAAGTGCAATTGCAGCAAGCACAAACGGAACAAATCTCGTGTCCTCGGCGAAATACCATAAAATGGAGAGAATACCGAGGAAAATTGAAACAGTTGACATAACTTTATTATCTTTGTTCATAAAATACCTCCTAACAAACTAATACCCAAAATTAAATTTTCTCAATCAAAAATGCGAGTAGGGATAGTTTATAAAACTGTTGACAAATGTAGGGGCAAAATAAAATCATATTTTATAATCAAATCATATAAAATCGACAAGCTTAGGTACAACAATTCGGAAATTCAAACAAGAAAAAAATATACGGTTTGGCACGGGTTGAGCAAAATGTACAAGCAGTGTAAAAAAATATTTTTTGTACAAGTTTGATGGAACGTATCATTTTTATAAATATATTAAGAAAAAGATAAGTATAGATTTCTCGTTAAGTTTTTATTTTTTTATTTGATAAATTCCTTTTTCTCAATTTTAAACATCAGCATTTTTATTTTTTCACCCGTGAAGCAGTCGACTTCGATTGTGTCCGCAGTGGGGAAGCGTTTATATCCGATTCGCTCCAATATTTGTTTGCTGTATTTATTGCGTTCAAAACATCCGGCTGTGATTGCCTCAAATGAAAAATTTTCGAAAATGTACTCAAGGGCAAGGCACATTCCATTTTTGCCGTATCCCATATTTCTATACTCAGGAAAAATCCAAACTGCAAGGTCAGGGTCAATTTTGTCGGGGCTAAGTCTTAGAACACCGACTTTTTCATTTGTTTTTATGTCGCGCACAGTCACCCAAAACTTAAATCTCTCAATTTCTATTTTCGCAAAATCCGAAAGGCTGTCGTCGAATTTGTAGTTGTAGCCTTTTTGAGTGTCGAGGTCTTTCCAACATCTATAAAAATCCGGAGCATCGTCCGGCGTGTACGGCACAAGGGCAATTGTGTCATTTTTTATTAGATACATTTTGTCACCTTTAATTCTTTTTTATAACTATAACTCCGGAGCAAAAAGAGATTTTTTGAAATTCCAAATCCGGAAAAGCTTTTTTCATTTTGTCAATTACAAAATATATCTCGTCGTAATCCCATGAGTCGTGAAAATCAGTTTTGCATTTTTCAAGTTCATTTTCATTTTCAAACATAACGTCGCCGATAATAATTTTGCCGCCGTCATTTAATCGCAAGACGAGCCCATTTAAAAAATTTATTTTTGCATCGTCATCGAGATGGTGCAGGGAATAGGTTGCGACGATAAAGTCGTATTGTTCTTTTTCCAATTCTTTATTTAAGCCGTGTGAAAAATCGCCTTCAAAAAGTTTTGCATTCGGCATTTTTTCTTTTGCAATTTCAACCATTTTTCCGGAAAAGTCTTGACCGTAGATTGTGCAGCCATTTTCGTAGAGCTTTTTTGTGAGGACTCCGGTTCCGAATCCAATGTCGAGAACAGTCGGTTTATTTTTTTCTGAAACGATCGCCAAAATTTTCGAAAGAACACTTTTGTATCCGGCAAACGGATATGAATTTTCATTGTTTAAAATTTCGACATCGATGTCGTATTCATCTGCCCACATGTCGAATCCTTTTTTATCAAGCATATTTTCTCCTTTTTATTAATTATATTCACATTCATAAAATTATTCTATATATAAAATTGTAAATGTAAATGTACGCGTTGTAGCGGGACGGCATACGTTGTGACGTAAGGAACAACGATGTCCTCCCGCCATATATCAGACCTATACAATTTGGAACATCATCAACAACGCTGAGCTAATAAAATATAGTAACAAAAAACCCCAAACCAATTTTCGCAATGCGTGTTTTCAAAAATTTGCTCCATTCATTTTCCCTCTTGGCGGCGATACACCTTTTTATCTCATCTCACGACGAAATCAAAGATTTCTGTTCGATGGATAAAAAAACTGGTCGCCGCTACGGGCGGTGTTGAAAATTTATACAATGAAATATCTTGTACATGTGTGTTTATCTATATCTCATGCGTCGGGATGTGACCCGACGCTACAAGCAATGTCATCTCATACAACAATAAAACACATACATTAAAATATTTTCACATTGTCATATTTACGTCGTATAAAACATTTACGATTTATAAATTCACCATCATTGTGTGTTTCCCATGCATCTTTTATTTAAAAATTCTGCACAACCCCCGCCGTATTTGCGATGATAATTTGATGAGAAACGGTTGTATGGAGTGTTTTCGGAGTGAGGCATATTGCAAAATATGTCGCAGCGACAAAAACACGGAATCAACCGTTTATTGCAAATATTAAACACATTTCTCATCAATAAATAATCAAATTTGCAAGGAATTTTCGATGAGAAACACTTAGATGAAATATTTTAGGAGCGAGACGTACAATACATCTATAGCCATAAGATATTTCATCCAAACTCAACCATCACCTAAATTTGCGATGATATTTTGATGAGATGCGCCGTAAACTCAATTTTTGATTGCACAGGTGTGCTCATTTGCACTCCGAGCAATCAAATAATTGAAGTTTGCAAGCAGGTCGCAAAATATCACGCAAATAAAAACTACTTACTAATGATTTTAGAGAGTAAATATCTCTCTTTATTAACCGTCTTCTTCCCATATTCAATCGCCCCTACCGGACATTTCGCAATGCAAGCACAGCAGTGTGTACAGTTTCCGTTCCATACGGGGTGACCGTCTTTATAGGAGATGTTATTTAATACACACACTTGTGCACAAAAGCCACACTTGATGCATTTGTCGGTGTAGTAAAACTTTTTGTCCTTTGTGATGAATTTAAAGAAAAAGCTGTTCACAAGACCGGACTCAATTTTTCCAATCAATTTCACTGTTTTTTCAGGAATTTCTTTTCCGCTCTTAATATATTCGCCTGCCTTTAAGATTTCAGCTTTCGCCGCTTCGACAATTTTTCGATTGGTTTCATCGGAATCCAATTCAAAAAGCATCAAATAATTTTCTGGCATCTTTATCCCGTAGAGACCCTTGAAGTTGAGTCCGAGTTTTTTTGTGTTTGCTTTAATATATTTTATCGCATTTCCAAACGAGTCGCCGTAGTTCATGACGACATAAATGTCACGCATTCCCTTAAACTCGCACTTTTGTAAGTACTCCGACAAAAATCTCGGCACACGCCAACTGTAAGTCGGACAAACGAGCACAAAAGGTTTTTCAGACTCAAAAGTTTGCTTCTCGCCGTTTTTTATGAAGTGAAATAGGTCGATTGCATCGTCCACCAAAATCTTTCTTAAATTATTCGCAATATATTCGCTGTTTTCGGTTCCTGAAAAATATAAAATCATAATTAGCTCCTTATTTTTATTCTTTCATATTATATACCCAATTTTAGGACAAGAGCATTGTGTGCAAGAGCCATAAGTAGGCAATGAACGCGCACTCACATTGACTTTTTCGCTTTTATCTGCTATACTATATTCAGGTAATAAATTTTGGGTGGTAGGAGGGGTATATTGAACATATTTTTAAAAATCAGTATTGTAATTTTATTCGGTGTCATCGGTGCAAAGATAGCTCGACGTTTGAATTTGCCGAACGTTACAGGCTACATCGTGATGGGTCTTCTTTTGGGTCCATCATTTTTTAATCTTGTCACGTCTGAAGCGGCACCGATTATTTCATTTGTAAATGAATTTGCACTCGGCATAATTGCATTTGCAATCGGTGGGGAATTTTTTCTTGAAGACTTGAAAAAGCTCGGAAAAGATATTTTCGTTATAACAATAATGGAAGTTGTCGGAGTTTTGCTCGTCGTTTTTAGTGCGATGTATTTTTTACTAAATCAATCTTTTGTGTTTTCAATCATCATTGCATCGATGTCGGCGGCGACAGCACCTGCCGGAACAGTCATGGTAATAAGACAATACAGAGCATACGGACCGCTTACAAAGACGATACTTCCGGTTGCGGCACTCGACGATGTATTGGGAATTATGGCGTTTGGAATCGCACTCAGCCTTGCGAAACTTTCAATAGGTGCGGGCGACGTTTCGATTTTTGCAATGATATTTGACCCGGCGAAGGAAATAATACTTTCGATAGCACTAGGCGCGGTAATTGGAGTTGTATTCACATATATCGTGAAAAAACTGAAAAACAAAGAGGACATGCTCTGTGTTATAATACTCACGATTCTTGTGTCGACCGGAGCTGCGAACCATTTCGGACTTTCGCCGCTTCTAAGTAACATGATGGTCGGTGCGACGCTTGTAAATTTAAACAACAGAGCAGGCAGAGTGTTTGAAACTATAAACGATTTTGCACCGCCGATCAACCTTTTGTTCTTCACATTTGCGGGGGCGAGCCTCGACTTGTCGGTCTTAGCATCAATCGGCGGACTCGGAATTGTGTATGCGTTCTCAAGAGCGGCAGGGAAAATTGCAGGAGCAACTCTCGGAGCGAAAATGGTAAAAGCAGAGGAGACAATTGTGAAGTGGCTTGGACTTGCACTCCTTCCACAAGGTGGAATCTCAATCGGACTCTCTATGATAGTTGCACGGGAGCTTCCAATGTACAGTAAAGAAATAATCACAGTTATACTATTCTCGGTATTGGTTTTTGAAATCTCAGGACCGATACTTGCAAAAATTTCTATAACAAAGGCCGGGGAAGTGAACGGTCTTGACGCGATAAAGGAGTCGGATAAGTAATGAAAGCATTGTTTTTGATATTAAATAAAACGGAAAAATTAAATGACGTGCTCGAAGCATATGTAAAAGTCGGCATCAAAGGGGCGACAGTTGTCGACTCGCAGGGCATGGGATCGGCGCTCAGTGAATCGAACTTGCCAATGTTTGGCGGATTTTTAAGAACGGTACTCGACAACAACAGACCGTTCAACAAAGTCATTTTCTCGGTTGTTAAAGACGAAGAAGTTTTAAACGACGCAATCGCCGCGGTCGAAGACATACTCGGCGACATGAGTAAACCGGGCGTCGGACTGATGTTTGTCATGCCGGTCGACAGAGTAGTGGGCTGGACAAAATAAAGATTAAAAAATAAGCTCTCACGTTGTGTGGGAGCTTTTTGTGTGCCAAAAACTATTTTCCAAAATTCACTTCGAACAGGTCTTCAATGCTGTCGTAGTTGTCGTTGTAGATTGTCTTTAATTCATTATTAAATTCGCCTTTTGAGTCGATTGTAATTTCCTTTTTCATAGGGTCGAGCTCATATTTGAATGCGAAAATATTTTTCAGGTAATTTATATCAAAGTAAAGATTGCCGTCAATAATTTTGGCTTCGCCTGGATAATGTTTTTTGTATTGAACTTCCGAAAAGTCTTCGCCGGACAACACGGCATAATAACTAATATTGTAAATTTGATTGTAAGTCATATAAAAATCTTGCGTTTCAGGGAATGCACCGTAGAGAATTTCGTCGTCGCTGATTTTCTTTGTATAGTCGGTGATGAAGTCGAGAGCCTTGTCGGCCTTGTATTTGCCTTCTTTCCAAAACTTTACATAAGCTTTGTTGAGCTCGTCAATATTAAAAAGTTTTCCGTCGGGAGAGTGCACCGCTCCGTACTCATTGCCGTCAATCGTAATTTTGTAATCACCTTCAGGATTCACTTTTTCTTTGTCATCTTCCGGCTCTTCCTCATCTTTTTGTTCGTCGATATCTTTAGTGTCTTTATCTTCAGCTACGTCATTTTTTGATTCATCGGTTGCCGCCTTGTCTTCGACTTTGTTTTCGTTAGTTTTTTCGCCGCTCGGGCTTTTGCATGCCACAAAAAGCAGAGAAAAAACAATCAGCAATATAATAGATTTTTTCATATAAACCTCCTAATCGATTCGGTTAAAATTTTTGCCAAGCAATTTTTCGAGCATATTTTTGTTGCTTTTTGCCATAGTGCCGGTGTACGGAATCTCGTAAAGCACCTTCTTGCCGATGTGAAATAATGTAATTATAGCCTTTCTTGATTTCAAATCAACATTAAATTCGCCGATTTCATTCCAAGGCATAAGCACAAAATTGCCGTTCATGGTATTAGAAATTTCCTTTTCATAGATGCCTTTTTCGCTAAAATATAAAATAAAAGATCTTGCACCGTCCATAGTGTAATATAATCTGCTCAATAATAACTTGAATAAACCGGTTTTGAAGTCATTACACTTTAGTGCAAATAGATAGTTTTCAGTGTCGTTAAAATTTTCTTTAACCTTTTCAGCGACTTCGTTTGCAGTGTTCATTAATAAACCCATAATAATCCTCCTTATTTAAAAATAAAAACTTCCTTTATATCTCTCCCTAAAACTTTGCAAATCTTGTATGCGGTTTCAAGGGTCGGACTGATCGTGCCCGCCTCATAAGCCATAATTGACCTTCGCTTCAAATCCACAGCTTGAGCGAGTTTGTGCTGAGAAAGTCCGAGCTCTTTTCGAAATTCTGCAATTCTATTTTCAATCACAACATCCATATCAACAACCCCTTAAAATAAATTTATTTTGCATTTTTTAATCTTAATCTTTCTATAAAAATCTCATTCACAAATACACTCAAAAGCGCATACAATTTAAATATTTTATAACTCAAAATCTCCGTTGTATCAACGCCCACAACTCCGGACTGAAGCATTCCGAGTGCAATTAGAATGAAACCGGAAACCAAAGAAGCCAAGACAAATGAAGAAACGGCGTGTTTAAGCTTTTTGTTTTTTAAAAGCTCGATTAAGATGAAAATAAAAACGAAAATTCCCATAACAATCGGAAGGTAACTCGGCACTTCCACAAAAAACATAAGCACAAGTAAAATGTAATAAAATAATGCAGCTGCGTAAAACATTTTCCACCTTCTTTAAAAATTCATTCATCAAATGTTACATTTATAGTACATGTTATGTTACATTTATAGTACCATAAGTGAAATCCGGTGTCAATAGTTTTTATAAAAAAAGTGACTTAAAATTTTAAGTCACTTTAGATTTTGTTCATTATTAAAAACAAATGCAATTTTTAAAATTTTAAGAAATCAGGTTTATAATAAAAGCACGAACTGAAAACGAAAGTGTTGCGGGTGGTGCATTTATGCGCCACCCGATTTTTTATTTAGGAATAATTACTAACTAAATTTCTTTGATTCCAATTTCTTTTAAATACTCATAAACTCCACTGTAGAATTCTGGCTTCATTGTTTCGTCATTATCATCTCCAGTTGGGACGAAAATGATAAATCCTTGACGTGCGCGCGTTAATAATACGCGGTATGCATTTTTTAGATATAAAATGTTTTCTTCCTTATTTACGTTTTGCCATTTTGTTCCTTTAAAATTGTAGTATTCAAATTTATTTTTGTTAAATCTAAAGTTTGCATCCCAACAAACGATACTCCAATCAAGCTCTAATCCTTGAATCTCAAATTCTGTGGCAGTTTCTTCCAAGAAATATGAGGATCTTACATCTTCTTTTCCATTTAAAAACCAGTTTGGAGCATTTATTTTATTATCTACCCATATGCCGTACTTGCGAAGTCTTTTTGCTCCGGAGCTTGCAGTAATTCCATAGCGCTCAGAGCCTAGCGCTTTTTTACGAATCCATTTTTTAGCCGTTTCCAAATCTCTTGTAATATAAATTGGATATTTGTTTTCTAACTCCTTATATAAATATTTGGCGTTTTGAATATCTACATCCAACAACGCTTTAACAAATGAAGCAACATTTTCGCTTCTAAATGAACGCAGCGGTACAGATAGATGTAAATCGTCTTTTATATTATAATTTAACCCATCTATTAATTTATCAAATGATTGTCCTTTTGAGTATTCGTCATCTGTAATTCGCTTGGATACATAGATATCCCAATCAGTAAATTTATTTTTTAGAGCTTCAAACCATCCGGAAATTCCAGCGGATTCTCCCTTATTTATTTCTTGCCCTCCGCCAATTAAACAAACAATAGTCGCCCAACCATCATGTCTATCCATTATACTGATAAGAAATTCAGGTTCCGACATATTGAAATTAAGTTTCCCCTTTTTTCTCTTCATAAAGTCCGCCAGATTAGTTTCGTCCCATGCACGTTGCGCTTCATCAAATACAGCAACTCTTTCAATTGGGGCAGTTTCAACAGAAATTGCATCATCTCTAAAATGGTGAATGATTTGAATAAACTCTTTTGACTTTCGAAGTGCGTCCGTTTTCTTTGAGCCATTTCTTTCGACATCATCTCGAGCTAAAGCTTCTTGTAATACATCAACAAGAGGGCCATTTCCGGAAAGAAAAACGGCATGCTCATCAGCATCGACTTTTTGGCGCTCGATGGCAATATTTAACCCGGCTAATGTTTTTCCAGCACCAGGCACTCCTGTTATAAAACAAATAGATTTTTTATTGTTAGCTTTGCTGTAATCAATAATTTCATTTATGGCGTTAGTTGTATCGCTTAAATTTTTAGCACTAGCGTCGCTTCTTGAAATTTCTTTTACATTGTGTCCCGTATATAAAGCTTGTGCGGCTTCTATTATTGTTGGGGTTGGCCTATATATTGAATTTATCCAGTTGCAAGCATTTATTTCAGGCCTTTTATACTTATTACAAACTGCATTTATGTAGGTCGAAAGGCCATCTTTATTACAACAAAACACATCTAGTATATTTTCTTTTAATTCATTAATTTTTAAATTATTATTTTGAGCGTTTGTACAAATAAGAATAGGTACTAAAAGTTTTTCTCTGCTTTCATCGTGAAAATAGCTTAGATCAAGTGCATAATCCATAACTTGTTCAATTGCATGTTTAGAATAAGAGTTAGCACCGACTTTAAATTCTAATAAAAAAACAATACCTTTATATATGATTACACCATCTATTCTTTTGCCAATTCTTGGAATAGTGTATTCAAATATAATATGTCCTTCTTTAAAATCAGCCAGTTGATTTTTTAAAATAATTATTTCTTCCTTCCATGCATTTTTTTGAAATTCTTCAGATGAATATTTATCATTACCTGATATTTCGCCAAAAATTTCGTTAATACCTGACTTTAAAAATTTATTAATTTCATTTGAATAATAATATCTGCTCATTTATACCTCACTATAAATAATAAAAATATATCAATTTTAAATATAGGTCGATTTAAAATTATGATAAAACTCATTTGATTTCTAGTTGAAATGGTGAATATTATATATTTTGCAACAAAAATTGCGTTGTAATAACGCTTAATCCTATTTCACTCCAACTACATCCACAATAACAAGTTCCGGTCGATTAAAAATCCTCGGCACCCTTGTGGATTCTCGTGCAAGGCCGCGGCTCACGATCATTTGTCCGTTCGGGAAGTCGTATTTGCCGCCGGCGTATTTCGGAAGCCAACCTTCGTCGGGAGCAAACACGCCGTTTAGAATAAATGGGATTCTCCATTGACCGCCGTGCGCATGACCGCAAAGCACGAGGTCGAAGTCGTATTTTAGATAGTTCTCAATATAAGAAGGGCGGTGGGCGAGAAGGATTCTAAATAAATTATCGTCTTTTT
Source organism: Ezakiella coagulans (assembly GCF_003096635.1). Lineage (GTDB taxonomy): Bacteria > Bacillota > Clostridia > Tissierellales > Peptoniphilaceae > Ezakiella > Ezakiella coagulans. The sequence goes on along the minus strand of NZ_QEKV01000009.1, from coordinate 11,500 downwards.
CTCTTTGAATTTTGTCAAGCTCCGAATAAAAATCTCCGCTTTTTCCGGTGAAGCGCTCCTTGTCAGGGTCGTTAATGCCGCTCAAGCTGATTTTTTGATTTCCGATTTCGACATCCACACTTTCTCCGTCAAGCACATAGATATTGTTTGCCCTTAGCCACGCAATCATTTCGTCGGATTGGCGGCTCCAATATTCGTGGTTTCCGGTCACATAGTAGCACGGATATTTCGGCGCAACTGCTTTTAGAAATATTTTTGTGTTTGTGTCGGGAATAATGTCATCAAAAATATCTCCACCCAAAAGAATTATGTCCGGTTTTTCTTTGTTCACCGCATCGATGAGCGTCTTTTGATTTTCGCCGTATTTGCAGGAGTGCAGATCCGTAACAAGCGCAATGCGAACGGGGGAGTCGATTTTATCAGATTCAATTTTATATTTCACAATTTTCAGTCGCACGTCAAACGCAGATAGCATGAGGACTAATAGGATGAGAAGGGCGGCGATTAATTTGTATTTTTTCTTTATTTTCATATATTGCTCCGATTCTATTTAAGAATATTTCCATAGTGGAACTATTTCTAAATAGATTATATCAAAAAAATACAAGCAATTCTATTTCGGAATATTTCGACAACGAAACTATTTCTATATAGGATTGCTTGCGATTAAAACAGCGTTAATAAATATCCGTCAATTGCGGCAACGGCGGTATACATAATTGTTGCTCTAAGGAAAGAGTCGATGTGTTTTCGCGGGTTTTGATAGAGTTCCTTTTGAGGAATTTTTGAGAATCGGATTCGCTCTGCATTTCTCCACCAAATAAGGTCTATAAAAACGAGGTCGAAGATGTTTAACGCTTGCCCGAGTATGAAAAGGTTTAAAAAGTTTTGCATGAAAATTTTCTTGCGAATGAAAAAGCCCATTATAAAGAAGAGCACCAGAAAGAGTACGAGGTTTGAAAAAAACGTGACGTATACGTTTCGCTCTTTGAATTTTCCGCTGTATTCGTCGATTTCTCTTATTCGCTTTTGCACTTCGTTCGGATATGAATCGTAGCTCTTCAAATTCTTTTCGTCAGTGCCGGTGCCGAGATAGCACAGTATAAAAAACAATGAACATAAAATTATTATTTCTAAATATAGCATCGCCGTTCGCTCCTTTTTTATAATTATAACACAAGCTGTGATTTTGTTTTAAAATTTTTGTACAAAAAAAGCACCTATAAATATAGATGCTCAGTTTGTAACTGACCGTGCATTATGGCCCTACATCAACATGCTCCAAATCTTTTTCCAAAATCCATCCGCAAATTTTGTAATCACCTTCGCACGCGGTTTCAACAAAGTACCAAATGTTTCCTTGCTCATCGCCCCGATTTAGAAACAATACCAATCGCATTTGTATTTTTAATCCATCTTTGAGGGGATGAGGTAAATGCATTTGTTCCCGCTTCCTTTCTAAAGGAGTCGAATTCGACCCCTTTAAAATTAGGATTGTGAATAGTTTCCCAGAGACCAAGGAATTCAATTGTATCTCGTACTCTTAACTAATTTTTAACAACGTCTTTAGGTTTATGCACATTTTTATATCTTGCAATATCCGTTAGACTTATATAATCATTTTTAAAGTCTTCAGTATAAATTTGAATAGCAAAACCTTTTGCTTCAATCGTATCTTTTTTTACCTTAGACATGTATATTCCTCCTTTATGCTGATGCACGGTTTACAATATTTATTTTTGTAAAACTCTCCTAAACAGCACACCAACTATTTATTTTTTAGTTTTAAACTTTGGTAGAAGTCTTGAACTCCTTGTATTTACATAACTATTTGCCTATATCACTATTATGACACAAAATCCCTCTAACGTAAAGCTTATGACAAAAAAGGGGTTATTGTTATGTAAATTAAAAGAAAGCGATTGCGCACTTCCTTTGCTACTTCCTTCTTGTCTTCTTTTTTCTGTGTCAGCCTTGTTTTCTTTCTTTTCGCTTGGCTTGTATGGCTTTTCCGACTGCAGATTTTTTGCCGCAGGCTGCCAATGAGAAAATCATTGTCAATGCTAATAATATTGCTAATCTTTTTGTCTTTTCCTTGGCTATAAGCTCTCATCCTTTTTTAATAATCTCTAATCCTTGGGTATGAGCGAGTCAATTATTTTATACATATTTACCGAATACCCATTCTAATAGATCAGGCTATCCCAATTCAAGAGACCTTCCGCATCTATAACTTCATCCGGCAAAACCAGGCTGCCGTTTTTTTGGCTAATGCTTGGCGTAAATTCCAAGACATCGTCCCTGTACCTGATAGTAATCTTTGCATTTGGAGCGATCTCGCTAGTATTTTGGCAGATAAAGGTTGGTCCTGCACAAGCAGTTTCGTCCATATAATTATTTTCCACATCTCGCAATTATGAGATTAAAAAATGGTGTTGAGAATCTTACGGCCCTCGCAAATTTGGAGTGATGTAAAAGTCTAGAGAAGATAAGTCTCAAGGAGAATGTGGGTCGAAAAATGTCGAGGTCCCCCTGTGGGATTGTGACATTTTTAATATAGCTCACGCAAATCTTGGTCAAGCTAACAAAATTTTTTGCCCAATCAAAAAGCAACCATAATTATTTGGTTGCTTTCTTATATTTTTATACATACAATATACTAGAAATTTTTTTCTATTTTAACCACAAATTCTATATTTCTAAATATTCTAAAATCTTTACAAGATCATCTTTACTAATGTAGCTGATTTTATTTTCAATCTTAAAATCTGTCATATCAATAACCATGTCGTCGATTCTCATTTCCTTCATATCGTTATTGATGACGACTTTTTTGTCAGCCTTTGTAATCTCAGTGGTCTTTGTATCCCTGATCCAATTAACTTCTGCGCCTAGACCTTCCAGGGCCTTTCTCAGATAATAGGTGTCAGTGGTTTTTTCATAGACCTTTAGCTTATCGTTTTCTTTTGCATCTTTATTTTCATCTGTCATTTGGTCTTGGATTTTTTCTTCCTTTAGAATTGCAATTTTTTCAGGGGCTGCGATTGGCGGTATGCTCCTGGTTGCAATTGTGTAGAGAGCTAGGATTTCATTTGGCAAAAAGTCTTTCACGTCTTCTCCTGCAAAGTTCTTTGCTTTTATTTCTTCGCCTAGATTTAAATCCAATCTATTTGCTATGCCGTGACCGGCCTTATCAAAATAATCCACGTCCATGGAAAATTCTGCCCCGTCCACATTTACCCCGATGACGTCCGGTTTTATCCTTGCTGGTAGCGAAAGCATCATTGGCGTGTCGGCCCTATAAAAGTACTGGATTTTTTCGCCTTTTTTGAACTTGTAATCCTCGACAAATTCGCCGGTTTTTAGGTCTACCACTTTTGTCTTTACATATAAAAACATTTCCTTTTCGCCCATATCGTCCTTGTCCATCTCGTTGTCGACTAAAATTTCTTCATAGTCGCCATCTGGAACATTTGTAACTGTGGCAAATTTCATTTCATATCTCATTGGCTTTTCCTCGCTTTCCTTGGCAAATGACAGGCTTGTAAAAAGTATGACACAAGCCAAAGCTATAGATATAATTCTTTTCATTTCACATCTCCTTTTTTAATAATAAATATAAGTCTACTGCTTTATTTCAATATAATTATTTTAACACAAAGAGATTTTGTTGTCAATTCTCGCGAGAATATCGCGAAATTAACCACAAATTCTAGCTTTTATTTCTAGCATGTGTTAAAATTAAATAACAAAATAAACATAAGGAGTGATAATATGAGCATAGGAATTTTAGTTGCAATTGAATTTGATGCTTTTTACAATATATATGGAGAACCGGTTGAAAGATACAAGCACGGGGGCTTTGAGGTTTTAAAATATCATATCCACGGCAAGGATATTTTCGTCTGCCCATCAAACGCTGGGCAAATTCGTGCGGCCATGGCCATGACCATCCTTCTGGACTTTTACAAGTGCGAAATCATCATCAACTACGGTGTGGTGGGCGCCCTTAGCAACCAAGAGGTCGAAGAGCTTGCAGTGGTCGAGAGTGTTTGCCACTACGAATGGGACACGACGGAGGCAGGCGGCGGACCCAAGGGTAAATACGAAGCCTTTTATGAAATATTTTTTAAGTGCACACCAAGGCTTGTGGACCTGGTCCAAAAAATCGACCCACATTTAAAAAGGGTCAAGCTGGCTTCAGGCGACAAATTTGCAGGCCTTGAAGCAAAGACGGCTCTCCGCGAGGAATGGGGCTGCGACATTGTAGACATGGAAGGGGCAGCCATAGCCATCTCATCAAAACTCTACGGGGCCAACTTCGTCATGATAAAGGCAGTCTCAGATGCCCTAACCGATGGCGAAGCAGAATATGACGACAACTTCGAACGCTCATCCAAGGTCGCAGTTAAAATCATCGACGACCTCATAAGAGAAATTTAATTAATACAAGCGCCTTATAATTTAAGCCTTGATCCTTTGGTCGGGGCTTTTTGCTTGCAAAAAAAATAAAATTCAAATTCAAAAATCATAATCTTTCAAAATTGATCTATAAAAATAATTTGAAACTAGTCTTGCTATCCTATTCATGATTTTTCCCAAAAATCTAAAGAAAAAGAATCCCGTATACCAAAAGAATATTTAGAACTTGACGACATTGCAGATGGTATATTTGTAACAGGTGAAGATAGCTATCCCAACTTAGACATGCCTGAACTAATGACATACTGCAGGAAAAAAAGAATTTCCCCTAGCCAACTAAGCAAAGAAGAAATATCGAAGTTCAATAAGGAATAAAATTAAATTACTCGTATACCAACTATTGTAAAGACACAAAAGCGTCTTTTTTCTTGACTAAAACAGACAAAGAAACAAAAAGCCCACATAAGTGGGCATGTGTGTGAAATAATACTATATTTTATTTTACCAGCACTTGACAAAGTAGGTCTCTGTCAAGAAATTTCCGTTACCGAGTGAAAAATCATAAGCATAATCAATGTCTGTAGCATCTGATTACGATAGAAGTCTAGAGGCTTGCCGGTCAATAAGCTTTAATTATTATCTCTCTGTTTCAAAAGTCTCTCGTACTCTGCTTCTAATTCTTCTCTTTCTTCTTCGGAAACTTTTCTATCGAAATAGTCGTATTTTTCCATGCTCAAGGTTTTAATAAAATCCTTATAAAAAAGATAGCCGCATATAAGCGGCTATGATTATATTTATTATTTTACGAATACATCAGCAAAGCCTGTGTAAGTTGTGCTGTATCGTCCATCTGTCCATTCAAACTTAATTTCAAGAAGTCTAACTCCTGTAACGTTTAAGTTAACATTAACCGGTAATTGACCGCCAACTACATCAAATGATTGAAGAAGATTACCATCGCCAATAAAGTCTACCTTTACTGTAAGTCCTTCTTGGTCAGCACCTAGTAGACCGGTTAGGTTAGTGTACTTGCCTTCAAGATTGAAGTTAGTATGTCCCTTTTTATAAGTATAAGAGTTAAAAAGAATACCGTTGTTATATTCTTTTCCACCTAAAGAGAACTTAGTCTTATATTCGTCTTTAGCTATAACTTGAGCCTTTTCTTGGCTAAATGGCTTCATAATCTCAGTTAATGCCTTATTTACTTCACCTGTATTAACCATGCCGTCACCCAAGAAAGCTGTCATAGTGTTTTGGTCCCATTGAACTTGCTTTCCAAGAGCTTCGCCAACCGCACGGATTGGAAGATATGTTGTGCCGTTATAGATGAACGGCTCAATTTTTTTGCCTGTTGAGTCCAAACCGAACTCAACTTCTTTTCCGTCAACAACAACCTTGATGTTGTCGTATGCAACCTTGATGTTAACAAGTTTTGCCGAAGCAAGCACAACGGTTGAGAGTGCAAAAATAATGGCTAATGCCGAAACGATTTTGAATTTTTTGTTCATAAAAATTTCCTCCTGATTAATATTAAGAACTTATCTTATATTTTAATTATATAATAAGTTGGAATATTTTTCAATAGTATTCAGCGATTTAAGTCAATAAATAAAATAAATATCATTTAATTTTTATATTAAAATTATTTTATGCTAATTTATTTTAATTTATATATTATAATTGCACGATATTTTAGCATAAATAAAAATAACTGTCGTGTTTTTTGCTAAATACAATTATAAACAGCAGCTAATATGACTATATTTTTGAATCGATAGATATTAAAAAAACTCCAATAAAAAAGCATCTAAAAAATAGATGCTTAGTTTTATTTATTTTTTAATTCTTCAATATTTTTATTGAGCCTGTCCAAAAGCTTAATAATAATAAAATTTTGCTCAATTAAGCCTGGCCAATAGTTGAATTTTGCAGTTTTTGAAACCTCATACAGCTTCTTTATGTCCTCTACGTCCATCTCTTCCAATTGGTATTTCTCGACAAATTCAAGAATTTTTTCATCTTCCGTTTTCTTTTCAAATAGTCCCATAAATTCTCCTTTCAGATATTTATACCCAAAAAAATCCGTGAGCGGAAACTCACGGATAATATTTAGAACAAGTTATAAAGTTGTCCGAGTGGAACTTTGTCAACCGGATCGCAGGTGATGAGATATATATGAAAAGGAAAGAGAAAAATCGCAAACAAAAAGCGTGGTCTCTGCCACGCTCTATTTATTTGCTATTTTATTTTCGTCGTCGTAAATCTTCTTTAAAGCTTTCATGTCGCCATCTATAATCACATTATCCGGCACATCAAAAACGCTAAGTGCATTTCTCCAAGTTTCCGCTTTGCCTTTTTCCGCCTTGTCGGCGAGCGGAATAATCATACCCGAAAAACTCTCGACGGGAATTTTTCTTTTCGAGAGCACCGTTTGCATCTTCTTCAAATTGTCCATAATCCCTTCGAGACTTGGACTTTCCGCATACGACTCAAAATGTGTATTAACAGGGCTCGGCAAATCATCTGCATAGAAAATCTGGTCCACATGTAAACTATATCTATAATACTTTTCATCGCTCGGGTTAAGCCTGAGCTTGAAATCAAACCCGTTTTCATTTGCGATTTCGTCGCTAAGTTTATTTAAAAAATCAACATATCTTCTGAAAGTATTTATTGTTCTGTCCCCGTAAGAATCGTATTTCAAGCGTCCCAAACTGTCAAAACTGAGCTCGAACTTTGAGTCGGGACTGTTTTTATCCTGAAGTCTCACGACATACTTCGCATCTTTAAAATTGTAGAAAGCCCTGTCTTTTTGAAGCTCGAGGTCGGTGTAGTGCGTTTTTAAATAATCGTTTGCCGCTTTGTTTGCAAGAACCCTACTTATGGGATTGCCGAAAAAAGCAACCACAAAAAACAAAATAATTGCTACAAGTGCGCCTATTGAAGTGTAAATTAAAACTTTTTTCATTTTGAAACTCTCCTTGTACTATATTATAGAACAATGGATAGTGAAGAAAAAAGAGATATGCGTGTGCGTATCTCTTTATAAAATATTCAAGCTATTAAATTAACATTACTGAGTTTTCGCTTAATTTGCATTCGAAACTATAAACTTTTTTATCCATACAAATTATTTCACACTTGCTATGGCAATAAAATTCATTTTGGACTTGTTTTTTCTAAAAAACTTTATCATTTCAAATAATTGCCCGCGGTTGGCATCTAAGATCCCATTAGTTAAAATTTTTACCATACCAAAAAATCCTTCGTCCCTAATCATACCGGACCTTGAAAGCAAGGTCATCTTACCAAAAATGCAGTCAGATTTTTCAAAGCCCGTTTGCTTATAAAAGTTTAGCCAGTCATTTTTTGTGTGGGGGACTGCAGGATTATAAATTACCCTTTGCAATTCTTTAACCAAGTCTGCATCTTCTTTTTCCAGCATAACATCGTGGGTCAAAAGTAAGCCGCCTTTTTTCAAAACCCTATAGTATTCTTTAAGGGCCATTCGCTTTTGACTGTCGCTTAGCATGGTGAGCATGGCCTCGTTAATTACTACATCAAAACTCTCATCTTTAAATGGAAGCTTTGTTGCATCTGCAACCATGACATCAACATATTGTGACAGTTTTTTCCTTGCAATATTTGCCTTGGCAGAAGCTATGGCTTTTTCATTTAAATCAACACCCACATTTTTATTTTTGTATTTTTTTGCAAAGTCCATTATATTGTCAGCTTCATTGCAGGCAACTTCCAAAATTTTTGGCGATCTTGAAAAATCAATTTTACTTACCAACCAATCAGTTGCATCAATTCCGCCTGGACGCAATCTCTTTTTGCCCAATCTCTTGAGTAAGAAATGTCCTGGCTCGCGTTTCACATTTTTTAAAATCATATTTCTGCTTATAATATCACTCCATTTTTTATTTGTTAGCTTATGCTAACTACTTTAATTATAAATTAATTTTGTAAATATTGTCAAGGCCAGAGAGATAATTTAATTTTAAAAAAGAAAAAACCAAGGCAAGTGGAAACCTCCACCCCTTGGTTTTTTGTTTACAAAATATTTTGCTTTATCGTTTATTTTTTTGCATCTCACAGTTTTATAAGTAATCTTGACCTACAAAACTTTTTTGACCATTATATATTCATCAGTCCTGTATTCTTCGACAAAGCCATTTTTTAAAAATAAATTTATGGATGGATTGTCAATTCCAATATCATCATAAAGCTCTTTGACTCCCTTTGACTTGGCAGTCTCGCAAAGGCTTTTTAAAGCAAAGTCTCCGTATCCCTTGCCCCGATATTTGGCATGGATAAGTATGGAGACCTTATTAATTTTATCTTCCTCATCGTAGCGATAGGACAAGTCCCCAACAAAATTATTATCCTCGTCCTTAATATAGGCATAAAATTTGCTATCGTCAAACATATAGCGATTGTACCACTCTTCCCACTTATCTTTTGGGAAGGGAATCGTGCCACCGTAAGCGTGGTTGTAGGCCATGGTCTCCTGGTCTTCCATCATCTCCTGCCTAAACCACAGGTCTTCCAACTTTGGTCTGTATATTTTCATAATCTTACCTCCAATTATTTTACTAGTATCAGTGCCATTTTAAATTTCGTCACCGCTGTTACATTGTGGCGGACGCCTTTCGGAAAGACGATTTGTTCGCCAGCCTTAATGCGATGAGTTTCATCTTTAACCATCATGTCAGCCTCGCCTTCAAGGGCAAAGATAAGTGCATCGCCAGGTGCTGTATGTGGAGTTAGGCCTTCGCCTGCATCAAAGGCCATGAGTACAATCTTTAAATCATCACGTGAGAACACATCGTAATTTGAAATCCCCACGTCTAAATAATTTATTACATCCTTGAGTGAAAAAACCTGTCCCATATTTTCTAATTTTAACATCTTGTCCTCCTTTTTATTATAAGAAATTTCCAGCAAATAAGAATCCTCGTCTGCATAAATCGCATATGAATTTAGGTCGCCAGAAAAAATCGCCTGGTCGGCCGAAAGTTTGTGGTCGCCAATCCTGATGTATCCATCCAAATTTATATAAAGGCTCCTATTATCATAAAGCTCCTCACTAATATCGGTCCCCTTGGCCAGGCCAAAGAGGTAAATATTTATGTCGTCCCTCTTTGATAGGCTCAAAGATAAGGTGTGGCCAGCTTTGATGGGCAAGAGCTCATTATAAGAAAAAATTCCATTTTTATATCTGTCTTTCATATTACCTCCCTTATTTTCTTACCCATTTTTGCTAAAATTACACGGCCTGTCACCTGTTGAGTACAGGCTACAAGCCGTGTAGTAAACGCGGTTATTTTGTCCGGGTTTGTGGGTGCATGTCAGTTTTTCTCTTAGTGCTTTAATCTTTTCTTTTAAATTTTTTATGTCCGGAAACTCCACAATTTCTCCCATAATAGTCCCCCTTATTGTTTGTTTTAAATGAAAAATTTATCTCTGTTATTCATTCGATCTTACCGATTTTAAATGTAAATCTGTTTTTAATTTCTCGAAAAAACTGTCAATATCATAATTTTTATGAAAAGATAAAGTCGCATCAACCACTGAAATGTCATCCATATCCTCATCGACAACATCCAGCTTTCTTACCTCGACACCCTCTTTTTTAGCGATATCAAGAAAACTGTCCTGCTCAAAATTATTTGTATCAAAAGTCAAGATATATGACTGTGTAGTTCTCTTATTAATAAAATCGCTGAATCCCTTCAAGGCTACCAAAGTTATTAGACAAATGATAGTTGCAAATATTGCTCCCGCATAATAACCGATTCCGACGGCAAGACCTATTGCTGCAGATAGCCATAAAGTTGCAGCTGTAGTAAGACCTGAAACGCCATCCTTTTTTTGAAGAATAGTCCCGGCTCCTAAAAATCCGATTCCACTCACAACTTGACCTGCAATCCTTGCAACGTCTCTAGCTTTGTCACTTGAAATCTCTCCGATTGCATCCACACCTATAAGCATAATTAAACATGCTCCGACGCTTACAATGATGTGAGTTCTGAAACCTGCAGCCCTGTGCTTCATTTCTCTTTCTATACCAATAATAGCTCCGAGTGAAGCGGCTAAAAATATATTCATAATCCTCTCCTTAAATTACATCTTCTTTTCGAATGTAAAACGCCAATATAAAGCATACACTTGCATTGAAATGAAAGCGACAACAAGAAAAATAATCGTTAATTTATTTATGCCCATTAAACTAAAAATTAAAATCAAAGCTGCAAATATATAAATCATCATATCATATGCTCTAGCTTTGGATTTTTCTGCAATTAAAACATTTCTTTCGTCATTTTCATCAATCTCAATCTTTCTTACCAGTTCCTCATTATTTTTTAGAGAAAAATGCCTGATGATATTTTTCATAAAATGTCCGAAAAAACCGCATCCGATGGCAATCGATATATAAGAAATTATATTAATTATTTTATTTGGACTCAAATTATTTTTGTTAATTATAAATCCAAGTGCAATTAAACCAATTCCCAAAAATGTCAATGAAATATCTTTTATTATATTTTTATTGTTCATTTTCATTTTTCTCATAAATAAAAATCTCTTCAATCGTCAAGTTAAAAAATCTTGCAATCTTAAATGCCAAAATAATTGACGGATTATATCTTCCGTTTTCAAGTGATCCGATAGTCTGCCTTGACACCTCAACAGCACGTGCAAGATCTTCTTGTGTTATACCATTTTCTTTTCTTATTTCTTCCAATCTGTTTTTCAAAATTTTATTCCTCCATAAACGGCAAGCTAGCTTTACATTAAATATATCACCAATTGAAATAAATGTCAAGCGTACTTTCCGTTTTTTGAAATAATATAAAAAACTAGTGTTGATGCCGGAACCTTACAAGTGTTTTAAAGGGAATATAAAACTTTCAAATACAGTTTAAATTATATATTTAGACAATAAAAAAGGCTCTATAATATCTATGGGGGAGTAAAACCCTCCATAGATATTTTTATGTAAAAAAATTGCACTTATACGCAAAACATCCTATACTAAAAATAGAAACAACAAGTAAGGAGGTGCATA
>NZ_QEKV01000008.1 GCF_003096635.1 Ezakiella coagulans | reverse complement strand
ATCCACCTGTACCCATGCCGAACACAGAAGTTAAGCCTTGCATCGCCGAAGGTACTCGGAGGGCGACCTCCCGGGAGATTAGGACGAAGCCGCACTATAATAACTAAAGAGAAAATTCTATGTAATTTTCTCTTTATTATTAATAAATGCTTGCGTAGCTCAATGGTAGAGCAATCGGCTGTTAACCGATAGGCTGTAGGTTCGAGCCCTACCGCAAGCGCCACTAATTTATGGCGGCGTAGCTCAGCTGGCTAGAGCACACGGTTCATACCCGTGGTGTCAGGAGTTCAAATCTCTTCGCCGCTACCAATACGGCCCTATGGTCAAGCGGTTAAGACATCGCCCTTTCACGGCGGTATCCCGAGTTCGAATCTCGGTAGGGTCACCATTTTCCTGGACGATTAGCTCAGCTGGGAGAGCATCTGCCTTACAAGCAGGGGGTCACAGGTTCGAGCCCTGTATCGTCCACCATAAAAATTAAATAATATATAATTTTTATTAAAAAACTATTGACATTTTGTGAATGTTATGTTAGAATAAAACTGTTGTGAATGGATGGCATAACTTTGAACTGTGGTTATTACATTATTCGATTTAAAATTTAATTTGGCCCGGTAGTTCAGTTGGTTAGAATGCCAGCCTGTCACGCTGGAGGTCGACGGTTCGAATCCGTTCCGGGTCGCCATTTTATATTTACGCTGGTGTAGCTCAATCGGTAGAGCAACTGATTTGTAATCAGTAGGTTGTGGGTTCAAGTCCTATCACCAGCTCCATTTATTTTCACTAATGTTTTCAATATGGATGAGTACCCAAGTTGGCCAAAGGGGACGGACTGTAAATCCGTTAGCTTTGCTTTCAGTGGTTCGAATCCACTCTCATCCACCATGTTGGGGTATAGCCAAGTCGGTAAGGCACAAGACTTTGACTCTTGCATTCCACAGGTTCGAGTCCTGTTACCCCAGCCATTTGATCCATTAGCTCAGTCGGCAGAGCACTTGACTTTTAATCAAGGTGTCCCGAGTTCGAATCTCGGATGGGTCACCAAATATTATGCCACATAGTTTGTGGTTTATGGAGAGGTACCGAAGCGGTCATAACGGGGCGGTCTTGAAAACCGTTAGGGCGCAAGCCTACGTGGGTTCGAATCCCACCTTCTCCGCCATTTTGTTTCGAATCTTATATACATTTATATTTTGTATATATTTATATTAAGTATAAAGGTGGGATTCGAACGCCAAGTATTTCCCGAGCGAATAGCGAGGAAAAAGAAATGCGCAGGCCGGACGATAGGAAACACCTTCTCCGCCATTTTGTTTCTATTATAATTTAAAATTTATTTTTTATTTAGCATTCATAAAGAGGTTGAATTTTTCCTTCTTTATGATATTTATATATTATGTAAAAACCTTTGGAGAAGTACTCAAGTTGGCTGAAGAGGTGCCCCTGCTAAGGGTATAGGTCGTGTTTTTAGCGGCGCGAGGGTTCAAATCCCTCCTTCTCCGCCATTTATTATGCTCCGATAGCTCAGTCGGTAGAGCAGTAGACTGAAAATCTACGTGTCACTGGTTCGATTCCGGTTCGGAGCACCATTTGTAGGGGTATAGTTCAGTTGGTAGAACGTCGGTCTCCAAAACCGAATGCCGTGGGTTCGAGTCCTGCTACCCCTGCCAATATCAAGGGCCTTTAGCTCAGTGGTTAGAGCACCCGGCTCATAACCGGTCGGTCCTGGGTTCAAATCCCCGAAGGCCCACCACAACAGATGTACATTTGATTGATTTCAATCGTTGATGTACATTTTTTATTTGAATAATACATATAAATTAAAAGACCGAGATTTTCTCGGCCTTTTTTGTACATATTATATCCCGTATTTTTTTATGGTTTCTTCAATTCTTTCCCTCAAAATTGTGTAATAGATTCTTTCCCATTTTACAACTTTTTTTGTGTCGCCGAAATATAGCAGCTCAATTCCATCTTTCATTGCTTTTTGAAGTGTAAATTGTATTTGAAGGAAATTCATGTTGCCTTGAATTGATATGTCTCCATCAAATATACAAACTTTTGGAATTGGTCGTTTAGATATAAGTTCTGTAACTATACTATTGCCGACAATGTAGAAGTCATTAATTATAAATCGCGTGTCATATAGGGTGTTGTAATTTTTTATGACTGCATTCACATTCATAAGTGGTGGTAAATTTTTGATGTCATAGTAGTTGTGATTTAAAAGCGATTTTTTTAAATAGTCATATCCGGTTTCAACATAAGTTTTGTAAAGGGACAGTGTTTCTTTACCTGCCAGTGGATCGTTTCTTTCAATACGCATAAATTTTTCAGCAGTCTTTAGATTTATTCGTTTTATCATCAGAAATTTGTTGTGCTTTCGAATGAGTTCATATAAATCGTATTTGTCCTGTGGAAAGTTGAGTGAAATTCCATACGTATTTGCCCTTTCATTTAAGAAAGGTATATCAAATATGTTTCCGTTAAATGTAACAATTCTTTGTTTATTTTTAAGAAGTTCATTTAGGTATAACAGGCTTTCTTTCTCATCATCTTTTGATTTGATGAATATTTGTTTCGATTCTATCTTATTTTCTCTGACAAAGGCAGCTCCTATAACCCATGCATAGTCGGAGTTTCTTTTTAGCCCAGTTGTTTCAATGTCCAGATATATATCGTCTGCTCTATTATATATTGAGAGCTTAAATGTATCCTCATAATTTATTATATCGATCATTATATCTTAAAGAATTGTTCCATTTCTTCTTTTGATTTATTTGCAGAAACGAGTGCCATAAGTGCGATTCTTGCTTTATGTCCGGGGAGGTATCCACCGTTTATAACTCCTGATTCAAAAAGGCCTTTGCCTCCGCCTAGATATCCATAGCTTCCAAGCACACGACCTGTTGCACAGCGGCTTACAAGGACTATAGGGATATTGAGTTCAAGAGCTCTGTTTATTGAAGGAAGAGTTGCCGGGGGAACATTTCCACGGCCAAGAGCTTCAATAACAATCCCTTTGTAGCCGTTGTCAATATAAAAGTCAATAATGTCACCTTCAACGCCTGCAGCCATTTTAATGAGTGCAATTTTAGGTTCTAACGTGTCGACAATTACTTTTTTTACGGATTTTTCTCGTCTATAATATAATACTTCGTCATTATCTATGATTCCAAGAGGTCCAAGCTCCGGAGATTTAAAAGTGTTGACAGAAAGTGTATTTGTCTTTGTTACTTGTGCAGCACTGTGCACTTCGTTGTTCATAACAACAAGAGTTCCAAGGCCTCTGCTTTCTTCGTTAAGTATAGTTGCGATAGAGGCAGTAAGGTTGAGCTCTCCGTCATATCCGAGTTCACTTGCATTTCTCATTGCTCCGGTCATTACAATAGGTTTTTCATTGTCGATTGATATGTCAAGATAGTATGCTGTTTCCTCGAGAGTGTCTGTACCGTGTGTTACAATTACTCCGACGTTCTCAGGGTCGCTTAGAGCTTCGACTACAGCTTGTCTGATCTCTGTCATGCGTTCAGGAGTAATGTGGCCGCTTGGGATGTTAAATAATTCTTTTTCGCGTATTTGTGTATCTTTTATATGAGCTTTCACTTCACCAATTAATTCTTCTGAGCTTAGCGATGGAATTGCTGCTCTAAGATTTGGATCTATTCTCATTGCGATTGTACCGCCTGTCATTACGACTACAATATTTTTCATATCATTCACCTCTATAAATAGTTTATATTAAAGCTTTAAAAAAATCAATGGATTTTCTAAATTCTTAATTTTTATTTAAATGTATTTATAACTTTATCGGTTTATATACTTTGTTTTGTGGGTAATTATAGAAAGAGGAGGAAAAAATATGAAAAAAAGTATTTTATTATTTATGGTTTTTGCTGTATTTTTATTTGGTTGTGAAAGAACAGAAAAGCCTGAGGGTTGGGATGAAAAAAACAAAAAACCTGAAGTTGAAAAAGATACAACTGAAGATTTGGAATCTAAATATGAATTAGTTTTAAATGAATTAAAATCAAAAAAATCGGAAGATTTGAAGAATATTCTTGGTGATAATCCTGTTTATGAAGATTTATATAATTATATACACGATGAAGTTGAAAATATAGCAATATCAAAAGACCAAGTTGATGAATTTTTAAAAGACAAAAAAGATGAAATTAAAGATTTTTTTGATAAATATATTCTAAGTGATGACAAAAATGATGCTCTTGTTGAGTTTAAAGATAAGTTGCAGGCGAAAATTGAAAGTGGCGAAATAAAATTTAACGACAAAATGAGTTTTGATGATCTTAAGCAAATTGTTTTAGAAAATATCGACTTGTATAAGTCGGATATGAGTTCTAATGATAAGTCAAATTTTGTTGAAGAAAATCAAGAGTTTTTTAATGAATTCTATATGGACATGTTGGTTTGGGCAAATCACACAGGAAATAAGGCAAGTGACAAATTGATTGAAGAGGCTGTAGATGAGATTCGTTCGATGAATGAAGATGATATAAATATTATATTTGGAGATTATCCGACATATGAAAGTTTTAAGATTTATATTCATTCATATATTAGCGGCGCAAAGCCGACAATGAATACTCTTGAAATTGAAAAAGTTTTGGATGAAAATGAAGAATATATTTTAGAAAAATTTGAAGAAATTTTTAAAAACTAGCTCTCACAGCGAGAGCTTTTTT
The DNA here is from genome assembly GCF_003096635.1 of Ezakiella coagulans. Classification (GTDB taxonomy): domain Bacteria; phylum Bacillota; class Clostridia; order Tissierellales; family Peptoniphilaceae; genus Ezakiella; species Ezakiella coagulans. The sequence continues at coordinate 75,770 of NZ_QEKV01000008.1, read as the reverse complement.
TATTTGTTAAATTTATTCGAAATTGAATCAGCTATTGAAAAATCGCAGCTTTTTTGATATTATTTAAGGTATGAGGTGAAAAATATGATATATCTTGACAATGCAGCAACAACTAAACCGAGTAAGAATGTTTTAGACGCTTATTTACTTGCGCAGACTGAATTATGGGGAAATCCTTCTGCCATACACAGCTTTGGCGAGGAGGTTTTTTTTAAGTTAAAGAATGTGAGAGATGAAATCAAAAAGTTGCTTGGAGCACAAAATGGAGAAATTTATTTTACGTCTTCAGCAACGGAATCTATTAATACTTTTTTCAAAGGTTTTTTAAAACCGGGAGAACATTTGATAACATCTCTCTATGAGCATTCTGCTGTATATGAAAACGCAAGATATTTTGAAGATAACGGTGGGGAGGTTACATATCTCGAGCCGATAAATGGAATTATTACGCCGGAAATGGTATTAGACAGAGTGAGGGACAATACTTCACTTGTTGCTATAATGGCGGTAAACAATGAGGTTGGAGCTTTAAACGATATTGTTGGAATCTCAAAAGCGGTCAAAGAAAAACATCCTCATATAAAAGTTTTTTCGGATTGTGTTCAGGCGATTGGAAAGACACCGATTAATTTAAAAGACTCAAGTTTAAACGGAATAGCCATAAGCCCACACAAGTTTCATGGCCTTAAAGGCACAGGTATTTTGTATCTAAATGATATTAAAATAAATCCGCTCCTTCTAGGCGGCGGTCAGGAAGATAAGATGCGCTCATCGACTGAAAATGTGGGTGGTATTTTTGCAACGCTTGAGGCTCTGAGAGAGTCTATAAATTCAGTCGAAGAATTTCAAAAACATGCGTATGAACTTAGAAATATAATGATTGAAGGTCTTCGGGATATCGAGGACAAAATAATAAATGAACCGATAAACTTTGTCCCGAATTTATTAAATATTTCTTTTAAGAATGTAAAGGGTGAGGCTCTTGTGCACATGCTTGAGGGTGATGAGATTTATGTCAGCACTTCTAGCGCATGCTCAAGTCACGCATCCAAAAAGTCAAGAAGTCTTATCGCTATGAATGTTCCGGATGATTATTACGGCGGCACGATTAGGATTTCATTTGGAGACTACAACACAAAAGAAGAAGTTGAATTTGCGGCTCAAAAGATAAAAGAGTATGTATCGGTTATAAGGGAGTTGATGAAATGATAAGGGAATGTGTTTCCGTTAGCTATGGCGAGATTGCACTAAAAAAAGATAATAAACCATTTTTCGAAAGGGAACTTAGAAAGAATTTAAAGGCGATTTTAAGCGATTTGAATCCGGATTTTAAGTTTGATCAATCGAAAGTTTTCATATATTCAGAAGACAACTCTGAAACGGTAAGACGCCTTCAAAAAGTTTTCGGGATAAGCTATATTGCACCGCAGTTTGAAACGGAGTCAACTCTGGACAAAATTTTTGAAGCTGCGATTCATGCGACGAAATTTGAACTGTCAAGATCACCGTTTAAAACTTTTAAGATTGAATCAAAGAGAGTTGATAAGAGTTTTCCGATAAAAAGTCCTGAAATTAGCAGACTTGTCGGTGGAGCAATTTTAAAGGAAAATTTGGGGTTAACTGTTGATGTAAAGAATCCTGATAGAATTATAAGGGTTGACGTGAGAAAAAATTCATTTGTATCGCCTGGAAGAATCAAAGCACTTGGCGGAATGCCGGTTGGATCAAATGGAAGAGTTTTGAGTCTTTTATCCGGAGGGATAGATTCGCCTGTAGCCTCTATTCTTGCTATGAAAAGAGGCCTTCAAGTGGACTATATACATTTCCACTCATATCCTTTTACATCGAAGAGAAGCTTTTTAAAGACAAAGGAACTTGCTGAACTCTGCACGGAATATGAACCATACGGAATGCTCTTTTCGTTCAACTTGTTTCCGATACAGGAGGCAATCACAAAGAATTGCGATATAAGATTTACGACTCTTCTACAAAGAAGATCTATGACAAGACTTGCAACTCTTATGGCGAAAGACAACGACAGAACCGCTCTTGTCACGGGTGAAAATTTGGGACAAGTTGCAAGTCAGACGCTTCCGGGAATGAGTGTTGTTGATCCGGTAACAGATTTAATAATTTTAAGACCGCTAATAACATACGATAAAACGGAAATTATTGATCTTGCTAGAAAGTTTGGCACATACGAAAAGTCTATTGAACCTTTTGAGGATTGTTGTACTGTTTTTGTTGCAAAACATCCTAAGACAAATCCTACACTTGAGCAAGTGCTTGAGGAAGAATCGAAAATTAATTATATTGAAATAGAGCAAGAAATATTCGAGAAACGCGAATCATATAAAATAAAATAAAAATTAATTAAAAGGAAGTGAGTAGATGGAACAAGATAGCTTTTTATCATTACAAAATTTAAGAAAATCTTATGACGGCGAAGTTGTTTTGGACAATGTTTCGCTCGATATAAAAAAAGGTGAGTTTTTGACTCTCTTGGGGCCATCGGGTTGCGGGAAAACCACAACTCTAAGACTTATTGGTGGATTTGCATATCCGGATGCTGGAAAAATTATTTTCGAAGGAAAAGATATAACAAATATTCCGCCTAATAAAAGACGAGTAAACACTGTTTTTCAAAAATATGCACTTTTTCCATATTTAAATGTTTATGACAACATAGCTTTTGGACTTCGTTTGAAAAAAACTGACGAAACTGAAATTAAAAAAAGAGTATATAAAATGCTTGAACTTGTAAATTTGCCTAAATATGCAAATAGAGCGGTTACTAGTTTATCAGGTGGACAACAGCAGAGAATTGCAATTGCAAGAGCTCTTGTAAATGAACCGGAAGTTCTTTTACTTGATGAACCGCTTGGGGCACTTGACAACAAACTTAGAAAGGGAATGCAAACAGAGCTTATTAACATGCAATGGGAGCTTGGAATAACATTTATATTTGTTACACACGACCAGGAGGAAGCCCTTTCTATGAGTGACAGAATCGCTGTTATGAACGAAGGTATTATCGAACAACTCGGAAAACCTATTGACATATATAATGAGCCCGCCAATTCTTTTGTTGCAGACTTTATAGGCGAAAGCAACATCAGTGAAGGTGTGTTTAATCATGATTACAGTGTAAGTTTTAATAATGCTACATTCCCGTGTGTTGACAAAGGTTTTAGACCTGGAGAAAAAGTTGACGTTGTTATTAGACCGGAAGATGTGGAGATTATGCACGAGGACGGCGAAAGCAGGATTAAAGGGACCGTTGAGAATGTTATTTTTAGAGGTGTTCATTACGAAATATTGATAAATATAAATGACACCATTTGGAAAGCAAAAAGTACAGTTGCACCGGAAGAAGACAGTGAAGTTTATATTACTGTTGCACCTGAAAACATTCATGTTATGGGGAAAGAGTAATGAAAAGATTTAAATTACCGGTTATTGTTTACGGACTATGGGCAATTTTTTTCATTCTTGTCCCACTTTTATTGATTTTGCTTTTGGGATTTTCAATTGATGAATCGGGTAAAACGGTTTTCAGTCTTGCAAACTTTAAAAGATTTTTCAGTCCCATTTATCTAAGCATACTTTGGGCGTCGTTTAAGCTTGCATTTTTTTCGACATTAATATGCCTTTTGATAGGTTATCCATTTGCATGGTTTATAGCGAAAAAGAAAAACAGCGACTTCTATATGATTTTAATTATGATCCCGATGTGGATGAACTTTCTTTTAAGAACATACGCATGGCTCACACTTCTTGGAAGAAATGGTCTTGTGAATAGTTTTTTGGTTAAAATCGGTATTGGGCAGCTTGAACTTATGTACAATAACTTTTCGATAATGGTCGGTATGGTGTACAATTATCTGCCGTTCATGATTCTTCCGATATTTACCGCTATAACAAAGCTTGACTACGGCTATATCGAGGCGGGATACGATCTTGGAGCTACACCGCAGGAAGTGTTTAGAAAGGTCATATTTCCGCTAACAAAAGGCGGTGTCATTACAGGAATAACAATGACATTTATACCTGCAATATCGACATTCGTTATATCACAACTTCTTGGTGGCAATAATATAAATTTAATCGGAAACATCATAGAACAACAGTTCAGGTATACCGGAGATTGGAACTTCGGTTCGGCAATAAGTATTGTTTTAATAATTATTATTTTGGTGCTTATAAAATTCAGTCTCCAAAATGCTGATGAAGATGGAATCGAAGGGGGAATTATATAATGAAAAAGATTTTAAAAAACCTATATATTTCTCTCATTTATCTATTTTTCTATTTGCCGATAATTATACTCATAATTTATTCTTTCAATGAAACGAAGTCGAGAGTAGTATGGGGCGGTTTCAGTCTCAAGTGGTATAAGGAACTTTTTGAAAGCAAAGAAGTATTGATGAGCTTCTACAACACAATCCTTATTGGAGTAGTTTCTACACTAATTGCGACAATCATTGGTACAATTGGTTCAATCGGTCTTTTTAGAGCGGGCGGTAGAGTTAAAAAATTTTTTATGGAATTAAACTACCTTCCGATTTTAAATCCGGACATTGTTATAGCAGTAAGCCTTGTCGCTTTATATAATTTTATGAAACTGGACTTTGGATATTTGACAATAATTTTGAGCCATGTGGCATTTTTGACACCCTATGTCCTTTTTAACGTTATGCCACGTCTTTCAATGATGAATCCGAATTTGTATGAGGCGGCACTTGATCTTGGGGCAACGAGATGGGAATCATTTAAGTATGTAATTTTTCCGGAAATAAAACCGGGAATTTTAAGTGGTGCATTGATGGCGTTTACTCTTTCTATAGACGATTTTGCAGTAAGTTTTTTCACAACGGGCAAAGGTATTCAAAATATATCAATTACTGTTTATTCAATGGCAAGGCGAGGAATAAATCCTGTAATAAATGCACTTTCAACATTGATGTTCGTCATAATGATTGTACTTGTAATAGTTATAAATTTAAGAAAAAATAAACTTGAAAAGAAAAAAGAAGCAATGCTTAAAATGGGTATGGGTGAAACAGAATGAAGAAATTAATCCCTTTTATTGTTGTTTTGGTAGCTTTTTTAATGACTGCCTGCAATGATGACGGTGAAAAACTCTATATATATAACTGGGGCGACTATATGGATATGGACGTTGTGAAAGAGTTTGAAGAAGAGTATAATGTGAAAGTTATATATCAAGAGTTTGCTACAAATGAAGATTTATATGTTAAAATTAAAAACTCATCCGAGCCTATGGACGTTATATTTCCATCTGAATATATGCTTGAGAGAATGTCAAATGAAGGTCTTTTAAATGAACTGGACTTCAGTAAGTTAGATAATTTTAAATATGTTGACAAAGACTTGACAGGAATGAGTTATGATAAAGAGAATAAATATAGTGTACCGTTCTTTTGGGGTACTGTAGGAATTATTTATAATTCTGAAAAATATCCTAAAGGATTGCAAAAGTGGGCAGATTTGTGGAATGAAAAGTATAAAAAGGATATGGTTTTATATTATTCACAACGTGATATTTTGATGGTTGCTTTAAAGAAACTAGGATATAGTATGAATACTTCTGATGAAGCCCAGCTCGAAGATGCAAAGAATGAACTGATTGATCAAAAGCCACTTGTGTATGCGTATTTGGGTGATGAAATCAAAGATATTTTAATCGCTGAAGATGCTAATGTTGGGGTTGTGTATTCCGGAGATGCGGGAATCGTAATAGAAGAAAATCCTAAATACAAATATGTCCTTCCTAAGGAAGGCACGAATCTTTGGTTTGACGTTGCTGCAATTCCTAAAAATGCAAGAAATGTTAATAGAGCACACGACTTTATTAATTTTCTATTAAGACCGGAAATAGCCGCAAGAAATGCTGAATATTTACAGTATGCGACAGTAGAATCAGAAGCTAAGAAATATCTTCCTGAGTCTTTGGTGAATAATGAGGCACTGTATCCTGACAGGACAAATATGACAAATTTTGAAATTTTTGAAGACCCATCTCAAAAGTTGAAACTTTATGATAGAATTTGGACAGAATTTCAAAGTGGATACAAGAAAAAATAGGGGAGTTGAAAACTCCTCTTTTTATTTTTCTTGGGTACAAATTTTTATAACAATCATCAAAAAGATTAAAAACTTGTTTAGGATATATTATAGTGGGTATAAAATATTGGGAAGGAGTGAGAGAAATGCTACTTGATTATTCTGAGTCGGTTGAAACTGACATAGAAAGAATACGAGAATTTAATTCTAAATTGGTAAGCTTAGTCAGAGAATATATCACTGATGAAGATGTTATATTTGACGTAAAGCTTATTTTAAACGAGCTTACAATAAACTCTGCACTCCATGGTAATAGGCTTGATCCGGATAAATTGATAACGGTCTATGTACATATTCAGGATTCCGAAATCAAAATCGTAGTAAAAGATCAAGGTTGTGGCATCGATTGCATAAAACCGAATAAAGAACACAACTCTGAATTTGTCGGAGGTAGAGGGCTCTGCCTTGTAGATGCGGTTGTGGATGAGTTTGAAGCTTGTAGAAATCGTGTTGTATGTGTGAAATACTTATAAAATTTGTCAATGTTATGATTCGTACTCCTTAAATGATAATATTAAGGGGTATTTTTTATTTAAAATTTTATATATGTGATAAATATCGCTTGCAAATTTTAAATATGCATGTATTGATTAGATTATTAAAAAGTGATAAAATAATTTAAAGAATCGTTATTATCTGCTAAAAGATTTAGAATTATTATAAATAGGTTTCTAATTTTTTTAAAACAAGCTATACGTTCAAAAGGATAGGAGATATATGGTTTAAATGCATGCTTTACGCGCTAAAAAATTAAATAGGATATTAATTTCGATTTTAATAGTGATTTTTATTTTGATTATATTTAGATTTTATTTTTTGAATTTTTCTTACAAAAAAGCAACCACTGCATACATTTATAAAAATGGTGAGTGGAGAGAGACTGAAATTTTTTTAGACTTGGATTATAATCATAATCTTTTTTCTTCGGACAATTTCATAGGCAGTATATATACCGAGGATGTCAAAATATTAAAGCGTTGGAAAGATTTTTTTGTTGAGCGAGGAGCGGTGAGTGAAAGCGGATGGAATACGAAAAATTTGTCGTATAGTCCAAAAAATTCATATGTAGATGGGCAATATAAATACTCAGATTTTCGTAATGGAGAGGAATTTTTACTAGGTAAAGTTTATTTTAAAGATTTTTTAAGGGGATTATAATTACCGCTTATGATTGGGAAATTACAGAAAAAAGTGGAATTAATTATGTAGATACTAAAGAAAATAAACCGGTTGTAATAGTTGCAGGAGATGTTGATATTAAAGATATAAATAAAATAAAAGGGGACTTGATTTTGAACTACACTGATTTAAGTTTATTGCCTCAAAATTTAAATACTAAAATTTCAATTCCATTTTTCAATTCTCAGATTTTTAAGCGTGAAGAAATTTACTCATACAATAAAAAATATGATCTCAAGTGGAAGTCTGCACCTAATCCGGTAGACAAAGAAGTAGCTTTAATGGAAAAGAAAATGTGCAATTCGGATGAATATATAAAAATTAAAATCAGTGAGTTGGAGAGATTTAAGTCAGGTTTTATAAGTGAAATCAATATTAATTGCAGTAACATTTTATATGTTGGAGAATATATTTCATTAAAAGAGAGCGTCGCGGAATTCAAAGATTTCAAACTTTATTCCGCACTATTAATAAAAACCGATGAAAATGATAAAAACTATGTTGAAAACGTATACACCATAAAGATTAACAAAGACGGTTCGCAAAAATTTCTATCGGATGTTGTAGGTTTTATTAATTAAATATATATTTATAAAAAACAATTTCAAACAAAAAGGCGGCAAAGCTTTTAAGCTCTGTCGCCTTTTGTTTTATTTTTATTTATTTTCATATGGTTCCAAGAATGCGTGGAAATGTCTCATTGGGAGATTGTGTCCCCAAAGAATTCGCATATTCGGAATGCTTTCTCTGTCTTCATAGAGCGCTTTTACAGCAGCAATTACATAGTCTAGATGCTCTTGTGTAAGTCTGCTTCTATCGATTGCAAATCGTACTACATTCGCAAGTTCAGCTTGTTGTTCAGGAGTTTTCAAGTCGTATTCCATTGAGAAATCTCCGAGCTCAGCAACTCTTATGCCGTATCTTCTGATGAGTTCAAGTGAGAAGCCTTGACCTGCAAAAGTTTCGTGGCCACGTTTGCCGTCGAAAAATTCGTCCATATTGATGTAGACCGCGTGACCTCCGGCAGGAAGTACGACGCCTTTTACACCGGCTTTATAAAAACCTTGTGCAAGATATTCGCATTGTTTAACACGACTGTCCATATAGTTGAAGTTGCAACTTTCGTATAGACCGACACTTAAAGCCATAATGTCGCGACCGCTCATTCCGCCGTATGAGTCGTTACCATAGCATGAAATTTGTTTTACTTTAAGTCTTACACCGACATCCATCTTGATTGAGCCGTCTTCGTTGAAGTCGGAAAATTTTTGCCAGAAGAGACCTTTGTCTCTAAATGCTAGCATACCACCCATATTTGCGTGCCCATCTTTCTTTGCAGACATACAAAAACCGTCACAATAAGAGAACATTTCAGTTGCAATTTCTCCAATTGACTTGTCTTTGTAGCCTTCTTCGTTCATCTTTATGAAATATGAATTTTCAGCCCAACGTGCAACGTCAAAGATTAGAGGAATATCATATTTGTGAGCAATTTTATTCACTTCTCTTATATTTGCCATTGAAACAGGTTGTCCACAAACGGTATTGTTTGTAATACACATAAAGATCAACGGTACGTTTTCAACACCAACTTTTTGAATGAGTTCTTCAAGTTTTTCGAGGTTCATATTTCCTTTAAACGGATTCTTATCATATTTTCCGCCTTCAGGAATTTCATATAGCAGTTTTTTGTTGTATAGATTTCTTGGAATTGAGCCCATTTGCTTTATATTTCCTTCGGTTGTGTCGAAGTGACCGTTTGACGGAATTGTGAAAACTTTTCCCGGATGTCTTTCTTGTAAAATATTTCTAACAATTTCCATAAGCACTGATTCAGCTGCACGACCTTGTTGTATAATAAAAGAATTTGGACGTTCCATTTGGGCGGCTCCGCCATTAAATAGACCACCCTCATATTCACAAAGATAAACTTCGTCCATCATTTTCTTGACGTCTCTGCAGTCCGTTCTAACAAGATCTAAAATCTTTTTCCAGTTTTTTTCGCCGCCACGTTCGAAAATATCACGGAAGGTGTCCAAAAGAACATAGTACCCCGTATTTCTTCCATATGCTTCGTCTCCATAAAATAGAGAAGCCCATTGAGTATTCGTCATTGCTGTGGTTCCCGAATCTGAGAGCATATCAATTGTAAGAAGTCCTGATGGGAATGCAAATTCATTGTAGTGTGTAGCTTTTAAAGCCGTTTCACGTTCCTCCACTGTTACTGTAGGCAAATCCCTAACCGCATATGTAAAATGTGTCGGCGTAGGAACATTTAAAGAATATTTTTCAGTCATAATATACCTCCATTAATAGTTTATCGAGCATTTCCGCTCCTTAAAAACTTAAAGATGTTTAAATATAGATAATTTAAGCAACTTTAGTATTATTATATACTTTTAATATATTAAAGTCAACATGATAAATTTGTAGAATTTATTTAATAAATAATTTAATATTTAAACTTAGTTATTTAATCATTAATTTATAATTATAAAATTAATAAAAATCTCTATTTAATCATATTTTAACTGCTATTTACTTGAATAATCAAAGATTGGCTGTTATAATATACGTTAGGAGATGATAATTTGAAAGATATTAGAAATATAGCCATTATTGCTCACGTTGACCACGGCAAGACTACGCTTGTTGATGCTATGCTTAAACAGTCAGGTATTTTTAGGCAAAACCAAGTAGTTCAAGACCGTGTAATGGACTCTAATGACCTAGAACGTGAAAGAGGTATCACAATTACAAGTAAAAATACCTCTGTAGTTTATAATGACACAAAAATAAATATTATAGACACACCGGGCCACGCAGATTTCGGTGGTGAAGTTGAACGTGTTTTGAAGATGGCAGACGGGGTTCTTTTACTTGTTGACTCATTTGAAGGCCCAATGCCACAAACTAAGTTCGTATTAAAAAAAGCATTTGAACTTAACTTAAAAGTAATTGTAATAGTTAATAAAATCGACAGAAAAGATGCGAGAGTTGACGAGGTTATCGACGAGGTTCTAGATTTATTTATTGAGCTTGGAGCCGGTGATGAACAGTTGGAAGCACCGTTTTTATTTGCGTCCGCAAGAGACGGTTACTGTGGATACAGCGCACTCGAACCTGCAAAAGATTTGCATGAACTTTTTGATGCGATTGTAAAGTATATTCCTGCACCAAAAGTTGATGTAAATGGGCCTAAAAAGCTTTTGATTTCTACAATCGATTACAGTGAATATCTAGGTAGAATTGGAATCGGCAAAATCGAATCGGGAACATTAAAGGATAACGACAGCTGTATAGTTGTAAATCATAACGATCCGGATAGACATGTGCGTGCTAAAATTGCAGCATTATATGAGTTTGAAGGCTTGAATAGGGTTGAAGTAGAGTCTTCAACGGCTGGAAATATTGTTGCAGTTACAGGAATATCAGATCTTGAAATCGGAGACACGCTTACGGTTGAAGGGGAAAGCCCAATCGAATTTGTTAAAATCAGTGAACCGACAATTTCCATGACATTCAGTGTTAACGATTCACCTTTTGCTGGAAGGGAAGGTAAGTTTGTCACATCAAGACAACTCAGAAGCAGACTTATGAAAGAAATTGAAACAAATGTTTCTATGAAGATTGAAGAAACTGATTCGACAGACAGCTTTATTGTTAAAGGAAGAGGGGAGCTTCATATTTCAGTTCTTATTGAAACGATGAGAAGAGAAGGATATGAATTCCAAGTATCGAAACCTCAAGTTCTTTATAAGAGGGATGAAAATGGACAAAAGCTTGAACCTATAGAAGAGGTTATCATCGATGTTGACGCTGCTTATATAGGTTCAATTATGGATAAACTTGGTCAAAGAAAAGGTGAGCTAAAGAATATGACCGAAAGCAGAGGTGGGTATTCAAGACTTGAATTTGAAATCCCTGCCAGAGGTCTTATCGGATATAGACAAGAATTCTTAACTGACACCAGGGGAGAAGGAATTATAAATACTGAATTTAAAGACTTTGAACCATATAAGGGTGACATTCCTAAGAGACAAATGGGATCACTTATTGCGTTTGAAAATGCAACATCGACAGCTTACGGACTATTCCAAGCACAAGACAGAGGAAATCTGTTCATTGGACCGGGTGTTGAGGTCTATGAAGGAATGATTGTAGGAGAAAATCCTAAGGGACTCGATATTGAAGTTAACGTTGGTAAGGAAAAACAAAAGACAAATATGAGAGCTGCCGGTTCTGACGAAAACCTAAGACTTGTTCCACCGATTACGATGTCGCTTGAAGAAGCACTTGAATTTATTGAGGATGACGAACTTCTTGAAGTAACTCCAAATTCACTAAGAATTAGAAAGAAAATTTTGTCAAATCAAAAGAGATATAAATCAAAAAGATAGATTTAATTTGAGGTAGAAGAATTGAAAGAATTGATAATACCGATTTTAAGCAATTTACTTTGGATAAATATAATACTTGCTATTGCGGTGATCATTATGGAGAGACGTAATCCAACCACTACGTGGATGTGGATTACGATTCTCGTTCTTTTGCCGGGTTTTGGATTTTTTATATATTTATGGCTTGGAAGAAGTTTTAAAAAGCGAAAAATGTTTGAGGACAAATTCGTAAAAGATAGGCTTCAAAGTCATGGCCTTATTGGCGGCAAGCAAATATTGCACCGCGATATGGACAAACAACAAATATTTCCGTTTAACGAATATGCAGATATGATTGAAATGCATTTCAGGAACGGAGATTCTGTACTTACTATGGACAATGATTTCTTTCCGATTTTTGATGGGGAAGAATTTTTTGACATGCTTTTTAAAGAAATTGAAAATGCTAAAAGTTCAATTTATATTCAAACATATATTATGAGAAGCGACAATATGGGAAAAAGACTCTGCGATATTTTGAAGAAGAAGGCAAGAGAGGGTATAGATGTAAAACTTTTGATTGACGGAATGGGTTCGAGAAGGCTTCACTCTTCAGATATAAAAAAGATGCGTGAAGCCGGCGTTCAAGTTGAAATATTTTTCCCATTCTTTTTGAGTTTCGTTTCACCGAGAATTAATTATAGAAATCATAGAAAAATCTATATCTTAGATGGCAAAATTGGATATCTTGGCGGTTTTAACGTTGGAGATGAATATTATGATGGTGGGAAAAAATGGGAATCTTGGAGAGATTCCGTTATAAAAATAAAGGGTTCTGCAGTATATATGTTGAAATACAGATTTATTCTTGATTTCAATTTTGCGTCCGGAAGCAAACATGTTAAATATGGAGACGAGATTAATGAGTTCAGAGGAAAAAGTGCGTGTCAAATTGTTACATCTGGGCCGGATAATGAATGGCCGAGCATAAAAGATGGCTTTTTAAAAATGATTTCTTCTGCGAAAGATAGTATATACATTGAAACACCATATTTTATCCCAGATGATTCAGTGCTTGAGAGCCTCAGGGTTGCTATACTTTCGGGAGTAAAAGTAAAACTTCTTCTTCCGTTTAAAGGTGATCATCCGTTCGTTTTTTGGGCATCGCTATCTTTTGCAGGCAAAATTTTGGAAGCGGGTGGAGAAGTTTATTTCTATAAAAAAGGTTTTCAACATTCTAAGGTTATAATTATGGATAACAAGATGGTTTCAATGGGAACTGCGAACATGGATGTCCGAAGTTTCCAACTCAACTTTGAAGCAAATGCTTTTATTTATGATGAAAAAATTGCAAGACAATTTTCTGAGAAGTTTATTGAAGATATAAGAGAAAATTCATATTGCCTAACATTCGAAGAATATAAAAAGAGGAGCAATTGGATCAGAATAAAAGAAAATGTTTCAAGACTGGGTAGCCCTATCTTATAGGAGGGAAAATGATTTATAAAAATGGCAATCTTTTAGATGAAAAACCATATTTAAATGATAATTTTATTTATGAAGTTATAAGAAGCGAAGATGGAGTTTATTTGTTTTTAGAAGATCACATGAAGAGATTATATGGAAATCTTGAAAAAGCAAACAAAACAGAATTGTTTGATAAAATAAAGGGTATAATGTCGGATTTTAAACCTGAAAGAAATGTTGAAAGCGTCATGATTATGGTTGACGGCGAAGATGTTTTTATGGAAGATATGAAAATTCGAGAAGTGACGGACTTTGAAAGAAAAAATGGAGTCAATATCGGGCTTTACGAATTTGAAAGGCTAAATCCGGAGAGAAAGATTTATAGAAAGAATTTTAAAAAAGAGGTTCAAGAAATCATGGACAGAAATGATTTGTTTGAGCTTCTTCTGTATAATGGCAACGAGGTTCTCGAGGGTTCGCGATCCAATTTTTATTATATAAAAGACGGAAAAATTTTTGAGCCTACAAAGAACAAAACTTTGCCTGGAGTAGTTAAAAAGAATTTTTATAAGATGTGCGAAGATAGACTTTCTTTGGAAGTGGAAGAGAGGGAACTGTCACTTGATGAACTTAAAACAATTGACGGTGCGCTACTTTCAGGAACCGGAATGGATGTAGTTTCTGTAAAAAGTATAAATGGCAGAGAATTGAGCGGGAAAGATTATGAACTATCGATTGAACTCGCCCAAAAATTTAGAGAATTTATAGATGATTACAAGAAAGAGTTTGAAGAAACGAGGGTATAATGAAATACGATTTTGAAACGCTAACAAACAGAAGAGAACAAGGCTCTGTAAAATACAGAAAAACATTCAGAGAATTTCCCGATTTGCCGGTTGACACGATTCCGCTTTCAACAGCAGACATGGAATTTAAAAATCCACCGGAAATGGTCGAAGGATTGAAAAAGTTTTTAGATGAAATGGTTCTTGGATACACTGAAGCAAACGAAGACTTCAAGGAAGCTTTGAAATCATGGCTCAAAAGAGTGCACGATTTTGAAGTTATGGATGAATGGATGGTAAACAACACGGCGGTCGTTCCTGCGATTTTTAATGCAGTAAAATCACTCACAAACGAAGGAGACGGCGTAATAGTTATGTCTCCGGTATATTTTCCTTTTTTCAGTGCAGTCACTTCACAAGGAAGAAAGCTTGTTGACGCTCCTCTAATTGAAAAAGACAACAGATTTTATATCGATTTTGAAAAGTTTGAAGAACTTGCTAAAATGAAAGAAAACAAAGTGCTTCTTTTCTGTTCACCTCATAATCCGGTTACACGCGTTTGGACAAGAGAAGAACTTGAAAAGCTTGAGAAAATAATTCTTGAAAACGATTTGTATTTGATAAGCGATGAGATTCACTCGGACATAATAATGCCGGGTCATAAACATATTGTATTTCAAACGTTATCGGATGAACTCGCAGACAGAACAATCACATTCACATCGGCATCAAAGACATTTAATCTCGCCGGAATGGGAGTTTCTACAACAATTATAAAAAATCCTGAGCTCAAAAAGAATTTTATACAAGCAGTTATGGGCGTTCAATCGCACGCAAACTCCGCACTCGGATTTAAAGCTGCTGAAATTTGCTACAATGAATGCGAAGAATGGCTAGGTCAACTTATTGAAAAAATAATCGAAAATCAAAATGTTTTGAAAGAAGAGCTTAAAGACACAAAGATTAAGATCGTTGAACCTGAAGGAACTTATCTCATGTTCCTCGATTTCCGCGCATACGATATGACGCGTGAGGAAAGAGAAAAAACTCTTGCAGAGGATTGTGCTGTGATTTTTGATCATGGACATAAGTTCGGAGAAGTTGCGGACGGATTTGAAAGAATAAACCTTGCCGCACCGACAGAAGTTATAAGAGACGCTGCAAGAAGACTTAAAAAATATTTTAATTAAATCACTTAAACACTTTTCAATTTCGAGAAGTGTTTTTTGTTTATGCAAAAATGTATTCGAGAGATTTACCGAAAAATTGCGTTTAAAACACTTGTAATTATAAATGGAATTTGGTATAATAGATTTTGTTATAAACATGCTGAAGTGGCTCAGTCGGTAGAGCAGCTGATTCGTAACCAGCAGGTCGCAGGTTCGATTCCTGTCTTCAGCACCAAATAAAACGTTGCAATTTTAATGGTTGTAACGTTTTTTTTATTTTTGTGGATTTTCGAAAAATCAACATAAAATCATATATTTTTACGCACGTTGCACACAAACCGAGCACAAATTGAGCACAAAACACGCAGTTCTGAACTTCACATTATTGTAAAAATCTACTGCTTATACTAACTCATGTGATTGATTTATTACATAAAATCTATCCGTTGTTTCGAAGTCAGCATGACAGAGTTACAAAATAAATCAATAAATCTTATTAATATAATTTTGGTTTAATTATTTTTTTTGGGTATAAATATTGTGAAAGAATTTTATAAGTGCAATTAATCATATAAAATATAGCATAACTATATTAATTACACACAAAGTACTTAACTAAAACTACACATCTTCTCTCATAAAATAAATTTTATATTAGACACTGAAAATCTTGTTATTTTAGATGGAGATGTTAACATGTGGTGAAAAACTATAGGAGGAAAATATGAATAAATCGGAAAAGCCATCATATCTAAAAATATTTTTTAGGTCACTTGGGTTGATTTTTAAAAGTGCACCTACCAAAGTTACATTTCTTATGATAATTTTGGCACTGCAAATTTTTATTCCTGTCGTTCAAGCGACGGCAATTGCAAAATTCATAGACAGTGTAAAAACGCTATCGGATGTTAAATCAGCGATACTTATAATGTTACCGTTTATCATTGCGGTGCTCATAGATTTTTTGGTGGGCCCGCTGATGATGATTGTGCAAGGGGAATGCACAGATTCACTTGTTAAAAAGGTCAATATGGATCTTTTTAATAAAGTCTCAGAAGTGGATAACTTAAACACATTGGACAATCCTGAATTTTACGACAGACTCAATATGCTTCAAATGGAAATCGCATTCAGACCGATAAATTTGATTGTATTTTCATTTTCTATCATAAGAATTTTCGTTACAATCGTGGTTATGTTTGCTCAGCTATCGGCTTATTCCATTTGGATTCCACTAGCATTTTTGGTTGGTATTTTTCCTCAAAGTTATATCGTCTACAAACTCCAAGTGGCAGCTTATGAAAACACCGTCACAAGATCGCCTTTTGTAAAACAATTAAACTATTACAGGGACATATTGCTCGGAAGAGATTTTTCAAAAGAAAGAGTTGTCTTTAAATATGGCGACAAATTTAAAGAAGATTATGATGAAATTATTGATAGAATTAATGGGGAATCCGCTAAAGACAGAAGAAAGAAGGGACTTGCCGGAGTGCTTGTTTCAATTTTTGGAGTCGTGGTTTTATCCATAACAATAGTTTTATTTGTGAAAAACGTAGTCGCCGGAATTTATACCATCGGGGCTCTTTCGCTATTTCTAAATTATCTTTTATACACTGCAAGAAGCTCCATAAGATTTATCGAGGAAGGCTCGATGCTTCTTGAAACGGAACTTTTTATGAATACTTATTTTGAATTTTTGGATTTCGATTTCAATATGGCTTCCGGAGATTCAAATTGCAACGATGTGAATAAAATTGAATTTAAAAGTGTGTCATTCAAATATCCGGGAAGAGATGACTATGCTTTGGAAAATGTGAGCTTCGATTTTAACTTCGGGGATAGGCTTGGAATTGTGGGCGTAAACGGTTCGGGGAAAACCACAATTATGAAGCTTTTATTGAGGCTATATGACGCCGATAGCGGTCAAATTCTCATAAACGGCAAAGACATTAAGGAATACGATATTGACGAGCTTAGAAGTTCCTTTGGAGTGCTCTTTCAAGATTTCAATAAATACGAAATCACTTTCCGTGAAAATGTGGAGCTGAGCAATATAAATAAAAATTCCAAGAATGATCTCGCCCAGTCAATACATCGTTCAGGCGCTGATTCAGTACTGAAAAAATTCGGCAATAATATGGAAACACATTTGGGCAAAATTTACAATGACGGTGTGGAAATTTCGGGCGGCGAGTGGCAAAGAATTGCAACCGCAAGAACTCTCTATCACGGAGGAAATGTGCTGATATTTGACGAACCGACGAGCGCACTTGATCCGATACAAGAAAAAGTTTTCTGGGAAAATCTTTTGGAAGACTCCAATATCAGATCCGCAATTTTTACTACGCATAGAATTCAAGGTTTAAGAAGAGCGACAAAATTTATTGTGCTTGATGCCGGAAAAGTTGTGGAAGAAGGAAGTTTTGATGAGTTGATGAATGCAAACGGAAAGTTTTTCGAGCTATTTAATGCACAAAACTAATTGTAGTTAGAATTTATATAAATAAAAATATTTCAATAAAAAAAGAGTACTGCATCTAAAACGTAGAAAGCACTCTTTTTTTATTGCTCATAATTGGGTATAATGTATGTATGAGGTGTAATATGGAAGTA
This sequence comes from Ezakiella coagulans, assembly GCF_003096635.1. Taxonomy (GTDB): domain Bacteria; phylum Bacillota; class Clostridia; order Tissierellales; family Peptoniphilaceae; genus Ezakiella; species Ezakiella coagulans. Next base: position 58,028 of record NZ_QEKV01000008.1, on the reverse strand, counting down.
TTGAAAAATGTATCTATTAAACCATATACGTCGATGAAAGTCGGAGGGAATGTAAAAGAGATTTTCTTTCCGGAAGATACTGACGATATTATAGATGTTTTAAATAAATGTAATGAAGTAATTGTAATAGGGAATTGTTCCAATCTTATTATTCCGGACGAGTATTATGATAAAAGTTTTATGATTTTAAGGGACAATTTTTCAAAAATCCGAAAGGACGGATATAGAATTGTGGCTGAATCCGGAGCCACTATGAAAGCACTGAGCAGGTTCGCACTTAAGTCTTATTTAAAAGGTTTTGAATTTTTGGACGGAATTCCGGGAACTGTAGGTGGAGGAATTTTTATGAATGCAGGTGCGTATGGACCGGTTATAAGCGACGTTTTGGAAAGTGTTAGAGCAATTAGAGACGGTAAGATTGTAAGTTATACAAAAGAACAAATCGATTTTTCGCAAAGGCACAGTTCATTTCAAACAAACGGAGAAATAATTGTTGGTGCGACATTTATAGGCGAAGAAGGTGACCAAAAAGAAATCGAGGCTGTTATTAATGATTTGAACGGAAGAAGACGTGAAAAGCAACCACTCGAATATCCTTCATGTGGAAGTGTGTTTAAGAGACCTGAAAACGGTTTTGCGTCAAAGATTATAGATGAATGTGGACTTAAAGGTCTAAGAATCGGCGGGGCGGAAGTCTCAAAGAAGCACGCCGGCTTTATTATAAATGTCGACAATGCAAGTTATGAAGATGTAGTTTCACTTATTCAAAAGGTTCACGATATTGTCCTTGAGAAGACGGGAATAAGTTTGGAAACTGAAGTCAAGATTTTGAGGTGATATTATGGAAATTGTTATAGTCACAGGACTTAGCGGTGCGGGAAAGACCGCTGCTTTAAATGTTTTGGAAGATGAGGGCTATCTTTCAATAGACAATTTGCCTACACCTCTTATAAGAGATTTGGTTGAACTTATGGAGGAAACTCCGGAGATAAATAAAATTGCACTTGCTCTTGACCAAAGGGGACGCGTATTTAAACGTGAACTTTATAAAACTATAAAAGATTTGAAAGATGACTACGGAGCAAAGGTTTTATTCTTAAATGCAACGGACAATGAGCTTATCAAGCGTTTCAAGGAGAAGAGAAGACTTCATCCAATGAGTCCCGGAGGTACAATTGTCGAAGGCATTCGAAAAGAAAGAGAACTCATGGACCGGGTGATGGATCTTTCGATTCCGATAGATACCACGAATTTGACTTTAGGTGAACTCAAAAATATTATTCACAGTTTGGTTTTAAATGATAAAAATGAAATCTCAGTTATTTTTAAAACTTTCGGATTTAAAAACGGAATTGTTGCTGACGCTGATTTAGTCTTTGATGTGCGATTTATCACAAATCCATATTATGTGTCGGAACTAAAACTAAAGAGTGGATATAATCCTGATTGTTATAATTTTGTTTTAGCTCAAAATGAGAGCGGTGAATTTATTGAAAAAGTACATGATTTATTGAAATTTTTGATTCCACTATATGAAAATGAGGGTAAGGAGCAACTTATAGTTGCTTTCGGTTGCACAGGTGGAAGACAACGTTCAGTTAGTGTTGCAAGGAGACTTGCAGAACTTCTAAAAGAGTCTGGAATAAATATAACTATTATAAATCGAGATTTAGATGAGGCACACAATGATTAAACTTGCGGCAATAGGCGGCGGAACAGGACTTAGTGTTCTATTAAACGGTCTTAAGAAAAAATTTGAAGTTTCTGCTATTGTTACGGTTGGTGATAATGGCGGGGGAAGTGGAATTTTAAGAGAGGATTTAAACATGCTCCCACCAGGTGACATAAGAAACTGTCTTCTTGCACTTTCGGAAGCACCGGACGATTTGAGGAAACTTTTAAGTTATAGATTTGAAGACGGTTCTTTAAAGGGACAGTCACTTGGAAATTTGATTATAGCAGGTATGGTTAAGAGCGAAGGTTCTTTTGAAAATGGAATTCAAGTTGTTTCTAATGTCTTAAATTTAAAGGGCAAGGTTTATCCGGTGACAATTGACAATATGGATTTGTGTGCAGTTCTTACTGACGGTGTACAGGTAAGAGGTGAGTCTGAGATTGCGATTTTTGCTCTAAAAAGAAAAGCGGGAATTAAAGAGCTTTCATTGATGAATCACGTAAATATTTCTGAACATGCAAAAGAGGCGATATCAAGTGCTGATGTCGTCACATTGGGGCCGGGAAGTTTATACACATCTGTTATATGTAATCTCCTTGTTGACGGCGTAAGAGAGGCGTTAAAGGACAAAAAAATCGTTTATATTGCGAACGTTATGACTCAACCTGAGGAAACGAATGGATATACTCTTTATCATCACGTTGAGGAAGTTGAGCGATATCTGGGTCGTGAAATTGATTTTGTACTTGCAAATGATGTGCTTCCGAAGAGAGAACTCATTGAAAAATACAGTTTTGAGGGTAGCATTCCCGTAGTTGTTACAAATGAGGATCGAGAAATTTTAAATACTAAGCTAATAACGGGTGAATTTCTTGAAGTTAAGAGCGGTTATGTAAGGAGTAATTCCAAAAATATAACCGATACACTTTCGGAGCTTTTTGATGTATAAATGCTATTTGCTCGGGAAAAATATTAAGAATTCACGATCCGGAGAGATTTATCGAGAATTGTCGGAAAAAGACAAGATAGATTTTTTATATGAAAATGCGGACATGAATCTAGAAGAGATTCCGGAATTTGTGAGATTTATAAAGGAAACCGGTGCAAGAGGATTTAATGTTACGGCACCGTATAAATCTGAGATAATAAAATATCTTGATGAAATGTCGGAAGCGGTCAAAGTACTTGGTGCAGCTAACACTGTCATAAATGAAAATGGAAAACTTGTAGGATATAACACTGACGTGTACGGAGCAAAGGCGGCGTATAGAGAATTTTTAAGATATGGTAAAACATTGATTCTTGGAAGAGGAGGAGCTGCGAGAGCTCTTGTTTATGCGTTTAAAGATTTGGATTTGACTTTATATGTAAGAGATTCGAGTGAAAATGATATACTTTTAAAGATAAAGCCGGACCTTAATTTTATTTATGATTTAGAGAATTGCGATTTTACAAATATTATTAATGCCACAAGCGTCGGTTTTAATGAAGATAAAGCGATTTTTACAAAGAAATTCAATTCACAGAAAACGGCAGTGGATATTATTTATACGCCTGAGTGCACTCTTTTTCTAAGCGAGATGAAAAAACAGGGTGTAGAAATAAAAAATGGATACGATATGCTATATTATCAGGCGGTTGAAGCATATAAGTTATATAAGGGTGAAGAAAATGATTAGAATTATTGCAGGTTCATGTTCAATTGAAAGCGAGAGGCAAGCTCTCTCTCTTGCGATTGAATTAAAAAAACGTGGAATAACTGAAATGAGAGCGGCACTTTTTAAGCCGCGAACCGATCCTAAAGATTTTCAGGGCATCGGTTGGAAAGGACTACCGATCCTTGATAAAATCAGAGAGATGGGCATGAAAACTGTTACAGAGGTTATCGGTGTAAATCAAATTGAGAAACTTTATGACCATGTCGATATTTTTCAGATCGGTGCAAGAAATATGCAAAACTTTGAGCTTTTAAGAGAGATTGGGAAAACTGATAAGCCTGTAATTTTAAAACGAGGTTTTTCAAACACAGTTCACGAATTCTTAAAAGCAGCGGAATATATAAAACTTGAAGGAAATAATAAGATAACCCTTTGCGAGAGGGGGATTAGAAGCTTTGACGATGTTACGAGAAATGTTTTGGACATCGGGGCAATTATTTATATTAAAGAAAACACTGACTATAAAATTATTGCGGACCCTAGTCATTCAATGGGGAAACGTGATTTTGTAAGACGTGCAGCCAGAGCTGCAGTTGCTGCCGGTGCGGACGGAATAATTGTTGAAGTGCATGAAAATCCGGAAATTGCTCTAAGTGATTCGAAGCAAACAATTCCGCTTGGAACATTTGATAAAATTTTGGAGGATTTGTGGAAAAAATAATTTTAAAATCCATAAAAAATAAATCAGACTATATAGACACAGAAGAATACTTGGTTGTTGCTGACAGGAAATTAAAAGGTTTATATCCGGATATTTTTCCTGATAACACTATGTTTATTGAGGGTGGAGAGTGTGCGAAAACAAAAGAAGTTTTATTTTCATTAGTTGAGCGAATGCACGAGTTGTCGCTTACTAGAAATTCGACACTTTATGTAGTTGGAGGCGGAACTATTTCCGATGTCGCGTCTTTTGCCGCTGGTATTTATATGCGAGGAATAAGACATGTAATTCTTCCTACGACACTTTTGTCGATGACAGATGCGGCGATTGGAGGAAAGTGTGCGATAAATTTTATGCATGCAAAGAACAATGTAGGAATTTTTAAAGAGCCGGACATTGTTTATATCGATGCGGACTTTACAAATACTCTTGAAGCGGATGACTTAAAAGATGGTTTTGTGGAAGGTTTTAAACTTGCAGCACTATTTGATAAAGATGTTGCAATCAAAATGTTTGAACTTTTAAAAGCCGGAGAAAAAGAGAAACTCATAAACAAAATGACTGAGTATGCACCTTTTAAAAAAGCAAAAATTGTCGAGATGGATTTTCGAGATAAGGCAATAAGAAATCTTTTAAATGCAGGGCACACGGTTGCACATTTTTTGGAAAGCCAATCTGATTATAAAATAAGTCACGGAAAGGCTGTTGCGATGGGGCTCTTCATGGAGGCGATGCTCGGATATTCTGATGAGGAGACAATTCAAATTTTTAGAGAATTTTATGAGATTTTATATGGAAAACCGGAGATTAAAAAAGATATAGATTTTGATTTCAGTGCGGACAAAAAAGCTGTGGACAAAGAATCTATAGATGTTCCGATTGTGGAATCTATTGGAAAAGGGAAGATTGTGAGGGTAAAAAGAGCGTGGCTGGAAGAAAATTTGAAAAAAATTTTGATGAAAATTTAAAAATTCCATATTTACCATGTTCATCAAAAAGCTACAGTCACAGATTTTTGCTTTTGAGTTATGTTTTAAATAGACCGACAAAAATTAAGAACTTTAGTTTTTCAGAAGATGCAAATATAACGCTTTTCGCTCTTTATGATAATTATAAATTCAAATATTATAATAGTCGCTTTGGGAAAACCGCAGAACTTATACTTCTTCCTAAATGGAAAACTAAGAAGGAAGCACATTATTTAAAAGATAGCGGGAGCAGTCTAAGATTTCTCATTCCGGTTTTTCTGGACGGGAAGAAACATAAGCTCGAAGGAAGTGAACGACTTTTTGAAAGACCGCTTGATTACTACGAAAAACTTTTTAAAGATGAGGGAATTGAGTTTAAAAAATCAAAGAATTCTATTGAATTTTCAGGAAAGTTAACTCGAGAAAAATTTGATGTAGACATATCAAAGTCAACACAGTTTGCCTCAGGCATGATGATGGCGGGCGTTAATCAATTTGATGTAAATTATGGCGAGGGGCCAAATATTCAATATATCCACCAAACTGAAGACGCAATTCTAAGAATGAACAAAAGTTCTGAAAAAATAGAAGTTCATGTGCCTGAAGATATGAGCAATAGAGCTTTTTTTGAAGTATTAAAATATTTTAATAGGCTTGACGGCGATATGCCTAAAATGAAGGCTGCAAAATCGACTGATAACATAATAGGAGAGTGGCTTAAATCAAACAAAAGTATTTTTGATTTAAGCAACAATTTGGATCTTGCACCGGTTTTTACTGCGGCACTTGCAATAAAATCGGCAATGAATGGAAAAAGATATAAAATTATAGGTATAAAAAATCTTGCGTTTAAGGAATCGAATAGAACTCTTGAAATAAAAAAAGTTTTGAATTTGTTCGGCTATGCTGTTTCAATTGGGCGAGATGCAATTGTTATCTGCGAAAGAACTTCGGATTTTGATTATGAACGTTCGATTTATTTATATCCGAAAGAACACAGGATTTTTCATATGGCGCTCATACTTTCATGTTTTCATAAGGGGAGAGTATTTATTAAAAATAAAGAATGCCTAAAAAAATCACATTTTGAGCTATATAGTTTTTTGGGGAGGATGAAATGAGTTTTTCTATTGGAAAAGTTGTAAAATTTAATATTTTCGGAGCTTCCCATGACATTTGCGTTGGAGGAAGTTTGGAGGGACTCCCTGCAGGAACAAAGATAGACTTTGAAAAAATAAAATCAAATCTCGAAAGGCGAAGACCGAGTTTAAAAGGCGAGACAAAGAGAGTCGAAAAGGACGATTTTTTATTTGTGTCAGGTTTGGAGGACGGACACACGACGGAAGCACCTTTTACTTTTGCGATTAAAAACGAGGATATAAAACCGGAAGATTATGAGGAGATATCGAACATATTTAGACCGGGACATGCGGATTATTCTAAGTATGTAAAATATAACGGGAACGCTTTTAAAACCGGCGGAGGAATATTTTCCGGCAGAATGACTGCACCTATAGTTGTCGCAGGCACTGTTGTAAGGGATATACTTTTAAAAATGGGTATCACGCTTGAATCAAACACAATTTTCGGAGAATCGGGCACCGGAGCCAAAATAAAAGTCTCTGTTCACGGAGTTAAAGCGGGTGTAGGTGAACCGTTTTTCGACAGCTTTGAATCTGAAATTGCGCATGCGATGTTTTCAATACCTGCAGTAAAGGGCGTGAACTTCGGAGAAATAGAAAATCTGTACAATAAAAAAATTGAAGATATATATGAGGAGTACGAGATTAAAGACGGTGAACCGAAACTAAAACACAACTATTGGGGCGGAGTTGACGGTGGTATAACAAATGGAGAAGAAATTTATTTTTATATACTTCTAAAACCGATTCAAACACACGATTTTTCGATTCAAACAGTTGATAAGGAGTATAATGAAGTGAAGACGAAGTTCGAAGGTAGGCACGACAAGAATATTTCAAAACGTGTTCAAGTTGTCTTGGAGTCGATGACTGCGATAGTTTTATATGATTTAATAAGGAGAGGGTCGAAGTGAATATAGTTTTAATCGGAATGCCTGGTTGCGGAAAGACAACTCTTTCGCTCGAACTTAGAAAAATGCTTGGCTACAAGGCAATTGACTCGGATAGGTATATAAAAAAAACATCCGGAATGACTGTTGATGAACTTTTTGAAATCGGCGAAGATTTTTTTAGAATAGAGGAAACAAAAGCACTCGTCGACATAATGAATAAATATGATAGAACTGTAGTCGCAACCGGAGGCGGTGTCGTTGAGAGGGCGTGCAACAAAGAGGTTTTAAAGAAAAACGGATTTGTTATTTTTATAAATCGCGATCTTAATGAAATCAGAAAAGTTTTGACCAGCAAAAATAGGCCGCTACTTAGAAATAATAAGGATAAAGTTTTAAATTTATTATATGAGAGGCGAATTGACAAGTATAGAGATTTTTGCGATATGGAAGTTAGGGTCAATAACGGCTTATTTTTAACAGCGAGCTTTATAAAAGATGAACTTAGAAGGATGGGAATTGTAAAATGAGAATATTAGTAGTAAACGGTCCGAATCTTAGATATTTGGGTATCAGAGAACCGGAAAAATACGGCACGAAGTCGCTAACGGATATAGAAAATGAATTGAGGTCTATGGCAGATTTAAATGACAATGACATAGAATTTTTTACGTCGAATTCAGAAGGAGAAATAATAGACAGGATTCAGCTCAGAGATTACGATGGGCTAATAATAAATCCAGGAGCATATTCTCACTATAGCATTGCTATATTAGACGCTCTTCTTTCAATAGATGTGCCCAAAGTTGAAGTGCACATAACAAATGTGTTTAGACGTGAAGAAGAGAGAAGAAATCTTGTCACCGCTCGCGGTGCTGACGGAGTTATCGCCGGATTTGGAGATTATGTATATAAAATGGCTTTGAGCTATTTTTTGTAATTTTGCATTAAAAATGTTATAATTAAAATGTATTATTAAGGAGGTATATTATGGCATTTAAATATGATTTAGATTATATTATCAATTTTGGTATTGAACTTTTAAAGACACCATCACCGACAGGGGACACACAAAAGGCTGTTAAACTTGTAAAGGATGAGCTTGAAAAATATTATCCTTGTGAATATACAAGAAAAGGAGCTTTGATTTGCAAAATTGAAGGGGAAAACAAGGAAGATGCTCTTTTATTGTCAGCACACGTTGACACACTTGGAGCAATGGTTAAAGAACTAAAACCGAACGGACGCTTAAAAATGAGCATGCTCGGTGGATACGCTTGGGCAACGGTTGAAGGTCTTGAAGTCAGAATTCCAACGGAAGATGGCAGAGAATATACAGGCACAATTATGACAACAGCTGCATCAAGTCACGTGAACGGTTCACTCACACAATCAATCGAAAGAAATGATAAGAACCTCGAAATCCGTGTTGACGAAGTTGTAAAGAGCAAAGAAGATTTGGAAAAATTAGGAATTCAAGTTGGTGACTTCGTTTATTACAATACAGGAACAAGACTCTGTGATTCAGGCTATTTAAAGAGCCGTCACCTCGATGATAAAGCATGCGTTATTTCTCTTTTAGGTATTGCAAAATATTTGAAAGAAAACAATATAGTTCCACCAAGAACAACATATTTATTCATTTCAAACTATGAAGAAGTAGGTCACGGATCAAGTGCTGGAGTTCCAAAAGAAGTTACTGAATTTATTTCGGTAGATATGGCTGCCCCTGGACCTGGACAAACTTCAGACGAACAAAAAACAACAATTTGCGTTAAGGACTCAACCGGACCTTACGATATCGATATGAAGAGAAAGCTAATAAAGCTCGCAAAAGAAAATGACATTCCATACGAACTCGATATTTACCCATTCTATGGATCAGATGCTTCTGCTGCACAAAGAGCAGGCGTTGATGCAAGAGCAGCACTAATTGGACCTGGTGTTGATGCAAGTCACAGCTTTGAACGTACACACATTGATGGTATTAAAGCAACAACTGACTTAGCGCTCGCATATGTATTGGCAAAATAAAAGCAAATTAAAATGGCTACTATAAAAATAGTTAGCCATTTTTTATTTGTCCAGAAGAATTGTTCTTTCTTTTTCGGGAACAAGCATTCCGCCTGTCGACCAAGCAATGTGGGTTATATTTTCAAGAAAAATTTCTTCTTTATTTATAAAATTCAAAAATTCTGAAGCGTTTAAAAATTTTGTGAAAATCATAGAACTTGCGGCGCTGGGCTCCACAAAAACGCCTTCGTTTTTATAAAGTTCTCTCATTAGTTCAAAAATAGAATTTTCATTTATAGTAAATATGCCGGAGAGAGTGTTTTTTGAGGATTCGCAGCATAATTCACTAGCTCTTCCCACTGCAAGTCCGTCAGCTTCAGTTTTTCCATCCATGCCAATATCTTCAATACTTATTTTGCTGTTTAAACCTGTGGACATGCCAAGAAGCACCGATGCACTTCTTACAGGCTCTACATAGAATACGTAAACATTTTTACCAAAGATAGTTTTTAGGCCGTGCAAAATACCGGAAGGGGCTCCACCAACACCGCAAGGAATATAAAAAAATAGCGGATGATTATCGTCAACCAGAATTTGTTTTTCATTAAGCTGTTCTTTTAGTCTCAGGGCAGCGGTTGAATAGCCTAGAAACAAATTGATAGATTTTTCATCATCGACAAAATAACTTTTATCATCTTTGTCCGAAAGTATTCTTCCATTTTTGACAGCTTCGCTGTAGTTAGAATCATATTCAATTACGTTAACTCCGTTTTCTCGAAGAAGTTTTTTCTTCCATTCTTTTGCATCCTTACTCATATGCACAATAGCATTAAAACCGAGTTTTGCACTTATTAGTCCGATTGAAATGCCGAGATTTCCAGTCGAGCCGACTTGAATCTTGTATCTGCTGAAAAAGTCTCGAAAAACATCAGAATTGAACTGAGAATAATCGATTTTAGTGTCTATAATATTTGCATTCGTCGCAAGAGTTTCTGCATATTTTAAAATTTCAAAAATTCCACCTCTTGCTTTCACACTTCCTGCAATCGGAAGAAGATTATCCTCTTTTAAATAGATATTATTTATGCTGAAATTATTTAATTTTAGAAGAGGGGACTCTATGATGCCGTTTGTCGGCTCAAGTTCTTTGAATGAAGATTTTAAAAACGGTGAAAATCTTATTAGTAGATCATTTGCCTCATATATTTGTTTACTTGAAATCGCATCATATAATGAATCTTTATTAAAACTTGGATTTAACCATAAGAATTCTTTGTCAGATTTTAAATTTTTTATTATTTCATTTTCCATAGTTTTGCTCCCTTTTTTCAATAAATAGTTTATTTTCCTAAATGTAATAAAAAGTGATAAAAAGAAAAGAAGCTAATTTGCTTCTTTTCTTTTAGTTAAATAAATCAATTGTTCCACCGCTATTTTCATTAGCACCTGGTTTTTGATCTTCCTTTGGAACTACAACATCACGCGGTTTTTTATTTTCCTTAGGTTTTGTTGTAGTGTTGTTTTTGTCTTTATTATCTTTGTTTGTTCTGTTATCTTTATTCGAATCCTCGCTGTCTCCCGTTTCAATATCCGGATCAAACAGATCTGAAGTTTCTCCGTCCTCATTTTGGGTATTTTCATTGTGAAGGTCACAATAACCTTGAGGATAGGAATAACCCCAGTCCGATGGAACAATGCCGTTATGAGCACTTGGTACGTATTGTGGCTTCCTATTTATACAAACAGTTGTCTTAACATGATCAATCGGGCAGTATGGATTTGCAAGAAGACCTGATTCTTCACAAATTTTTGCTTCAACGTGAATATCGCAAGGATTTTTCGGTTCAGTACCTTTAACAAATATTTCAGTTTTAACAACTCCGCGAGGATCAGCAGTACAAAGTTGAGTAGGAGCTTTTCCGGATTGGGTACAAATTTGAGCTTTAACAATGCCGTCAGGCATTTTAAACTCATTTACCGGAGCAAGACCTTCATGGGCTTTTTCCATTATATTTTCCCACATTTGAGCTGCTATCATTGAGTTTTTATTCATTGTAATACGAGGGGTATCGCTTCCAATCCAAGTTGCACCGAGATAATAATCTGTAAATCCGACGAACCATAAGTCAGCAGTGTATTGAGTTGTACCGGTCTTTCCGGCAGTTACTTGATTTGGAACCTTTGCAGCTTTACCAAGTCCATTTGAAACAACGGTTCTTAAAATATCCTTCATAACATAGGCAGTTTGTTCGCTTACAACTCGAACGCCTTGCGGCTTATATTCCAAAATTGTTGCACCGTCTTTATTTATAACTTTTGTGTACGGGCTAGGTTTAACATAAACTCCCCCATTCGCAATTGCTGTATAAGCACTTGCCAACGTGAGAGGACTCAAACCTTTAGTCATACCACCTAGAGCAAGAGCTGATGAGTTTTCATCATTATACTTTGCATTTTCTTCTTCAGTAACGAACGTGTCTCTTTCAGGATGTTCTTTATTTATTATGCCCATCTTTTCAAGATAAGGAATAACTTTTTTAACGCCGAGACTATTCAGTGTGTGTACTGCACTTGTGTTTATAGATTGCTCAACCGCATATCTAAGCGATGTGATTCCCTTATAACCGGAGTACCAGTTGTTCGGCCAAGGATTGCCGTTTAAGTTAAATGGAACATCGTCTATCGCACTGCCTGCAGTGTATCCGTTGTCAAGTGCTTCGAGATATACGCCGACAGGTTTTATAGATGATCCCGGTTGTCTTTCCGAATTTGTAGCTCTGTTGAAGATTCTTCGTCCATCAACATCACGTCCGCCTGCCATTGCAATTATGTGACCTTTTTTATAGTCGATAATAATTGTTGAGCTTTGTGGTTGAACAATTCCGTTTTTGTTTATAAAAATTTGTCCTTCTTTAAATACCAATAGGCCATCTTTGATTTCATAGAGTTCAGGGTTTTCGTCGAGAGCTTTTTTGTTAATTCGAATCCATCCATTTTCCATATTGAAATCATCTTTTTTTATTGGAAGGCTTCCGATTGTATGTGTCAAAAGATTTTTCTTTTCATCGATAGTATAGAAGTCTAAAACGTCAACATTTGAAGGATAAGGAACCATCTTTACGGATTTAATCATCAAATCGCCGTTGTCGGCAAACTTGTATTCGTTTTCCGCAAGATAAATTAATCCGTCATTGTTTAATACATTGTTTCTATTTAAAAATACCAATCTATTTTTACTATCAATGATGTTACCGTATTGGTCAACAGTCATATCAAGTAAGAGCGGTGCTTTAAGGTGAGTGGTATCACCAACAAGTATTTCATTAAATTTCTTATAGTCGTTTTCCACTTCTTGTTGTAGTTTCATATCAATTGTCGAATAAATCTTGAGTCCGCCATAGAAAAGTTCATCTTGAGCTCTTGATTTTGTCCAACCGAATTTGTCCTGAAGATCTTCAACAACTCTTTCTTTTACATAGTCCGCAAAGTAATTTGTAATTTGATTTTCTTTTTTTTCAGCAGGTTTAAGAAGAGATTTTTTGTCAACTTTTTTTGCTTCATCATACTCTTCGTTTGTGATTAATCCAAGTTCATGCATCTTTCTTAAAACAGCATTTGCACGGTTTTCATTTGTCGGATTGTAAACAAGTATATAAGTTTGACCTAAAAGATCTATAGTTCCTACTTTTTCCATTTTCGTGGAATCGAAATTGCTAGGTGCAACCCTGTAGAAAGGTGGATAAATGTTCGGGTTTTTAACAACTGAAGCGAGCATTGCACATTCAACAAGATCCAAATCTTTGGCGTGTTTGTTGAAATATGTTTGAGCGGCTTCTTCAACACCGTAAGCATTTTGTCCCATACTTACTCTGTTTAAATATGCTTCAATAATTTGATCTTTAGTAAGCATTTTTTCGAGCTTAATAGAAATTTCGATTTCTTTAAGCTTTCTTTCAAGCGTTCTGGCAGGTGTTAAAAATGTATTTTTAACAAGTTGTTGGGTGATTGTACTTGCACCTCTAGCAGAGTCACCTGATTTATATGCTTCATATAATGAGGCTAAAATCCCTTTCGGGTCAATTCCGACGTGATTTAAAAATCTTTCGTCTTCAATAGCTATGAAAGCGTTTTTTAAATTTTTAGGTATATCTTGAACACCTATCATTGTACGATATTCAGCTGTCGCTATTTTTTCAATTAAGTTTCCATCTTGATCGTATATTGTGGAAGTTTCATTCAAGTCCATGTTAACTATTCTCGGGTCGATGTCCTCAACCTGAGACATAATTCTTATTCCGGAAAGAGCGAATAGTGTTCCGAAAACAATTATAACGATTAAACTTATATATATAAAATATCGAACAAGCTTTGAAATGGTAAAAACTTTATTTCGATGTCGCATACAGTTCTCCTTTCATAATCTATAATATTATATCATATTTTCTAAAAAAACGAAAACATTTGATAAATTGTAATACAAACGTAAATTATAACATTTGTTTTATGTTTATAAATATTATATATTAATCTAAAACGATTATTTTTATCTACAAAAGGTGGACATATAACGAATTAAATGTTATAATAAAAAAAGAATGTAAATATCCACAAGGAGGGTCAAAGAATGAATAATAACGATTTTGATAAGACAATGCAATTTAATCTTAATAAGGACAATGATATGAAGCCTCGTGAAATCATTGAATATGTTTATAATGCACTTTCTGAAAAAGGTTATGATCCTGTGAATCAAATAATCGGATATATTCTTTCAGGCGACCCGACATATATAACAAGTCATAACAATGCAAGAAGTATTGTTATAAAAATGGAAAGAGACGAGTTATTAGAAGCAATGTTAAAAGAGTATTTGAAACTTGATGACAAATAGAATTTTGAGCATGGATATCGGAGAAAGTTCTGTTGGTCTCGCTGTTAGCGATCCAACAGGAACATTTGCGATACCAATCGGCACGATTAAAAGGGGATCCAAAAAAGAGGATTCCGATAAAATAAAGAAAATTATGGAAGAAAGAAACGTGGACACATTGGTAGCGGGTATGCCGCTCGACATGGAAGGTAACAGGTCCAAACAAGCTTCCATTGTAATGACTTTTGTCAAATTTTTGTATAAAGAAACGGGCATCAAAACAGAATTTGTGGATGAAAGATACACCACAAAGATGGCAAACGATACTTTGAAATTTTTAAATGTTAAACGCGGCAAGCAAAAAGGTGCGGAAGATGCACTTGCTGCGTCATATATTCTGGAAATATATTTAAAAAAACACAATTCTTAAGCTTTTAAATAAGCTTTAGTTTTTGTGTGCAAAAAACTTTAAAAATTAAAATTATGAAATTAAACGGTTAGTTAACACCGATTTATTTTAATAAAATTATAAGAAAGAGGTTATAAATATGACAAAAAATACAAATTCTCTCAAGATAATACCTCTCGGAGGCCTTGGTGAAATAGGCAAAAACATAACTGCATACGAATATAAAGATAATATTATAGTAGTAGATTGTGGAATGACTTTTCCGGGCGATGAGATGCCAGGTATTGATATTGTAATACCTGACGTTAGTTATCTGGAGAAAAACAAAGAAAAGGTAAAAGGATTTTTTATTACTCATGGTCACGAAGACCATATTGGAGCGATTCCATATGTTGTGGACAAGTTTAACGCTCCTATTTATGGCACAAAACTCACAAATGCTTTGATAAAAAATAAAGTTAAGGAATTCAATATACCGGTAAAGCTTCAAGACGTTGAATACGGCGATACAATTGGTGTCGGTCCGTTTAAAGTTGAATTTATAGCATGTAGCCACTCCATTCCGGATTCGGCTATGCTTGCAATTCACACTCCGGTGGGAACTGTTGTTCAAACAGGCGACTTTAAAATCGACTACACTCCGATTGACGGAGTCAGAACGGATTTGAATAAATTGGCTGAACTTGGAAACAAGGGTGTTTCACTTCTTCTATGCGATTCTACAAATGTTGAAAGGCAAGGATACACACTTTCCGAAAGCACTATCGGCGAAACTTTTAATGATCTTTTCGCAAAAGCTTCCGGAAGAATTTTGGTTGCAACTTTTGCGTCAAATGTTCATCGTGTTCAGCAAATTATTACGGCTGCTGAAAAGTACGAAAGATTCGTTGCACTTTCAGGAAGAAGTATGCTTAATGTTGTAAACACTGCGAGAGAGCTTGGGTATCTAAAGGTTAAGGAAAAAACTTTAGTGGATATAAATCAAGTTCATCAATATCCCCCGAACAAGGTATGTCTAATAATGACGGGATCTCAAGGCGAGCCGATGAGTGCGCTTACAAGAATAGCTTACGATATGCACAAGAAAATCAAGCTTACAAATAAAGATACCGTTATCATAAGTGCAAACCCGATTCCGGGAAATGAGCTCGATATTGGTGGAGTAATAAATAAGTTGATGGAAAAAGACGCTACAGTTATTTATGAAAAACTTGCAAATATTCACGTTTCCGGTCACGCATGTCAAGAGGAATTAAAACTTATTCACAGCATTTTGAAGCCGAAATACTTTATGCCGGTTCATGGCGAAATTAGGCATCAAAAAACTCATGCAGATCTTGCACTCAGCATGGGAATGGACAAGAAGAATATATTTATACAAAAGAACGGAGATGTTATGGAACTAACAAAGAGATCATTTAAATGTACAGGATCAGTTCCAAATGGCTCAATTATGGTTGACGGACTTGGAGTTGGAGATGTTGGAAATGTCGTTTTAAGAGATAGAAAACATCTTTCTGAAGACGGACTTATTTGTGTAGTTCTAACACTCTCAGAAGAAACAGGAAAGGTTATTGCAGGACCTGATATTATAAGCAGGGGATTTGTATACGTTAAGGAGAATGAAGACATTATGGAAAGTTCTCTACAAAAGGTAAGACAGATTGTAGCAAAGCTTGACCGTGACGGAATTCAAGATTGGAATTCCATGAAAACCACTATTAGAGATGAACTTAGAAAGTTTATCTATGATAGAATAAAGAGAAATCCTATGATTCTCACAATATTTACAGAGGTGTAATTTGCACGGTAATTTGTATGAGAATGTAGCGATTTAAATTAAATTTAATAGCATTGTCGAATTAAAATAAAATTAGTTCGATGAAAAAATATTCAGTCAAATCTACCGTGTCACACCGAAATTTGGAGGGTAAAAAATGGCAAACAAATTTACTGACACGAAGTATTTAACAAAAGCAGCTCTAATAGCTGCTATGTATGTGGTGCTTGTGGTAATTCAGATGGTTCCCGCAGCTGCACTCACATACGGTCCGGTACAATTGAGACTTGCTGAAGGGCTTACAGTTTTACCATTTCTAGAAGCCGCTGCAGTTCCGGGTCTCTTTATAGGATGTTTGATAAGTAATATCATCCTTGTATTTCAATCCGGATTTGGGATTATCGACGTAGTATGTGGTTCTTTAGTGACTCTTTTGGCCGCATATCTAACTAAAAAGAGCAAAAATAGAATATTGGCTTTTTTTCCACCTATACTTTTAAATGGATTCATCGTAAGTATTTGGGTAAGCTACTTCACAAATATTCCTTATTGGACTACTGTTTTGACGCTTATGGGAGGAGAAGCTATAAGTGTAGTCATTTTTGGTTCAGTTATCAATTATGTCTACGAGCATTCTAAATTTTATAAGAGATTTTAGGTGGTTTGATGAACAATAAAGCAAAAACTATAATCAGTTTGTTGGTGTTATTACTGATTGTCGGTGGAGGATATTATCTCTACAGATCATTTTTTGGAGGAATGTACGAACCTGTTGATATAAATGACACGTCAGAGGTTCAAATTGAGATACCGAGCGGCAGCTCATTGGGCAAGGTCGCGTCAATACTTTACGATAATAATTTGATTAAAAACGGAACGTTCTTTAAGTCAAGAGTTCAAAAACTCGGCAAGGAAACCGAAATAAAAACGGGAGAATTTACCCTATCAAGGTCAATGTCGGCGGATGAGATTATTGGAGTTATAACATCCGAAAAAAGTGAAGATGTTGTTGAAACAACAAAACTTGTCATACCGGAAGGCTTTGAAAGAAAACTTATAGCTGAAAGAATTGAAGAAAAAGGTTTGGGTTCAAAGGAAGCATTTTTAAATGCAACCGCATCCGCAGCAGACTATGTAGCTGAATTTCCATGGCTTCAAAAGTTGAACGAAGGCGAAAGCCTTGAAGGATATTTATTCCCTGCAACTTATGATATTCCTGCAGGTGCGACTGAAGTTGACATTACAAAGCAAATGCTTAAAGCATTCCAGGACAGAATGGGTGAATATCTTGATAGAGAAGACTTCAACGGACTTTCTTTCACACAAATGATTACACTTGCATCAATTATTGAAAGAGAAATCAAAGTGGATGACGAAAGACCGCTTGCAGCAAGCGTATTCTACAACAGAATCGCTCAAGGTATGCGTCTTCAATCGTGCGCTACGGTACAATTTATTTTGGGCGAAAGAAAAGCGAAACTCACAAATGAAGAAACGCAAATAGATTCGCCATACAACACATATATAAACGAAGGATTGCCACCGGCACCGATTGCTTCACCTGGTATGAAGTCAATTGAGGCTGCGATAAATCCTGCTCAAACTGATTATTTGTTCTTTGTTTTGACAGGTGATGACGGTTCACATACTTTCACATCGACTTACGAAGATCATTTAAAGGCTAAGGAGAATATGAAGTAATGATAGAATTATTAGCACCGGCAGGCGATCTGTCCCGTATGAAAACAGCTTTCATGTATGGGGCGGACGCCTGTTACATAGGCGGAATAGAATTCGGATTAAGAAAAGCTGCTACAAATTTTACAAGGGACGATTTAAAAGAAGCTGTAGAATTTGCAAATAAAAATAATAAAAAAATATATGTCACATTAAATATAATTCCGCACGAAGGTGACTTCGATGGTATGGTTGATTATATAAAGTTCTTGGACGAAATCGGGGTTCATGCGGTTATAGTTTCGGACCCGGGAGTTTTTTCGCTGGTAAAAGAAAATAGCAATCTTCAAATTCATATTTCTACGCAAGGTTCTGTGACAAATTCAAATACTATAAATTTTTGGCACAAAATGGGAGCGAGCCGCGTAGTGCTTGCAAGGGAATTATCTCTAGAAGAAATTGCTACAATCAGAAAAAATATCGCACCTGAAATGGAACTCGAAGCTTTTTGTCATGGCGCAATGTGTATGAGTTATTCGGGGAGATGTCTCATGAGTTCATATATGACCGGCAGAGATCCGAACAAGGGCGACTGTGCACATCCGTGTAGGTATAAATACTATTTGATGGAAGAAAAGAGACCGGGCGAGTATTTTCCAATCGAGGAAACCGAAGGCGGAACATATATAATGAATTCAAAGGATATGAAAACAATATCTTTTGTTGAAAAGTTGATTGAAGCCGGTATTACGTCATTAAAGATTGAAGGGCGTGTTAAGAGTGCGTATTATATCGCAACAGTTGTAAGAGCGTATAGACGTGCGATTGATTCATATTTGAAGGATCCTGAAAATTATAAATTTGACGAATCACTAGACAAAGAAGTTATTTCGAGTTCCCACAGACCTTTCACATCAGGATTTTATTTTGGTAATCCTATGGAAGACGGACAATATAACAACAATCAGGTCGCAATTCCAAAGAGCACTTTTAAAGGCGAAGTTCACGAAGCAAAGGACGGCAGAATCTATTTTACTTTAAAGAACGGATTAAACGAAGGCGAAACGGTTTCAATTATGGGACCTGAAGGTGATGTGATTGTAGAAGTTAAAGACCTAAGAAATGACGAGAACAAACATGTCGAAAGGGCAAATGTGCCGCAAACTGTTTACAGTTTTTTATATGACAAAGATGCGTCTGAAGGTTTTTATATAAGACAGGTGGAGGAGTAATGATAAAGCCGTTGATTATTGGTATCGCCGGCGGTGCCGGTTCGGGAAAAAGTACGATTTCAGAAAAGCTAAAATCTATTAATGGTGAAAACAAAGTACAGATAATTGATCAAAATTCATTTATAAAAGATTTTTCATCTATGAGTTTTGACGAAAGAAAGAAGCTTAATTTGGAACATCCTGACAGTTTTGACTTTGATTATTTGATTAGAATTTTAAAAGATTTGGCACTTGGAAACACTGTTTCAATTTCCGCTTTCGATTTTGTATCGCTTGAGAGAACCGATAATTTTCAAAATTTTTCTCCAAAGGACATAATAATTGTTGAAGGCAGTCTCATTCTTTATGAAAAGAAGTTAAGAGACTTATTTGACATAAAAGTTTTTATTGACACTGACTCTGATATTCGCCTAATAAGAAGGATTATCAGAGATACAAAGGAAAAATCTATGCCGCTTGAAAAAATTATTCTCGAATATATTTCTGTGGTTAAACCGACCAATATAAATTTTGTTGAACCAACTAAAAGATTTGCCGACATCATTATTCCCGAAGGTGGAGAAAATGAAGTGGCAATAAATATTTTGAATGCAAAAATAAAGGAGACTTTTAAACACTTATGATAAAAAGAATTGATGAATTTATAAATTCACTTGAATTATCTGGGGCTGTTTCAAAAGGCTCTTTTTATTTAAAAGAATTAAATACGGGCGATGGAAATATAAAAAGCTTAAACTTCAAAGTTTATGTTGAAAAAATTATAGAAGGAAAAAAGTTCTTAATTTTAACATATAAACCGAAAGAAGGAGACCTCGAGATTTTAAAGGAAATTGAGGGAGAGTTTGTTTATCTTGTCGATGAAAACTATAACATCGGAAGAATCCCGGAATTTGAAAAGATACTCGATGAAGCGATAAGGCTTAAAGCAACAGACATTCACGTTGAACCTAAGTCAGGTTTTATGCTGATTAGATTTAGAATCGACGGCGACCTTGTTACAATTTATCAATCCAATCAAAATTGCGAAAATATAATAAATAAAATCAAAGTAAAGTCTGGACTTGACACAATGAACAAGGAAATTCAAGAGAGTTCTTTTGAATATAAGGGCTTCATGATAAGAGTGAGTTCCGTTCCGGCACTTAATGGAGAAAAGATTGTTTATCGTCTGCTTCAAAGAAGTGTTGAGGGTTTGGATTTAGAAACTTTGGGGTTAAGAAAAGAAATTTCGGAATTTATTTTAAACAGAGCACAAAAAGCGGGAATTCATCTTATATGCGGTCCGACAGGTTCAGGAAAAAACACAACGCTTCATGGAATTATTAAAAAGATAAATTCGGATAAAAAGAATATTATTTCAATCGAGGATCCGATTGAATATAAAAATGAAAATATAACACAGCTAGAAGTAAATAACAAACGAGATAGGACTTTCCACAAACTATTGAGAGCGATTTTAAGGCAGGACCCGGATATTTTATATATCGGTGAAATAAGAGATGAAGAAACGGCGGAAGTTGCTTTTAGATCTGCAATCACAGGGCATGTTGTTTTTTCGACACTTCATACCAAGGATATAAATTCAACTTTTGACAGAATTTTGGATTTAAATATAAATGAAAATCTTATGAATGAAGCGCTTAAAACTGTTATAAATCAAAGGCTAGTAAAAACTTTGTGCGCGGATTGCAGAAAGAAAGTCGAGGCACCGAAATGGTTAAAAGAAAAAGGAATAAACTATGTCTATGAAGCTGTCGGCTGTGGTAGATGTGACAATGGATACAAAGGAAGAGTCGGTGTTTATGAAGTCAATGTCATAGACGATGGGGAAGTTCAAACTATAATGAATTTTGAAGATTCGCTGGTTGAACATCTAAAGAACGGTAAAATAGATTTGAAAACTTTTGAGGTTGAAAATGATTTATAAATATGTTGACAGAGTGAACGAAAAATTTAGAGGCGGGATATCAGCTGATAAAAACGGGCAAGCGAAACATTATATAAAAAAGCCGATTTTTAAAACAAAGGATTCTCCGCTTAATTTGTTCAAATTGCTTCAACTCTTGACGAACGAAGGAATGAATCTAGTGGATGCGTTTGATTTGGTTTCTGAAAGCGACAATTTTAATGTTGACAGAAAAAAATCTAATGAGATGTTAAACGAGCTCAAGAATGGAGTTCCTTTTTCGGAATCAGTTGCAAATCACTACAATGTGGACTCGTTTATCATTTCATTTTTAAAAATCGGCGAAGACAGCGGCGACATTTCAGAAATACTTCAAAATGTTTCGGATTATATAGAATATGAAGAGGATATCTCAATGAAAATAAAGAAAGCTCTTTACTATCCAACCTTTCTTTTAGTCATGGGACTTGCACTTCTTATATTCATATCAAAATTCGTTGCACCTGTATTTTTAAATGTTTTGAGTGATTTTGGAACAGCGCTTCCTTTTATTTCCAACATTGCATTTGGGCTTTCGAATATTTTGGCGTCATACGGACATCAGATTTTACTCGTGCTCTTTGCAATTTATCTTTCGTTTAAACTTTTGATAATAAAAAGACCTGTCTTTGACTACAATTTGAGAAAATTTATTTACAACAGAGGTTTGTTTAAAGGTCTTTATAGAGATAAGTTTCAATATTTATTCTTTAAAAAATTCAGTATCATATATAAATATCAGGGAAATTTCGAAGACTCATTGAAGTTTATTTACAACGAAGAAACTGACATATTTATAAAAAAGACAATTGGAGATATTATTGCACAAATAAGATTCGGAGAAACAATTGCAGAAATTGATGAGTTTAATATGATATTTTCACCTCTTTCTCGATCTATGCTCATAAGTTTAAACAGGGAAGATGTGGTCAGTGAAACGACATATAAATTAATGAAATTTTATGAAAAGAGTTACAAAAATCGCCTAGATGTACTTTTAAAGCTTATTGGACCAATTATGATAAGTTTTATAGGAATACTTGTTGCAATCATTGCTCTTGGAATAATGATGCCGATTTTCAGCATGGGATATGTTGAATAATAAACAGAATTTGGGGTAAAATATAACTATGGTTATTATACGGAGGAATTATTAATTGAAAAGATTTATAAAGGGTTTTATTATAGGTATTATTATAATTTTGCTTGTTGGGGGAGGTTTTTATGTTTATAAAGATTACACAGATAAGCAAAAAATTAAACAGGAGGAAGAAGCTCAAAGACTAAAGCAAGAAGAACATGAAAATCTTGTTCGTGAAACATTGTCTAAAGAAGTCATTTATGACGGTATTTCAATTGGCGGTGTTGATGTTTCAGGACTTTCAAAAAGTGATGCTGAATCGAAGCTTAGAGATAAATTTTCAGGTCTGGGTGAAAGAAAAATTGTGGTTTATATCGATGACAGCAGTGCAACAAAAACACTTGCAGAACTTGGTTTAAATCCAAACTTCGACGCTGCAATAAACAAAGCATACCAAATTGGCAGAGATGGAACTGAAGAAGAAAGATTTAATCAGATAAATTCTTTAAAGGAAAATAAAGAAAATATTGATTTAAGTTTGAATGTTGATGAGGAAAAAGTCAAGGATTTTGTCAACACAATAAGTGCAAATATGAATGTTGTTTCTACGAATTCTGACGTTACTTTTGTCGATGGGAAACTTCAGGTCGGTGAAAGCAAGAGCGGAAAAGAAGTGGATAAGGAAGAGCTTCTTACACTTCTAAATACAAATATAAAAAAAGCTATTAATGAAAACAAAGATGTTTCATTTGAGACGAAAACAAAGACTATTGAACCGTCTGTAAACAAAGATGCAATAGCTCGAGTGAACGGTGTAATCGGAACATTTACATCAAATCTCGGAAGAGGCACTGCGGGAAGAAATGCAAACATTGTTCTTTCGGCAAAGAGAATTTCAAATATTGTCGTTATGCCGGGCGAAACTGTCAGCTTCAATCAAAAAATGGGACCTATAACAGCGGCAAACGGATATAAGCCGGCAAGTACAATTCAAGGCGGAGTCTATACAGATGCACTTGGCGGTGGACTTTGCCAAACATCTACAACTTTATACAATGCTCTTGTTCGAAGTGACGTCACAATAACCGAAAGACATCCGCACTCGATTCCGGCACCATATGTTCCTTATGGAGAGGATGGAGCTGTTTGGGTAGGAGCAAAAGATTTAAAGTTTACAAACAACTTCGATTTTCCGATTGCAATTACGAGTAGCGTAAATCTTGCGAAAAATATTATAACATTTACAATTTACGGAGACACAAATAAAAAGAATTATACGGTTGAGATGTATTCTAAATGTATTGAAGAGATTCCTTTTGAAACACAGGAAAAAAAGAGCGATGAGCTTTTTGTGGGCGAAACAAAAGTCGTTAAAAAAGGTAGACCGGGATATAGATATCAATCCTATAAAGTGTATAAAAATGGCGGAAAACTTATAAAGGAAGTTCCTTATATGAAGAGTTACTATCCTAAGAGCGACCAAGTTGTCCTTGTTGGCACAAAGACAAAAACACCGGATTCAAAGCCGACTGATATGGAAGATATACCTTCGGAAGAACCCGTTGAAACAATTGATTTGTTGCAATAAAAAAGCACCTATACAGGTGCTTTTACTATTTGGATTGATTTTTCAAATTAAACATATAAATTCTATTTTTAGCATTTGTAAAATAGTAGTTTTTATTTCCAAGATTCCAAATATTTGCTTCTTCGAGCGGACAAATATACGTGAGATTGTCGCCAGAAAGTTTATATGCACTGTAATATGAATTGATTTTATCGAAAATTTTAAAATCGCCGGTTCCACTTCTATTGTAGCTAATTTCGGTGCCACTATAAATTTTCAAAAGAAGACCTGTTGAAAGATTGTAGCTGTAAAGGTCGATATTTTTTCCGCCCCTAGGAATCTCAAAAAGAATTTTATCGCCACATACCTTTGGCGAACGGCCTTTAGAAATAAATCTTTTTCCACTTTTGTCGAGCAGGAATATATTTTCTTCTCCGAATTTGTCAATAGAGCTTAAAGCAATTTCACTGCCAACAGAAAAAGCGGTAATTTCTTCTTTGAACGAGTAAATTTTTTCTAGAGTGTCGCCTTCAAGTTTATAAATTTCGTTGTCGGTACTAACAATATAGCATTTACCGTCATAAATTTCGAACAGTTTAACTTTTATATTCAAATCGAAAGTTAAATTTCTAGTATTTTGGAATCTGTCGATAAGTGTAATTTTGTTTTCGGGATATAGAATAGCAATTTTGCCACTAGAAAAATCCCTTGAGAATACGCAATTATCTGTAATACTAATGTCAAGTGTTTTACTTGTTTTATGGGGTATATTATAGATAAGAAGTTTATTATTGACTTCATATAAAAAATTATTATAATCGAGGTTAGAAATAAGTGAGCCGTCTAAAATTGGTCGAGCTACATCGAAAGAATTTACATTTAAAAGTTCTCTGGTTTTATCATTTATAACTGCTTCGGTGTATCTGATTGGATTTTTTGATTCACTATTAATTTCATAAAATCCGAGTTTCCAAAGAATAGAACTGCCATTTTTTAAAATATCTGTGTAGATCGGTGAACATGGCACAACAAACTTTTCAGATTTTAAAATTTTAAAAGCTTCGTCACGTGTAAGCCAAAGATTTATACGATCGTATTTAATGTTGACGTGGACTTTATATTCGCTATTATTGTAAGGGTTTAGACCTGTTAGCGATAGTGTTATAAGAGGTTTTTTCACCTCGTTATTTGTATTTTTTTTCGCATCGATAGTGATGTCTATTTCAAAATTGTTCACATTAACATTTTCAACAACAATTTCATCGCAATTTGTGAGCGGCGCCAAAATACTAAGTTTGTAGTTCGAGTCGTCGATATGATTAAGTTTTGTCGTGAGCTCATTTGAATCGACGTTTGTAAGATAATTTATAGAATCGACTTTATAATCAAGCGGTACATAATTTATACCGGTTTTTGGTTCGTCTTTTATTAAAAATTTGCATCCGGATAGAAAAATTATGGTTATAAAAATTAAAAAATATTTAAATTTATTCATTTAAACACCTCATTCATATTTTATAATATATGTTTAAGATATACAAGGTTAGAAAGGAAAAATATGGACTTTAAATTACATTCAAAATTCAAAATGACTGGAGACCAGCCAGAAGCTGTTGAAAAATTAGTAAATTCGATAAAATCCGGCAATAAATTTCAAACGCTAAAAGGAGTTACGGGTTCCGGAAAAACTTTCACGATGGCAAATATAATCGAAAAGACTCAGCTGCCGACGCTCGTAATTGCTCACAATAAAACACTTGCGTATCAACTGTGCATGGAGCTCAGAGATTTTTTCCCGGAAAACAGTGTAGAATATTTTGTAAGTTATTATGATTATTATCAACCGGAGGCGTATGTTCCGTCAACTGACACATATATTGCAAAGGACTCCGCAATAAACGACGAGATAGATAAGCTTCGCCACTCGGCGACGGCGGCACTTTTTGAAAGAAAAGACGTAATAATTGTCGCATCTGTTTCTTGTATTTACGGTTTAGGAGACCCGGAGGACTACATCAGCCTTATGGTTTCTTTGAGACCGGGCATGCGAAAAGATCGCGACAAGGTCATTGAGGAACTTATTGCAATTCAATATATTAGAAATGATATTAATTTTATTCGCGGTACTTTTAGAGTGCGTGGAGATGTTTTGGATATTTTCCCGGCTAGCGAGAGCGAAAACTCGATTCGGGTTGAATTTTTCGGAGACGAAATTGAAAGAATTACAGAGATAAACAGTATGACCGGAGAAATTTTAGGAGAGATGAGGCACGCTTCGATTTTCCCGGCATCTCACTTTGCTACGACCGACAGAAAAGTTAAACGTGCAATCGTTACAATAGAAGAGGAACTTGAAAGCAGACTCAAAGAGCTTCGAGATCAGGACCATCTTCTTTACGCCGAAAGACTTGAACAAAGAACGAGATATGATCTCGAAATGCTTAGAGAAATCGGATTTTGCTCGGGTATTGAAAACTACTCGAGGCACATGTCGGGAAGACGTCCGGGCTCAAGACCATACACGTTGATTGACTACTTTCCGGAAGATTTTCTAATAATTGCCGATGAATCACATGTCACGATTCCGCAAGTCAGAGGAATGTATGCGGGCGACCGCTCGAGAAAGCAGACGCTTGTTGACTACGGCTTCAGACTGCCTTCGGCACTCGACAACAGACCGTTAAATTTTGACGAGTTCCAATCACTCATAAAACATATCTTGTTTGTCTCGGCAACACCGGGACCGTATGAACAGGAAAAGTCCGAAGTTATAGCAGAGCAAATTCTAAGACCTACGGGACTGTTGGATCCGAAGATTATAGTTCGACCTATCAAAAATCAAATCGACGATTTGCTTGAAAGAATTCGGGACAGAATTGAGAAAAAAGAAAGAGTTTTAATAACGACACTCACGAAAAAAATGGCAGAAGACTTGACGGACTATTTGGAAGAGCTCGGAATTAAGGTCAGCTATATGCACTCCGACACAGAGACAATCGACAGAATGAAGATTATAAAGGATTTAAGAACCGGAGACATCGATGTGCTAGTCGGGATTAACCTTCTACGTGAAGGACTCGACTTGCCGGAAGTTTCACTTGTTGCAATTCTTGATGCGGACAAAGAAGGATTCCTAAGGTCCGAAACTTCGCTCATCCAAACAGTAGGAAGAGCGGCAAGAAATGCAAATGGCGAAGTTGTTATGTATGCCGATAGAATAACGGATTCAATGAAAAACACAATTGAAATTACGGAAAAGAGAAGAAAGATTCAAGAAGAATACAATAAAGAACACAACATCACTCCGAAATCAATTGTTAAAGATATAAGAGAAGTCATCGGAATTTTGAAAGATGATAAAAAGACACCAAAGAAAAAGGATTCAGAACTTTCAGCGGAAGAGCTTGAAAACATTGTACGAGAACTTAAAGCAAGAATGCTCGAAGCTGCTGAACGTTTGGATTTCGAAGCGGCAGCAAATTTCAGAGACGAAATGAAGAAATTCCAAAATCAATTGGATAAAAAGAAGAGATAAGAGAGGTAATATGGAAGATTATATTGAAATAAGAGGGGCACACGAAAATAATCTGAAAAATATAAATATAAATATTCCAAGAAACAAGATGACTGTTATTACCGGGCTTTCTGGCTCAGGAAAGAGCAGTCTAGCTTTCGATACGATTTATGCCGAAGGGCAAAGACGATATGTCGAAAGTTTGTCTTCATACGCAAGGCAATTTCTTGGAAACATGACAAAACCGGCGGTGGAATTTATCGGAGGACTCAGTCCGGCAATTTCGATTGACCAAAAGACGACCTCGAACAATCCACGTTCAACAGTTGGCACTGTCACGGAAATTTACGATTATTTGAGACTTCTTTACGCAAGAATCGGAAAGGCACATTGCCCTAAGTGTGGAAAACTCATTGAAAAACAATCGATTGACCAAATGATTGATCGAATCATGCAACTCGAAGAAGGCACAAGGATTCGAATTTTAGCACCGATTGTAAAGGATAAGAAAGGCGAATTTAAAACGGTTCTTGAAGACATAAAACGCGACGGATATGTGAGACTTTATGTCGACGGAGAAATGTATATGATTGAGGAAGTGCCGAAGCTTCAAAAGACAAAGAAGCACACAATCGAAGTTGTTGTGGACAGACTTGTTGTAAGAGACAATATTGAAAAACGTCTTGTGGACTCGATGGAAGCAGCGCTTAAACTCACAAACGGATATGTCATTGTAAGAACCGACGATGAGGACATTCCTTTTTCGGAAAATTTTGCATGTATAGATTGTGGAATTGCAATTGAAGAAATTTCGACACGTCTATTCTCTTTCAACAACCCGATGGGTATGTGTGATAAATGTAATGGACTTGGCTTTTTCCGTCAAATTGACGAAGGTCTTGTCATTCCGAACAAAGAGCTTTCGATAAAAGAGGGTGCTATCGGTGTTTACAGTACAGACACAAACGGATATTATCTGTCGATGTTTAGAGCAATCGCAGAAAAACATGGTTTCTCGATTGAAAAGCCGATAAAGGATGCGCCGAAGGAGTTTATGGACGATCTTCTTTATGGAACGGATTACAATATAAAATTTTCGGCGAAGTCCGGATTCAGCAAGGGTAGAGTGAAAACTTACAATCGCCCATGGGAAGGCGTTATAGAAAATCTGCAATACAGATTTGACAACTCCACAAGCGACTATGTGCAAGAAAGCATCGGAGAATATATAGAAAATATTCCGTGTCCGAAATGCCACGGCGCAAGGTTAAATGAAAATGCACTCTCTGTTACAGTTGGCGGACTTAATATTGCGGAGCTTACGGATTTAGACGTTGGAAAAGAAATCGAATTTTTTGAAAAGCTCGAGTTAACGGAAACAGAAAATGTGATTGCGGAAGAAATTCTAAAAGAAATAAAAGAGAGACTCAGCTTTCTTAATGCGGTCGGACTTTCGTATTTAACTCTTTCGAGAATGGCGGGAACACTTTCGGGAGGAGAGAGCCAAAGAATAAGGCTAGCAACGCAAATCGGCTCAAAGCTTGTAGGTGTTACTTATGTTCTCGACGAACCGTCAATCGGGCTTCATCAAAAGGACAACGAAAAGTTGATTGCAACTTTACGAGAGCTGACCGACGTAGGAAACACTGTTATTGTTGTTGAACATGACGAAGACACAATGAGAGCGAGCGACTATCTCCTTGATATCGGTCCGGGAGCCGGAATTCACGGAGGAGAAGTGGTTGCGTTCGGAACGCCGGAGGAAGTTTCGAAAAACAAAAATTCAATAACAGGCAACTATCTTTCGGGCAGAATGAAAATCGATGTGCCGAAGGAAAGGCGAAAGGAAGAAAGAGGATTCATACACATAAAAAAAGCGGCGGAGAATAATCTGAAAAATATAAATGTCGACATTCCGATTGGAGTTATGACGGCGGTTACCGGTGTTTCCGGTTCAGGAAAGTCAACGCTTGTGAATGAAATTCTATATAAAAATCTTGCAAAAGAAATCAATCGCTCGAAAATAAAACCGGGTAAATCGGGTGGCGTGACATACGACAGTCCGCTCGATAAAGTTGTTGTCATCGACCAAAGTCCAATCGGACGAACACCGCGCTCAAATCCTGCAACATACACGGGCGTGTTTGACGGGATAAGAGATATTTTCGCGATGACTCCGGCTGCAAAAGCTAAGGGTTACCAAAAGGGAAGATTCAGTTTCAACGTCAAAGGCGGAAGATGCGAAGCATGTAAGGGTGACGGAATAATAAAAGTTGAAATGCACTTTCTTCCTGACGTTTATGTGCCGTGCGAAGTTTGTAAGGGCGAAAGGTACAATCGTGAAACGCTTGCAATCACATACAAAGGGAAAAACATTTCCGATGTATTAGATATGAACGTGAGTGAAGCGTGCGAATTTTTTGAAAACCATCAGACAATTTCACGAAAACTTGAAACACTGAATGATGTTGGACTCGGATATATAAAACTCGGTCAATCGAGTACACAGCTTTCGGGCGGAGAGGCGCAACGTGTAAAACTTGCAACCGAACTTTCGAAGCGTGCAACCGGAAAAACGATTTATATACTCGATGAACCGACAACAGGGCTTCATAGTGAAGATGTCAGAAAATTGATTCAAGTGCTTCAAAGGCTCTGCGAAGGTGGAAACACAGTCGTCGTAATCGAGCATAATCTAGATGTCATAAAATCTTGCGACTACATTGTAGACCTCGGTCCCGACGGAGGAGACGGCGGCGGTGAAGTCGTCGCAACCGGAACTCCTGAAGAAGTTGCGAAAGTGAAAAAGAGTTATACAGGACAATTTTTAAAGAAAATCTTAAAGAAAAAGTAGGGATAAAATGGACAAAAAAAGCGATAAATACAAAGGCTCGTTGATATTGTGGATTACAGGCGAAATAGTCCTCTTTCTGACAATTTTGGGACTTATAAAAAAAGAAAAAGATAATGAGGAATAAAAAATGAAAAAGATGATGAGAAATAAAAAATGTAAAAAATTGCAATTTAAAACAAAAACAGCTATTTGAAAATCAATAGCTGTTTTTTATTGGTTAGGACCGTCTTCTATAAGGTCGCTTCGGACATCAGGAAGACTCCATCTATATTTCATTGAGAGCAGACGAACAACAATTACGACTATGACACCCATGAGATATGCATAGTGCCTAAAATATTGTCTGGAAAGTATGAATGCGACTGCACCGAGAAGAGATGCCATTGCGTAGATTGTATTTTTCGTAAATATAATCGGAATTGCACCTGCACATAGGTCTCTCACAACTCCTCCTCCGCATCCCGTTACCATTCCGACGAATATCAGAAGATATCTGTTGCTGCCGTATGCCATTTTCCATGCGAGGTTTACACCACTCATCGTAAATATGCCTAGTCCAATTGCGTCAAGCACGGAGATTATTTTTACATAAGTTAGAAGAAAATTCATATTAAGAAATTTCTTTTTGTCAATTAGTTTGTATATGATTATGACTGCAGTAGCAGACACGACTGAAACGGTTGTGTAAATTGTTTGAAGAAATGCTATCGGTGGATTTATTCCAAGAACTAAGTCTCTGAAAATCCCGCCGCCGACAGCGGTTATAATTGAAAGAACTATGATTCCAAAAACGTCCATGCCTTTTCTTATTGCAATCATCGCACCGGATGATGCGAAAGCCACAGTTCCGATAAGTTCGAGAATATAATAAAATTTTTCGAAGTTCATTGTGCCCTCCTTTATTGGTAAAATAGGCAGTTTATAGTTCGTATGCGATTTCGTTTAATTATATATTATATTATGTATTTGCAAAATGTCAATGATTCTGAATATATTTATGGCAAAAATATGCAAATTTTTACTTCTAATGTAAAAGTTTAAAGTTTATGCGGTAATCTTTGTATTAAAAATTGGGTTTAAATTTAAAAATTTAAACCCAATTAAAATATTTATTCTTTCCATGTTTCTTCCATATCTGACACGATTTTAAAGAAGTTTTCGCCCGGACGTATGATGTGTCTAACCCATTCTTTTTTTATTTGCCAAAGATTTGCCTGTACAACAAATTCGGAACGGTCGGTAATTTCAAAAATTCTTTTCCAACTGTAAATGATTTCTTTTTTTATATCGTCGAATGCACCGATGTATTTGTTGCTGAAGAGGTCGAAAGTGTGCTCGATTTTATTTTCTTCGAGTAATTTTTTAAATCGTTTATCATCATCTTCGTCAGTCGGAATGTAGAGATTATTTAATACATAGTCCCATTTCGTACCGTCAAAATAGATGACTTGATCTTTTGGCACTGTTAGAGCGTAAACAATTTCTTTGTCAATCGGTTTTAGGCAGTTGTTTTTTGAAACGCTGCACCAAATTGGATAGTTTATTCCGGAAGGGCGGGGCACTTTTTTCTCGGCCATTTCAACAAATAAATCGTATTTTTCCAAAAAGAAATCCGAAATATCTCGCATGTGAAGTTCAACATAAAGCTTTTTATTTCTTACTATGCCTTCGCGCTCAAGCTCGTACAGACTGTTTTCGTGTTGCCTTGTGTACAAGTTTACATATTCGGTCATTATTCTTTATCCAATACTTTTTTCGCATATGGACAAACAGGTATTATTTTCTTTTTATGAAAATCTGCGTAAGACTTTGCTTCAACCACAAGCTCTTTTGCGATGCCACGATTTCTGTGCGACTCTTCGACAAAAACTTCCAAAATCGAAAAACTGTCGGCGTCTTCTTTAAAAACGAGTTTTGCAATTGGATTTTTTTCGTCGCCAATAAAAAACATTTCGTCGTTGTCGTCGATGAGCATTCCGTTTCTGCTGAAATAAGGTTTTGCATTTTCGACTAAGTAATCAAATATTTCTGGGCTAAACTCTTTTATAGGGCTCATTCTTTTCATGAGCTGCGACCATTTTACATGGAATTCATTCCAAGTACCGCCGTTGTTAAAAATATTATTTATAATTGGTTGCGAGCGATCCATTGCATTTGCAAATTTTGCTTCCGGAGTTTCGATTGCATCAAACTCGTGCCAAAGCTCTCTTAGATATTCGCCGTCTTCGCCAAGTTCGGAGAAAACTTTTATGGAAGCTTGTTCTTCGCGATCTTTCTTTGTCTTGTTTCCTTCGACGTCATATGCAAAAGTGTCGCCCGCATAAATTTCAACAAGGTCGTGGACAAGGAGCATGAGCATTGTCTTTTCCAAGTTTATATTTTTTGCATAATCTCTGAATATATACGCCATTAGAGCGATTGAGAAAGAATGTTCCGCATCGGTTTCACGTCTGTCGACACCGATTATTTTCGTTCGCCTGTCAATTTGTTTCATTTTATCTATCAATACAGTGAAGTTAATTTTTTCGTTTAAAGTGCTCATATTTACCTCCAATTTATTCGATATTTATTTTATACCCATAATTGTATTAAATTACAAAATGTGGTATAATTCAAGTTAGTGATTAAGAAAGGAGGAGCAAGATGAATTTTGATGAGATACGCCCATGTTGGCTTGAGATAAATTTGGATAATCTTAAACACAACATACATACTATTAAGGAAAGTGTAAAACCGGGTAGCGAAATTATGGCGGTTATTAAGGCAAATGCTTATAACCACGATGCAGTCACAGTTGCTCGAGAATTAAATACACTTGGAGTTCATAGATTTTGTGTTTCAATTTTATCAGAAGGACTTGAGCTAAGGAAAGCCGGAATCACAGATCCAATACTTCTTTTAAATTATATCAGGGATTCGGAAATTAAAGGTGCTATTGAAAACAATTTGGACATGACTGTATATGATTATGAACAGGCAAAGCTTATAGATGAATGTGCGGCAGAATTAAATAAAAAAGCGAAAATTCACATTAAAGTTGATACAGGAATGAGCAGAATCGGTTTTTTACCGGGAACGGTTGCATTTGAAAGAATTTTAAAAATTCTTGAAATGAAGAACATCATTTGCGAAGGTATTTTCAGCCATTTTGCAACTGCAGACGTTCCAAATGACCAAGGAAACACGAGAAAGCAGTACGAAATTTTTGATTCATTTGTAAATAGCATTGAATCTGCAAGCGGTAAAAAGTTAAAAAGGCACATTTCAAATTCGGGAGCTATTATCGACTATCCGGAATATGATTTGGATTATGTGAGACCTGGCATCATTATGTACGGCTATTTGCCTGACCCGGACATTCCGCACAAGATGGATTTGAGACCGCTTATGACTTTGAAAGCTCTAATAAGTAACTTGAAAGTTCTTCCTGAAGGAAGTGGCATAAGTTATGGTCATTCTTATGTGACGAGAAGAATTACAAAGGTTGCAACAATTCCACTCGGATATGCAGATGGCATTTCAAGGCTTTTGTCGAATAAACTCATGGTTACGGTGAACGATATAAAAGCACCATCGATAGGTTCGATTTGTATGGATCAATTTATGGTTGATGTTACGGATATCGACGATGTAAAGATTGGTGATGAAGTTGTTATTTTCGGTCACGGTAAAAATGACACCGATTTAACTGACATGGCAAAGATGATGGGAACAATTCACTACGAAGTTATGTGCTCGATTTCTCGCAGAATACCTCGAGTATATATCAAAGACGGCGAAATCTCTCAAATAATCAACTATTTATAATGAATAAAAACAATGATTTAGCAAATAAAAAAGAATCTTTTGAAGATGTCAACCGTGCGGAGAATACAAATAAAAATTCTAATTCTTCAGTCGGTATGCACTCGAATCCGTCTATAAAGTTTAAGAAAAACACCGACGGTCAGAGTGATAACAAGAGTCCGTTTTCCAAAAAGGAAAATCAAAAGGATGATAAGTCTATTTCAAGAGGCGATCTTCTTTATGCGGATTTATCTCCGGTAATAGGAAGCGAACAGGGTGGAGTTAGACCTGTTCTTATCGTTCAAAATGACGTTGGAAACAAGTTTTCGCCGACTACAATTGTTGCAGCGATAACGTCTGTAAAAAACAAGACGAATCTACCGACACATGTGAAAGTCGGAGACAAGAATTGCGGATTGCCGAAAGAATCGGTGATTCTGTTGGAGCAGGTAAGAACTATAGATAAAAAGAGGCTTAAGGATAAAATAGGGCGACTTCCGGACGATTTATTGAAAAAGATTGACGAAGCTCTAAGAATAAGTTTGAGTTTGGAGGCAAAATGAACGAAAACGCAATTGACTTAATTAAAGAAACGTTGAAGTTTGAAAGCGTGGATGAATTTGAGTCGAGATATACAAATCCGGTTCATAAATATGTAGAAGAGGATGGAAAGGCGATTGCTCATCTTGGATGCGACAAGAGAGTTCTTCTGTCACCGGTGGGTGAAATTAATGGCGGTTTTATGCTCGACAATGCAGTTGCCGAAGAAAAAAGAAAGCAAGGAATTTTTACGGCACTTTATAAGGAGTTTGAAAAGGAAAACGGGGACATTGATTTGTTCTACGGCTTTCCGCTTCAATATGAACTTTTGAATTTGGTCGATAAACAAGATTACTCAATCGTAGGCGAAGTACAAGTGTTTGCAAAGATTTTAAATTCTTCCGACATAATGCAGGGGCATTCCATACTTGGCACAATTGTTTCTTTTATTAATAAAATTCGTGATAAACGTTCGAAGACACTTGACATATCAGGAGTGGAAGTATCTGAGACAAAAAATTTAGGGGACATAGAAAATTTAGGAGACGAAACAATCTCTAGCGGAAAAATTTATACAAAAAGGACGACAGATTTTCTTTCAAAAAGACTCAAACATTGGGGCGATTGTGAAATTTTGGTCGCAAAAACGAGTGGCGAGTTTTCCGGATATTTAATATATAGATTCATTGAACGAAACGATATAAAATATTATATGACAATGGATATTTTTGCAAAAGACGAAGTTTCATTTGAGGCGTTAATTTCAAAACTCGTCGAAATTGGCAGGGAAAGAGAAGTTTCGCTTGTAGGCATTTGGCAAAACTCGGTATATAGTACATCTCTAAAAAGATTGGGATTCAGTTTTGCAAGAAGCTCAATACCGTTTGTTGCAAAGAAAAGAAATGTCGACTTTGACATAAAGAATATAAACAATTGGTACTTACAACCTATAGAGGGGGAAATCTATTAATGAAGGTGTTTCATCTCATCAGCGGTGGCGATACCGGTGGTGCAAAAACTCATATTATGGCTCTTTTAAGTGCACTTAAAGAAGAAATCGATGTGACTTTAGGTGTATTTATTGATGATGTTTTTTTGGATGAAGCCAAATCTTTGGGAATTCCTACCAAACTTTTTTTACAAAAATCCAGATTTGATTTATCAGTTATCGATAAATTGGCGGAATTTATTAAGGAACAAAACATTGAATTAGTCCATTGCCATGGAGCAAGGGCTAATTTTATTGCGTTTTTTTTGAGAAAAAAAGTTGACGTTCCATTTATTACGACTGTGCATTCGGACTATAGACTCGATTTTAAAGGTGTGTTTTATAAACAACTTATCTTTAAGAATCTGAACTATTTAGCACTGAAAAAATTTAAAAACTTTATTGCCGTATCGGATAATTTTAAGAATATGCTCCTTGAGAGAGGATTTACAGACAAGAATATTGACGTTGTTTACAATGGAATCGATTTGAATAAGGAAGAGAATTGTGTTTCAAATGAAGAATTTTGTAAAAGATACAATCTTGACTCGAATAGTTTTAAAATTGGAATTTTAGCTCGTCTTGACGAAGTGAAGGACCACAAGACTTTTTTGAGAGGTGCTGCGGAATTTTTAAAAGTTGAAAATGCAGATTTTCTTATAGGTGGCGACGGCGGACATAAAGAGGAACTTGTAGTACTTACAAAAGAACTGGGGATTGAAAAGAATGTACATTTCTTGGGCGAAATAAAAGATCCTTTTTCATTTTTAAATGCCATTAAAATAAATACACTTACATCGCTATCGGAAAGCTTTCCATACGTAATTTTGGAGGGTGGAAAG
Organism: Ezakiella coagulans; assembly: GCF_003096635.1. Taxonomy (GTDB): domain Bacteria; phylum Bacillota; class Clostridia; order Tissierellales; family Peptoniphilaceae; genus Ezakiella; species Ezakiella coagulans. The sequence goes on along the minus strand of NZ_QEKV01000008.1, from coordinate 21,876 downwards.
CTTAAGAAACCGATGGTTGCAAGTGCGGTTGGCGGCATTCCGAGCATTATAAAAGATGATTTTTCGGGATACACTTTTAAAAGCGGCGACTATAAAGATTTTGCAAAAAAATTAATCAAGCTCAAACAAGATGAAGCTCTTCGAATAAAAATGGGGGAAAATCTTAATGAGCTTATAAAAGAAAAATACAGCGCCATAAGTATGGCGAAAACGCATATAAGAATATATAAACGTGCGATTCTTGACAAGACAATTTTATTTTCGGGCTTTTACGGTTTCGACAATCAAGGTGACGATGCAATTTTGGAAGCTATCACATCCGAGATAAAATCAATAAATCCTTATTTGAAACTGAAGGTTTTGAGCAATAATCCGATAAAGACAAGTGAGGTTTACGATCTTTTAAGCGTCTACAGATTTAGCCTTCCAAAACTTATAAAGGCGATGAAATCCTCAGAAATGCTTGTGAGCGGAGGTGGCAGCCTTTTGCAGGATATAACAAGTTCGAGAAGCTTGTGGTATTATCTTTTTGTGATTGCACTCAGCAAGCGTTTTAAAAAGAAGACAGTTATTTATGCAAACGGAGTGGGGCCGATAAATAAAAAGTTCAATAGGTATTTGACGAAGAAGACATTGAAAAATGTGGATTATATTTCGCTTCGTGATGAAGATTCGTTTAAATACCTTGTGAATATAGGATTAAAAGAAGAAGATATGAAACTTCGTTCTGATCCGGTATTTTTATTGAAACCGGATATGGATGAAGCGAGAGTTATTTTAAATAAAATCGGGCTTGAAGGCGACTTTATGGTTTTAAATCTTAGACCTTGGGCTAAGGAAGATGAATTTATCGAAAAGATTTCGGTGGCAATGAAGCGGTTTATGGACGACGGACATAAAGTTCTACTTCTCCCAATGCACCTCTCAAAAGACACGGATGTTTTAAAGAAACTCGAGTCAAAGCTTAGCCACGAAAATCTTTACGCATACTACGATGAGATGAGTGTTAGAACACTTATGGGAATTATTTCGGCGGCAAAGGAAGTTGTTTCGATGAGATTACATGGACTTATATATTCGGTTGCGGTTGAAACAAAACCGTTTGCATTAAGCTATGACCCAAAAGTTGATGGGTTTATGAAAGATATAGGTTCGAAGTATATTGTCGATATAAATAATTTCACAGTAGATGATTTATATGAAAGAATTGATGCATTTGAAAAAGATGACGAATATCTTGAAAATATAAGCAAAGACGAGAGAAAGAGACAGTCGCTTGCAAGGCAAAATGCGGAGGAAGTTTTGGAAATTTTGGGTGATTTTGATGAATAAAGTGAATGTTTTAAATATAAAGTTTTCAAATATATCTGACGATGAACTTTTAAATATTCTGGAAAATGCATTTATGAGTGAGTCGAATCTGAGAATTGTGACACCAAATCCGGAAATAGTAATGGCGGCGAACAAAAGTGACAGTTTGAGGAATATGATAAATAATTCCTCACTTGTTTTGAAAGATGGAATCGGAATAAAAATTGCCGAGAAACTTAAGGGCGTGAATGGAGAAAAGCGACAAACTGGAATTGAAACGCTTGAAAGACTTCTTAAAATAGCTGACGACAATTGTTATTCAGTTTATTTTGTCGGCGCTAAGGATGAGATTCTTCAAAAGGCAATTATCAATATTAAGGAGAAATTTCCGAATATTGTTGTAAAAGGTCAACATAATGGGTATTTTAAAGATGGGTTTTCTGAAGAGGGGCAGATCTTAAAAGATATTGAAGAAACAAAACCGGATTTATTGATTGCGGCAATGGGTTTTCCAAAGCAGGAAATATTCCTTACAAAAACTCAAGTGCCGAAGGTTTCAATTGCTTGTGGCGGCAGTCTTGACGTCATGAGCGGAGAGGTTAAAAGAGCACCGCGTTGGATGCAAAAGGTGGGGCTTGAATGGTTTTATAGGTTGGTAAAAGACCCGGGTAGAATTAAAAGACAAGTTGTTATACCTGTGTTTTTATGGAAAATAGTTTTTACTAAAAATAGTTGTTTTATGGAGGAAAATAATGATTGATAACAAAACTATTAGTTCACTAAGAATGCTATCGGTTGATATGATTGAGAAGGCAAAGTCGGGGCACCCGGGTTTACCGCTCGGTTCAGCACCAATGCTCTACACACTTTATAAGGATTTTTTGAATTTTAATCCTGAAAAGCCGAAGTGGATTAACAGAGACAGATTTGTACTTAGTGCAGGTCATGGAAGTGCTATACTTTACAGTTTATTAAATTTGTTCGGATTTGATGTAAGCATTGACGATATTAAGAATTTCAGACAATGGGGATCAAAAACTCCAGGACATCCTGAGTATGGAGACACTGATGGGGTTGATGCAACAACAGGACCTTTAGGACAAGGGATTACAATGGCTGTTGGAATGGCACTCGCTGAGGCACACATGAGATCACATTTCACTGTTGACGGCTGGTCACCGGTGGATCACTACACTTATGCTCTTGTAGGAGACGGATGTCTCATGGAGGGCATTTCACACGAAGCTGCAAGTTTTGCGGGTAGTCATAAATTAGGTCGTCTTATAGTTTTATACGATTCAAATAATATTTCAATCGAAGGAAATACGGAAATCACATTCCACGATGACACATTGAAGAGATTTGAAGCTTATGGATGGCACACTCAAAGAGTCGAAGATGGAAATGATACAGAGAAAATAAAAGAAGCGATTGAAAATGCAAAGAAAGACGAACGTCCATCAATTATTGAAGTTAAAACTGTTATCGGATTCGGTGCAGGAAGCGTGGAAGGCTCTGAAAAGTCTCATGGAGCACCAATAGGCGAAGATAATAGAAAAGCGTTGGTTGAAAAAATTAAATGGAATGAAACAGAAGAGTTTACAGTTCCGGAAGACGTCAAAGAGAATGCAGCAAAAATCGTAGAAGAAAAGAAAAAAGTCTACGATGAATATAAGAAAAAGCTTCAAGAATATGAAAGTAAAAATCCTGACAAATATAGAGAATATATTGATTGGATTCACTTCAAACATGAAGCGGATTTGTCAAAACTACTAGATTCTAAGGAAAAAGATGCAACAAGAAGTGCGAGCGGTGCAGCTTTACAAGAGGTTGCAAAAGCTATTCCAAATATGATAGGAGGTTCGGCAGACTTGGGTCCGTCGAACAACAGTCAAATAAAAGATAGCGGATTTATAAGTTCCAGCGATTACAATGAAAGAAATATACACTTCGGCGTAAGAGAGTTTGCGATGGCTGCAATCTCAAACGGAATTGCTCTTCATGGAGGCCTTAAACCGTTCTGTGCAACGTTCTTTGTTTTCAGCGATTATATGAAGCCGGCAATGAGGCTTGCAGCACTGATGAACCTTCCGGTCACATATATTTTGACACACGACTCAATAGGGGTTGGAGAAGACGGTCCTACACATGAACCGATAGAACACTTGGCAATGCTTAGAAGTTTGCCGAATTTTTCGGTTATAAGGCCTGCGGATTTTAATGAAACTGTATATGCATGGGAAGTTGCACAAAAGGCAACAAAGCCGACAGCTCTTATTTTATCGAGACAAAAGTTGGAAACTTTAAAAATAGAAAGCGAAAACTTAAAATATGGTGCATATATTGCTAAAACAGAAAAAGATAAACTTGATCTTGTTGTAGTCGCAACCGGCTCGGAAGTTGGAGTTACAATGGAAGCTTCTAAGATTCTTGAAGACAAAGGATATGGAGTTCGTGTTGTATCAATGCCTTCATGGGATTTGTTTGATGAACAGGACGAAGAATATAGAGAAAGTGTTTTACCGTGTGGCGTAAAGACAGCTTCAGTTGAAGCTCTTTCAACATTCGGATGGGACAAATATACAAAAGGTGGACTCAAGATAGGCCTCGACAGATTTGGAGCAAGTGCACCGGGCTCAGAACTTTTTGAGCATTTCGGATTTACTCCTGAAAAAATTGCAGACAAATTGGAGTCATTCATAAAAGAAAATTAATTTAATAAGGGATTATGGAGGTTAAAATGAATAGAAGAGAACGACTTGAAAAGTTAAGAAGTCTTATGGAGAGAGAAGGTATTGATTATTTTGTAATACCTACGTCAGATCCGCATATGAGCGAATATGTTTTGGACAGATATAAGTCCAGAGTATATATGACGGGTTTTACAGGAAGTGCAGGATTTGTTGTTGTTACTCAGAATGAGGCACTACTTTGGGCGGATGGAAGATATCATGTTCAAGCGGAAAAACAAATAGAAGGTTCTGATTTCAAACTTATGAAATGGGGACTTGAAGGTGTTGATTTCTATGACGAATGGTTGAAAAAGAATGTAAAGCCGGGAGAGACAGTTGGCTTTAATGGTGAAATAACACCATATTCAATGTATCAAAAACTTGTTAAAAAGTTGGGAGATAAAACAAATTTTAAATTTGAGAAAGATTTGATAGGTGAGTTTTGGGAAGATAGACCGCCACTTCCATCAGGTAAAGCATTTATTTTGGATGAAGAATATACCGGTGAAAATCCAACAAAAAGACTCGGGATTATTCGTGAAAAAATGGAAGAAAAGGGTGCAACTCATTTATTCTTGGCAACTCTTGATGATATCGCGTACACTCTTAATATAAGAGGTAGAGATGACCTTTATACTCCGATTGTTGTAAGCTATCTTTTGATTGATTCTCACAATGTCACACTTTTTGTGGATGAAAATAAAATTGACGTGAGCGTTAAGGGATATCTTCAAAAGAATGGTGTAAAAATCGCACCGTACGAAAGTGTTAATGACGAACTTGTTGCTCTTGATAAAAATGATGCATGTTATATTTCTGGTGACAAAATTAATGCACTTCAATACAAGCTTATATCTGAAAATACGAAAGTAATTGATGAAATGCTTCCTACAACAATGATGAAGGCTATCAAAAACGATACTGAAGTTGAAAATGAAAGACTTGCACATATCATTGATGGAGCTGCTGTCAGCCGTTATCTTTGTTGGATAAAGGCAAATGCGGGAAAGATAGAATTGAATGAATTTGAAGCGGAAGAAAAACTCCACGAAATAAGAGCAGAACACGAAAGTTTTATAAGTGAATCATTTAAGACTATTTCCGCATACAAGTCAAATGCAGCTATGGCACACTATAGTGCATCAAATGAAAACAACTCTGAAATAAAGGCGGAAGGACTTTATCTTGTAGACTCAGGTGGACAATATTATGAAGGTACAACCGATATCACAAGAACTGTGACGCTTGGAAACCCAACCGCGGAAGAAATCAGAGATTATACTTTGACATTAAAAGGACATATTAATTTATTTTTGACAAAGTTCTTGAATGGAACTTGCGGATGTCATCTTGATGTAATGGCAAGAAGTGCAATGTGGAAAGAAGGAATCGATTTTAAACATGGCACGGGTCATGGCGTAGGTTATTGTCTTGGCGTTCACGAAGGACCGATGTCGATTTCGAAAGCTATTATAAATGTTCCACTTCAACCTGGAATGGTTATTTCAAATGAACCTGGAATTTATAAAGAAGGAAAACACGGAATTAGAATTGAAAATCTTGTAACGGTTACAGAATATAAGACCACACAATTCGGTCAATTCTTCGGATTTATGAATCTTACACTTTGTCCGTATGAAAGAGAACTGATTGATGTTTCACTTTTGAGCGATGAAGAGCTTGAATATATAAATGAATATCACAAAAAAGTTTTTGAAAACACACAAAGTCATATGAAAACTGAAGAAGAAAAAGCATGGCTTAAAAAAGCAACTGCTGAAATTAAAAGATAAAGGGAGCGTAAGCTCTCTTTTTTTGTATATGAGTACATTTATGGAATCAAAACACAATATGTGGTATAATGTATTAGAGGTGTTAGAGTGTTTAATATAAGAGAAGAGCTACAAAAACTACCAGCAAAACCGGGAGTTTACATAATGAAAGATGATAAAGACAATGTTATCTATGTTGGAAAGGCAAAGATTTTAAAAAATCGTGTCCGATCATATTTCAATAAAACTCAAAAGTCACCGAAAGTTTCTGCGATGGTAAGTCATATAAAGAGCTTTGAATATATTATCGTCGACAATGAAGTAGAAAGTTTGGTACTTGAAAGTAATTTAATAAAGAGCTACGCCCCGAAGTACAACATTTTACTTAGAGATGACAAGCAATATCCATATATAAAACTTACGAACGAACCGTTTCCAAGACTTATAAAATCGAGGGAGTTAAAGAAAGACGGCGGAAGTTATTTCGGACCTTTTCCGAATGTTTTGGCTGTTAATAATGTTCTTACTTTTTGGGAAGACGAGTATCGACTTAGGACTACAAAGAGATATTTGGACAGAGTTTATAAGCCGTGTCTAAACTTTTATATCGACAAATGCGATGCACCTTGCATGGGAAATATGAGTGAAGAAGATTATATGAAAAAACTCGTTGAGCCGATAGATTTCTTGAAGGGGAAAAATGAGCTTACAGTTGAAAGAGTTCGTGATAAGATGCTTTTTTATGCTGAAAATATGGAGTACGAAAAAGCTGCTGCAATGAAAAGCCTGATTGAGGATTTAAATTCTCTAAAAGAGGATCAAAAGATTACAAAGCCGCTCGGCGATTCGATCGATTATGTCGCATATGCAAAGAGCGAGGATATTTTTCTTGTTGAAGTGTTTTTTAAACGCGATGGAAAAACAATCGGTAGAGACAGCTTTGTGCTTTCAAATGATGATGAAGATGAACACGAGATGATGGAAGAGTTTATTAAGCAGTATTATCTTGGAATATCAAATCCACCTTCGGAGCTTGTACTTGAGGTTGAACCGACAAATCTTGAAAGTTTACAAAAAGCGATACGACAAAAAGGAATTTTAAACACAACTATAAATGTGCCAAAACGTGGCGAAAAGCGTGACACGATTATGATGGTTAAGAAAAATGCACTCGAAGATTTGGCAAAACACAGGGCAAGGATTCTTCAAAAGACAAAGACAAATGTTATTGCGCTTACAGAACTTGCACAGATTATTGGTACCGGAGAATACCCTGAAAGGATTGAATCTTTTGATATTTCACATATTCAAGGGACGGATGCTGTTGGAGGAATGGTAGTATTTAGTGATGGGAATCATAACAGAAATGATTATAGAAGGTTTAAAATAAAAGAAGCGGACACAAGAAATGATTTGGAATGTATGAAGGAAGTTTTGACCAGAAGATATAAGAGAATGCTTGATGGTTCAAAGGGTTTTTCTAAAGCACCGAATTTGATTTTGATGGATGGAGGCAAGACTCAAGTTGGCATTGCTATAAAAGTTTTAGAAGATTTGGGGATTGATATTCCTGTGATGGGAATGGTTAAAGACGATTCTCATACAACAAACAAACTTTTATACAACAATGAATTTTATGCACTCAAAGAGAGTAGGGAACTTTTCACATTCATAAGCAATGTTCAAAACGAAGTTCACAGATTTGCTATAAGTTATCATAAGAGTCTTAGAGGAAAGACTATGATAAAAAGCAGACTTGACGGCATAAAGGGAATCGGACCGAAAAGAAAAGAAGCACTTATGAAAGAATACGGTTCGATTGAAAAGATAAAGCAGGCTTCGATAGATGATCTTGTGAAAGTTCCGGGGATGACTCGAAAATCTGCAGAGTCCGTGAAAGAAGAATTGACAAAGTACGAAATAGATTAACATATTTTAAAATATTTTTATGTAATACCGAATCTTGTTTTTGTTTATAGATAAATTCTATAGGCACGGGGTTTGGTATTAAAAAAATCTATTAAAGATTCTTAGCCAATAATAGCTAAAAACTTTGACATTAGTTTTTAGTTGTTATATAATAGTATGTGGAAAATAATTTTAACCACATGATGACAACTTTTTAGGAGGTAATTATGTCAAAAGTATTTAAGACGATGGACGGTAATACCGCCGCAGCTCACGTAAGTTATGCATTTACAGAAGTTGCTGCAATTTATCCTATTACTCCATCTTCAAACATGGCTGAAGCTGTAGACCAATGGGCTTCAGAAGGAAGACTGAATTTATTCGGTCAAAAAGTATTAGTTAAAGAACTTCAATCTGAAGGCGGTGCTTCAGGTGCAGTTCACGGTTCACTTCAAGCTGGCGCTCTTACTACTACATATACGGCTAGTCAGGGTTTATTGCTCATGATTCCAAATATGTACAAAATCGCAGGTGAACTTCTACCGGCTGTATTCCACGTATCAGCTAGATCTTTAGCAAGCCACGCATTATCAATCTTCGGCGACCATTCAGATGTTATGGCTGCTAGAAACACAGGATTTGCAATGCTAGCAAGTGGTTCAGTTCAAGAAGTTATGGACTTGGCAAGTGTTGCTCACTTAGCAACAATCAAGGGCCGTGTACCATTTGTACATTTCTTCGACGGATTCAGAACTTCACACGAAATTCAAAGAGTCGAAGTTATGGATTATGAAGAATTAAGATCTCTCATTGACTACAAAGCATTAAATGAATTCAGAATGAGATCATTAAATCCTGAAAGACCTGTAACACGCGGTACTGCAGAAAACGGAGATATCTACTTCCAAGCTGCAGAAGCTTCAAATAAATACTATGAAGATATCGTTGGAATCGTTGCAGATTACATGAAAGAAATTTCAAGAATCACCGGTCGTGAATATAAACCATTCGATTACTATGGAGATCCTGAAGCAGAAAGAATTATCGTTGCAATGGGATCAGTTACAGATACAATCGAAGAAACAGTTGACTACTTGAGAGATAAGGGTGAAAAAGTCGGTGTTATCAAAGTTAGACTTTACAGACCGTTCTCAAAAGAATATTTCTTTAACGTTCTTCCAAAGACTGTTAAGAAAATTGCTGTTCTCGACAGAACAAAGGAAAAGGGCGCAACTGCAGAACCTTTACACTTAGACGTTCTACAAGTTTTCTATAGAAATGAACATCAACCTATTATCGTTGGCGGACGTTACGGATTATCATCAAAAGATACAACTCCTACAATGATTAAGGCTGTATTCGACAACTTGAAACAAGATGAGCCGAAAGACATGTTCACAGTAGGTATTGTTGACGACGTTACACATCACTCACTTGAATTGGGTGAAATAATCAACACAGAACCTGAAGGAACAATCAGATGTAAATTCTGGGGATTCGGCTCAGACGGTACAGTCGGTGCTAACAAATCAGCTATCAAGATTATCGGAGATGATAGTGGTTTATATGCACAAGGTTATTTCGCATACGACTCAAAGAAATCAGGTGGTGTAACAACATCACACTTGAGATTTGGTAAAAAACCTATCAAATCAACTTACTTGATTACACACCCTGACTTTGTATCATGTTCAAAACAAGCATATGTTCACAACTATGACTTGCTCGAAGGATTAAAAGACGGCGGCACATTCCTTCTCAACTGTCTATGGGATGACGATGAATTGGAAGAAAACCTACCAAACAGCTTGAAGAAATATATCGCTGATCACAACATTGACTTCTATACAATCAATGCAACAAAGATTGCTGCAGAAATCGGATTGGGCGGAAGAACAAATATGATTATGCAAGCTGCATTCTTCAAATTGTCACAAGTTCTACCACTCGATGAAGCTATCAAAGACTTGAAAGATCAAATCGTAAAGAACTATGGCAGAAAAGGTGAAAAGGTTGTTAACATGAACTATGAAGCTGTTGACCAAGGTGTTAACGCACTTCATAAGATTGAAATACCTGAAAGCTGGAAGAGCCTCAAAGTTGAAGAAGAAAAGGTTGATGAATCACGTCCTGAATTCGTAAGAAAGATAGCTGACGTTATGAACAAGATGAAAGGTGATACACTCCCTGTTTCAGCTTTCACAGGAAAATATGCAGACGGTACTTTCGAAAACGGAACTTCAGCATATGAAAAACGTGCAATCGCAGTTAATGTTCCACACTGGAACAAAGAAAACTGTATCCAATGTAACCAATGTTCATATGTATGTCCGCACGCATGTATCAGACCGATGCTCGTTAGCGAAGAAGAACAAAAGAACATGCCTGAAACATTTGAAACAATCAAAGCAAATGGTAAGGGTTTAGATATTTATCAATACAGAATCCAAGTTTCAGTTCTTGACTGTACAGGATGCGGCAACTGTGCTGACACATGTCCTGCAAAAGTTAAAGCTCTTACAATGGTTCCATTTGAAGAAGAATTCCACCCACAAAAAGAAAATTGGGAATTTGCAACAACACTTTCTGAAAAGAACAATGTTATGGACAAATACTCAGTTAAGGGTTCACAATATAACAAACCATATCTTGAATTCTCAGGAGCATGCGCAGGCTGCGGAGAAACTCCTTATGCAAAACTCGTAACACAACTTTACGGAGATAGAATGCTTATTGCTAACGCAACAGGATGTTCATCAATTTGGGGAGGTTCAGCTCCTTCAACAGTTTACTGCAAGGATTCATGCGGAAGAGGTCCGGCATGGGCTAACTCATTGTTCGAAGACAATGCTGAATATGGTTACGGTATGGCACTTGCAATCCGTCACATCAGAGAAAAAATCCAAGATTTAATGGATGAATATATGGCTCTTGATGATGCAGATAAAACAGTGTCAGAAATCTTCACAGAATTCAAAGAAAACATAGATGATCCTGAAAAAACAAGAGACGTTTACGGAAGACTTACAACTGAAGGATATGCTGAAAAAGCTAGCGGTCGCACAAAAGAAATTCTTGAAGAAATTCTTGAAAAGAAAGACTTCCTTGTAAAGAAGAGCGTTTGGGTATTCGGTGGAGACGGATGGGCATACGACATCGGATTCGGTGGACTTGACCACGTACTTGCTTCCGGTGAAGACATCAACGTATTTGTATTCGATACTGAAGTTTACTCAAATACAGGTGGACAATCATCAAAGGCTACACCGCTTGCTGCAATTGCAAAATTCGCTGCATCAGGTAAGAGAATCAGAAAGAAGGATCTCGGTCTAATGATGACAAGCTACGGTTATGTATATGTTGCTCAAATCGCACTTGGTGCAAACATGAACCAAGCTATAAAAGCTATCAAGGAAGCTGAAAGCTATCCAGGACCATCACTCATCATTGCTTATGCTCCATGTATTAACCACGGAATCAGAGAAGGTATGGGAAGAACAATTCACCAAGAAAAACGTGCTGTTGAAGCAGGTTATTGGCACCTATACAGATACGATCCACGTCTTGAAGATCAAGGCAAGAATCCGTTCCAATTGGATAGCCGTGAACCTAAGGAATCATTCCAAGATTTCATTAAGGGCGAAGTAAGATACACTTCCCTTATGAGAGCATTCCCTGAACAAGCTCAAGACTTATTTGATCAAGCTGAAGAAATGGCAAAGAGAAAATATTTGACATACAAACAACTAGCTGAACAAAAACCAATCGTAATTCAATCAGGAGAAGATGTACCTGAACTTGATGACGAAAATCACGAAAAGAAAACAATATAAATATAACTAAGGGTCGCTTAAGCGACCCTTATACATATATTTTTTAATAATTAGAAAGGATAAATTATGTACTACAAACTAGTAAATGAACACTATTTTTCTAAGGACCGAGTTTATGAAATGCTTAATGATGTCCTAAAAAAAATGTCTTCCGCTCCGCAGGGGATGAAAATTGACTTAGTAGAGGAATACGATTACCTTAAAAGATTATTAAATAATGAATAACAAAAAAACAATAAATTTTAATTTATTGTTTTTATTATTTAGGAGGTTATTATGAAAAATAATGTTAACAAATTTTTAAAGAGAAAAGGTGTAGAAATTTCTTTGAGAAAATATGGAATCGATGTACTGGGTTCAATGGCACTTGGACTCTTTGCAACATTACTTGTAGGGACTATTTTAAATACTATTGGAACAAAATTAGGAATTACTTATTTAACTGAGACAATATGGCCTGCAGCAAGAGATATGACGGGTGCTGCTATCGGTGTTGCAATTGCACACAGTCTAAATGCTCCGGCACTAGTTCTTTATTCTGCTGTTGTCGTGGGATATATAGGAAATATTGCGGGTGGGCCCGTAGGCTCTCTTTTAGCGACTTGCGTGAGCGTCGAGCTTGGGAAAATTGTTTCAAAAGAAACTAAGCTTGACATAATTGTAACCCCTGCAACCACAATTATTGTGGGTTCATTAATTGCTACTGTTTTAGGTCCTGTGCTTTCGAGTGGAATGAATTCAATCGGAGAATTTGTTATAAAGGCAACGGAGCTGAGACCTTTCTTTATGGGAATTGTAGTGTCTGTAGTTGTGGGAATGGTTTTAACTCTTCCAATATCATCCGCTGCACTTTGTATGATGATTGGTCTTTCAGGGCTCGCAGGCGGTGCAGCAACGGCAGGATGTTCGGCACAAATGGTAGGTTTTGCAGTTATAAGCTATAAAGAAAATGGGCTCGGCGGACTTGTAAGTCAAGGAATTGGAACGTCGATGCTTCAAATTCCAAATATTGTAAAAAATTGGAAAATTTGGATTCCAGCAACACTTGCATCCGCAATAACCGGACCAATTTCAACTGTAGTATTTAAGATGACAAATATTCCAATCGGCTCAGGTATGGGAACAAGTGGACTTGTCGGACAAATTGGAACAATAACATCGATGAGTGCCGATGGAAGAGGAATGGCCGTGATTTACACAAGTATTTTACTTGTTCATATTTTGTTGCCGGCGGTTTTATCATATTTATTTTATATTGTTTTAAAGAAAATAGGTTGGATAAAAGACGGAGATTTGAAACTTAACTTATAGAAATAAGGAGGAATAGGAGTGAAACTATATTTAAAACAAAAAGTGTTCAAATTTTTAGACCACTATGATGTCTATGATGAAGAACAGAATGTAATTTTTACTGTAAATCAAAAATTTAGATTTTTAGGTTTTCATGCGGATGTTATTGCTAAGGAAGGATTTAGCAGTTTTGAAATAGACAAAGAAGTTTTTAGATTTCTTCCGAAATACATTTTAACTTTTGAAGATGGAGAGCAAATTATTTTGAATTTCAGATTTTCTTTGCTTCAAAGAAAGATTGATGTAGAAACCACTTTTGGAAATTTATTTGTTAGAGGTAATTATTGGGATTTAGACTTTGATGTTCTTAAAGAATAAGAGGTAATAGCAACTATTTCTAAGAAATGGTTAAGTTGGGGCGACACCTACGAAATTGACATATACGATGAAAAATACGCATCAGAGGTTTTGGGAATTGTTATTGCAATAGACAGTCAGAAAGACATTGAAAGGAATCATGGATAATATGAAATTAATACAGCCAGAAGCAAAACACGAAAAAATCGTTATGGATTTTAAACAAAAGATTATAGATGCAAATGAAACGTTCTGCGGAGTTAGCGGCCTTGAGAGAATGGACTATGGCGAATGGCTTAAATATCTTTTAGCGGTGTCAAAAAAAGAAACATGTCCTGAAGGAATTGTTCCCGCATATGAAATGATTTATGTAGATGACGATGAAACAAAAGTCTATGGAATGATAAATATGAGATTTGAGCTTAATGATATGCTTTTAAAATTTGGAGGCCATATCGGTTATTCGGTCAGTCCGGATGAAAGGAGAAAGGGGTATGCAAAAGCGATGCTTTCTTGTGCACTCGAGTTTTATAAAGACGAAGGCTATGAAAAAGTTCTCATAACTTGCAACAAAAATAATATTGCATCTCAAAAAACAATTGAATCCGCAGGAGGCATTTTGGAAAATATAGTAGAAGATGGAGACATTTTCATGAAAAGATTTTGGATATATCTATAAAAAAACTCTCATATTAGCATAGTGCTAGTATGAGAGTTTTTTATAGCTTTTTATAAGCTTTTCTGAACATAATTACTGTAGTTAAGACTGCAATAAAATCTGAAATCGGTTCAGCTATAAACACACCGGTTATTTTAGGTTCTATAAAGTTTGGTAGTATGATGATAAGTGGAATAAGAAGAATTATTTTTCGAAGTATTGCAAGAAACAAGCTAGTTTTTGCATTTCCGATAGCTATAAATGTATTTTGACATGCGATTTGAATGCCAAGCAAAACATTTACAAAGAAAAACATTCTTATTGCAGGGGTCGAGTAGTCTATGAGAGATGTGTCGCTTGTAAATAGAGATGCGAAAATATTTGGAATAAACATTAGCAGAATCCACAGCGTAAAAGAATAAATCAGAGATGATTTCAATAAATATAAAAATGTTGTTTTTAAACGATTTATATCATTTTTACCGTAGCTATAACTTATTATTGGTTGTGCACCTTGTGTGAGTCCGATTAACGGTAGCATCGAAAAGTTCATTATAGAGAGAAGTATTGTCATTGTTCCTACAGCAATATCTCCGCCATATTTAAGGGCAGAACGGTTGAAAGTGATTCCAATCAGTCCCTCTGTCATTTGCATTATGAAAGGGGATGCGCCTAGAGCGATTGAAGGGAGAATTATATCTTTGTCAAGTTTCATATTTTTCTTTTTAATTTTTAAAATTGTACTTTCGCCTCTTAAAAACATTAAAACCCAAATTGCCGATACAGCTTGAGATATTATAGTAGCAAGTGCAGCACCTTTTACGCCCATTTTAAATGCAAAAATAAATATAGGATCAAGCACAATATTAAGTACCGCACCTATACAAACTGTATACATACTTGTTTTTGCAAAGCCTTGTGCGGTTATGAATGAATTTAAACCGATTGAAAGTTGAACAAATACTGTTCCGAGAACGTATATTTTCATATAATCCATAGCATAGGCTAGAGTATTTTCGCTTGCTCCGAAAAGTATTAATATTTTATCTAGTAAGGCATAAATAGATATGCTAAGTATTAATGAAATGATAAGTAAGAGTGAAAAGGAATTACCTAAAATCTTTTCGGCAGTTTTTAAGTCATCTTTTCCTAAGTATATTGACGCACGAGGTGCACCGCCCATTGCAGCAAGTGCAGCAAATGCAGAAATTATCATTATTAAAGGCATTGCAACACCTACACCTGTCAAAGCAAGGCTTCCGATTTTGTCTATATGTCCAATGTATATTCTATCAATAAGATTATATAAAACATTCACTATTTGTGCAAAAATAGCTGGTACTGAGAGTTCAAATAAAAGTTTTTTTACAGGCATAGTACCTAATTTGTCATTATCAATCATAAAAAACCTCCATAATTAATATAAAAAAGACCCTTGATTGGGTCTTTAGTGTCCTTTTAAAGTAGTATTGTCATAGGAGGTAGACCGCACTACTTTAAATGAACTGAAACAAAATTTGTTCCATTGTACATCGAGTCTAAGTTGCGAGATTCATAAACTCGAAAAACTGACTAAAAAATGAATAAAATAGTCAATTTAAGTCTCGCTTAAGCGACACGATAATTATAACAGATAGGTGACAAAATGTCAAGGGAATTATTCAACTATGAATTAATGCTTGAAATTTAAATATGAATTAGTTTTGTTTAAGTGTCCTATTTTAGGGTATAATAAGACGAATAGTTATTGATTTTATAATTAGTTTGTGCTATAATAATCTGAGAATATTGAAAGGAGATATTTATGAACGTTAAAGTAGTTGAATCAAAGGACAATGAATTAAAATTTGATTGGACATTGCCTTGGAATGAATTTGAAAAGTATATAGAAACCGCATATAAGAGGACGAGAGGTCACTTTAGAATTGATGGTTTCAGAAAAGGCAAAGCACCGAGGCATATTATTGAAAATTTCTATGGCAAGGGTGTATTTTATGAAGACGCTCTAAATATTGCTATCGATGAAAATTATGAAAAGTTAGCTGAAGAATTACCGAAAACAGCTGTAGGAATGCCAAGTGTTGACGTTAAAGAACTCGAAAGTGGCAAAGATGTAGTTATGGAATTTACTACAGAAGTTGTTCCTGAAATTGTAATTAAGGATATGAAGAATCTTGAAATTCCTAAAATCGAAGAAGAAATAACTGACGAGGCTGTTCAAGCTGAACTTGAAAATCAAAGAAGAAATAATCAAAGAGAAATTATTATAGATGACAGAGCTGCAGAAAAAGGTGACACAGTAGACATTGATTTTGAAGGTTTTATTGATGGTGTTGCATTTGAAGGTGGAAAAGCTGAGGGAACTACTTTGGAAATCGGTGCAGGCAAATTTATTCCTGGATTTGAAGACCAAATTATCGGCAAAAATATTAATGATGAATTTGATATAACCGTTACATTCCCTGAAGACTATCATGCAAAAGAATATGCAGGAAAAGAAGCGGTTTTTAAAACAAAATTGAATTCTATATCAAAATATGAATTGCCTGAATTAGATGATGATTTTGCGTCAGAAGTAAGTGAATTTGAAACTATTAAAGAACTTGAAGCAGACATTAGAAAAAAGCTTGAAGAAAGACTTCAAGAATCGATTGCAATTAGAGATGAAAATAATACAGTAGATGCTCTTGTAGCAAAAACTGATTTCGAAGTGCCGAAAGCTCTTATTGAATCGCAAACAAATCAAGAGTTTGAAGATTTTAAATTCAGACTTAGACAACAAGGCATGGAATATGAAGATTTCATTAAGTACACAGGTCAAAACGAAGAAGGAATTAAAAACGAACTCAGACCTATAGCAGAAAAGAAAACAAGAGCAAATATTGTTCTTGATACAGCTGCAAAAGAATTAGGAATAGAAGTAACTGATGCAGATAGAGAAGAAGCTATTAAATCTGCAGCGACAGGATACGGAATGGATCCTGATAAATTCTTTGAAATGGCAAAAAATCAAGACATCACTTTCATGGACACAGGAATTTTAAATAAAAAAGTTGTTGAAGAGCTCATGAAAACGGTTAAGAGAGTTGAAGTAAAAGAAGAAGAGCCTAAGGAAGAAAAGAAGCCTGCAAAGAAAACCACAAAAAAGACTACAAAGAAAGCAGACAAAGAAGCTGAAGAAGTAAAGGAAGCAACTGAAGAAAAAGAAAAGAAGACTCCTAAAAAAGCTTCAAAGAAAAAGACAGAAAAGTTAGTCGAAGAAGCAGACTTTGATGTTGAAGGCAAGAAAGAAAAAAAGACGACCAAGAAAAAGATAGATAAAAAGGTCAAAGAAGAAAAAGAAGATATAGAAGAAAAATAAAATGAAATAAGGCCCAAAAGGGCCTTGTTTATTATTTAAAAAGGAGTGATTTTATGGCATTAGTGCCAATGGTTATAGAACAAACCGGCAGAGGAGAGAGAAGCTACGATATTTTTTCGAGACTTTTAAAAGAAAGAATTATTTTTGTTTCAGGGGAAGTAAACGATACTATGGCAGATTTAGTTGTAGCACAACTTCTATTTTTGGAAGCTGAAGATCCTGAAAAAGATATACAAATGTATATAAATAGTCCGGGAGGTAATGTTACAAGTGGATTTGCAATTTTTGATACTATGAATCATATTAAACCTGATGTTTCGACTATTTGTGTTGGACTTGCAGCAAGTATGGGAGCAATTCTTCTTACAGCCGGTAAAAAAGGAAAGAGATTTGCACTGCCAAATGCTGATATTATGATTCATCAACCGCTCGGTGGTTCTCAAGGTCAGGCTGAAGATATTAGAATTCAAGCTGAAAAGATTTTGGAAACAAGAGAAAGACTCAATAAAATATTAGCTGAAAGAACGGGACAACCGCTTGAAAAAATTGAAAAAGATACAGATAGGGATTTCTTTATGAGTGCTGAAAAAGCTGTAGAATATGGCCTTATCGACAAAGTCTTAGAATCGAGGTCAAAATAGTGCCAAGAACACCGGATGATAAGAATCGTTGCTCATTTTGCGGCAGATCTCAAGACGATGTAAATATATTGATTAGTGGCGGTGGGGATGCCTATATTTGTGATGATTGCGTTAAATATTGCGAAGAAATTGTAAAGAGCCAAATTGAAACAAAGTTCTCAAAAGATCTTAATGAACTTTTGACACCAAAAGAAATAAAAGAAAAGCTTGATGAATATGTTATAGGTCAAGATGAAGCAAAAAAAGTTTTATCTGTAGCAATGTATAACCATTACAAGAGAGTTTATGTCGAGCCTGAAAGCGATGTTATGATTGACAAGAGCAATGTGCTTCTCTTGGGACCGACAGGTTCAGGTAAGACACTTCTTGCACAAGCGATTGCAAAGATACTGGATGTTCCTTTTGCGATTACAGATGCTACAACTTTAACTGAAGCGGGTTATGTTGGAGAAGATGTTGAAAATGTTATTTTAAAACTTGTACAAGCAGCGGATATGGATATTGCGGCTGCGGAAAAGGGAATTATATATATCGATGAGATTGATAAGATTGCAAGAAAGAGCGAAAATGTTTCAATAACAAGAGATGTGAGTGGTGAAGGTGTGCAACAAGCACTTTTAAAACTCATTGAAGGTACTGTTGCAAGTGTTCCGGCTCAAGGCGGAAGAAAACATCCTCAAGGCACAATGCTAACCGTTGACACGAAAAATATTCTATTTATTGTTGGTGGTGCTTTTGATGGACTTGAAAGCATTATTGAAAAAAGACTCGGAAAAAGTTCTTTTGGATTTACAAATGACCCGATCAAGAAAGAAGAATTGAGTGTTGGCCAGTTATTTCAAAAAATGGAAGCACACGACCTTGTCAAGTACGGATTAATTCCTGAACTTGTTGGAAGAATTCCGGTTCATGTTGCACTTGATGATTTGGATGTAAACAGCCTTATAAGAATTTTGACAGAGCCAAAAAATGCGATAATTAAACAATATCAGGAACTTATGAAGCTTGAAGATTGTGATTTGAAATTTACAGAAGCCGCACTTACTGAAATTGCAAACAGAGCAATTAAAAGAAAGACGGGAGCAAGAGGTTTGAGGTCAATTGTTGAGGGCGTAATGCTTGATTATATGTACGAACTTCCAAGCGACCAAAGCATAACAGCAATAACTATAAGTTACGATAAAAGAAAAGAAGTTTTTACAGCTAAGATAAAAAGAAATGATGATTAGAATAAGGATGCGATTTACGCATCCTTTTTTATTTGTCAGTATGTATTTATAAAAAAATTATTTAATAAGAACAGTTTAATTTAGTTTATTAATACAAAAAAGGGGTATAAGGTTAATAGGAGGTGCTTATGAACTATTTTGTTTTAATCGGCGTCTTATTAATAGTCGTCGGGTTTGCCTGCAAATTGGATGTAGTTGCAGTAGTTCTGATTTCAGGACTTGTGACAGGTCTCGTTTCCGGCATGCCATTAATCGATGTGTTGGACTTAATAGGTAAGGGATTCGTAACAAACAGATACATGTCTCTTTTCTTCTTGAGTTTACCACTAATTGCAATTATGGAAAGATATGGTTTAAAGGACAGAGCTGCAGAAGCGATACAAAAAATCAAATCTGCAAGCGCAGGAGCAGTTGTTGGGATGTATATCCTTATTAGATGGGTTGCAGCAATCTTCTCACTCAGATTGGGCGGACACATTCAATTTGTTAGACCTTTAATTCTTCCTATGGCTGAAGGAGCCGCTACAAAGAAAGTGGATCTTTCAGAAAAGAGATTGGAAGAACTTAAAGGATTAGCAGGAGCTGCTGAAAACTACGGAAACTTTTTCGGACAAAACATTTTCCCTGTTGCAGGAGGTGTATTATTGATTCAATCGACACTTTCTGAAGCAGGATACAATGTAACCAATGCAGAGATTGCTCAAGGCTCGATTTTGGCAGGAGTTGCAATGGTTATTTTGGCTCTCATTCAATGTTATTTGTTTGAAAGAAAACTGAGAAAGGAGCAAGCTAATGTTTAGTTTTATATATAAAAACACTGCCATGATAGACGAACTGATTTACATTCTTTGTGGTTTGGTTTGCATTATAGTAGGTGTTAGAGGACTGAAAAATAAAAAAGCTCCTTTAGGAACATTTGTTTTCTGGACATTACTTGGAATTCTTTTCGCCGGAGGAAAGTTTCTTATCAACAGCTATGAACACGGCGGAGCGGTTATAGGAGCACTTTTAATGGTGCTTGGTGCACTCACACTTACAAAACAAGTTCAAATCGGAGAATTTGAAAATCAAAAACAAGAACAAAGAGAACAATACGGAAAGAGAGTGGGAAACAAAATATTTATTCCTGCACTCTCAATTGGTGTGATTGCTATGATTATGGCTCAATTCAAGAGCTTTAAAATCGTTGTCGACACAGCAAAAGACGGAGCTCCGGTATTTTTCGGATTCACATCCGCTCAAACTCTGGGATTCTCATCAATTATAGCAATTATAATCGCTTTAATTATAACAAAAGCAAATTATAAAGAAACAAAAGAAGATACTTCAAAGATGCTTATGCAAATTGGAAGTTCATCACTTCTTCCGCAATTACTAGGTGCTCTCGGAGCAGTTTTTGCATCGGCAGGAGTTGGACAAGTTATTGGACAAGGCGTTTCAGCTATTGTTCCACAGGAAGCAAAAGTTTTGGGTGTTATTGCATATTGTTTAGGAATGGTAGTATTTACAATGATTATGGGTAATGCATTTGCAGCATTCACAGTTATCACGCTCGGTGTCGGCATTCCGTTTGTTATTGCAAATGGTGGAAACCCTGCAGTAATTGGTGCATTAGGTATGACATGCGGTTACTGCGGAACTCTTATGACACCTATGGCTGCAAACTTTAATATTGTTCCGGCTGCAATTCTTGAAACAAAGAGTAAATACACAATTATGAAGACTCAAGCACCGGTTGCTTTGGCATTGGTAGTGGTGCATGTCATCTTAATGTTGGCATTTGGATTTTAGAGAATATTAAATTTAAAGGAGGATTTTAATTGAAAATATTGGTGACGGGATTTGACCCGTTTGGAGGAGAAAAAATAAATCCTGCAATTGAGTCGGTAAAAAAATTACCGGATAAGATTTTGGATGCGGAAATTATAAAACTTGAGATTCCAACAGTAATTGGAAAATCCGTTGATAAAATAAGAGAAAAAATTAAAGAAGTTAATCCTGACGTTGTTCTTTCAATCGGGCAAGCAGGAGGAAGACCTGACATTACTGTTGAAAGAGTTGGAATTAACTGCGATGACTGCAGGATAAAGGACAATGAAGGAAATCAGCCTATTGATGAAAAGGTTGTAGAAGATGGACCTGCTGCATATTTTGCAACGGTTCCTATAAAAGCTATGGTTGAACACATAAAGGAAGGAAAGATTCCTGCAAGTGTTTCAAATACAGCCGGTACATTCATTTGTAACCATGTACTATATGGAGTTTGTCATATAAAGGCTACTGAATATCCGAATATGAGAACTGGCTTTATTCACATTCCGTTCTTACCTGAACAAGTTACAGATAAAAAGAATATGCCTTCAATGGCTCTTGAGACAATTGTAAAAGGATTGGAACTGGCAATTGAAGCTATTATTACAAACAAAGAAGACATTGTGGTTACCGGAGGTAAGACACATTAAAATGAGGGCGCAAGCCCTCTTTTAAGTTATATGATTTTCTTATCAATAATTAAAAACGGCTCTTTGTCAACAATGGGGGAGGCTTGCATAAAAACAAGTCTCTCTTTCATTTAAAAATACACATTATCAGTAAAACATAACTACTAAAAATAACTCTGTTCAATTTCTCGGATTTTTTGCATGGCAAACAAAACCCTAGGGGTTTTCGCCGCCGCTGTTACATATTCTTTTCTATTTACACATCAAAAATATTCTATTCCTAAAACTATCGAAGTTTCTAAAGCCGTAGCTTATTCTTTTTAATGTTTTTATTTTTGTATGT
>NZ_QEKV01000007.1 GCF_003096635.1 Ezakiella coagulans | reverse complement strand
TATGCACCTCCTTACTTGTTGTTTCTATTTTTAGTATAGGATGTTTTGCGTATAAGTGCAATTTTTTTACATAAAAATATCTATGGAGGGTTTTAACTCCCCCATAGATATTATAGAGCCAATAAAAACCACCTTTCGGTGGTTCTTAGTAAATCTATAAGCCGTGTTCTGTATTAAACAGTCATCTGTCTTGTATTCCTGTTGCCAAGAATCTCTAGCGACCTACCTTCTTGAGAGGACACGAGCAGCATCCCTTTACCTCACTTTGGTCTTGCTCCGAATGGGGTTTACATAGCTACTTAGTCTCCTAAGCACTGGTGAGCTCTTACCTCGCCTTTCCACCCTTACCATAATGGCGGTTTCTTTCTGTTGCACTAGCCTTAGAGTCGCCTCCACTGGATGTTATCCAGCATTCTGCTCTATGGAGCACGGACTTTCCTCATTAAAAATGCGACTGTCTGATTTACATTCTAATTATAACAGCTTTAAATTTATAAATCAATATTAAGTTTATCAAAAGTAAAATAATCCTTCGAAACTTGTAGACCTATATCACTTATTTTTTTCGCCATAATGTCTACAAAATGAATTTCGCTCATGCCGTGAGTTAAATCCAATATACTCAAACCATTTCTATAAGCGTGTTGTGCATCGTGATATTTGATATCCCCCGTTAAATATAAATCTACATCATTTAAAATTGCATAGTCTATAAAACTTGCACCGCTTCCTCCAAGATATCCGATTCTTTTAATAACTTTCTCATCTTCACCGTAAAGAGTCATATAATTCGACGGATTATCATATCCATATTTTGAAAAATTCTTCGACAGTATACCGATTATTTCTTTAATTTTAACATCTTGAACGTCAAAAACTATTCCGAAGTTTTGACCTTCCTCAACTGCTAAATTTTTTATTTCTCCTATGGCGTATTCGCTCAAAAAGAAGTTTTTCATTCCAAAAACTGAAGTGTCAAAAGGAGTGTGATATGAAAGAATGGTTATTTTATAATCTAAAGCTTTCTTTATAACTTTATAATAAAAACCACTCTTTTCAATTGACTTGATGCCACTCATGAATAGTGGATGATGCGTTATTATCGTGTTGCATCCATATTCAATAGCTCTATTAATTTGAAATTCTTCAATATCCAAACATATATGCACTTTTTTAACATCTGAATTTAAATCTCCGATTTGCAACCCACTATTGTCCCAAGACATTTGAGTGTTTAACGGATAAAATTCTTCAAGTTTTTTCATCAAATCACTTATATTCAACTTTTTCCTCCAACAAGGTACGCAGTTTCTCATTGTTACTTTTAAGTTCGCTAATTCTCGAATCGGATTTTTCGCTCGAATTCAATTTTATTTCATTTATAATTGCGTTATTTTTATTCAAATTAAATTTCAAGTATTCTTTGTATGTCTCAATAGAATCTCTTAGAAGCGAACTTGTATAAAACCAATCTTTTTCGAGTTTCTTGTCAGTTAAACTACTGAATTTCATCAAAAAATAATATTTACTGCCCTCAATAACTATTAAATCTTTTTCTAATCCATAACCTAGTTTATAAAAGGTTTCTCTAACCACATCCGGATTTGTCATTGGTTGTATTATGAAGTTTTTAAACGACAAAGTCTTACCGATATCATAAGTTACAATATCTTTTATTAAGTCACCGCCCATTCCGGCAATAACAACTGTATCAACCTCACCACGGTTTAAAGTTTTTAGTCCATCTCCAACACGTCCATCATATTCAGATTGAAATCCTGTACTTGCGAATAAAAACTCGCTTTTTTTTAAACACTTTTCAGAAATATCAGTGGAAATAACATGCCTTACACCAGTTGATTTTAAAAGTTCAACTCCCACTTGGCCATGGTCACAACCAATGTCCGCAACAGAATTTGAATTTCTCGCCAATTTAACAATTGTTTCAAGTCTATCCATCAATCAAGAAAATCCTTCAACTTATCAGATCTTTTTGGATGACGCAACTTCCTTAAAGCTTTCGCTTCAATTTGTCTAATTCTTTCTCTTGTTACATCAAAAACTTTTCCAACTTCTTCCAATGTTCTAATTTTGCCATCATCAAGCCCAAATCTCAACCTTATAACCTTTTCTTCACGTTCGGACAATAAGTCCAATGTTTTAAATAATTGATCTCTAAGCATCGTTGTAGTTGCCGCGTCTTGTGGACTTGGAATATCATCATCAGGAATAAAGTCTCCTAAATGACTGTCCTCTTCTTCACCGATTGGTGTTTCCAAACTAACAGGTTCTTGAGAAATCTTTTGAATTTCTCTTACCCTTTCGACATCCATTTCAAGTTCAACCGCCATTTCTTCAGGCGTTGGTTCCCTACCAAGTTCTTGCAAAAGTTGCCTTTGAACTCTTAAAAGCTTATTAATTGTTTCAACCATGTGAACCGGTATTCTTATAGTCCTTGCCTGATCCGCAATCGCTCTAGTTATGGCTTGTCTAATCCACCATGTTGCATATGTTGAAAATTTAAATCCTTTTTTATACTCAAACTTTTCAACCGCCTTCATTAATCCAAGATTCCCTTCTTGAATTAAATCAAGAAAAGGCATGCCTCTTCCCATATATCTTTTTGCAATACTAACGACGAGACGTAAATTTGCTTCTGCAAGTTCCGCTTTTGCTTCCTCTGAGCCCTCTTCCATTCGTTTTGCAATTGCAATTTCTTCCTCTTGAGTTAATAGAGCAATGTTACCAATTTCTTTTAGATACATTCTAACAGGATCATCAACTTTAACTCCTTTTGGAACTTTTATCTCCAACTTATCGTCGTCATCTACATCTACATCTACATCAATATCGTCATCTTTACCATTTGACAGCTCATCTTCATCATCAATCTCTTCTACTTCAATAATTTCCTCATCCTTTGGAAGAACGGACTCTCTGTCAGTGATTTCAATATTAAGTTCTTCAATTTTATCATAAATTTGTTCTATCTTTTCAACTTCCAATTGGAATTTTGAGAGGCTATCCAAAATATCCTTGTAAGTCACATAACCCGTTCTTATTCCACCTGAAATTAAAAATTCTAGTGCATCCGACATTGCTTTTTGTAAATTAAGCTCGTCAACCATTTTTAATCACCATCCATTTCCGAAAGAGAATCCAATTCTTTAAGGAGCTCTACAACTAAATCATAATTTTTGTCATTTGTGGCACTTTCTATTTTTTTATTCAGTACATCTTTTTTATCAGATATATACTCTTTTCTTATTCCTTCAATGACATCATGGAAATAATTTATCGTAGGCTCACTAATCTCATTATGAGACAACATGGATTTCACTAAATTCTCGCCTAATTCGTTTTCTTTAATTAGACTTTTTGTAAACTCTTCAACTTCTATCTTTTCTTTTGTTTCATATTCCCTGCAAATGCGTTTAATCAAATCTGAATAGCTTTTATTATTAATATAATTTAAAACATTAAGTTTTTCAGCCTCAACCGCAAAAACTTTGTCTGTTATAATATATCCTATAAGTATCTTTATAAATTTATTTGAAGCTTTTGGAATTGTGTATGAACTAACATCGTAAGCACTTGCAACGAAAACCTCATTATTTTTTGACAATTCTTCCATGAGCAAAGTTTTGTCAATATTATATTTTTTCGAAATGTCTTCAACGTAAATAGACTGCTC
Source organism: Ezakiella coagulans (assembly GCF_003096635.1). Lineage (GTDB taxonomy): Bacteria > Bacillota > Clostridia > Tissierellales > Peptoniphilaceae > Ezakiella > Ezakiella coagulans. Next base: position 77,328 of record NZ_QEKV01000007.1, on the reverse strand, counting down.
AACTTTAGAAGGAATACTCTTAATGAGTCCCGATACACGCCTAATAAATTCTATAAAATCATCTCTTCGATCTATGTCGAGATCATGTTTATAGTACATTACTGTAAAATCAAAAGCGGAAATTGCATCCTTAAGAAGTCCGTCAAATTTATCTTTGCCAAACTTATCTATGAATTCATCAGGGTCCATATTGTCAGGTATCACAACAATTTTAGGAACAACGCCAATATTTCTTAAAATTTCAATGTCCCTAACCGTTGCCTTTTGGCCTGCAAAATCTCCATCAAGACAAAGATATACTTCTTTGCCGTATCTTTTTAAAAGTGTCGCTTGTCTGTCAGTGAAAGCTGTTCCAAGTGCTGCTACTACATAATCTATACCCATTTGATGCAATTTTACAACATCTATATTTCCTTCAACGAGCATAATTCTACTTCTATCACTCTTTTTTTGAACTAAGTTAAGACCGAAAAGCAAATTGCCTTTTTTAAAAATAACACTATCTCTTGAATTGTAATATTTTGGTTCGCCATCTCCGACAATCCTTCCGGAAAATCCGACAACTCTTGATTTTAAATCTAAAATTGGGAATATAAGTCTTTTTCTAAATAAGTCATAATATGTCCCTCTTTTTTCGCTTTTTTGAATCAAATTGGCCGCCTCTATATCAGCTATACTAAATCCTTTTTCTGTGAGGTGTTTTATAAGCCCGTCCCAAGAATCAAGTGCAAACCCAATTCCAAATTCTAAAACAGAATTTAAATTTATGTTTCTATTTTTTAAATAAGAAATCGCAGATTTATCTACTTTAATATTTTCCATAAAATAAAGAGCTGCTTCTCTATTTATATCATAGTAAATTGAATAATCCGCTTTTTTGCTTTCAAATTCAGCATTGCCCAAATCAATATGTGCCTTTTCTGCAAGTTCTTTTATAGCTTCATTAAAATCAAGCCCTTCATATTCTTGCAAAAAAGTTATTGCGTCTCCACTTTTACCACATCCAAAACATTTAAAATAATGACCGTCAGGATTTACACTAAAACTTGGTGTTTTTTCATTATGAAAAGGACAAAGTCCAACATAATTTCTGCCCCTTTTTATTAGTGACACATAACTACCGATCAAATCAACAATATCAACAGCGTCCTTGATTTCTTCAATTTTAGTATCACTTACAAACATATTTACACCCTTCTAATACCCGTTGGCAAAAAAAGTTCTTCAAACTTCTCTATTGCAAATTGATCAGTCATTCCTGCAATATAGTCTATTACCATCCTATTTAATGATTCTTTACCATCATAAATCTTTATATGCTCATTAATAACATCCGTATTTTTCATATAGTACTCAAAAAGAAGCGACAGCATAATCTCAATTCTCTCGCCTTGAATCCTACTTCTTTCATCAAGATAAACATTAGAAAACATAAATGACCTTAGACTATTCATTGCTGAATTGATTTCATCACTCATCATAATGGTATTTTTTTCAGATGAATTAATTATAACATCATTTACCATCTTGTCAATCCTCTCGCTAGCAGTATTACCCAAAACTCTAGCTATATCCTTTGGAATATCATCATTTGAAAGAACACCAGCCCGTATTGCATCATCAATATCATGATTTATATATGCAATTCTATCAGCAAATTTTACAATCTTACCTTCAAGCGTTTCTGCCTCGTCCGCACCACTATGATTTAAAATCCCGTTCCTCACTTCATAAGTTAAATTTAAACCTCTTTTGCCGTTGTGCGATTCTAAAAAATCCACTACTCTAAGTGACTGTTCATTATGTTTGAAGCCTGTATCCGACAACTTATTTAAAACTTTTTCTCCCGCATGTCCAAACGGAGTGTGACCGATATCGTGCCCCATAGAAATTGCTTCAACAAGATCTTCATTTAAAAAAAGTGCCCTTGAAATTGTACGTGCGATTTGAGAGACCTCCAAAGTATGAGTAAGTCTGGTTCTATAGTGATCCCCAAGAGGTGCAATGTAAACTTGAGTCTTATGTTTAAGCCTTCTAAAACTTTTTGTATGAATTATTCTATCTCTATCTCTTTGAAATTCAAGTCTAACACTTGATTTTATCTCCGCTCTTTGTCTGCCTTTAGAAGAATCAGAAAAAGTCGCAACATCTCTTAAGAATTCGTGTTCTCTTTTTTCCAAAATCTCCCTTATCATATTCTACCGAACCTCTTTTCCATTATTTCTATTATAACAGAAGCCGTTTCTTCAATTGCCCTGTTTGAAACATCAATAACAGTACAACCGATTTTTTCCATAATATTATTTGCATAGTTTATTTCTTCTTGAATTCTATCATATTCAGAATAAACGCCAACACTTGGCATGCCTAATGCTTTAAGCCTTTCTTCTCTAATGTTTATCATTATCTCTGCACTTGTCGTGAGTCCAAAAATTCTTTTAGGATCTTTAACAAAAATCTCATCTGAAATCGGTACTTCCGGAACAAGCGGTACATTTGCAACCATATATCCCTTGTTTGCAAGATACATGCTTAGAGGTGTTTTTGATGTACGAGAAATTCCAATCAAGCAAATATCAGCTTTTCTAATACCTCTAGGATCCTTGCCATCGTCATATTTTACAGCAAATTCAATCGCATCTACTGTTTGGAAATACGTTTCATCCAATTTTCTAAGAATACCGGATTCTCTAATCGGAGTTTCATGTAAAATATTAGAAATTGCATCAAGTGGTTGCTTCATAATGTTTACAGTTGGTATACCATACTCAATTGCAGTCTTTTCCAAATAGTCTGCATGCTCTTCGTCAACAGTACTGTAAATAATCACTGCTGGAAGATTTTTTGCTTCTTCAATAACTGAAAGAATATGTGCTTTGTCTAAAATATATGGGTATCTTTTTATCTCATAATTACAGTTTGGAAATTGGGCAACCGAAGCTCTTGCAATTTTGCTTCCTGTTTCGCCTATAGAGTCGCTTAAAACAAAAATAGTTATATCATACATATTTTAAAACCACCTGTTCTTTAATTCCGTTTGTAACTTCTTAGAATAATCAGTTACATAACCTCCATTGTCGTAAAAATCAAATAAATCCTGCAAAACGTTTTTATTGTTTTTCAAGAAAGAAATAAAATTATCGCCTACTTCATTTATGACATCGTCTCCCAAAAGTTCACTTAATCGTCTTTCTGCTTCAGAACTTTCATAATCCATCGATTCGCTAGTCATCACCAGATTTCTTATTCTGAAAAGATTCTTCAAAAGACTTATTTCTTCTTCGTTTGCCTCTTCTGAAATTTCAAGAAGTTTTTCTGTCAAATTGCCAAAACATTCTTCGCAAGAAAGAACATCGTCAGACATCAAATCTGCCTTAACTCCTAGACCTCTGAGAATATTCTTATATCTTTGCATAAAAAGATCTTCAACAATTTTTTCAACCTTATTGTAATCAAATGCACCGATACTTTCTTCTGTGTAAACATATAGTGCAATTCTTGTTAATGTAGCTACACTTATTTCAAGTTTGGAATTTATAATAAGGCTCAAAATCTCATCAATCTTGCTTTTAACTAATCTCATATTATATTCATCAGATATTAAAAGTCCTACAATATCATCATACCTGTCAACAATGGCTAAAATATAACCTATTGATGACTCCGGCATCCTATTCATAATACCTGGTAAGTACTGTTCAAGAATAGCTTCACCAATTACACTTTCATAACCTTCTTTTTCAAGCATTGTCTTAGCAACCACGCCTTTTAGCTGAGGATATTTTTTTACAGTTCTTGTAGCGAGATCCGCTTTAAGTAAATCTGCAGCAACATACAAATCTTTTTCCATTTCTTTTGCAAGAGACAGATTATCAGCGACTTTTTCAACAAACATCTTCACTCTCGTTGTTTTATCATACAAATTGCCAAGTTGATCAAATTTTGAAATCCAGTTAAGTCTTGGAACATATTCTTTCAAAGGAACGATGCTATCTTTTTCAAAAACTTCCTCTATAAGGCCCAAATCGTAATTTAAAGACTTTTCATACATATTCTTGACTTTTTCCGAATTTTTATTTTTATTGTAAACGATTATATATGAATCTGAAATTTTTCCATCTTCAAAAATAAGCGGAATGCATGCGTCATATTTATTAATTATGTTAAATACAAATTCTTCCGGTAAATCATAATATTTATCATCAAAGTTTGCACTCAAAAACTGCGGATTTTCAATAATCTTCGCAATTTTTATAAGCTTATCTCTATTTATATTAAATTTTTTGCCCAAGCTTGCAGCAATTTTTAAAACTTGATTTCTTATTTTGTTTACTCTTTCAGCTTCATTAAACCCCACATATTTATCAATTTTATCAAAATAGTCATCGATACTTTCAATCTCGATTTCATCAAACAAATTTACAAGTGAAACTTTTCTTGATTTTACGCCTTCTATTTCAACATCTATAAGCTCATCATCTAAAAGAGATAAAATATTAATTATTGGACTGAAAAATGTAATTGAACCTGTATCCCATCTCATTTGATTAGGACTTTCAACCCCTCTTAAAATCGAAGGTATAAGTTCAGTTAACTTTTCATTGAGCTTTTCACCAAATAAGTTAGCCCAAATTACAATCCTGGTTTGATTTACAAAAATGTTTAAATCTTCAGTTCTAAAAAAAGAGTTAAAATCGCTGGACCTAAGATACTCTCTTATATCTTCTTCTATATTTTGAAATGTAACAGCATCCATTGGATTTGTAATAATTTCCATTAAAAATTTACTCATCCTTATCCTCCTTCAAGCCGTCAGAATCAACAATAGCTTTTTGATTCAAATATTCATTTTTTATTTCAAAATAAATTTCTCTTATTCTCTTCATATTATCAATATATTTTTCAGAAAATATTCCCGTTTTCCCCTTTATAATTTCAACATCTTTGCAAGATTTTATTAAAGAAATATAAGCTAGAATGTATCTCTTTTCTCTTAAATGAATTTCACTTTCAGAAATATGGCTTGTAAATAAAATATTTTCATTTTCAAATTCAATCTCTTCAAAAATATAACTTGAAAATTCACTATCCCTCACCTGTTCGACAGAAAACTCATTAGTCTCTTCATCACCAAAAACATAAGAAAGATTATTTAAGTTATACTCAATTACAAGAGGTATACTCTCTAGATGCTCGTCGTTTATAGTCTGAAAATATTTACACTTAACAATCAAAAATCCATTTGCATAAATATTTGAATACGAAACAGTCGCTCCAAGAGATGGTTCATGATAATCCCCTGAATTATAAGTGAAAAGATAATCGTCCATATTCCCAAATATATGTTTTAATGATAAAAATACATCCTTGAAATTTACAGTATGTTTTCTCTGATCAACGACTCTGTAAATCGAACTGACTGAGCGCTTTGTGCCCTGAATAGAAAAAGACATATCTCCTACATTTAAAACTCTTACATTTGCACCCGAAATAGAGTTTGGATTATCCAAATGAAAAAATAGCTCACTATAACTTAGAACATCTTCATTAAGTTCTATATAATCCTCTCTTATCTTCTTCAGTCCGAACTTTCTATAATAATTGTTCAACTCATCTACTAATTTCATAATACAACACCATTTTAAAAATTTTTAAGCTCCTCATACGAATTTAATCTATTTATACTAAAAGATAATTTAAAATAAAAAATAATTAAATCTAAAATTTTCATGCCCATTTCAGAGCTGACATCAAATTTAATTATCTCAGACATTTCAGAAAAAAGTAATTTTTTAATTAAACTTGACTCTTCAAAACTCACTCGTCTATTATGTCCTAATATTTGTCCTGATTCTGCATAAACAATTCCATCCTCACACATAACTAGTTCACCGTTATTCTCACTAATAATAGGTCTATACCCCATAAATGAAATATATTTTATCAGCCATCCAGCAAAAAACAACACTTTATTTTTCGATTTTGATAAGAGTTCCAAGAACTTTTTTGTAAGCGGATAAATATTCGGAACGCTATAATTATCAATCATAGTTTTTATAACAATCTCACTTAAAATCGAGCAGACTCTAAATGAAATAGGCTCCTTGTATAAATCCTCCGAAACCTTTGCACTGTCTGCAAAATTAAAATAAAACATATTCGTTCCCTTGTATAGATCGAAATTTGTAATTGAAAACAAATCGAAGTACGGCATGACATTTTCTTTCCGCTTGAACGCACCTTTTGTCATAATACTGATTCTTCCATAATCATCGGTGAGTGCATGGGTTATAATACTAGAATCCTGCCATCTTATATTTCTTAAAATAATTGCTTCCGTCTTCATTTAATCCAACTCTTAACAATTCCGATATTTTTTCTCCAATTTTTTCTAATTTTTATATCAATCTTTAAACGAACTTTTTTATTTGTAAACTCTTGCATATCTTTTTTTGCTGCATTTATAATTCTATTTATCATTGTTCCATTTTTCCCAATAACAATAGCTTTATGATTTTCCCTTTCAAGATAAACAATATCCCTTATGCTTATAGAGTCTTCATCTTCAATATACTCTTCAGTTTCGATATTTATGCCGTGTGGAATCTCTTCATTCAAAAAAATCAAAAACTTTTCTCTCAAAATTTCTTCCATAATTTCCCTAGTCATGGTATCAGTGATCATCTCTTCATCATAATACAATGGACCTTCGGGCATTATATTGTAAATCCCGTCAAGAAGCTCTTTGAATCCATAGCCCGTCACCGCAGAAACCGGATAAACATCAATAAACAAATCGAGTTCTTTGTATTTTTGAATGAGCATTTCGAGCTCATCTTCTTTTAAAAGATCACATTTATTTATTATAACAATCTTTTTGTTTTTGTCTTCACGTGCTAGATCTAAAACCTTGTTGTCAAGCCTTCCATTCTCCAAAGAATTATCCATAACATAAATATCAAGGTCTGCATCTTTAATATTGTTATAAATAATATTTTGCATCTCTTGCCCCAACTTATTTTTCGGATCCTGAAATCCCGGATTGTCAAAGAAAATAATTTGAGATTTCTCATCTGTATAAATAAACTTCATACTTTTTCTTGTGGTTTGTGGCCTATCCGTAACAATCGAAAGCTTAACCCCAATTAAATGATTTAAAATAGAAGACTTTCCTACATTTGGTCTTCCTATCAAATTAACAAAACCGCTTCTCATTATTCCTCCAATCTGAATCCGTGTGGCAATAAATCTTGAATTCTATATGATTCTATATCCGATAAACTGTTCACAATTAAAACTTCACACTCAGGTGAAGTTTCATATATCACTTGTCTGCAAACGCCGCAAGGAAATGTGTCCGGACTCGAGCCGCAAACAGCAATTGCACTATAATTTCTCTCACCGGTTGTAATCATGCTAAATATCGCATTTCTTTCAGCGCAAATAGTGGGAGAAAAACTTGTAATCTCTACATTAACTCCCGAAAAAATTTCACCTGTGTCTGCTAAAATTGCAGCACCAACCTTAAATCCGGAAATCGGCGCATAAGAATTTTTTCTAGCATCAATTGCTGCAACCACAAGCTTTTTCATTTTATCATTTAATTCATCATAATTCAATTTCATAGCTATCCAAACAACCTAAAAATAATTATTCCTATAATTATACCCAATAAGCCCCCGTAAAAAACATCCATAGGTTTATGTATTTTTCCTTCGACGCGACTTTCCGCAACCAATATCGCAAGAATATAAGCAAGCGAAATTACAAGAAGACTATCGGAATTAAAAGAAACAATGGTCGCTAAAAGAAACGAAACTGCAGCATGTCCGCTCACTGTTCCGCCTTGAAAATAACTTCCTCTGCTCTTTGAATACTTGCTTTTCAGCGCAATCACAAGCATTACTGTAAGGGAAAATGCTATAAATGTCAAATGAATCGGACTTTGATGAATCGCACCCAAAACATTATTACCTAGTGGTACAAGTCTATCATAAAAGAGCAAATATCCGACAAACGCAGCATAAAAAGCAGTCAGAAGAACCGCCCCGGCAGAAATATCTTTGCAAATTCGAATAAGCGGATGAAATTCACCAACAGAAGCATCAACCGCATACTCAAGTGACGTATTTATTAATTCAGCAAAAAGCACAAGAACAATCGCCCCTGTAAGAGCAATAAACTCCAACTTCGAAAACTCGAAAATGAGTGCAAAAATCAGAACAATGCCCGCGACGGCAAAGTGGATTCTCATATTCTTCTCACTCTTAAAACTATGAACTAAACCGTTTGCAGCATTATTAAAACTCTTTAAAAAACTTCTCTTTTTCATAAAAAATCATCCACCTATCCAATAATTTTTCATAAACTTAATTATCGTACACGAAAATAAAACACATGTTCTATACAGTTCAATTATACCCATATTGATATCTTTTTAATTGTTTTAGTGAATTAAATTCTTTAGCTTATGTTTTTTACTATTTGTTTTAAAATTTTAAAAAAAAGAAGGCTTTTAGCCCTCTTTTAATATATCTGTATCCAATCATTTACTGGAACAAGTTTTATACCTTCATCGTTAACTTTAGTCATTCCCACTCTATTAAGATATTCGTATGTTTCTTTGTCATTTTGACGTAATAGTGATTTGTGATTTTCTGCAATAGCCCAAAGATAAGAAACAGTAAATTCATATTGGTGTTCTTCATCGCCTTGCTTAAATGTTACTCTATACTTAACTTTTTCTCCAATATGTGGTCTATATAATTTATCAAAACCTTTTGTTATTATCGAATCTTTTCTTTTTCCATATGAAGGGTCATAATCAAACATATTTGTAACAATTCTATTATCTACATGTTGATTAAAATTTTCCCACTTCGGCGGATTAAGCGGTAATTCCATATCATGATAATTGGAATCATTTCTAGATATTTGTATATGCTTTTGGTAAGGTACATATCTATCATCTATTAATTCAATTAAATATGACATATTTTCAGCTTTTTCTTTATAATCTTTAGCTGAACATATTGTAAATCCCCAAGGTGCAGAATAACCAAAAGAATTTTCTATCGGATCTATATATGCAATGCTTAAATTTGGTGATATCCAATTTTCAGATACTCTTCCTGCCGGAGGTGCTTCATATGTTGGAGCAGGATTTAACGATTGATCTAGTCTTTTAAGAATTGTTTCCTTAGTTTCTCCTTCTCTTAAAATAAAACCTTCTTTCTTTGTTTGTTCAATATCTAATTTAGCTCCTTCTCCACCATTACCAAAAAGTGCAAATTTAGTAGCTTCATCCATTACAACAACGTTTAAATTTATAATATGTTCCTTTTCAGTTTGTTTATATTCAACTGTAACTCCTAAGTTTTCAGATATAAATCTGAGCGGAACATAAGTTCTGTCTTTTTTAATCTTTGCCACTACATTAGGTGACTCATCAATTTGTTTTTGTTCTCCATTAACGACAGCCATATTTTTACCGATTGTAAGGTTAATATTTCTGTCTACATTGTTAAGGTTACCCTTTATAGTAACTAGCTGTTCAGCCTCATTCCAGTCAACCTTATATCCAAGTGATTCGGAAATAAGCCTGATAGGAACAAGAGTTCTTGAGTCCTCAATATATGGAAGTCCCATATTTTCTGTAAGTGGAATATCCACTCCGTTAAGTAAAATTCTAAACTTCTTTTGTCTCTGTGCATTAGTAGTTGCCATCGGGAAGCTTAAAAGCATTCCGACAACCAACAATAACGCTAAAATTCTTTTCTTCATAACATTTTTTCAGCGAATAGGTCTTCGCCTACTTACCTTCCTTTCAAAAATAATAATTGATCGGAGAGCCTCTATATTTCTCTCATAACTTTTTTCTCCAAATCTCTCATAATTCTCTTGTCCCTTTTGTTCATATGATCATATCCCATAAGATGCAAAATGCTATGACATGTAAGATACATAAGCTCTCTTTGAAAAGAGTTCCCGTAGAGTTTTGCCTGCCTTGTGCACACTTTTTTACAGATCACAACATCTCCCAAAATTCCGGTTTCCATATCCAGTGGAAAGCTTAAAACGTCCGTCACTCTATCTATTCCTCTGAATCTATTATTCAAATCTCGAATTTCTCCGGGTGTCACGATGCTCAGTGATATTTGAGTATAATATCTGAAATCGACAACTCTAAGTGTTTTCTCAATTACCTTTTTTAAGCTATATAAATCATCGACACACAAAAATTGTGTGCCGGTTGATATACTCAATTCAAATTTATCAAAATAAAAGGTTTTGTTTCCCCTTATTTTTCTATCCAAATTATTCTTCATTTTTGTTTTCTTTTTCTTTCTTTTTATCTTCTCTTATTTTTTCCAAACGCAAAGCTTCTTGTTCATATACTTCAATCACTTTTCGAACAAGCGGGTGTCTAACAATGTCGACTTTTTGAAGCTCTTCGATTCCGATTCCCTTTGTGCGTCTCAAAAGTTCTATCGCGTTCTTCAGACCGCTCATCTTCCCTCTCGGCAAGTCGGTCTGTGTTAGGTCACCTGTGATGACCATCTTTGATGAATAGCCAAGTCTTGTCAAAAACATTTTCATTTGTTCAGGAGTTGTGTTTTGAGCTTCATCCAATATTATAAAGCTTTTGTCCAGAGTTCTTCCTCTCATATATGCAAGCGGAGCAATTTCAATTAAACCTTTTTCAATATATTTTTGATATTGTTCTCCACCTATTATTTCAAAAAGTGCATCATAAACAGGCCTTAGATATGGGTCGACTTTTTCTTTTAAGTCTCCCGGCAAAAATCCAAGGCTTTCACCGGCTTCAACTGCCGGTCTGGTGAGTATAATTCTTTCAAATTGTTTGTTTCTAAACGCTTGGCAAGCAAGTGCGATTGCAAGATATGTCTTTCCTGTTCCCGCAGGACCTGTTCCGAATACAATATCATTGTTATTAATCGATTCTATATATCTTTTCTGTCCGATTGTTTTCGGAAATAGACTTCTGCCGTTTGCAGTGAATGCAATAGGTTTGTCATTTAGATTCAAAACCTCGTTTTCCCTGTGTTCACGTGCAAGGTCTATGATATATGAAATATCATTTAGATCAACATCACCGCTCTTACTTTTCTTCGAGAGGACCATGAGAACATTCTTTGCAATCTCGGAATTTTCTCCGTCGATTTTAAATGTGTCATCAGAAATGGATATTTTCACATCCAATTTTTCCATTATGAGATTTATATTTTGGTCCAATTGTCCAACAATGTTTTTTACAGTTAACATATCTTTAACTACAAATTCAGTCATTAAGTCTCCTTACTTCATTGAGACCGGCTCATCTAATATCTCTTTCATTGCGATATATTTTTTTAAGTCCGCCTCATTATAATCTTCAAGAAATCTTGATTGAGCTTCTTCATCTTTTTCATAAATTGATTTTCCAAGCCCGTGCTCGATTCCACATTCGTTTTTTATCATGTGACTGTACACTGAATCATCTGTATGTGGAATAGCATTTTCCAAACTTCTCGAGTCAACAATAGCTGATTCTTTATATATTTTAGCTTTATTCGTCTTCGATTCTTTGGTCTTAATATTGGTTTTTTTTATCTTATCATCCGATTTTTTGTCCAAAGTCATATTTTTATTCGAATCTTCCGCAAATTCTTTCTCAGCGTTTTTCAAAAGCTTGATCAATCTTTTTTTTGTTTCTTCATCTTTTATATTATCTATGCGAGTCTTTATCTTTTCAGTATTATCTTTTTTGGGTATGTTTTTCTCTATAGTTTTCTTGTGATTATTTTCATATATTGAATCTATTATTTTTAAAATTATCAGGACAATGGCTATGATATAACTCATTTATCAGATTTTACTCCGCCTATAGAATTTCTCATATCCGTGTCCGCTTTTATATTGTTCAATTTATAATAATCCATAACGCCCAAATTGCCTGATTTCAATGCTTCTGCAATTGCCAAAGGAACTTGTGATTCCGCTTCGACAACAAGAGCTCTCTTTTCTTGAACTTCCGCTTTCATTTCTTGTTCTTTTGCAACAGCCATTGCACGTCTTTCTTCAGCTCTTGCTTGAGCAATTCTCATGTCTGCTTCAGCTTGGTCTGTTTGAAGATGCGCACCGATGTTTCTGCCGACATCTACGTCAGCAATATCAATTGATAAAATTTCAAAAGCTGTTCCCGAGTCAAGTCCTTTTTCAAGAACTGTTGTTGAAATGCTGTCCGGATTTTCAAGAACTTCTTTGTGTGTATTGCTGCTACCGACAGTTGTGACAATTCCTTCCCCGACTCTTGCTATAATTGTTTCTTCACCTGCTCCACCGACAAGTCTTTCGATATTTGCCCTTACAGTAACTCTTGCTTTAACGATAACTTCGATACCGTCTTTACTTACAGCTGCAATATTAGGTGTCTCAATAACTTTTGGGTTTACACTTACACGAACAGCTTCCAAAACATTACGACCTGCCAAGTCTATAGCAGCAGCTCTCTTAAATTCCAGCTCGATGTTTGCCCTTTGAGCAGCAATTAGTGCATCGACCAATGTATCGACATTACCACCTGCAAGATAGTGAGCTTCCAGCTCATCAAGTTTTAAATTTAAACCTGCCTTAGTTGCCTTGATCATTGGGTTAATAATTTTTCTCGGTGCAACTCTTCTTAGTTTCATTCCTACAAGTGTTGCAATTCCAACTTTTACACCTGAAAAGAATGCCGTTATCCAAAGGCCTAACGGCACAAATGAGAAAAATATTATAACTAAAATAAAAACCAATCCGACCGTAAAAATCGGTCCTAAACTACTTAAAATTTCGTTCATCTAAATCCTCCTTACATATATTTTCATAGATTCAACTTTTATAACTTCAATTTTTGTATCTGACGGTATAAAGCCCTCATCACTGTAGAGATCATACTTTTTATCGTCAATTATTCCAAATCCGCTCGGTCTTAGAGGGGTTGTTGTAACGCCTCTCTTGCCTGTTAAGTCAGGATAAACAACTGCTAAATAACCATTTTCAGTAGAACTTTTTTGTTTTAAAACAAACTTTTCCATTCCCTTTATCTTATAACCCTTCTTAATGTAAAAGTAAATGAGAAAAATAGAAATTAAGACTGTGAGTGAAAGTCCTAAAATTGTTGATAGTAAATCGTCAAAAGTTCCATAAAAACCAACTCCAAGAAATGCAACACCGAATATTCCAAAAACTTGAACGCCGGGAACCAACAACTCCATAAAAAGTAAAAAGATTCCAACCGTGCTCAATATTAGATAAACAAAATATTTATTATCTTTTAAAAGTATTATCGCTATGTATGCAATCAAAAGCAAAACTCCGACAACAAAATTGAATTTCTTATTGACAAAAAGCGATGAAATAAAGCATGCTACCGAAATTAAAAAAATCAAAAGCACAGCTAAATTTGGAATGTTTTTTAACATCTCAATCATTTTTACCATAACTACCTCCTTTAATTACATATTACCCGAAAAAGACATAGTTAAACTATTTTATTGAATTTTTACACAAAAATAGCCCACCTATTTTAGTGAGCCTAATTTTGCTTTCACCGCTTCAGATAATCTCTTAGCATCTACTCTAGATTCGCTTCTTTCCTTAGCCAATTTCATAACAGCACCCATGTCTTTCATTGATGTTGCTCCTACTTCAGCTACTACAGCACTAACCAATTCATTTAACTCATCATCGTCCATTTGCTTTGGTAAATACTCGGAAAGATATGAAATTTCTTCTTCCGTATCTTTTATAAGTTCTGCTCTATCTGTGCCTTTGAGAGAATCCAGCGTATCATTTCTTTCTTTTATTTCTTTTTGAATCATCTGCATAATTAAATCATCATCAGCAGTCAATCTGTTGTCAACCTCATATTGCTTTATACGAGATCTGAGCATTGTGATAGTATTTTTTCTAAGAGTTTGTTTCTCTTTCATGGAAGTTTTTAAATCATCCATCAAACGTTCTTTTAATGACATAAACTAAAATCCTTTACGTCTCTTTTTTCTAGCTGCTAGAGATTTAAGTTTTCTTCTAACGCTAGGTTTTTCGTAATGTTCTCTTTTTCTAACTTCACCCATTACTCCTGAGCGAGCACATTGTCTCTTGAAGCGCTTTAGAGCACTATCTAGGGATTCATTTTCTCCAACTTTGATTTCTGACATTTATCTTCCCCCCTTCCATAAGGTTATCCACAACGCTCTATCCAATATTATACACATAGTTAATTAAAAAATCAAGTATTTAATCAAAATTCCAACCTAATTTTTTTCCGCCTATTAGATGAAAATGCAAATGGCGAACAGACTGTCCTCCATCCTCGCCAACGTTTGAAATTACGCGATATCCACCTGTCAATTTTTCTTCTCTTGCAATCAGCTTTATGACCGATAAAATGTGACTAAGTATTTCCTTGTCACCTTCGTCGCATGCATCCAGTCCATCTATATGTTTTTTTGGAATAACAAGAATATGTGTAGGTGCAACCGGATTTATATCCCTGAATGCATAACAAACATCATCCTCATAAACCTTTGTAGAAGGTATTTCCCCATCAATTATTTTGCAGAACAAACAATCCATTTCTTTTCCCCCTTTTCTTCAACAAGCATTGTATTAATAACGCTGTTTAATTTTAAATCCGGATATTCATCACAAGAAATCTCTGCCTTTACATAGTTCCTTGTGTATCCTGTGAAAAATCCCTTTGTTCTTTCTTCAATAAGAACTTCTTCCTCTTTATTTAAAAGAGAATTTTTAAATTCCTCTTGAAGTTCTTCTCCTAATTTTTCAAGTTCATTTTTTCTTCTGATTTTTATATTTCCGTCAACTTGCTCCATATCCGCCGCTTTTGTACCTTTTCTAATAGAATATGGGAAAATATGAATCCTTGAAAGTTTCAAATCTTTCAAATACTGAACAGTGCTCTCGTGGTCTGCTTCCGTTTCACCGGGAAAACCTACAATAATATCCGTTGTGATTCCTGCGCTTGGATAATAAGACCTTATCAAATCAACTTTTTTCTTGAAAGTTTCTTTGTTGTATTTTCGATTCATTGCTTTTAAAACATTATCCGATCCGCTTTGAAGTGACAAATGGAATTGGTCACAGAACCGACTTATGCTTTTTAGCCTTCTTAAAAAATCATCTGTTATAACCGAAATTTCAAGACTTGAAAGTCTTATTCTTACATTCGGCGCTGCTGCGTGTACCGCTTCAATTGCATCGATAAGAGTTGCATCTTTTAAATCTTTTCCATACGATGCAACTTCAATTCCCGTTATAACAATCTCTTTTGCGGTTTCCCCAAGAGATGATGCTTCTTTTTTTATGGACTCGATACTTCTTGACCGTACTCTTCCTCTTGCGTAAGGAATTATGCAGTATGAGCAAAAATTATCGCAACCGTCTTCAATTTTAATAAATCCACGAGTCTTTTCACCCGTTCCATGGAGCGGCAAATCTTCAAATTCTCTATATTTTGAAATATCATATACTTTTTCACCTTTGTCTTTATCCAAAGTCATTAGATACGAAATATCAAGTTTATCTTTATTTCCGACGACAAGATTTACATTTTTATTTTCTAAAAGTTCATCCTTTGAAACTTGGCTATAACACCCCATAATCACAGAGTAATTATCAGGGTTTATCTTTCGATTTCTGCTTAATGCCTGCCTCGATTTTTTATCGCTTTCATTTGTAACGCTGCATGAATTTAGAATAAAAACGTCACAAATTTCTTCGTCAGAATCGGCTATTTCAAATCCTGCTTTTCGAAGCCTCTCTTCAAGTGCAAGACTTTCAACAAAATTCACTTTGCAACCCAGAGTTTTAATTTTAACTTTCATATTTAGTCCTTTCATAGTAGGTCAATATAGAAGATATAGCAGAAAATGCAGCATACTCCGTTCTCAATATATTTCTAAATAACCGTATAGATTTTACCCCTCTGTCTTTTGCAAATACCACTTCTTCTTCTGAAAACCCTCCTTCAGGTCCGACAAAAATCCCTATCGAAACCTCTCTCGGGTAAGTTACATCAACATCTTTTAAAAAGTCATATATACAATTTACATTCTCATCTTCAAAAAGAATAACCGAATAATCCAAAGTTTTAGAAAATTCTATAGCCTCTTTAAATTCCATATTATTTGAGACTGTAGGAATTTTTATTGACTTTGAAACTTCAGCACTGTCTTTTAAAATAGAATAACATCTATCGTTTGAAAAGTCTTCAATACGTTTCTCATAACATCTTTCAGTAATTGTCGGGATAAACTTTTCGACACCTAGCATGCCGTTCATTTTAAAAACATGTTCCATTTTCTTCTTTGGAATATATCCTTGAAACAAATAGATTTTTATACTATTTGTGTCTTCCTCGATTTTTTCTAAAAGTTTAACTGAAAAACTGTTCTTTGAAACTTCTGAAATCTCCGCTAAGTAGAGTTCCTCATTTAAAACAACCTCAAGTTTATCACCCACAATATGTCTTTGGCTTTTTATAACATGTCTGAAGTCCTCTCCTGTTATTAATGTATCATCGATAAAAATTCTATCCATTAAATCTACCCGTAATCTCAGACCAACCGTTTTGTTTATTTGAACTTACAATTTCAAATTTGTTTTTTTGTAGAGCATCTCTGACCATGTCTTCTTTTTCATTAACAATACCCGACAATATTATTAAGCCTTGTGATTTAATACGCTTAGAAAATTCCGGCATCATTTCGCATAAAGTTTCTGCATAAATGTTCGATATTATCGTGTCGTATATCTTGATATCATAATCCCTGAAATCTCCATGAATTATATTAACTTTACCCTCAACATTATTTAGTTTCACATTTTGATTTGCCGACTTTATAGCTAACGCATCAATTTCATACGCATCTACGACTGCACTTGATAGCTTCGCAGCAGAAATTGCGAGAATTCCGCTTCCCGTTCCTACGTCCAAAATTTTGCCGTCAGGACGATACTTGTCAATCTCTTTAAGGCACATATAAGTAGTTTCATGACTTCCTGTACCAAAAGCCATTCCCGGATTTATAACAACATCCGATTCAGTGTGTTCTTCCCAAAGTGGAACAACTTTTAAATCCTTTGAAACGTCAATCGTGTGAAAATAATTTTTCCAATCGTTTTCGTAATCCTTTTCTTCAATTGATTTTTTTGAAATTTCACACTCGCTTTCAACGTCAATATCTTCAAGAAATTTTTGAACTTCATCATCTTCCAAATATACTTTGAAAATAACGAAATCCGTTTTTTCTTTTTTATCGATATAGTCCCAATTCTTTTCGGAAATTTTAAGACTGTCACTTAAATTGTCATCAATTACTTCAAAAGAAGTTATCCCAAACATAATAAGTTTAGTCGTAATTTCATCTTCCAAATTTCTATTTACTTTTAATGAAACTTCTATCATCGTGCAAACATCCTTCTAATCACATTTTTTATTTTGAAATATATATTTTTAAATTTTTCTCTTATTCCCGAAAAGGGAGGAGGGTCATTAAGCTCGTTTTCTTCATCAAGCTCCCTTAAAATTTCTTTTTGACGCTTTGATAAATTTGTAGGTGTTACAACTTTAAATACCAAATAAATATCACCGCGTGTATTTGAATTATATTTGTATAAGCCCTTTTTCGAAATTGTTATATAATCTCCATTTTGCGTTCCTTCCGGTATAACAATTTCTTCTTCCCCATCTAATGTTTCAAATTTTTTTCGAGTACCAAGTGCTGCTTCTGAGAATGAAATCTTGTATTCCTTTACAAGATTTGTATCTTGAATTTCATAACCATATGGATTTCTAACGTGAATTTCGGCATATAAATTTCCACGTCTTCCACCGTTTACTCCTTCGTCACCATGTGCACCCAAATTTAATACAACACCATCTGTTACGCCTTTGGGAATTTTAACTGTCTTTTTTATTTTCTTAGACTTTCTTCCTGAGCCTGCACATTCTTCGCACTTTTCTTTAACTACTTTCCCTGTACCGTTGCAGTCAGGACAAACTGTATCAGTTTGCATTTGACCAAAAAGTGTTTGTTTAACCTGTCTTACTCGTCCTCTTCCGTGACAAGTCTTGCATACCTCCACGTCATCTTCTGACTTTGCACCTGTACCATGACATTTTTCACAGTTTTCAACTCTCTCATACTCAATATCAACGCTTTTTTCTGTGAGAGTGTCTTTTAAATCAAAATCTATATAAGTCATTCTATCTTGACCCGATTTTTGATTGCTTGCAGCTCTATTTGAACTGAATCCGCCAAAACCCATACCACCGAAAATGTCGCCGAATAAATCACTGAATATGTCGTCATAACCAAATCCGCCACCAGCTTGAGCATCAGTAGTACCATAATTATCATACATAGTTCTTTTTTCTTGATTTGAAAGAACCTCATATGCAGCTGTAACCTCTTTAAATTTTTCTGCACTCTCCGGATCATCAGGGTTCAAATCAGGATGGTATTTTTTTGCTAAACGTCTATAACTTTTCTTTATTTCATCGATTGAAGCTGTTTCTTCAACCTCTAATACTTCATACAAATTTTTCATCAACTCAGCCTTTCAAAAAAATAAGAACTGTCCACTAAAAGTGGATCAGTTCTATTATCCTATAATTAGCGGAAATTGTCAAATTAATCAACTACTTCGTAGTCTCCATCAATTGTATCGTCTCCGTCATCTTTTTTGTTTGCATCAGGATTTACATTGCCTTCTGAAGGATTTCCTCCTGCTTGACCATAAACTTTTTGAGTTATCTTATAGAACTCATTCGTCAAGTCTTCGGTCTTTTGTTTCATATCTTCGTAGTCTGTTCCTTCTGAAGCTTTTTTAAGTGCATCTTTCTTTTCTTCCAATGACTTCTTGTCTTCTGCTGATAGCTTGTCTCCTAAATCCTTGATGCTCTTTTCTGTTTGATATACCATTTGGTCTGCATTGTTTTTGGTTTCAATATTTTGCTTTGCCTTTTCATCTTCTGCAGCATATTTTTCAGCTTCTTTAACTTTAGCTTTAATTTCGTCTTCACTCATCTTATTTGAAGCTGTAATCGTTATAGATTGTTGTTTGCCTGTTGCCATATCCTTTGCACTAACATTTACAATACCATTTGCGTCAATGTCAAATGTAACTTCGATTTGAGGAATTCCTCTTGGTGCCGGTGCAATACCGGTCAATTGGAATCTGCCGAGAGTTGTATTGTCCTTTGCAAATTCTCTTTCTCCTTGAAGAACGTGAATATCAACAGATGTTTGAGAATCGGAAGCTGTAGTGAAAACTTGGCTCTTCTTTGCCGGAATTGTTGTATTTCTTTCGATGAGTTTTGTAGTTACTCCACCCAATGTTTCAAGTCCAAGTGAAAGCGGTGTTACATCGAGGAGTAGTAAGTCTTTAACTTCTCCTGTCAAAACTCCACCTTGAATTGCAGCACCAATTGCAACACATTCGTCAGGGTTGATGTCTTTTTGTGGATCTCTGCCTGTCAATTTCTTAACTTCATCTTGAACAGCCGGAATTCTTGTTGAACCACCGACTAATAAAATCTTATCCAAATCTGAAACTTCAATACCTGCGTCCTTAATACAATCTTTAACCGGTGCAATTGTCTTTTCAACCAAATCACTTGTGAGTTCATTGAATTTTGCTCTTGTAATATCCATATTTAAGTGAAGCGGTCCATTTTGAGTTGCTGTAATAAATGGCAAGTTAATGTTTGTAGTCATAGTTGATGAGAGTTCCTTCTTTGCTTTTTCAGCAGCTTCTTTAAGTCTTTGAAGACTCATCTTATCTGATTTCAAATCAACTCCGTTTTCCTTTTGGAATTCATCTGCAATATAATCAACGAGTTTGTTGTCGAAATCGTCTCCACCGAGTCTGTTATTGCCTCTTGTAGCCATAACTTCGAACACGCCGTCGCCAACTTCAAGAATTGAAACGTCGAATGTTCCTCCACCAAGGTCATAAACCATAATCTTGTGTTGACCTTCTTCTTTGTCCATCCCGTATGCAAGTGCAGCAGCAGTCGGTTCGTTGATAATTCTCTTTACATTTAAACCTGCAATTCTTCCTGCGTCTTTTGTGGCTTGTCTTTGAGCATCTGTGAAATATGCAGGAACTGTAATAACAGCGTCTTCAACTGTTTCGCCAAGATAGCTTTCAGCATCTGCTTTTAACTTTTGAAGAATCATTGCTGAAATTTCTTCAGGTGTATAATCTTTTCCATCAATACTAATTTTATAATCGGTACCCATTTCTCTTTTAATAGAAGAAATTGTTCGATCCGGGTTTGTAACAGCTTGTCTTTTTGCCGTTTCACCAACTAATCTTTCTCCTTCTTTTGTAAATGCTACAATACTTGGAGTAGTTCTGTTTCCTTCAATATTATGAATAACAGTAGGGTCTCCACCTTCCATAACTGCAACACATGAATTTGTTGTACCTAAGTCAATACCAATAATTTTACTCATTTATAATATCCTCCTCAATTTAAAATTAATTAATTATTTACTTACTTTTACCATTGCCGGACGTATAACTTTATCTCCCAGCATAAATCCTTTTTTTAGAGTTTCGGTTATTATTCCACTTTGAACTCCATCTTTTTCTTCCATCATTACCGCGTAGTGCAGATTAGGATCAAAAACTGCCCCATCGCTTTCCATAACATTTATATCTACATTTTTAAAAGCTTCGATAACTTGATCATAAATCATCTTGACTCCGTCATATATATTTTTATCCTCTATATGTGAAAGTGCAATATCAAAATTATCAATTACAGGAAATAAAACTTCCGCAAATTTTTCAACTCCCAAGTTCACACTATCATGTTCTCTCTTTTGTGCTCTCTTTTTAAAGTTTGTAAAATCTGCTTTAAGCCTTATAAGCTGTGTCTTTAGAGAATCTATTTCTGTGGTTAATTCATCCGATTCATTTGTATCTTCATCGCATAAATTCGGTTGAACATCTTCATCAATGACTTTTTTATCAACATCATTCTTAAACTCATTATTTTCTTTCATTTAGTCCTCATCCCCTTTCAAATTCGCATTTAGAAACCTTAATGTCTTGTCAAGTTCAAGAATTGCATTTATAGCATTTGAATAATTCATCCTTACAGGAGCAATTATACCAAAAGATGCGGTCCTGTCACTGTCAAGCAATATATTTGAGGTTATAACTGTTAAATTTTTTAAACTTGAATTTTCATCGCCTATATGAACACTAATTCGCTTATTTTCACTACCTTTAATTAAATCTTTTATCTGCGAACTGTCTTCCATAATCATAGCTACTGTTTTTACATTTTCTGTATCTATAAAATCCGGATGCTCAAGTAATCTCGTCACACCACTTAAAATCAATTCATCTTCCATTGATTCATCCGACTCAATATCTTTTAGAATGTTTTTTAAGACGTCCAATTTATCAAAAAATTCTTTTTTGTAAAGCTTTTCAAGATTTTCAAGGAAATAACTTACTTTCCTATCGTAAAAATACTGCTTTAGAAAATTATTAAATTTCTCCTCATTGATAGTGCCTCCGTCATGAACAACATTTGTAGAAACTTCCAAATCTTTTGTCATTATTACAAATAGAAGATTCGAATCGTCTATACGCTTTGCAAATACTTGAGAAATTTCAGCATCCTTATAATGAGGAATAAACGTGAGTGTGGCATAATTTGTCATCAAATTAAGAACTTCTCCCGCTTTTAGCATCATCTTCTCAAGCTTAGTCCCTTCCGACTCCAACAATCTCTTAACAAACTTTCGAGGGTTGTCTTCCTGTCTTGTTGTGGAATCAATCAAAGCCGTTACATAATTTTCAATTGCAGAACCCGAAGGAATTCTTCCGCTTGAGTGATGTGTTTTTGAAATAAATCCCTTTTCTTCCAAATCACTCATTACATTTCTTATAGTGGCGGCGCTAAGTCCTATGTCATAGTTTTTCTCAATAGTTCTTGAGCCGACCGGCTGACCGGTTTCAATGAAAGAGTTTATAATACTGTTTAATATTTTCAGTTCTCTTTGACTTAACATTTTACACCTCCCACTTTTTATTAGCAATCTTATGTTGTGAGTGCTAACTATTAAATATATACCCATATAATTTTCATTTAATCATAATTAAACTGTAATCTATAAATTTTTTATTATAATTTTTTATGAATTAGCACTTATATGGTTTGAGTGCTAACAATGAATCTTATACCCTGATTTTTAATTTTAAAACATATTTATAAAAGTAAATCAATCTCAACAAGATTTGATAAATCCATTCCTTTTTCTGTTAAAACCACATGACCTTTTTCTATTTTTATAAGTCCGGAATCACAATGTTTTTCTAAATTAAATACATCAAAGAATTCTCTATTAAATCTCTCATTAAATTTCTCAAGAGAAATTCCATCTTTAGTCCTTATATTTAAAAAAGAATATTCGCTCATCTTGTCACTTAAATCAAGAACATATTCGACTCTATATGGTAACTCTTTTCTTTCAAGTGCTTCATAATAATATTTTAAGTTTGAAAAATTCTTTCTTCTTTCCCCTTCTATAAAAGCGGAGGCCCCAATCCCAAACGCAAGATACTCATCAAGGTTCCAATATTTTTTATTATGTCTTGACTCAAAACCGGATTTAGCAAAATTCGAAATTTCATATCTTTCATATCCAATTTCACTCAAGAAATTCGAAAGGTCATGATAGCTCTTTCTTTCTTCATCTTCGCTCGGAAGAATTAGTTTTTTGTTTTTTATGTCTTCATAAATTGGAGTGTTTTCATGCACAATAAGACTATATGCTGAAATATGATTTATTCCTAATTCACTTATCAGCTTAGCATCTTTTAACTCCCGCTCTTCTGTATTTCCAGGAAGAGATAACATCAAATCTGCAGAAATGTTTTTTATACCGCTCTCTTTCAATTCATTAACCGCTTTTAAAAAATCTTTAAATGATGAGGTTCTATTCAGTGTTTTTATAATTCTGTCGTCAGACGTTTGTAGTCCAAGACTCGCCCTATTTATTCCGGTTTTATAAATTTCTTTATAAAGGTGCTCGTCAGTTGTTCCTGGATTTATCTCAAGCGTATTTTCGGAATGATCTAAAACATTAAAGCCACTGTATATCGCTTCCATAATTCTATTAACATTCTTTGTTCCAATTAAAGAAGGCGTGCCGCCCCCAAAATAAATTGAGTCGACACACCTCTTTCCATAAAGTTTTGAATAAAGACCAATTTCCTTTATCAAATAATCCACATATCTATTTTTTTCATCTTCACTTTTAGGAACAAAGCTTAAAAAGTCACAATAACTGCACTTACTTTTACAAAACGGTATGTGTATATAAATTCCTAAATTCATTACTTTTCCTTATATTTCAACACTTCCATGAACGCTTCTTGTGGAACGTCAACATTTCCTACAGAGCGCATTCTTTTTTTACCTTCTTTTTGTTTTTCAAGCAATTTCTTCTTTCTTGAAATATCTCCGCCGTAACATTTTGCAAGAACGTCTTTTCTTAGTGCGGAAATTGTTTCTCTTGCAATAATTTTCGAGCCGATTGCAGCTTGAATAGGAACAGCAAATTGATGTCTTGGAATTACGTCTTTAAGCCTTTCAGCAATATCGCGTCCCCTTGAATATGCCTTTGATTCGTGAACAATTAGACTGAATGCATCAACAAGTTCTCCGTTAATTAGAATGTCGAGTTTAACTAGGTCGCTTTGTTCATATCCAGCAAGTTCATAGTCGAGCGAAGCATATCCTTTTGTGTTGGATTTAAGTGCATCGAAGAAATCATAAATTACTTCATTTAGAGGCATTCTAAAATGCAAAACAACTCTTCTTTCGTCGAGATATTCCATGTTCTTAAATTGTCCTCTTCTTTCGATACAAATGTCCATAATGTTTCCAACATAATCTTTTGGTGCCATAATATTTGCATCAACCATCGGTTCTTCGATAAAATCAATTTCTCCTTGCGACGGTAAATTTGTAGGATTTTGTATTTCAAGTACTTCCCCGTCGGTTTTGTGAACTCTATAAATTACCGATGGTGCTGTAGCAATAATATTTAAGTCAAACTCCCTGTCAAGTCTTTCTTGAATTATTTCCATGTGTAATAGTCCTAAGAATCCACATCTAAAACCGAAGCCCAAAGCTTTCGATGTTTCCGGTTCGAATGTTAGGGACGCATCGTTAACTTTTAATTTTTCCAAAGCTTCTCTAACAGTGTTGTAGTCCTCGCCTTCTGATGGATAAATCCCGCAATACACCATCGGAACTACTGCCTTGTATCCCGGAAGACGTTCTTTTGTAGGTCTAGACGCATCTGTAACAGTGTCACCCACTCTTGCGTCCTTGACCTCTTTTACAGAAGCTGTGAAATATCCTACGTCTCCTGCTTTAAGCTCATCAACTTTTAGCATGTGTGTTATATTTACACCAACTTCGGTAACTTCGAATTCCTGATTTGTGGACATAAATTTAATATTCATTCCGGCTTTAATGCTTCCGTCAAAGACTCTTACATAACACACAACTCCCAAATACGGGTCATAGTATGAGTCGAATATGAGTGCTTTTAGCGGTGCATCATCATCTCCTTCAGGTGCCGGAACATTTTTTACAATATATTCCAAAACATCTTTAATATTTAATCCTGTCTTAGCGGAAATTAACGGCGCTTCAGAAGCATCGAGTCCGATTACATCCTCAATTTCATGTTTTACCTCATCCGGCATTGCACTAGGCAGATCCATTTTATTTATAACCGGAAGTATCTCAAGATCTTGATCGAGTGCAAGATAAACATTTCCCAAAGTTTGAGCTTCAACACCTTGTGTTGCATCTACAACCAAAACAGCTCCTTCACATGCGGCAAGTGAACGTGAAACTTCGTAGTTGAAGTCAACGTGGCCCGGGGTATCAATCAAATTTAATGTATATTTTTTACCATCGTCAGCTGTATATAAAAGTCTTACCGCTTTAAGCTTTATTGTTATGCCTCTTTCTCTTTCAAGGTCCATACTGTCCAAAGTTTGCTCTCTCATATCTCTTAGTTCAACTGTATTGGTAGCTTCCAAAAGTCTATCTGCGAGAGTGCTCTTACCGTGGTCTATATGAGCAATGATAGAGAAATTTCTTATATGCTCTTTTTTCATAAATAACTACCTCAACTTTCCAATTCTATCAAATGGGAAAACTCTAAAAACGCATCTTCCACCTATGCTTTTTTTATTTACCGGTCCAAATGCTCTAGAATCTCTACTAGCAAGTGGAAGGCGATTGTCTCCCATAACAAAATATTCTTCATCCGATAAATCAATCGAAACATTTCCTTCAGTATAAATTCCGGTTTCAATATACGGCTCGTCAATGAGTTCGCCGTCAATAAAAACACTTCCGTTTTCTATTTCAATATGTTCGCCCGGAAGACCTACAACTCTTTTTACATAGTAATTGCCGTCTGTTTTAACCTCATCTTTTAAAACAACAATGTCTCCGCGTTTAAAACTTCTAAACAATTTATCAAGTTTAAGCTCAATAAGCCTGTCTCTATTGTGCAAAGTAGGCATCATGCTTTTTCCGTCAACAACCGTGAATGCAAAAACAAATTTTACAATTAAAATTGCTATGATTGCAGCCGATGCCAAACTTTTTATCCATTCAATCACTTCTTTTTTTATCCTTTTTGTTTTATTTTGCTCATCTGCATCTTCAAAAGCTTCATCGCCATCTTCGATTGGCTCTAAGACTTCTTCCGAAGCATCTTTATTTTCGATTAATTTTTTATCATTATTTTCGATTAATTCATTTTTATCATCGTTCATATTTTACACCTCTATCCGTTTAATTATACCATTTAATTATTTAAACTTCAAGGAAAACCAGTATTTTTATTGCTTCATCAAAGAAAAATAAACGAGCTATAATCTTTAAAAAAAAATATATATGTGGTATAATAAAACGAGTGAGAGGTGAAACGATGGATTATAAAAATATTGATTTTTGCCATAATTATGATGACGGAAAAATCCTATCAGATTTGAATGATGCGGACGTAATATTGCTTGGTCCATCGAGGGTTGGTAAAACACCACTTTCATTTTATATGGGCTATTTTGATTTAAAAGTTTGTAATATTCCACTTGTACCAGAGGCAAATTTAACAGAAATGTTTAAGTCTCTACCAAGGGAAAAAACCTTCGGTCTTACAAGAAGTGTCGAGTCAATCAGAAAACACAGATTGTCACGAGAAGAAAATCTTGGTATCAGTTCGAATTACGCAAGTGAAGAAAGAATATTTGACGAGCTTATGTACGCCCATGATATTTATAAAACGCTTCGAATACCAATTATAGATTTAGATAAGATGGCAATTGAAGAAGCAACGGTTTTTATTTCTAAAAGAATTAGTAGATGAGGAGGAAACATGAACAAGTTTACTTACAGTTTCGAAGAAGGTAATGCAAAGATGCGCTCACTGCTTGGCGGCAAGGGTGCAAATTTATGTGAAATGACAAATTTGGGGATTCCTGTACCCCCGGGATTTACAATTTCAACCGAAGCATGCACAGCATTTTATAATAATGACGAAAATCTTCCGGAAGGTTTAATGGAAGAAGTTACAAAAAGGATTGCTGAAGTCGAAACTAAGATCGAAAAGAAATTCGGGGATAATGAAAATCCACTCCTATTCTCCGTAAGAAGTGGCGCAGTTTTTTCTATGCCGGGAATGATGGATACAATTTTAAATTTAGGTTTAAATGACGAAACCGTTGAAGGCCTCGTAAAAAAATCATCAAACGAAAGATTTGCTTGGGACAGCTACAGAAGATTCATTCAAATGTTTTCCGATGTTGCAATGAGTATCCCAAAATATGAATTTGACGACATATTTAATGATATAAAGAAAAAAGAAGGTGTCAACAGTGACCAAGAAGTCTCAGTTGAAGGCCTTAAAGAAACAGTTAAAAGATATAAAGAAAAATATAAGGAATACATCAAGGATGACTTCCCTACAGATCCAAAAAAACAACTTGAAATCGCAATCAAAGCTGTTTTTGATTCATGGATGAATCCGAGAGCAAAGACTTACAGAAGACTCCACAAAATTGACGACAATCTAGGAACTGCTGTAAACATTCAATCAATGGTCTTCGGTAATATGGGAGATAATTCAGGAACAGGCGTTTGCTTCTCAAGAAGCCCGTCAGACGGTGAAAACAAATTATTCGGCGAATTCCTTATGAACGCTCAAGGTGAAGACGTTGTTTCAGGTGTAAGAACTCCGCAAAGTATTTCACAACTTGAAGATACAAATAAAAACGTATATGACCAATTTCTCGACATTATTGAAAATCTTGAAAAACATTATAAAGATATGCAAGATGTTGAATTTACAATTGAAGACGGCAAATTATACTTCTTACAATGCAGAAATGGTAAGAGAACCGCAAGAGCAGCTTTAAACATTGCAGTAGATATGTATGAAGAAGGTCTTATCACAAAAGAAGAAGCTTTGATGAAACTTGAACCGAACAGTTTAAATCAACTTATGCACTATCAGTTTGACCCAGCTGAATTAAAGGACAAGGTTCCTTATGCAAAGGGTCTTCCAGCAAGTCCAGGTGCTGCATCCGGTGAAATCGTATTTACTCCTGAAGCTGTACGAGAAAAACATGAAGCCGGAATCAAAACTATTCTTGTCAGAGAAGAAACTTCTCCTGAAGATATCGACGGTATGGTTTTAGCTGAAGGTATCTTAACTGCACGCGGAGGTATGACTTCTCACGCAGCTGTTGTTGCAAGAGGTATGGGTAAGTGCTGTGTTGCCGGAACAAGTGAACTCAGAGTCGAAGAAAATAAAAAAATTATTAAAGGTAAAAATGGAGATCTCAAAGAAGGAGATATAATTTCTATAGACGGTACAACAGGTACTGTATATTTAGGCGACATTAAAAAGATTGAACCTTCCCTAACCGGAAACTTTGGAAAATTTATGTCATGGGCAGATGAAGTAAGAAAACTTGGTGTTCTTACAAATGCCGACACGCCGAAAGACGCAAAAACCGCAAGAGAATTCGGTGCAGAAGGAATCGGTCTTACAAGAACTGAACATATGTTCTTCGATGAAGCTAGAATCAAAAATGTTCGTAAGATGATTCTCGCCGACACGAAGGAAGAAAGAGAAAAATATTTAGCAAAACTTCTTCCATACCAAAAAGAAGACTTCAAAGGAATTTTTGAAGCAATGGACGGTCTTCCTGTTACTGTAAGACTTCTCGATCCACCGCTTCACGAATTCTTGCCGGTAAAAGACGACGATATTAAATCAATTGCTAAAGATATGGAAATTGATGAAGAAGTTTTAAGAACAAGAATCGAAGAATTAAAGGAATTCAACCCGATGCTTGGACACAGAGGTTGTAGACTTGCCGTCACCTATCCTGAAATTTACAGAATGCAAGCAAGAGCAATAATTGAAGCTGCTCTTGAAGTAAGTGCGGAAGGAAAAACTGTTAAACCTCAAATTATGATTCCGCTAATCGGCGAACTCAAAGAATTGAAATATGTAAAATCTGAAATTCTTGAAGAAATAAATACAGTCTTTGAAGAAAAAGGTGAAGAAATTCACTATGAAATCGGAACAATGATCGAAGTTCCTCGTGCAGCTCTTCTTGCTGATGAAATTGCAACTGAAGCAGACTTTTTCAGTTTTGGAACCAACGATATGACTCAAATGGTCTTCGGTTATTCAAGAGACGACTATGGAAAATTCATCAACGAATATTTAGACAAAAAAATCTTCAAGGTCTCGCCTTTTGAATCACTTGATATAAATGGTGTTGGCAAACTTTTAGACATGGCTACAACTCTTGGAAGAAAAGCCAACCCGAACATTCATATCGGTGTTTGCGGTGAAGCCGGCGGAGATCCTGATTCAATTAAATTCTGTGATGAAATCAACCTTGATTATGTAAGTTGCTCACCATACAGAGTTCCAATCGCAAGATTGGCTGCTGCTCAAGCTGTGATTGAACACAAGTTCGAAGAAAGAGATAAATAAGTTTATTAAAACTAAAAAAGCTATAACAAAAGGATAAATTCTACAATTTATCCTTTTGTTATATAATAAGGAGATAAAATGATTGAATTAAAAAACTTAACTAAAAAATTTGGCAAAAACACCGTTGTTGACGACATTAATCTAACTATACCAAGTGGAAAAATTTACGGATTTTTAGGACCGAATGGTGCCGGTAAATCAACCACCATCAATATGATTACAAATGCCCTTTCAATTACATCAGGCTCTATTCTTATTAACGGTATCGATGTAGAAAAATATCCATACGAATCAAAAAAACAATTTGCATATGTTTCAGACACTCCTACCGCATACGACAAGATGTCCGGCATACAGTTTTTAAACTTTATTGCCGACGTTTATGAGATAGACGAAAACAAGAGAGTTGAAAACATTAAAAAATACTCTGAAATATTTGAAATGACAGACAATCTAGGTTCTGAAATTTCTTCATACTCTCACGGTATGCAACAAAAAATTATAATAATCTCTGCTCTAATCACTGAGCCGGAAGTTTTTATTCTTGACGAGCCTATGGTGGGTCTTGATGCCAAAAGCAGTTTCAGACTGAAAGAGATAATGAGAGAAATGGCTGACAATGATAAAACCGTCTTCTTCTCCACACACGTTATGGAAGTTGCGGAAAATATTTGCGACGAGATTGCAATTATAAACAAAGGAAGACTTGTTGTTAGCGGTACTTTCGGTTCTATAAAACAAAAAATGGGAGAAGACGGAAGTCTCGAAAAGATTTTCTTGGAGTTGACAGACGATGAAAAATAAACTTTTACTTTTAATAAAAAAGGATTTTTATTTGCAATTTTCTTTTATCGACAACATAATTCATCCATCAAGATCACAAAAACCTCTTAAAGAAAGATTGAAAAATGTGATTGGACTACTTGTAATTTTGGCTTATGCTTCCATAATAAATTACAGCGTTGTACTTCCCGCTTTTAAGTCAACCGGAGTAAAACCTGAAGATATTGTCAAAGGAACTATGGTTGCCGCAACATTTTTTTCTATAATATTTACGCTTGCGTCCTCGATGAGTAATTTCTTTTTCAGCGACGACATAAAAATCTTGACAAGACTCCCGATAAAGATAAAGGACATTATTGCTGCAAAAATAGTTTCTATGAGTACGACAAATTTTATTGTTTATCTTTTTATCTCATATCCCGCAGCAATAAAATATGGTCTTCTAAAAAATTCTGGTATTTTGTATTATTTGTTTTTTATAATAGGTTCCATTGCAATACCATTAATTATCACTTCAATTATTTCTCTTGTGACGATTTTTATAATGCAATATATAACAAAAATTCCAAACCTAAAAAACAAATTTCAATTTATTTCTCTTTTATTGGGTTTAGTATTTTTTGTATTTTATCAAATGGTGATTCCAAAACTTAGCTCCGAAGAAAATTTCAACATCGCTTTTGATAAAGCAAAAAACATTTTCAAGTACCTATTCCCTTTTGATAACTTGTTTCAAAAATCAATAGGACTTATCGGTGAAAGTGTCAGCATTTTATCACTTATAATACTTGTCGGATTGTGTGCAGTCCTCTTCTATTTAACGTCGAACCTTATGGTTAAGCCGTTTTTAAAAGGCTTCCAACAAAATCGTGTTAGCCCGAACAAAAAGAAAAAAGTAAATATTGCAAAAGTTAAATCAACATCTGTTACATTTACAATTGCAAAAAAAGAAATGGTTGATATTATTAAAACACCGATTTATCTTTTTAATACAATGTTCACCGGCGTATTCGTGATAATCATTTTCGTGATTGGATTTTTAAATGCTGCCAAAGAGGATATGGGTGCAAACGGTGGGGTCCTTTCTCTTATTTCCAAGCTACATGAAAAAATATATCCATTTATATCAAAAGAGTTTTTATTAACAATTGTTATCGTTTTTCTTGTTGGATTCGCACTTGCATTGATTTCAGGAATCTCAAACGATCCATCTGCAACATCGATTTCAAGAGAAGGAAAAAACATAAGACTTCTAAAATCGCTTCCGATAAATTCAAAAGACCAAATAAAGGGACGCATCGTTGCATCAACACTTCTAAAAATTATTGCACAGACTCCGATTTTTATAGTTCTTATGATTGCACTAGGAAAATATTTTTATCTGATGATTTTGGGGTTATTGGGATTCGTGCTCGCCTCATTTTTTATTTCAAACTTAGGACTCTTCTTTGATATAAGAAGTCCTAAGCTAAAATGGGACACGCCGCAACATGCAATCAAACAAAATATGAATGTTTTAAAACTCACGCTATCATTATTTGCATTGGGATTTGCATTCTACTTTGTGATTTCAAGGCTTTTACAAAATAAAATTATCAATATTTTACAACTGCCGTCTGTACTTCTTTCGATTCCTATTGTGCTTATTCTAATTGGATGTATATTATTTTCATTAAATGTAAGCTCTTTTGAAAAATATCTAGTTAAATATGACATATAAATAAAAGCAAGATATGAATTCATATCTTGCTTTTTTCATACATATTTTATTTAAAGTATTTAACCCCGGATTTAAATAGTTCTTCAATTTCAATTTCACCGAAGTTTTTGTATGTGTCACCCGATACACGTTCGGAGTGGCCCATCTTTCCTAAAATCTTTCCTGTCTTGTCCATAACGCCTTCAATGTCACATTTTGAACCGTTAGGATTAATTACATATTTGAATGCAATTTGATTGTTCTTTACAAGTTCTTCGATACAGTTGTCATCCGCAACAAATCTTCCTTCTCCGTGTGAAATAGGAACATTGTAACAGACATCCTTTTCTATATACTTGAGCCATGGGCCGTCATTTGTAATACCGACTGTCGGAATTATTTTTGAAATGTGGCGACCGACTTCATTATATGTTAGAGTCGGTGAAGTTTCTTCAAGCTTCATAATTTTTCCATACGGAAGAAGTCCCGTTTTAATAAGTGCTTGGAAACCGTTACAAATTCCTAGAATAAGTCCATCTTGTCCATTTTCATCGAGCAGATATTCGATTGCACTTGAAACCTTTTCATTTCTTAGCACATTTGCAATAAACTTTGCACTTCCATCCGGTTCGTCGCTCATAGAGAAGCCACCCGGAATA
Source organism: Ezakiella coagulans (assembly GCF_003096635.1). Lineage (GTDB taxonomy): Bacteria > Bacillota > Clostridia > Tissierellales > Peptoniphilaceae > Ezakiella > Ezakiella coagulans. Next base: position 45,043 of record NZ_QEKV01000007.1, on the reverse strand, counting down.
AAGAACATTTGTGATTTTCTAATTGACTCTGCAAGTTCTTCAATTGAGCTTTCGAGCATTTCAGGTGTGATGTTCTTTATAAGAACTTCATTTACCTTTGCTCCGGCTCTTTCAAAAGCGATTCTTGAATCGTATTCACTGTTTGTTCCTTCAAATACGGCAATTGTTACAAGCGGTGTTTCAACTTTTTTATTTGAATGTGTTCTTCTTTGTGAAGCTGAATTCCAATTTAAGTCCTTTGCTTCTTTTTCAATCGGCGTTCCATAAACTTCGTCGAGTCCGTGAATGAAAGCATCCTTGATTGATTCGTATTGAAGCGCTGTTCCATTTACTATAAACTCTTCCCCGCCGGTTGAACCTATATTTGTAACACCGTCGAATTCATTTTCATATTCAACAATGACATCGAGTGGTCTGTTTGAAAGTAAAGTTTTTGCATCGAGTGTAGCGTCAAATCCAATATCATTTCCGAAACTCATCTTCATTAGAGAAAGCAAAATATTTTCTCTGTCGACAACATATGCCGTCTTAATATTGCCGCTCTTTATTTCTGCTTCGATGAGATTTAAATTCTTTAAGAATATATTTTCATCGACAAGTCCGTTTTCAATTTCGTTTCTAACAATACCGAGCTTATATCCGCCTTTGAGTTCAGAAGTTGTCACAGCTTTTTTGTCGCCATAACCGACTGCAAAACTGATGAGTGTCGGTGGAACGTGAAGATTTTCAAAACTTCCGCTCATTGAGTCTTTTCCTCCTATAGGCGGTGTTTGTGTAAGGCTCGAAGCTTTCATTGCACCCAAGAGAGCGATGAAAGGTTTTTGCCATTTTTCAGGTGCATCTTCGAGCTTTTCAAAGTATTCTTGATATGAAAGGCGTATTGTGCTTAGAGGTGCTCCCGTTGCAACAGCTTTCAATACTGAAATTAAAACTGCATAATAACCGCCTAAGAATGGATCTTCTGCACTGAGTTCAGGAATAAATCCGAAGCTCATATAACTTACAGTGTTTGTTAAATCTGTTTTTGAAGGAATCTTTGCAACCATTGAATTGATTGGAGTGATTTGATTTTTTCCTCCAAGCGGCATCATGGATGTAGCTCTTCCTACAGAAAAGTCGAAATGTTCCAAAAGATTTTTCTTTGATGCGTGGTTGATTCCTTTAATCTCTTCTAAGAGATATTTATTTAAATCATGTTCATTCTTTTCATCGAAATATTTTACAGACTCGTTTGAATCCACAACAACTTTTTGCTTTCTCGGTGCACCCGTTGAGTCCATAAATTCACGGCTCATGTCGCAAGCAATTTTGTCATCATAGTACATTTTAACTCTGCCTGTATCGGTTACATCTGCAACATGTGTAGCTTCAAGGTTTTCTTCATCCGCATATTTCAAAAACTCAGCCATATTTTCCTTAGAAACTACAACCGCCATTCTTTCTTGAGATTCACTTATTGCAATTTCTCGCGGTGTTAGACCCTTGTATTTTAGCGGTACTCTGTCCAAATAAATATCCAAGCTGTCTGCGAGTTCACCGATTGCGACTGAAACTCCGCCGGCCCCGAAGTCGTTACATTTCTTTATTAATGATGCCGCTTCGGTTCTTCTCATGAGTCTTTGAATTTTTCTTTCTGTCGGTGCATGTCCTTTTTGAACTTCTGCACCCGATTTTTTAACACTGTCCTTTGTGTGAACTTTTGATGAACCGGTTGCTCCGCCGACTCCGTCTCTTCCAGTTCTACCGCCAAGTAAGATAACAACATCGCCAGGAAGCGGTTTTTCTCTAATGACATTCTTTCTCGGTGCTGCTCCCATAACAGCTCCTACTTCCATTCTCTTTGCCTTGTATCCCGGGTGGAACAATTCCTCAACATAGCCTGTCGGTAAACCGATTTGGTTTCCATACGAACTGTATCCCTTCATTGCATCGCGAATGATTTTCTTTTGCGTAAGCTTGCCTTCCAATTTGTAATCGTTAATCGGGTCGCTCGCACCTGTTATTCTCATCGCTTGATAAACATATCCTCTGCCTGAAAGCGGGTCTCTTATAGCTCCTCCCAAACATGTTTGAGCTCCACCGAACGGTTCAATTTCAGTCGGGTGATTGTGAGTTTCATTTTTAAAGAACAACAAATATTCTTCATTTTTTCCGTCAACATCAGCCGGAATAATAAGAGTGCATGCATTTATTTCATCGCTAACTTCAACGTCGTCAAGTTTTCCTTCTTTTCTCATGAGTTTTGATTGAATAGTACTCATGTCCATCAACGAAACAGGCTTCTTTGCATTTGCTTTTTCTCTCATTTCGAGATATTTTTTGAATGCTTCTTTTATTGCTTCGTCACGTTTTGAATCAGTATTCTTAAATTCAACATCTTCAAGATTTGTGAAGAATGTTGTGTGCCTGCAGTGGTCACTCCAATATGTGTCGAGAATTGAAATTTCTGTGTCTGTCGGGTCTTTATCTTCTTTTTTGCAATAATCCTGTATTGTTTTTAAATCTGCAACGCTCATTGCAAGTGAGTGCGAATCGTGAAACTCTTCAAGTTCTTTTTCGCTCATGTCTTTAAATCCGTCATATGTCAAAATTTCGTTTGATCTTTTTGACATGTCTCTTAGAGATGCTGGGATTTCAAGAAGTTCTCCTTCTTCCTGATCTACAGGATTTATTAGAATTGCTTTAATCTTTTTTATTTCGTCATCGGTTGCGTCAGGAATAGTTATTACCTCTTCAACTTCAGCATCGACATTTGATTCAGGAAGAACTGCTTTAATTGTGTCTAAAAGCCCCTTCTTTCTTTGGTCGAACTGCCCTGATTTATATTTTATAACAATTGAATTTTCGAGTTTTGTTTGCAAATCGATTGCATCGTTTCCGGTCACTATTTCATCAACCGGTGGCTCTCTTAAAATCGTATCTTTAATATTGTCGATTTCAGCATCCGTCAATCCGTCAATGTCGTATCTTCTATACAATTTTAAATTGTCAAAAGATTTTCCAAGCTCTTCTTTTATCAAATTTCTTACGGAATTTGAAGGAACATCAAAGTCATCCTTCTTCCAAACATAAATTCTCTTTACCATTGGCGCAATATCCTTTCTGTAATAAACATCATTAAAATTAACTTTTTTAACATCGCTATAAGCTTTTTCCATCGCTTCATCAAAACTGTCGCCGCATGCACAAATTCCAAGCACACGTCCGCCGTTTGTATAAACGCTTCCGTCTTTCTCTTTAACGCCGCCATAATAAATTTTAGAATATTCTACAGAGTCTAAACCACTGATTTCAAATCCTTTTTTGTAATCTCCCGGATATCCTCCGCTTGCTAAAACAACATTTACGATCTTTTTATCATTAAGAACTAGTTCAACATTCTTTAGATTTTTTTCGGTTGTTTTAATCATCAAATCAAGCAAGTCACTTTCGAGATTCATCATCAAACATTGTGTTTCAGGATCACCGAATCTACAGTTTATTTCAAGAACTCTAGGCCCATCCTCAGAAATTATAAGGCCCAAGAAAATAATTCCCTTGTAATCAATATCTGCTTTTTTTAGTGCGTGAACAATCGGCTGAACAATTTTTTCATCAATTTCTTCTTTATATGCCAAGGCTTCAAAATCAGGAGTAAAAGTTCCCATTCCTCCTGTATTAGCTCCGACATTTCCTTCGAAAATCGTCTTGTGATCTCTTGTTGGATTGAATAACTTTATTGTTTCTCCATCTAAAAATCCAATTAAACTAGTTTCAAAACCCCAGAGGAATTCTTCAATCAAAATCTTTTGATCTCCAAAAATTTTATTATCCAAAACATTTTTTATGCCTTCTTCAATTTCATCGTCATGTTCTGCTATAATAACACCTTTTCCTGATGCGAGTCCATCAGCTTTTAGAACAACTTTATTTTTTAAGTTTTTATCTCTTAATTCTTTTGCATATTTAATAGCTTCTTTTGAGTCTGTAAATGTTTTATATTGAGCAGTAGGAATATTTTCAAGTTTTAAAACTTCTTTTGTAAACTCCTTTGAACCTTCAAGCTTAGAAGCTTTTTTGTCAGGTCCAAATATTTTTAGTCCCGCTTCAATAAACTCATCAACAATTCCCTCGCAAAGAGGTGCTTCGGGACCCACAATTGTAAATTCGACTTTTTCATTTTTTGCAAAATCTAAAAGTTTTGAAATATCTGTGTCTACAATATCTACATTTTTCCCGATAAGTTTTGTGCCGCCATTTCCCGGTGCGAAAATAAGTTCAACATTATCGCCGCGTTGACTCTTAATTTTCTCTCCAATAGCGTACTCCCTTGCTCCGCCACCAACAATTAATACTTTCATTACATCCCCCTCAAAAATCCTATTTTTTCATAAACTCTTTCAAGTGTTTTTGATGCAACTTCTCTAGCTCTTATCATTCCATCATGTGCAACTTCAATCAGATAATCTTCGTTTTGTAAAAACTCATTTGTCTTATCTCTAACCGGACCGATTGAGTTTTCGACCGCTTCAATTACTGCTTTTTTTAAATCTCCATAACCTTTTCCCTCAAACTTAGACAGAATATCTTCCATATTTTCATCTGTGCAAGATTGATATATTTCAAGAAGATTTGAAACCCCCGGTTGATCTTCTGAATAATTTATTTCTCCAACAGAGTCGGTCACTGCTCTATTAATTTTCTTTTTTATATCTTTGTATTCTTCAAGAAGAAGTATATATGCAGCAGGATTAGGATCGGATTTGCTCATCTTAATTGTCGGATCTTGTAAACTCTTTATCCTGTTACCCATTTTTCCGATAAGTGGTTCCGGCATAACAAAAGTGTCGCCGTATATTCCATTAAATCTTTCTGCAATATCCCTTGTAATTTCAACGTGTTGCTTTTGGTCATCTCCAACCGGCACAAGGTCTGTGTCGTAAAGAAGAATATCGGCCGCCATTAAAACCGGATAGCAATAAAGTCCTGCATTTGCTCTTTCTTCATTGTCTTTTATTTTACTCTTAAACTGATGCATTCTGTTTAGCTGTCCAAGAGATGTATAGGTATGAAGAGCCCATCCAAGTTCTGCATGTTCAGGTACATGACTGTTTACATATATAATGGACTTTTTCGGGTCCAAACCATTTGCAAGGTAAATCGCAATTAGTTTTTTTGACCTCTCTCTTAACTTTTCAGGATCTTGTCTTACAGTTATCGCATGAAGATCAGCAACACCAAAAATACATCTATAGTCATTTTCTAATTTTTTCCAGTTTCTTAAAGCACCTAAATAATTTCCTATTGTCAAATCCCCCGAAGGCTGTATAGCACTATAAACTGTTTTCATAATTTCATCCCTTTCTATATTTTTAAAAATTTATAAATTACAATTCGTCATAAGGTACACTGAATGTGTCTCCTTGTGAAAGATCTCCCGCTTCATATCCGCGTTTAAACCATCTTTCTCTTTGTTCTGCCGTTCCATGTGTGAAAGAATCCGGAACAACAGCCCCTTGATATTTCTTTTGAAGAGTATCGTCACCGACTGCCGACGTTGCATTAATCGCTTCCATCAAGTCTCCCTTTTCGAGATACCCTGCTTCATCTTCCCATCGTGCAAATACTCCCGCTAGATAGTCCGCTTGAAGTTCTATTGCTACAGAAATTTTATTATATTCGGTTTCTGAAAGGTTTCTCCTTTTTGACTGTTGCTCTCTCATTATACCAAGCATATTTTGAACATGATGCCCAACTTCATGAGCAACTACATAAGCAATTGCAAAATCCCCTTTTGCTCCCAAGTTCTTGCTCAGTTCATCGAAAAAATCCAAATCCATATACAGTTTTTGGTCTCCCGGACAATAAAATGGTCCTGCTTGTGCAGATTGGACACCGCACGCACTCTTTACAGCACCGTGGAATATATGCATGACCGGTTCTTTATATGTTAAGCCGTTTTCTTCAAATATTTTTTTCCAAACATCTTCCGTATCTTTTAAAACAACGCTTAAAAATTGCATTTTTTCTTCATCAGCTGCTGACGGCTGATAACTTGAAGCTGTTGGAGCTCCGCCCGTCAACATATCTAGCGGATTTCCTCCCATTATTAAATATATAACAGCAACTATAATTAGTCCGAATCCACTTATTTTAAATCCGCCGGTCGGCCTAAAACCACCTCCGCCGGAATAACTTCTTCTTCCGTCTTCAATATTTGAGCTTCCCTCTCTTCCACGCCACTTCATAACAAAACCTCCATATTTTAATTCCACATAATTGTGTTTTTCTTGATGCTATAACATATAAACGGTACAAATATAACACAAAAAATCATTCCAACAACTTCATTGCTTAAATGACTAATCAAAAATTCATTAAAAATTCCTTTTTTCAAAATCACATCGTATAATATAAATCCTGTCGTAAAAAATGAAATACGCCCAATGATAACTGCAAAAAAACTTGAAAGGAGTTCATTGTTGTAGAAAATATTTTTTATAAAACTAATTAAATAACTACCCACAAAAGCCTCAATCACAAATGGCAAATAATCAATTGAACTTTCAAGCTTATATCCATTTAGGAAAATCAAAATTGCACTCGACAGTAACAGATAAGTCAAAAGTACAGTTTTCCCTACAAGAAAAGCCATCAAATATGAGATTGCACAAATACCCAAAAATTTGACGGCCATACCGTTTAAAAATTTATTTGATAAAATCATAAGGATTGCACTAAAAAAAACACCCAAAAATAAAACTATAATGTTTTCTTTTATAACTGATTCTTTCATAGCAACCTCCTTGATTCATTATATCATATTTACATATTTTTTTCGAGTCATTCAGGTCACTTATGACAAAAAAATAAACCGAAAACGTTAATTTCGGTTTATTTTTTTATTTATAAAGACTTTAAACTATCTTTTAATTCTTTAATCGATTTTGTAGAAATATGTTCTTCAGATATACCAAGTCGAGCAATTATAGACTGTAGTGCTTCCGTTGACTTCGCCTCTATCTCCATATATGGAAAAGGATAAACATCATCACTCCACTTATCAATGTCGAAAACAAAATCCTCAAGAACATATTTAATTCTTTTCTTTGACTCTGATGTATATATTATACCAAGTTTATCGGCAATTTCTAGAAAAGTTCTAGGCTCAGAAATTTCTGTAGTCAATTCACTACTTACTCTCGCATTTTGCGACGAGCTTATCTCTTTTAAAGTGAAATATCCTTTGCCGCCAACTTCTCGGAGTCTCAAAAATGATTCTCCCTCCGTTTTTGCATCCAAAAATCTGTGATTGACTTGCTCTTCTGTTGAAATCTTCTTTGCTCCGATTTTCTCGACCATATCTATATAATCCTGAATCTCGAAACCAAGAACTTTTACTTCTATTTCTTTTTCGAGCATTGAACTTATTTATCCAATTCTTCTTTTATATCTTCGTCGATATAAATGGTAACATTTTTATGCAATTTAAGGAATGTTACCGGGCAATCAGTCGTGACTTTATCATCACATAAAAGCTTTTTAATAGCGTCAGCTTTTTTCTTTCCGCTTGCCAAAAGGATTATTTCCTTTGCTTGAAGAATCGTTCCCATACCCATTGATATTGCATATTTAGGCACTTCTTCTTCATTGTTGAAGAATCTTGAATTTGCATGAATAGTGGATTGTGTTAGCTTAACAATTCCTGTTTTACCATTCAGTTCCGGTGTAGGTTCATTAAATGCAATGTGTCCATTTTCACCAATTCCCAAAACTTGAATGTCTTGGCAGCCCAACTTTTGTACCAACTTTTCATATTCTTCTCCGGCATTAATGTCATTTTCGTCTTTTGCCTTTGGAACAAATGTTTTTGATTTGTCAATGTCAACTTTATCAAAAAGATTGTCATCCATAAATCTTCTGTAACTTTCTTTGTGTCCTTCAGGAAGTCCGATATATTCATCCAAGTTTACACTTGTTTTATCCTTAAAAGAAATTCTGCCTTCCTTATTTGCTTTTATTAATTCATTATATAATCCTAGCGGAGTACTCCCAGTTGCAAGACCTAAAACTTTTATTTCGTTCCAGTTTTCAATCATTTGTTCAGCTGCGAGCTTTGACATATCGTCATAATTTTTACCTACTACAAGTTTCATAGTTGTTACCTCCTTATGATAACAGGTGTGAAATTGATAAAATCACAGGATGTTAAAAAATATTCAACTCCATTAATGTTTCCTTCAACAGCATTTTGATGCCCATTTGCATGAAGATGTCCATAGATACAGACTTCAACATTATACTCTTCAAGGATTTTTGCGTACACATTCGGTTGCTTATTATTGTCGAATGGTGGATAATGAAGCATTGCGATTATCGGCCTACCCCTTTTACATGTATCAAGGCTAAGCTTTAATCTTATAATTTCTCTATCCGTAATTTTTTTATCATTTTCTTCGTACTCTTTAGAAGTGTCATCGAGCCAAATTCTCGAACCTGCAATCTCATAACCTTCGACGCTGTATGAATTATTTTGCAAGAATTTTATTGTCTTAAGATTTAAATCATTCATCTTTTTTAAGCCTGACCACCAATAGTCATGATTGCCCCTTGATAAAATCTTTTGTCCAGGTAGCGAATCGAGAAATTCCAAATCCGGAATTGCCTCTTCCAATTTCATAGCCCAGCTTATATCCCCGGCAACGAGAACAGTGTCCTCATCTTTAACTATACGCTCCCAATTCAATTGAATCTTTTGTTTATGATCAATCCAACTGTCTGAAAAAACATCCATAGGTTTGTTTTTTCCGCCGTCAAGATGTGTATCGGAAAGCGCATAAATCAAATAATCACCTCGTTTATATTATAATATTTGCGATTTATTATGTCCAACAATCTCTTATTGGATGTAAAATACATAATCTGTTTTTTACTTGAAATATTATACAATATCTCTGCAATTTTTTCCAGTCTTTCATCGTCAACAAATAAAAAAGCATCATCAAAAATAATAAAATCTTCATCAGTCAAAAACTCGTTAAATGCAAGCTTTAATGAAAAAATTGCAATTTCCATTGTTCCTGACGAAAAATTTTTTTCGCCCATTCTTCTCTCTCTATCTAAAAATAACTCCATCTTGTCGCTTATTATTAAATCATTTTTACCTGTAATATTAAAATAAATATCCTCTGCCCTATTAATAATCATAGTTTTCGGTGCTTTCTTCTTTTCAATTTTTAAAAAATCTAATGCATCGATTGTGAGTTCGTTTACCAAATATCTTCTATCCATATTTTCGCTTTGTCTTTTTAAAACAGAAAGCCTATCTTTGAGATATAATGTATTTTCAGAAACTTTCATTATATTATCAAGCTGTCCTTCCAAAAAAGATAGTTCTTTTTGAAGTTCCATTTTAGAATCATTTATTTCTTTAATTTTTGAATTTACTATTGAAATCTCACCCAAAACATCATTAATTTCATATTCTTTTTTTTCATTACTATCCGAGTTATAAATATTACTCAAAATAAAAACAACAATAAAAATCGCCGAAATAATATTTAAATACCAAAAATATTTATCTAAATTAAATGCGTATTTGGTTACAAACGCCGCCAAAATAAATAAAACAGCAAGAATCGGAAAGATAATTTTATTGGACTTCTTTTTAGAACTCATATTTAAACTGTCATGATATATTTCATTCTTTAAGTCCTCAAGTTTTGTTTCTCTCCTATATAGCTTCAAAAGTCTGGCGTCATGTTTTCTCAATTCATTATTAATTTCGTCAGTCTTAATTTTTTTCTTAGAACTTTGGATAAGTACTTCTTCACCAGCTCTTATTTCATCCTCTAAATTTGCAATCTCATTTTTTATTCTCGGTCTTTTCTTTTGCCACGAACGGTCGCTTCCAAGTTCTTCATTTTCTTTTTTTAGATTTCTAATCGCCTTTGAAACAATGTCTTCATCCATTTCATCTTTCAAAATCAAAAATCCTAAATCTCCGACATCTTTATTTGTAGTATCAATATAGAAAAATTTCCTGAACGTTTCACTGTCAACATTTAAAAAATCATTCCCAGGCGTCAGGATTTTATTTGTAAGAGAAAATTTTTCCGTTATATCATTATTTCCCTCGTCAAAAACCCTGCATGTTTCCATACTTAGATTTCGTTCTACAAGATAATGCCTATTGTCATAGCATAGTTTCATGCTCACATTAGATGAACCGCCGGTATAAGTTTCAAAGCCATCTACATATGATTTTCTAAGTGTTTTTCCATCGAGAAATCCATAAAGAACTGCGTCAATACTCGATCTTAATGTGGTCTTGCCAACCTCATTCTTTCCATAAATTAAATTTAAACCGTTATCAAAATTAAAACTTCTGTCCTTGTATGCTCCAAATTCAATTAATCGTATATTTTTTATTATCATTTCGTTCCCACCAAATGTTTAATTGCATTTTCGATAACTTCACGCCTTAAATTTTCATCTAAGTTCTTTTTATCCAAAAAATTTACAATACCTGCAAATAATTCAGAATGCGTTTTCATAAACTCTTCAGTATAAATTCTTTCATCAAGAATCTCTACACATTTATAAAAATTGGACAAAGTTGCCTTTAAGTCATCTGAATTTATATAAATATTTTTTGAGCCTTTGAGTTTAAGCCTTAAAATATTAATTCCACCTTCAATTTTTAAAGTTTCTATAATTTCTTCATACGAAAGACCGTCAACATTTAACTCCGTATCAATATATTTTAATTCTGAAAGCCGTACAAATTGCAATTTCAATTTTTCGTCAATGACGCCGTACATTCCGCCATGATCTCCTGTTTCTCCAATCGATAAAGGCGTGAGACTTCCAGAATAGCATACATTTTTTGAAAGTTCCATCGGCTTATGAATATGTCCGAGTGCAACATAGTCAAATCTATTTAGGCTAGAAACCGCCACCGGCATATAGTTTGAGTCAACATTAGTGCCACTATGAAGAAGTAAAATATTTCTTTTAGATTTAAACTTTATCGCATCTATAACAGGAACTCTTTCAATAGAATTTGTCCAGCTGTGCATAAATATCGATAAATCATAATCCTGCAAGACAAATTCATCTATTTCATTTGAAAAATTCACTATTATATTTTCAGGAATATCAACGTCTACAAGAACATTATCTCCACCGACATAGTCATGGTTACCAAAGATAATAAAAATTTTTTCTCCCATAAAATTCTTTAAAATCTCTATAAATCTGAGAGCATGTGCTTTTGTAAAATATTCTTTATTAAAAATATCTCCGGTTATAAAAATAAAGTCTATATTTTTATCATTTGCATACATAACTGCATTTTGTAGAGTTCTCCACATTTCTTCACGTAAAAAATAGCCATCAAGATAAATATTATTCTTAAATGGCTCGCATAGATGTAAATCACTTATGTGCAAAAAGCTGAATTCCCTCATCTTCTATAAACACCAACCTTAATTTTATTTGACCTTTCAATTATGTCACCAATCCTTGAATCAGACGGCATAATATTTGCAGCTGCAACAAATTGTATTATTGCGTCATTGTCCATATTATTTTGAGATGCAAAAACAGTTGCAAATAGAGTTTTAGTAAAATCTGTCTTGATATTTTCAATCAAATAACAGATTCCGGTTTTGTAAAAATATAGTGAATCATCATCAATAATAATAACTCGCGTTTTAAAATCTTCAACCAAACTATATGAGAAATTTACAAATTCATAATTAGATGTAATTTTAAACGGACAAAGATCAACTACTTCTTTTTTTGTTAAAATAGCAATTGTTGGGTTAAATTTTATATATAGATGTGCTTTCGGTCCGAATATAATAATATTTTTATAGTATTCGTTTGCTTTTTTTATAAACTCAGAAGCAAATTCCATTTCCGATTCAAAAATCGGAAGTATAATATCATTTTCATTGTAAATAGACGTTATGTATTTACTTTTTATAGATCTAATATCATCAAATGTAAAAACTTGAGATGAGGACTCGCCACTTAAAGTTATTTTTCCATCTCTGATAATACCAATAACTCCTGTGTCATCACGAATATCTATTCTTTCAACCTTAACTGAATTTTTCATGAAATAATTGTAAATTTCCTCGCCAAAATTGCCCCCAAGCGCCGTCAGAAGTTTAAAATCACAATTATAATTTTTCATAAGTTTGTATAAATTTTTTGTTCTTAAATCACATGAAATATCACATGATTTTTCTCCGTCTTTAAACTCAAGCAAAAGTTTAGGACTTAGTTCTACCAAAAGCGACATAAATCTCTCCTCCACTTTTATTTTTACCCATTTTTTAACCTTTTACTCTTTAAATTCTACAAAAAATAGGATATAATAATATGTGGTGAAGATATGAAAAAATTATTGACAATAATACTTGCATTTTTATTAATTAATAGTATAATTATACAAGCGGAACCTGAAAACTATGACACAGTCATTTTAAATGGTAATATATATGATCCGCTTGCCGGCGTTTATCTAAAAAACTATAACATCGGTATAAGCTCCGGTAAAATAAAAAAAATAACACGAGATGAAATAAACGGAAGCAACGTGATTGATGCCAAGGACAAACTTGTTTTGCCTGGTTTCATAGATGCTCTTTCAGATGCTAAAAACGAAGAATATAATCAACTGAGGTTAAAAGATGGGGTCACTACAACAGTTATAAAATCAGACCTCCCTTTTGATAAATATATTCTTCAGGAGGAAAATCAAATAAGCTATATAAATAGGATTTTGATTTATGATTTCACCCCAATTTTTAATCCAAACGCATCAAAGGAAGAAAAGGAAAAGTTTGAATCTGATTTAAACGAACGTTTAGATGAAGGATATGCCGGTTTATATTTTAAGCCGACTCCAAATTCAAAATTTCCAAATTTAAAAAACATTCCTGTAAGCTATCCGATTTATCTCGATTTTTTCGAGTTTGAAGACTCAAAAATCATTCCTTGGCTTGACAAATTTAAAAATGATCAGAAAAATGACAGAAAAATTTATATAGTTAATTCAAACTTTCATTTTAGCTCAATGGATAATATTATCGGTTATTCAAACGATGAAGAAAACGTTTTTATGGGTGGCTACCCTTTTAGCTATACAAATATTGTGCCTTCTGAAATAAGCGACGAAAAATTTAACAAGCTTATTAATCAGATTTCAATTAATCAAAATGAATTCAACATATTTCGTTTAAGTGCAGAAAATAAAAACATGACTGACACACTTTCTGTTATTGGCCTTATTGATGAAAAAATAATAAATAAGGCTCTAACCTGCAATTCATTTGTTTCGGAGTCTTTTAATCGTTTCGATGCGCCGAGACCTTCTACCGCTGGAATAAACACATTTATGGGAAGACTTTTCCTAACCTTTGATAAAGAGTTGCCTGAGCAAAAAGATTTTTATAATACTGTATTTTCTCAATCAACAATACTGAGAAATATTTTTGGAAATCGCTCTTTTCTTCAAAATAAAGGATGCATTGAAACCGGGGCAGATGCTGATCTAATCATTGTTAATACTGAGAATATTTCACAATTCTCATCAATGACAGAAGAAATTCATCCGTCAACCGGAATAGATTCTGTTATTCGAAACGGATATATAATTTACGACCAGGGTAATTACAGCACAATCGCTCCAAAAGCGTACTATCTAAAAGACGAGATACCTTCATTTATAGATGAATCTTACACGATTTCCACCAAAGGAAAAAAGAAACGAAAATTTGAACTTTTAAACTACGAAGGCAAACACTATGTAAGAGCTCACGAGCTTGCGGATTATTTAAATATAAAGTATGAAGAGAATGGCGGAACTTTTTATTTCGGCGGAATTATAAGACTTGAAATTGGTAATAGAGATTTTACAATCGGCACAAATAAGTTAAGCCTAAAAAATTCTCCACATCTTATTGACGGAAGCTATGTCATCGACATAAATGATTTGGATGATATTTTCGAAAGTTATTACAACATTGAAATAGGCGATGAAACTTTGAACTTTAGTGCAGACAAGATGTCTAAACTTCTCGACAAAAAAGAAGACAACGGAAGTTCAATTAATGTAGATTTAAACCCTGTTAGTATTTTTATTTCTTATTTAATGGCGGCAGGTTTAATATTTTTATTTGTTTTCTTACTTAATAAAAAGAGAACGAAAACTAAAAAAGGAGAATAAATATGAGAGATTTCAGTTTAAAAGAAATATTGGGTCCTATTATGATAGGTCCTTCAAGTTCCCACACTGCCGGTGCATGTCGACTTGGAAAAATTGCAAGAAATATTGTCGGAGCAAATTTTACTTCAGTTACTTTTTTACTCCATGGCTCTTTTGCAAAAACTTATCATGGACACGGCACTGACAAGGCCTTACTTGCCGGAGTTATGGGTTTTTCTCCAAGCGACGAAAGAATTAGAGACTCATTCGAAATTGCCGACAAAATCGGTCTAAAATATGAATTTATTCCAACCGATCTAGGATATTGTCATCCTAATACGGTAAAAATGATTTTCCATTTTAACGACAAACCAGATTTCTATGTTCAAGGTTCATCAATAGGTGGTGGTAATATTATTATTACAGACATTAACGGAACCGACATTACATTTACCGGAGAACGTCCTACTGTAATTGCAAAATATCAAGATAAAAAAGGTATTATATCTAGAATTACCTCACTTTTTGCAATTTCAGGATTTAACATTGCGAATATGAATGTTATAAGAAACGGAAAACAAGCAACTCTAATCTGTGAATTTGACAGTGATATTGATCCTGCTGTAATTGACGATATGGTAAGACTATATGACTTTGACTTTGTTAAATTCATTGACCATGGAAAGGATGACTAATATGTATAATAAAGCAAAAGAAATAAAAGATTTGTGTATAAAAACCGGAAAAGAAATTTGGCAAATCGCACTTGATAAAGATTTCGAAAATACCGGAATAGAAGAGGCAGATTTACTCGAACTTATGCACGAAACACTAGA
Organism: Ezakiella coagulans; assembly: GCF_003096635.1. Lineage (GTDB taxonomy): Bacteria > Bacillota > Clostridia > Tissierellales > Peptoniphilaceae > Ezakiella > Ezakiella coagulans. The sequence continues at coordinate 30,007 of NZ_QEKV01000007.1, read as the reverse complement.
AGTCATGCGTGATTCAGCGTATAAAGGACTTGACCAAGCTGTCTATTCAATGTCAAAAATCACAGGTGGAAGTGCTGTAAAAGTTAATAAGTTTGCAGAAGATTCAGTCAGTGGAAAGACAATTACCCGTGCTATGGCAATGGCTCTTTCTGTTTCCGAAGTTAACTCTTCGATGGGAAGAATAGTTGCTGCCCCTACTGCAGGTGCAAGTGGAATTTTGCCTGCTGCCCTTTTCACTATGCAAGAAAAATATGGATATGATGATGATAAGCTTGTAAAAGGACTAATCGTAGCAGGTGTCATCGGTGAAATTATTGCTCAAAACGCAAGTATTTCCGGTGCAGAAGGCGGATGTCAAGCAGAATGTGGTTCAGCTGCCGCAATGGGTGCCGCTGCAATTTGTTATTTGAGAGATTATGATATCGACACTATTTTTGCAAGTGCCGCATTTGCTATAAAAAATATTTTAGGCCTTGTTTGTGATCCGGTTCTTGGACTCGTTGAATATCCATGTAACCTTAGAAATGCAAGCGGTGTTGTGAACGCTATAATCTCAGCTGACCTTGCAATGTCCGGATTACCATGCCTCATTCCACTCGATGAAACAATCGACTCTATGAGACAAGTTGGAAACTCACTTCCTGAAGCTTTAAGAGAAACCGCTTTGGGTGGACTTGCCGCAACTCCTACAGCTGAAAAGCTCGGAGAAGAAATGGAAGAAAAAAACGCACATAGCGAAAACTAAAAAAAAGCTGTATAAGACTTATAATAATAAATCTTATACAGCTTTTTTTATTTTGCAAATTGCTCTACTTTTTCGCGGAGCTTATTGAGCTCAATCATGATTTTTTCTTTGTCATCCCCAACTCCATACATATAAATCTTTAGCTTAGGCTCTGTCCCCGATGGGCGCATGCAAATTTTTATTCCGTTTTTTAGGTTGTATATCAGAGCATTAGTCTTCATACTTCCGGTTTCCAACAAATAATCTTTTCTTTTATCAACCTCGATATCAAAAAGACGATCCACAAAATCCTCTCTAAACTCTTTCATCACTCCGTTCATTTTTTCGCTAGAATCGACACCTTCAAAATAAATCGAAAAATTGTTTTCGATGTGATATCCATAGTTTTGATGTATTTCTTCCAAAACATTTTGAAAAGTCATGTTTTTATTTTTAAAATATCTGTATGCGTCAACTACATACAAAAGTGCACTTAAACCGTCTTTATCACGAACAACGCTCCCTATTTCATATCCAATCGATTCTTCATACCCAAAAATAAATTCTTCATCTTTTCCGTCAAGTTCATTTGCAAAAACTGATATATTTTTAAAACCCGTAAGCGTTTCAAATGTTTTATATCCAAAATCTCTTGCAATTTCAATACCCAAGTCATCAGTCACAATCGTCTTAACAATTCTTCCGTTAGTTGTTAAGCCTCGCTCTTTGCGTACGAGAAGTAAATAGTAGATAAGAATTGCACCGATTTCATTGCCTGAAAAAATCCTGAAAATCTTTCCTTCTCTCGATGCAAAAGACATTCTGTCAGCGTCAGGATCGTTAACTACAATTAAATTTGCATTCTCTTTTTCTGCTAAATCAATTGCAAGTGAAAAAGTCTCCTTTACCTCCGGATTTGGATATGGAATAGTCGTAAAATCCGGATCCGGAAACTCTTGCTCTTTTGGGATAAAAAACATAACATTTTTATCTTTTAAGATTTTCTTAGCCGTCTTCTCTCCGCAACCGTTATATGGGCTGTAAACCATCTTAAAAGGCGTTTTATCGTCATACATACTAAGTGACATTATATCTCTATAATAATCGTTAAAAACATGTTTAAAGTTAAATTCAATAGGTTTTTTGTTAGGAATGTTTGCTAGTTCTTCTTCATTTATTTCACTCATAAAATATTCAATAATTTCTGCATCGTCTTCCAAAATTTGAGAACCTGTTCTTTTGTATACTTTGTATCCATTATAATCTTTTGGATTGTGGCTTGCAGTAACCATAACGCCACAGAATGTTTTAAGATGTCTTACAGAATAAGAAAGATGAGGTGTTGCAACAATTTCATCAAAAAAATAATATTTAATATTAAAATATTCCATTACAGATGCAGTTATTTTCGCAAAGTCACGACTATTATGCCTTACATCATATCCAATCACAACTCCCCTATCCTCCGCATTATTTTTTTTAATCCACTTTGCAATAGCGATAGCCGCTTTTTTAACGGTAAAAACATTCATCCTGTTTGTTCCTGCATCCATATATCCCCTGAGGCCTGCAGTCCCAAACTTCAGATTGCCATCAAATGCCGCTTCGTATTCTTCATTACTCATAGAGAGAACACGAGTAACAGTATCTTTACCATAAACTCTCTCATCTGTCCATTTTCTTTTCATAAAATCCTCCAAAAAAATAACTGTTCTATATTCAAATAGAACAGTCTCATATATGGCGGGAGTACGTGCGAATCGAACACACCAATGAGGCTCCGAACCCCATTCGCCGGTTTTGAAGACCGGAGGGCCCACCAGGACCCATCTACCCCCACAAATCCAACAAGTTCTATTATACACGAACAAAAAAGAAAATTCAAGGGATTTATGTTACATTCATAAACCCCCTTACGATTTATTTGTTATAATCATAAAAATAGTAACCTTGTCCCCATTTTGTCAATAAATACTTAGGGTTTTTCGGCTCTTTTTCAATTTTCTCCCTGATTCTTCTTATGTGAACATCAATACTTCTAACGTCACCATAATAATCATATCCCCAAACTTTCGTCATAAGTTCTTCCCTTGAAAAAACTTTTCCCGGATTAGAACCTAAAACATAAATCAAATCGAACTCTTTTCCGGTAAGTGAAACCACGCTGTCATCCTTCACGAGTACTCTCCCCACCGGTTTTATAATATATTCATCAAACTTTATATCTATATCGTCTGTGTCCTTAAATGTAGACTTTAGCCTTCTCATTATAGCTTTTATTCTGACTTTCAATTCAAGTATATTGTATGGTTTAATCAAATAATCATCCGCACCATATTCAAGTGCCAAAATCTTTTGAATGTCATCATTGTTTTCAGTAGTAATAATAATAGGAATAGTCGACATCCTTCTTATACTTTGAATTATTGTTAGACCATTAATATTTGAATAATCAAGTTCCATAACTATTATATCATAATTTGCACCCAACACACCCAGAAGTTCATTTTTCGGGTCTGTACAAATCTTAACCTCATAATCATCTTGTTCCATTGAGTATGCGAGATTTCCGGCCGACAACCTATTTTCATCTATAATTAATAACCTCAAAATTAATCCCTTCTCTTAAACAAAAACCTTTCGTCACCTTGTCTTCTAGTAATCTTTTTAGCATCGTAATATTCCAAAAGAGCAACAGCAGTCTTTCTATTGGTTTCCAATTCATCCCTTAGAATCTTAACATTTATTGATTCATGTTCATTGAATAACTTAAAAACTGTATCTGTACATTTTAAATAATATTCATAGAGCAAAACCTCTTTTGACATCTCAATTAAAATTTTATCCTTTATCATTGCATTTATCAAATCAGGTGATGCTCCAATCAACTCTTCTTTTTTGTATAAACGATTTTCTTTCTTCATGTAATTAACAATTTCATCAATTTTCTTTTGTTCAGCATCGGTATACGTTCTGAAGAAAGTACTCAAAAGAACTAAATTATCGTCTATGATAATATCTTTATCGGCACTTATACGATTTAAAAAAGAATCCTGAATCTTTTGATTTAATCCTCTCAAAAACTTTTGTCTTATTTCTTCTAAAGAAACACCCAGTCTCAAAGGGAATTTTTTGTGGTACTCTTCAAGATATTCTATTACTCCATTTTGAATTTTCTTTATATCTGAAGAAAGAACTAGATAATTGTCTCCAATCGTTTCGACGGTTCCTTCGTCTTCAAGATTTTCAATGTCACTTATTATATCTTCTTCCGGTATAGAAAGAAGCTTCGAAAGATCTGACTTCGTTACAAAATCTGTGCCGCGATCTGCAAGAATAGCTTCAATCGATTCGGAAATACTGTCAGTATCCTTATTCTTTATAAGCTCAATGGACTCTTCTCTAAATCTCTTTTTCTTGCTTGGTTTTAGTTCCAAAATTTCTCCACCGCCAATTGTTATGACCGGACTGAAAAATCTTACAATAAATTTATCCTTTCGCATCGCAACAATTTCGTCTTGAAGAAGTAGTTGCGCATAACACTCTTCTCCCGGATTAAGTTCCCCTCTATCAAGTAGTATAACTCGTGCTAGTGTCTCTTCACTCCCAATGTGAAATCTTACACGGGACCTATTTTTTATTGAATACTTTGAGTCTGGTATACATTTTAGCTTAACATCAATTAAATTTGATACTAGCAAATGATCTTTAACCGAAATGACCGAACCTCTTTTTATATCTTCCTTTTTTACATTTGCAAGATTCATCGCCACACGTTGCGAACTGAAACTTTCATTCATATCCTCACCGTGAACTTGTATTGAACGAATTTTACTTTCAATCATTTCAGGATAAATAAAAACATCCTGATTTATCTTAAACTCGCCATGAGTCTGAGTCCCGGTAACGACTGTACCCACACCTTTAAGCGTGAACACGCGGTCAATTGGAAGAACTCCTTCACCTTTATTTATATTTTCAGGCATTTCACTAATAAATTTAGAAATTAAAGATTTCAATTCATCGATACCATCACCCGTTTTTGAGCTCACAGGGACAATCGGTGCATCTTTTAAAAATGTGTGAGAAATATATTCCTTAACATCATCAAGAACAAGTCCCAACCAATCTTTATCAACCATATCAGTCTTTGTTATAACGATTATGCCCTTGTCAACTCCAAGCAAATTTAAAATATTAAGATGCTCTATAGTTTGCGGCATTATTCCTTCATCCGCTGCTACAATTACAAGAACAATATCCATTCCATGAACACCGGACAACATGTTTTTTACAAACTTTTCATGCCCAGGTACGTCAACGATTCCAACTCTAACACCTGATTTATCATCATAGTATGTGAAACCCAAATCTATTGTTATTCCCCTTTGTTGTTCTTCTGACAATCTATCTGTATTTCTGCCTGTAAGAGCTCTTATAAGTGATGTTTTTCCATGGTCAATGTGGCCGGCAGTTCCAATAATAAAGTGTTTCATTAACTCTCCTTAATTTCTTTAAAAGCTGAAATTACTCTTTTGACATCATCGTCAATAAAAGTTCTCGGGTCTATGATAAAATATTCTTTGTGGATTCTTCCAACAACCGGATATTTCAAATGTCTAAGCCTATAGTCAATCTCCCCTTCTGAAAGTTCATCATCGGATACCTTGACAACATAGGTCGGAAGCTTTTCAGTTGGAAGACTTCCTCCTCCAACTTCCGAATAATCTTCCACAACCTCAGCTTCATATCCCAATTTTTTAAGACCCTTTGAAACTTTTTTTGAATCTTCGAGAATATTTTCTTTTGATTTTGTAATCATATTAAGTGTAGGAATCTTTTTAACTGGATCTTTTTCGTATAAATAAACCTTAAAAATTTCTTCTAAAAGTTTTATTGTCATCTTATCAACTCTAAGAGCCCTCGTCAACTGATTTCTCTTTAGTCTGTCTATATATTTTTTCTTACCGATAATTATCCCCGCTTGCGGTCCGCCCAAAAGTTTGTCTCCGCTGAACGTAATAATATCAATGCCTGACTCGACTGACTCTTGAACAGTCGGTTCATGCATAAGACCATACTCTTCCAAATTTACAAGAACTCCGCTTCCCAAGTCTTCAATAAGCGGCAATTCGTTGTCATTGGCAAGCTTTTTTAATTCAAAAGCCTTAACATCTTCAGTAAAACCTACAACTCTATAATTTGACGTATGAACTTTCAAAATAACGCCGGTATTTTCATTAATCGCTCTTTCATAATCAAAAAGATGTGTTTTATTTGTAGTTCCAACTTCTCTCAGCTCACATCCGCTTGCTTCCATAACATCAGGAATTCTAAAGCTTCCACCGATTTCAATCAGTTCACCGCGGCTTATAATAGCCTCTTTTCCTTTTGCGAACTCTGAAAGCACCAAAAGAACAGCTGAAGCATTGTTATTTACAACCATTGCCGCTTCAGCTCCTGTCACTTTTGTAATGAGGCTTTCAATGTGAGAATATCTGAGCCCTCTAACTCCTTTTTCAAGGTCAAACTCAAGGTTTGAATATCCAAGAAGAATGTTTTCAATCGAAGATACCATGTCCTTACTTATTAAACTTCTTCCAAGATTTGTGTGAATAACTGTTCCGGTTGCATTCACAAGAGGTCTCAGGCGATCCTCTTTCAAACTTGAAAATGATTCAATTATGTCATCATCAAGTCTTTCAATTTTTCTATCTAGTTCATCTTCTGTGATTCCATTTCTGATATCGTTTCTAAAACCGTTTAAAATATCATTTGCTAGATCTTTTATAGCTTCAATATCAACGGAATCAGATAGTATTTTTATTTTATCACGACCTAAAATTTCATCCATCTTAGGAATTTTACTATACATACAACACCTACTTTACATAAAGTCGTTTTTCTCTTTTCTTAGTGACTTCACCTATAATTGCTCCCGGATATGGTGAATCATTAAGTGCTTGCATAATTTTATTTGCCCTTTTTTCATCAGCAGTAATTAAAAGGCCTCCTGATGTTTGAGGGTCAAAAACCAAGTCATCTATATAATCGTTGTGCATCGATTCATATCTATTTGAAAAATATTTTTTATTATCATATGTTCCCTTTGGAACAAGTCCCATTTGAGCATAGTCATGTGCACTCTTGATTGCTACAAGTTTATCTGTATACAAATCACACGATAAATCAGCGCCATCCAGCATTTCAATAAGATGTCCTGCAAGTCCGAAACCTGTTATATCCGTTGCTGCCGTTGCACCACCGCCTTGCTCAATAGCCTTTAACCCAAAAGCATTGAGTGTGCTCATCGACTTTACAACTTCATCTATTTCATCTTGCTTTGCAAAACCTGCTTTTATTGCAGTTGTTAATACACCAGTTCCTATTGGCTTTGTCATAATAATGAGGTCACCTTCATTTGCAGAACTGTTTCTTAAAAGATCTTTTCTGTGGCAGAATCCTGAAACTGAAAGTCCATATTTCGGCTCATCATCTTGAACTGTATGTCCACCTACACAAAGACATTCCGCTTCCATCATCTTATCGAATCCGCCTCTTAAAATCTCCTGTAAAATGGAAGGGCTTAAACAGTTTGGAAAGCACACAATATTCATAGCCATCTTCGGATATCCGCCCATTGCATAAACGTCGGACAATGAGTTTGCAGCTCCGATGAGTCCAAATGTATATGGATCATCAACAATAGGAGTAAAGAAATCCAAAGTGGTTATTAACAAATTATCATTTCCTAAATCATAAACCGCCGCATCGTCCGATGTCTCTATGCCAACCAATAATTTATCATCTGAAATTACATTTTTTGTTATTCCTCGCAAAACTTGCGACAATATGTCGGGACCGACTTTTGCCGCTCAGCCGCTTGTCTTTGCATATTGTGTTAATTTTACATCACTCATATATTTCCCCTCCAACAGCAATCAAACCTTTTAGAGCCTCCATTTTCTTTTTACCGAAACCGGAAACTTTTAACAAGTCATCTACTTTTTCAAATGGCTGCGCCTCCCTATAGGCAATAATTTTATCAGCCGTCTTTTCTCCAACTCCCGGAAGAGTCATTAACTCTTCTTTTGTTGCCAAATTTAAATCTATATAACTTTGAGATTTAAGATCCGCAGCCGCAGTAGGTTGTTCTCCTTTTTTCGGCACATAGATCTTCATCCCGTCTTTAATCTTCTCAGCGAGATTTAATGCATCGGGGTCCGCTTCTTCTAAAAGTCCACCCGCTTTTTCAATAGCATCGATAATACGTTTATCCTTTTCAAGTTGGTAAACTCCGGATCTTTTAACACTTCCACTAACATGAACAATCAAAAGATCGTCCTTTTTCTCACTCTTTTCTTCCACAATGTCCTCTCGATTAATCTCATTTGCACTCGTTTTAAACCTAAGTATATCTTCATTATTGTCTTTACATCCGGCAAATGAAAAAATAAAAATTATAATTAAATAAATAAATTTTTTCTTCATATATTCCTCCCGAAAGAACACGTACTATATTTTCATTTTAACATAAATATTAATAATTTGCAATAAAAAAAGCATTGAAATATCGAAATTTCAATGCTATAACTATTTCAAATAATGGGAAATCGCCTCAGATATATTTTTGAATTTTATCACTTTTGCATTCGTAGCTTTAAAATCCCCATTTCTATCGCTGATTGCAATTTCGCTAACCCCGGTTCTGTCAGCTTCTTTAATTTTTTCAGAAAGGCTTTGAGACTTTCTGATTTCTCCTGTAAGAGCAACGTCTCCTATAAAAACAACATCTTTATTAAGAGGTTTTCCGTAATAAGAACTTGCAATACTCATAATAATCGCAAAGTTTAAAGACGGATCATATGTTCTAAACCCCCCAACCGCTTTAAGGACAACATTCTGATCAAAAAGTTTTAAATTCATTGTGTCTTCAAGAATACTAATACAAATATTTAAACTATCTTTTTTTATTGAGTCCGTTATTCTAGACGGATATGGTGTGAAAGATTTACTCATAAGACTCTCAACTTCAAGAACAATCGGTCGTGAGCCTTCCTTTATTGCACCAAGTGCAGAACCTTTGACTGGACTTTCTCTCGTTGTCATAAAATACTCAGAAGGATTGTCAATAGAAATAAGTCCTTTGTCCTCCATTTGGAAGAATCCCATTTCGCCGGTTGAGCCGTATCTGTTTTTTGTAGCAACAAGAGATCTTAATGCTTCTCCTTTTTCACCTTCAATATATAAAACAGTGTCGACCAAATGCTCTATAGAACGAAGTCCGGACAACTCGTCTTCCTTATTCATTTGTCCTACTAGAAAAACAATTCTCGGATTCTCTTTATCTTTTGCAATTTCAACGCATTTATATGCACATTCCAGGCTCTGTGTAGGGCTTCCGGCCCTGCTTGGTAAATATTCATCGAGAACGAAAGTTTGTATTGAGTCAACAATCAAAACATCAATACACATGCTTCTAACACTTTGGTCTACCTCATTAAGACTATTTGTGCTAATAACATAAAGATTATCCGAAGTTTTATCTAAAATTCTTTCCGCCCTCTTTTTTATTTGACTTTCGCTTTCTTCACCACTTGCATATAAAACCTTATAGCCAAGTTCGCCAAGTTTATTTGAAAGTTGCAGAAGAAGTGTACTCTTTCCTGCACCGGGACGTGCGGTCAAAATGGTGACGGAGTCTCTAACGATTCCGCCACCCATAACTCTGTCGAGTTCATTTATTTTTGACATTACTCGGTCAGAATTTAAGCCTTTTACTTCTGAAAGTTTTGAAACAACACCGCTTCCAATATTTCGTTTACCTTTTACATTTATGCTCTTTACCGGTTCCGGCTCTTTTTCAACCATTGTCCCCCATTTGCCACAACCTGGACACTTTCCAAAACTACCAACAGATTCATATCCGCACTCTGTGCATCTGAACAAATTATTTTTAGCCATACTATTCCCTGTTTACCACAACTTTATCTTTGAAATCGAGAATAACTTTATCCCCAGGTTGAATTTGACCGCGGACAATTTCTTCTGAAATAACATCTTCAAGCGACTTCATTAAAACACGCTTTATAGGTCTTGCACCGTAAGTGTCACTATATCCTTCCTTTGCAACATGAGTCAAAAAATCATCCGTAACTTCAAGTTCATATTTATCTTTAATTCTTGATTTTATCTTTTCAATTTCAAGATTTACAATTTTCTTCACTGCTTCTTGGTTGAGTGTATTAAATACGACAATTTCATCGACACGATTCAAGAATTCAGGTTTAAACATTTCTTTCAGTGCTTTATCTACCTTGCCCTTTATCGCTTCGTTTTCAGTTTCATTACCTCCTCCAAAGCCATATGTGTTCTTTTTCTTTAAATCAGATGTGCCGGCATTTGAAGTCATAATTATAACCGTATTTTTAAAATCTACAACTTTTCCCTTGCTGTCTGTGAGTCTTCCCTCTTCCAAAATTTGTAGAAGAGCATTGAAAATATCTGGATGTGCTTTTTCAATTTCATCAAACAAAATAACTTGATACGGATTTTTTCTTACGGACTCAGTAAGCCTACCGCCTTCCTCATATCCGACATATCCCGGAGGCGAACCGATGAGCTTTGAGACGCTATGTTTTTCCATAAATTCACTCATATCTACAACTGTCATTTTATTCTCGTCTCCGAATAGCTCATAAGAAATTCTCTTTGCAAGATAAGTCTTTCCAACTCCTGTCGGTCCGACAAATAAAAAGCTTCCAATCGGACGATTCGGGTCTTTAAGCCCTACCTTTGACCTCTTTATAGCTCTATCAATGACAGAAATTGCTTCCTCTTGACCGATAACTCTATCACTTAACTTCTTCTCAAAATTTCTCAATTTTAAAAGTTCATTGTCAGTCATTTGAGAAACCGGAACTCCACTCCAAGTTGACACAACCTCTTCGATTACCGACTTGTCCACAACTTCATACTTATTTGCAGCTTCGAGCGAGTCTTTTGAAATCTTGTCCTCTATTATTCTTTCCTCATCTCTTAGTCGAGCAGCACGCAAAAAATCCTGTTTTAAAACAGCCGCTTTCTTTTCCTCGATTATAGATTCCAATTGCTCTTTTAGAATCTTCGAAGAATCTTCACCCTTTACTTTTGTACGCTTTTTACTCATCGCCTCGTCCATAACGTCGATTGCTTTGTCCGGTAAAAATCTTTCAGTAAGATATCTTTCCGAAAGAGTTACCGCTTCAATAAGTGCATCGTCTGTAATCTTAACCCTATGATATTCCTCGAATTTCTTTCTTATACCTTTCAAAATCTTTATAGTTTCATCAACTGTAGGTTCTTCAACAGTTATGGTTTGAAGCCGTCTTTCAAGTGCAGAATCTTTCTCTATATATTTTCTATATTCATCAAATGTAGTAGCTCCAATGATTTGAATGTCTCCTCTTTCCAGATAAGGCTTTAAAATATTCGAAGCATCAAGACTTCCCTCTGACCCCCCGGCACCGACAATATTATGAATTTCATCAATAAATAGAATGACTGTATCGTCATTTTTTGCCCTTTCAAGAAGTTTTTTAATTCTATCTTCAAAGTCCCCTCTATATTTTGTTCCGGCAACAAGCATTGTCAAATCAACCTTATAAATGATTTTATCTTTTAAATAGTATGGGACATCTCCTGATACAATTTTTTCAGATAGACCTTCAACAACAGCCGTTTTACCAACTCCCGGCTCGCCGATAAGCGTCGGATTGTTTTTTGTCCTTCTCGACAAAATTTCAACCATCCTAGAGATTTCTTTTTCACGTCCTATAACAGGATCAATCTCTCCACTCTTTGCCTTTTCATTTAAATTTGTAGTATAATTTTCAAAAATTTCTTCATCCGACATGTTTGGACCGTCCGGGCCCATTTCTTCATCGCCCTGATTAAGCATATTTCTTATGAATAGCCGTTTGTCAAAGTCAAGACTTCTCAATACCATATCAGTAATATCTGTATTATCACTTATCGCTGCGGTAACAAGTACATCAAGAGTGACCATATTTTCTCGCATCAAAGCCGCAAGCCTTTTTACATCTCTTGTAACGACTCTCCTATACCCAGGTGTTGTTCCTTGAACCCTCTCACTATCACCGATTCCCACTATATCAACAAGTCCATTGTAAAATCTATTATAATCAAGTCCATATCTTGCTAAAACGTTTATAATTTCAGCATCTGTTCTTTTCAGAGCGGCAAGAAGAATGTGATGAGTGCCGACAACATCAGCCTTTAACGCTCTAGCCTCTTCTTCGCTGAACTCTATTACCTCTCTTGCGATTTTATCAAACCTTGAAAAATCAAGCATTTAATCCCTCCTTATCCTCAAATAGCAAAGAATAAAAATATTCTTCGATTTCATTATGTTTAAAATTCATATTAGAAATATTCGTGCCTTGTGTTTTTATTAGAACATTTCTGATTTTCTCGCCTTGTACTTCATCGCCCATGATTTTTCTAAAAAGTATAATATCATCAACGGTTCTCAAAAAATCACCGGTACTAATTCTTCCACTATTTCTTGCCGATTCAACCCTATCTGCCAAAAACTCCATAAAATTTTGATTTTGTCCTAGTTCATAAGCTTCGGCTCTTTCTTTTACTTCTAGCTCGGACACAATATTTTCTATAAAATTTATATCCTTATACGGTTCTGTTTTTGAAATACATCTAACTATAAAAAATGCACTTGCTGCAGCCTTATCTGAATACGGAATCAAAAGTGCACCAGGCCTTCTCATAGTTTTGTTTACCATATACATTACCTTGTTAGAATTCATAAGTGCCGGAATATGAACGATTGAATCAATCATAAATCCATTTCCACAAAGAGGAATTTGACTCGATAAATATCCGAAATTTCTATCTTTTTGAAAAGCCAAATCTTCTGACATAATCCTCAAATATCCATTTAATTCATCATACTTCTTCACAGGATTATCCAAAGTATAACCGCTAAATGATAAGTGTTCCGTATCATTAATAGTAATTATTATTTTTGATTTATCATCATATAAAATACTTGCATCTTCATTGGAAACACCCATTGATAATAGATTTTTCTCCACGAAAGAATCCACTTCACCTTTTTGTGCAAAATATGAAGGAACATATCTTAATGGAATTGGAAGCTTTGAAATTTCTGAAAGAAAAGTATTTCTCACTGCATTTTTCTCTTCCAAAGTAAGTTCTGACGGATATTTATAACCCCTTAAATTTCTAAAAAAGTCAAAACTATATCCTTGAATTACCATGTGCCGCCTCCTCAAGTTTTTTCTTAATCTCTTCGGCTTTCTCATATTCTTCAAGTCTTATCGCTACCTCAAGATCGCGTTTTAAATCCGCAAACTCATCCCTTTTTTGAAGCATAGGATAAAGATTTCTATTTTTCATTGCTTCTGAAATTTCCTTCTTAAATACTTTATAACAAACCTCGCATCCAACAGCCATCCTAAGACTTATATCCGCCCACTTTCTGTGGCATTTCGGACACTCTTTTTCATTGCTATCTTCATCCCCATCTGATGCCAACTTTTCTAGTCCCTTTAAGAAATTCATAATATCATCGGAAAGAACAACATTAACATCTACTCTATTGTGATTTTCACCACCATTTGCGTCATTATATAAATTTCTATTCTTCATAATCAATCTCCTTGAAAACCGCAAGCAACATATTTCTAAGTAAAGTTGCTCTCAAAACATTTCTGTCTTGCCCCTTAATATCGAGCGCTCTTTCCTCAATAGCCGCCTTGAGTAAATTTTCTTCCTTTTTATCTATAATAGAATATGAACTTAACATATCTATGATTTGTTCACTTGCATTTAAAGTAATAGAATCACCTATACTATCCAACAGCTCTTCAAAAAATCCATTGTGAACATGAATTTCAACCCTTTCAATCTTAATATAACCTCCGCCGCCTCGTCTCGATTCAATATAATATCCCATTGTCGGTTGAAATCTGGTTTGTAAAACATAGTTAATTTGCGATGGACTGCAATTAAAGTCATTGGCAAGTTCGTTCCTTCTGAGCTCAACAATCCCTTCATTATCGTCTAAAAGCTTATTCAAAAAATCTTCAATTGAATTAGATAATCCTGCCAAAAATCTCAACCCCTTTCTTTAATTTATCATCAAATTATTTCTGACCTTTTCTAACCTTGTTTATACCCACAAATATAATTCTTAAATCAAAATGATTAAAATTCGTGTTTTAGATAATCATTAGCTGATATGTATTAAAGAATTTCGCCATTATTTGCTAATTATTATAAGCGTACGATTATTTATAACAGAATATATATGATGATTATAGCATTAATTATACAATTTTTGCAGATATAAAATTAAATAAATTAATTGTTTTACAAATATACACTAAAAAATGCAGGCATATTACCTGCATTTTTACTGAATTAATATTTCAATTATTTTTAATTTTTAATTATATTCTCTTATTCGGTTTCAATGTTTTATTTCCGACTTTAACAACAGAATTTTCCAAAAGTGTCATCTTGTCGAAATAAGATTTTTTGAGTTCAGGAACATCGTCTCTGTATTGTACATCACTAGGGCCTGTTTTTCTAAGCGACATACCGTTATCAACTGACAACAAATTATTCGGAGATTCCGATTCGCCTTTAAATTGGACTATATCAAAAAGTCTTCCGCCTGCACCGGAGCTATTTTTTAAGTCATAGAATCCAAGTCCGATTTCATATAATCTAACCCTGACATCTTTTAGATTTTTTAAAGGAACTTCAACTGTTACTTGTGGATTTCCAAATTTGTATACAAGATTTCCATTTTTAACATCTGCGCTTACATTCTTTCCTTCCGGTAAAGCCGGTGCTAGTGGAACAATAATAATTTGGTCCGCAATTTTAAAGCATTCCCTCATATCGTCATAATATACTCCACTCGATGTGAAAAAGTCCATGCTGGATTGCTTGATCAAATATTTATTTTTCGAATAAAATTCAACCTTCATTCCCATATCTTCATATTCCGGATTATATGTGTTACTCAGATAATATGATTGAACGAAGCCTTCATCTTTTTTGTATGCTTCAACAAATTTGCTTCGAATTTCAAGACGCTCACCATCATCTGATTCTTTAATGAACATTTTGTCATCAAATTTAGGTGGCAAAATTAATTTAATACCGAATTTAGGAAATTCTTTTGCTGTGTATTCGTTTGTTTTATGAATAGGGAATTTTTCAGGTTTTACTCCGATGTAAACAGAGCCGGATGCTTGATCCCAACCGACTGTTTTAGAAAAAGCCTCACCGAAGAATCTGAGTGGAACGAACGTTCTGTCATTTCTAATAAGTGTCTTTACATCCATAAACCCCTTTACTCCATCTTTTACATATTCATTTGCGCCGACTTTAAGCTCCAAAGTTTGTGTGCCATTTGTAATTGTTATACTCTTTGTTTTAGCATCATAATCAACCTTGTATCCCATAGTTTCTGAAATAAAACGAAGCGGCACAAATGTTCTTGAGTTTTCCATGATAACATCAGCTTGTTTTTGCTCACCGTCAATAAACAAGTTGTAACCTTCAGCCTTTGAGTAATTGCTTGAAATCAATATGGCAATACATGCTGCCAAAATACAAATAAATTTTTTCATACTTACCTCCAATATGATAAATTGTATAATATAATTATACAATTTAATATTATAAAAATCAATCTAAATTATTTTATAGATATAAATACAAAAACTCACCGCATGAACGGTGAGTAAAAATCAATTTATTTGTTTGTTTGTTGTTCGCATGCTTTTACAACTTGCGAAAGAAGAATCGTAGTTGTAATTGAGCCTACTCCACCCGGTACAGGTGTAATTGCTTGTACATAGTCTTTAACTTCTTCATAGTTTACATCGCCCGACAATTTTCCATCTTCTGTTGTTCCGACTCCAACGTCAATTACAATAGAATCATTTGTGAAATATGATTTGTCAAGTGATGCAGGTCTGCCCAATGCGGTTATAACAAAATTTGCTCTTCTAGTGTGGTTCTTTAAATCCTTTGTGTGACTGTGACAAATCGTGACAGTTGCATTCTCCGAAAGAAGCATCATCGAAAGCGGTTTTCCAACAACCATAGAACGATTAATAACGACAACTTCCTTGCCGTCAAGATTGTATCCGTGACCTTTTATCATTTCAACAGCAGCACGCGGTGTTGCCGGTTCAAGGCCGCTCTTGTCACCTTCAAATATCTTCTCAAGATTTACCGGATTCATTGCGTCAACATCTTTTTCAGGTGCGACAACATTTACAACTCTTTCTTGATCAATAGATTTTGGAAGTGGTCTAAACATTAAAATTCCATGAACTTTTTTGTCAGCGTTCAACTTTTCTATTTCAGCAATTAGTTCATCAGTGGTAATTGATACCGGTAGTCCTATTGGTTTTGTGTGAAGACCAATGGATTCCGAAACTTTTAAAATTGCCCTTTCGTACGAAATGTCCGAATCATTTTCTCCAACCCTAACAATTGCTAACGTTGGACTAACTTTTTTGTTTTCTAAGACTTCAATTCTCTTTTTTAATTCAGCTTTTAGCTTATCTGCTACTATCTTTCCTCTCAACTCTTTCATAAATACCTCCATTAAAATAAAAAAGCGGACTAATCCGCTTTTAATTTATAAAACTCTTCTTGCATTAACATAAGTTCTGATATAATAATTTGAATTTAATTTGTCAATAACAACGCCTGGATTTATCCCTGAAGCAGAATGAATAAATTGTCCATTTCCGATATAAATTCCGACGTGACTTACTCCTGCTCCTGATGTATTGAAAAATAACAAGTCTCCAACTTGAAGGTTTGCCTTGTCAACAGGTTTTCCAAATCTTGATTGTGAAACACTTGTTCTTGGCAATTTAATACCCATTTGTCTAAAAACAAATGTAGTAAAACCGCTGCAGTCAAACGAGCTTGGACCTGATGAACCAAATACATAAGGTTTCCCAAGCTGTGATTTTGCTATTGAAACAAGATTGTTTGATTCTGCAATGTTGACTCTATTAAGTTCATCATCGCTTCTATTAAGGAATTCATCTTGAAATCTGATATTATCTTTTTGAATTGCAAGAATGTTTCCAGCATTATCAAGACAAATAAAATTCCCATTTTCATAATCACGAACAATTACAGCATCATCTTTGTTGTATTGGCGTCCGCCATATACAAAAGCATTCTTAATAAATCCAAGGTTTATTTTTGGCATAACTGATACGGATATATCTTCAGAAAGAACATATCCTGTAAGATCGTCTTCAGTTTTAACCAATGAAAATTGACCTTCGTTTTTTATCACACTAAGCTCTTCGTCTTCGAGTAAAAATCTTATCGCATCATCTGTATTTTTATCTTTCTTGAGAGCTGTGATTCTCTTAACTACAATATTACTTGAAACTACTTCTTTAAGAAGAATATTGTTCTTAGTAACAAGGACATTTTCATTATTTTTTACTACAACATATCCCTCAGACTTAGTTTCTTTTATTTCAACATTTTCGCCGTCAGTAAATGACGTTTGTTTTCCGCTCGGCGTAGTTACTTGTACCGGGTTAATTATAGTACCTGTGTCAAACGTTGCAAGTGCCAATACGGCAACAGCACCCGTTACTCTTAGTACATTCTTTATAACTTTGTGCATAGTTCCTCCTTCGCGATATATTTATTTTACCATATTTAAATATATCGTGTCAAGCTTCTTATGTAAACCCTCGGATGAACCGAAGGTTTTAGATTATTTTATGTTGTAGAATGTCTTTAATCCAAGATATTCAGCATCATCGCCAAGTTCTTCTTCAATTCTTAGAAGCTCATTATATTTTGCAACTCTATCAGTTCTTGCAGGAGCCCCGCTCTTAATTTGTCCTGCGTTTAATGCAACAGCCAAATCAGCAATAAAACTATCTTCAGTTTCTCCTGATCTATGACTTATGACGGCAGTATATCCTGCTTTCATAGCCATTTTTACAGCATCAATGGTTTCTGTAAGAGTTCCGATTTGATTTAACTTAATTAGAATTGAATTTGCGACATTTCTCTTTATCCCGTCTTCAAGTCTCTCTGTATTTGTTACAAACAAGTCGTCGCCAACAAGTTGGATTTTACCGTCAACTTCTTTTGTAAATTCTTCCCAAGCTTCCCAATCGTCTTCTGCAAATGCGTCTTCAATTGAAATAAGAGGATACTTATCAATAAGCTTTTTATAGTACGAAATGAGCTCTGAAACTGTATATGATTTTCCTTCACCCTTCATTTCATAAATTTTCTTTTCGGTATTATAAAACTCTGTGGATGCAACGTCGAGTCCAAGATAAATATCTTTTCCCGGTTTATATCCTGCTTTTTCAATAGCAGAAACAATAACTTCAAGTGCTTCTTCATTTGACTTTAAATCCGGTGCAAATCCACCTTCATCACCTACACCCGTTTGAAGTCCCTTGTCCTTTAAAACATTTTTTAATTCGTGATATATTTCAGCACCCATTCTTAAAGCTTCTTTAAAACTCTTAGCACCGACTGGTAAAATCATGAATTCTTGAATATCTACATTGTTGTTTGCATGTTCCCCGCCGTTTAAAATATTCATCATCGGAACCGGAAGAGTCTTTGCGTTGACTCCACCGATATATTTATAAAGCGGCATTTGTAGTTCATTTGCAGCAGCTCTAGCAACTGCCATGCTTACGCCTAAAATAGCATTTGCCCCAAGTTTTTCCTTTGATTTTGTGCCGTCAAGTTCAATTAAAACTCTGTCAATCAGTGTTTGTTCAAATATAGAAAGTCCAATAAGTTCCGGTGCAATCACATCGTTTACATTTGAAACGGCCTTTAAAACACCCTTTCCTCCATAACGTGATTTATCTTTATCGCGAAGTTCCAAAGCTTCGTGAATACCCGTAGAAGCCCCACTTGGAACCATTGCTCGACCAATTACTCCATTTTCCGTAACAACATCTACTTCAACAGTCGGATTTCCTCTAGAATCCAATACTTCCCTTGCATGTACATCTAAGATATAACTCATTTATTTCACCTCACAATTTAGAATTCTTTCCCAATCATCCACTTTGAGCGAAGCTCCGCCTACTAAAACTCCATCCACATGATCAGTATTAATAATTTCATCAATGTTTTCCTTATTCACACTTCCGCCATATAGTAAATGAACGTCTTCTTTAACACCATCATACATATAGTCGAGTGTATTTCTTAAAAACTCAAGAGTTTTTTTGATTTCACCGATTTTTGCAGTCTTACCCGTGCCAATTGCCCAAATCGGTTCATAAGCATAAATAATATTTTTTGCATCTTCGATTGAAACACCACTCATAGCTTCTTTTAGCTCTTTATATAAATAAGCTTCATAAGTTTTATTTTCTCTCTCAGAAAGCGGCTCGCCGACACATAAAACCGGTGTTAAGCCTGCAGAAAGAATCATTTTTATTTTTTCATTCAAAAAATCGCCGTCTTCATTAAAAATAGTTCTTCTCTCGCTATGTCCAACCAGAACATATTTAGCACCGAAGTCTTTAACTTGAAGTGCACTTATTTCGCCTGTAAACGCTCCTTTTTCTTTTGAATATACATTTTGAGCACCATAACATGCATTTGTATCTTTTAATGCGTTTTCGCACATTTCGAGATAAACAGAAGGGACAAAAATAATTTCTTCCCTTCCATCTTTAATCTTCATTTTATTTATAGATGAAAGAAGGGATTTTGCTTCATCCCTTCTCATATTCATCTTCCAATTAGCCGCTAAAATTTTACGTCTCAAACTATCACCTTTATTTATCACTAATTGCAGCGATACCAGGAAGTTCTTTTCCCTCCATCATTTCAAGACTTGCTCCGCCGCCCGTTGAAACATGAGACACTTTGTCTTCATATCCCGAAAGTTTTACAGCTAAAGCACTGTCTCCGCCGCCAATAATCGAAATCGCATCAGATTCTGCAACAGCTTTTGCAATTTCAAAAGTTCCTTTGCTAAACTTTTCATTTTCAAACACGCCCATTGGACCGTTCCAAATAACAAGTTTAGCCTTCTTTATTTTGTCTGCAAATAGATTAATAGTCATCTTTCCAATATCAAGTGCCATAGTATCTTTAGGTATATCTTCAAGCAAAACCGTTTCTACATCTTTTGGCTTATCTAAACTTTCGGAGACCACAACATCAACCGGTAAGACTAAATCAACTCTAGCCTCTTTGGCTTTTTCAATTAGCGATTTTGCAAGCTCAACTTTGTCATCTTCAACAAGCGATTTGCCCATGTCATATCCATTTGCCTTCAAAAATGTGTTTGCCATTGCTCCACCAATCAAAATTGCATTTACTTTATTTAAAAGATTTTCTATGACACCAATTTTATCGGAAACTTTTGCCCCACCGAGAATTGCGACAAAAGGTCTTTTTGGATTGTCAAGATTATCTTTTATATACTCAATTTCTTTTGCTACAAGAAAACCTGCAGCAGAAGGCATCAGTTCTGAAACTCCAACGTTCGAAGCATGAGCTCTGTGGGCTGTACCGAAAGCATCATTTACAAAATAATCAGCATGCTTTGCCAAAAGTTTTGCAAATTCCGGATCATTCTTTTCTTCTCCCGGTGAAAATCTTGTGTTTTCAAGAAGCATGACTTCCCCGTTCTTCAAGTTTTCACTTGCAGCAATTGTCAACTCATCTGCAGGAGTCGTTGCTTCAATAAAAACAACATCTTGTCCCAAGAGTTCCTCAAGTCTTGCCTTTACAGGTGCAAGCGAAAATTCTTTTTTATATTCACCCTTTGGTCTGCCCAAATGGCTCATAAGAATAACGCGAGCTTTTTGATCTATCAAATACTTTATTGTTTTAAGTGAAGATCTTATACGAAAATCGTCTGTAATTTCTCCATCTTTCATAGGAACATTAAAGTCTACTCTGACAAGAACTCTTCTTCCTTCGACTTTTAAATCCGTTACTATCTTTTTCATTTTTATTTTTCCGCTTTTGCAACCATTTGAGCCAAGTCTACAACACGCATTGAATAACCCCATTCGTTGTCATACCATGCTACAATTTTGAACATATTGTCTCCCATTTGAAGAGTAAGTTTTGAATCAACAATTGATGAATTCTCATCTCCTGTAAAGTCTACAGAAACTAATTCTTCTTCTGTATATCCCAATATTCCCTTCATCTTACCGTTTGCAGCTTTTTTAAGAGCATTGTTAACTTCTTCAACCGTTGCAGATTTTTTAAGTTCTAAAACAACGTCAACTACTGAAACAGTCGGTGTCGGAACGCGAAGTGCATAACCGGTTAATTTTCCTTCAAGTGAAGGAATAACAAGTGCAACAGCCTTTGCAGCTCCTGTTGTTGTAGGAATCATAGACAATGCCGCAGCTCTTGCTCTTCTTCTATCTTTTTTATGTCTGCTATCCAAAAGCATTTGGTCTCCCGTATATGCGTGTACAGTTGTCATAAGACCTCTTTCGATTCCGAATTCATCTTCGATAACTTTTGCAACAGGTGCCAAACAGTTTGTTGTGCAGCTTGCATTAGAAATTATATTTTGTGTATTTTTGTCATAAGTGTCATCATTTACACCCATAACTATTGTATTGTCCAATTTTTTGCCCGGAGCTGTCAAAATAACCTTCTTAACAGTGCCACGAAGATGTTTACCAAGACCTTCCATATCCTTGAAAGCACCTGTTGCGTCAATAACAATCTCAACTCCATCTTTTGACCAGTCAATCTTTTCAGGGTCACGTTCTTGAGTGAAATTAATGCTTTTACCGTCAATAACAAATCCGTTTTCAGTCGCTTCTATTTCATGAGGCAATTTCCCATAAATTGAGTCATATTTGAATAAATGAGCTAAATCATCAAGATTACCGCTTGCATTTATGTGAACCAATTCTAATTCAGGATGTTTTCCTTCCAAAAGAATTCTTGCTACATCACGTCCAATACGGCCAAAGCCATTAATACCAACTTTCATTTAAGTTCCTCCTTAAAAATTCGTTTCCAAATGGAAATCTTTTGCACAAATCTAAATGTGCTCTTACACATATATTATACCATAGATTGATTAAATTTTCTAATGTTTGAATATAAATAAAAAAAGATAAATTAATTACACAGGTTCTAATTTATCTCTCTTTTTAACAAATTTATTTTAAATTTTTATTAATATAAAGCTTATAAGACTCGGAATCATATGGAACTAAAATTTTTCCGCTAATAATGTCATTCTTTATTTCATCTACAGTTTTCAAGCCTTCCTCATCCAAATAATTCTTTACATCAACAAAAACTACATCATCTTCTAAAGAATACTCCGAAAAATTCGGCTCCCCGCTTTCCATAAACTTTTTAATTACTCGCCCATAATCCACCGTTATTGAAATATCCGGTCTCAACGACCCGTTCGCCAAATAATCATCAAACTTTATTAACTTATAACTTGCGTCATCGTCTTTTATATCCGCATCTCCTGAAACACTAAAAACAACATCCGCCCCACCGTTCTTAAAGCTATTTAAAAGTTCACTCATAGCATCAACATCATGAAAAGAACTTAAATAATCCACATTGAAATCAATCGGACTTTCTGTTTCAAGATAATTTACTCCATTCTTAAAACCATATTCCACACTTTCAACTAAAGGGATTTTCTCTCCACCGACAAATAAAACTTTTCTATTATCTGAAATCTTAGAAGCTATAATGCCGGCAAGAAATGCTGCGTCCTCACGCTTTATTGCAATCTCCTTCAAATTTTCACGTTTTTCTTTTAAAACTGAATCTATAAGAACAAAGTTTTTCTCCGGATACTTGTCACAAATCGCAGGAAAAAATTCGTTCATAACAGTCCCGATACCGAAAACTAATTCCGAATCTTCCAAATTAAAATGTTGTGTTTCGTCTATTGTAAGCTTTTTTGCATCAATATTAAAATTATTATTTAAACTCGAAACAACCTTATCCACAAAACTTTTATCGCTGTAGTATCCGTGATCCAAAACTCCGACCTTTATCGGCGTAACATTCTCCGGTTCTTTAACTTCCTGTGGCTTTTTACAACCGAAAATAAATAATGCAATTAAAATTAAAATAATTATTCTATTTCTATTCATATAAATTCTCCTAATACCATTATTCTATAGACTAATTATATAGTAAACCAAAAATATTTTCAAACAAATAGAGACTTGATTTTCTCAAGCCTCCATGTTGTTTAACAATAATTTATTTGCTCATTGTAAATTTTACAATCTTATCAAGTACCAATGCAAGTTCCTTTCTACTTACAAGACTCTTAGGACCTAATTCTCCGTTCGGTTCAATTTTTAATAAACCTTCTTGAAGTACTCGTATAACAGCATCTTTACTCCAATTTTCCAAACTTCCGAATTGAGTTAAATCAACTTTACTACCCTTTGGTAATTCTATTTTGAAAGCATCTAGCATCCTGCAAATCATTATAGCAAATTCTTGTCTTGTGACTTTTTGATTTGGCTTAAAGGTACCATTTTCATATCCTTTAATAATATTCATGAAAGCAGCCCACTTAACTGACTCAGCATACCAGGCATCGTCCTTAACGTCTTCAAATTTTACATTTTCCCCAGCGTTTTTATCCGTTGCCAATCTTCTAAATACTTCAGTTACCATCGCTCTTGAAATCGAAAGATCAGGAGAAAATTCTTTTTCACTCGTTCCAACAAGAACTCCACGACTGACCATATTCTTTATAGCTACGCCGAAATCGTCATTAGGGATATCCTTTAAATTGACAGGTAAAGTCGGCTCTTTAACATCAAGCTGAACTTCTTTTGCAATCGGTTTTAGTACGGTATTTTCTTCAGCCTTAACCTCTTGTTTTTCTTCAGTTTTAACTTCTTTCTTTTCTTCCGGCTTTATTTCCTCTTTCTTTCCATTTGTATCCGGTCTGCGTCCAGGTCTCGGTCTTACAACTACATCATAATCCGGCACCGGTTGTGGATCCGGTTCAGGTTCAGGTTGTGGTTTTGGTTCAGGTTGTGGTTCCGATTTTTCTTCCCTTAAGTCAAGTTTTACGTTCAAACTCCATTGGTACGCATAAGCAAATGTAAACTTAATTTGTGCATCTACTAGCTTATCTTTATTTTCTTTTAAGAAATCATCACTTAAATTTAATTTAATCTTATTTGTTTTCAAATCGTAGCTTGCATCCACTTCATCTAAGTTTGTTTCTATCATAGTATAGTCTTGAGCCATTTGTAACGCATCTTCATCGCTAGGCGCATCATCTTCATTCATTTTCTTAATTAATGTTGTGAATAGTTCCTTGTAGCCTTTGTATTTATTATCAAATTCAAGTTCTTTTACACTTACTTTTATAGGCTCATCTTCTGTAACGCTTTGTGCCCAGAAGTTCAGACTTCCAATTCCCATTTGAGCTTGCATATACTTACCTGCAATATATTCGCCAAGGCCCTCATATGTTTCGATGTGGTTGCCTGAAAGGTCCATATCCTTTATATCTGGGAACATCTTAATAACAGTTGCATCTTTTAAACTGTTAGCCGATACATCCAAGAAGTTAAGCTTAGTCAAATCTTTTAGCATAGATATATCACTTATGCCGTGACTATTGACTCTCTTCCCATCTATCATCTTTTGTCTTACATTATTATGCACGTCAAGACCTGTTAAATTAGTAAGCCCTTTTATTGGTGTAAGGTCTTCTATCCAGTTGTTGTATAGTTTTAAGAAAGTAAGATTAGTCAATCCTTCAAGCGGCTTTATGTCAACAATTCTGTTTCTTGAAATTTCCAGATACTCAAGCTTGTCTAAGTCTTTCAAGTAGCTAATGTCGCTGATTTCATTTTCATTTAACTTCAACTTCTTAAGATTCTTAGCATATTGTATGCCTTCTATGCTCTTAATTCCATAGCTTATCATGAATTTAAACTCATCTGTACCTTCCAAGCTCTTTGGAGTTCCAAGTATGGATTTATTAGCATCGTCTTGAATTCCAGGCTTGCCGTCATTATCTAGCCAATGAGAGATCAATGTTAAGCTTTCCATCTCTTTCTTAGTAACTTTTTGATTGTCAGGACGATTTGGATCCAAGTTCTTGTTTATAACTTTTAAGAATTTAGGATCTGGAATATTAATATATTCATCTTGTTCTAATTTTTCATAAACAAAAACTAATTCTTCGATATCTCCGATAACTGTATCAAATTCAATGTCCTTGTGGTCCTTAACCCATTGTTCAAGTTTTGCAAGTTCTTGTTTTTCATCTTCTGATATAGTTCCATTTTCTGCTAACTTTCTAAGCATATCAATCTTGGCGAGTTCTTTATTTAGGTCTTTGTTTAAACCCTTGAGCTCTTTATATTTATATCCATCAATTTCAGGCGCTTTATCAATTCCCACTACTCTTAACGACATGTTTTTCATAACATGCATATTTTCTGTAGTTTTTATTTCATTACCACTTTCATCTTGGTATTTCACAGAAAGTTCTCGAACAAATTCTTCATGTTTTTTTCTGATACCTTGGTCTTCACCGTCATCAAGAAGTAAAACACTAGTTGTAAGCTCCGTATCGTAATTTACACCGTCTATAGCGATTTCATATGTGTAAGTTATGTTTCCTCTGTATCCACGCGGTGCAATCACTTCAAGCATTTGAACATTATCTTTTCCGTAAAGCCCCTTGCTTACACCGACCATGATGAACTTGTCGCCGCTGTCTTGAGTGCCTTCGTTAACCGGATACCAGTAAACATATTTTCCGCTTCCCGCAGGAACCTCAGCTTTCGCTCTAATCTTTGTCATCGGGTTCTTAAAGTTTGTTCCATAAATCGTAACCCAAGTCTTTTTGCTTTCTTGTCCCAGAGGTGGAGTTGTATGAGTTAGGTCCGGCTTTTCCGTGCTTCCGCCGCTTGTACCGTAACTTTGAATTCTCGCAAAACCGAGAGTCATATCATCTTTGTTCTTTCCTTCCGGTAAAACTGATAGAACAAGAAGATTCGCTCTATCATTTGCTGTAGCATTGACATCCGAAACATATACGCGTCCGTCAGTTGATAGAAGAACAGTATAAGACTCAGTTCTATTTGAATTGTTTTCCGGCAATGTGAACTTCAATATTTGTTCACTTCCATTGCCCTCCAATGTGTAAGGAACTTCTGTTTGTTCACTGTCTTTCTTAAGATTTTCCATCTTAATGATTTTTACTCTTGTGTGACTTGCATTCGTTTCGTCATCACTTAATTCAATTCCATGAATTTTAAGCTCAACATCTCCACCTTGTGAAGTTAATACCTTATCACTTATGAAATCTGCTGACAATATAATTCCATTACCGTCTTGAATAAAGTAGCTGTTTATTCTATTGTCTTTTCTTCCATTGTAGATTCCTTCCGGATTTTTGAATGTCCTAAATCCGAATCTTATCTTAGGTGCATTCTTAAATTCTCTTTCTTCTGATAATGTTACAATTATCTTGTTACCTTGAATTTCAACTGTGTCAGCATCTTTAAGCTTTTCAAATTTAGGCTCAGCTTTTACATATTTTCCTTCGTGTTTTTCAATATCTGCTGTTCCATCAAACGCTATTTCTGTATTATCTTTCAATGCATTTGGATATGCTTCAAAAATGTCGTGAGTAAACTCAGTTATAATCTTGTTTCCAGCTTTAAATATTCTGTTCGCTTGGAAGTTTATAGAGTCGTTGTTGCTGCCGTACTTGTTTTGAACCAAGTTTGCAGTCATTTTTTCTTCACCGGCGTAATATAGCTTTAGAGTATAAGATTTGTCTTCAACGCTTTCTTTGAAAGTGATATCACTTGTCGCAACATCTTCTCTTCCAATAA
Organism: Ezakiella coagulans; assembly: GCF_003096635.1. Taxonomy (GTDB): domain Bacteria; phylum Bacillota; class Clostridia; order Tissierellales; family Peptoniphilaceae; genus Ezakiella; species Ezakiella coagulans. The sequence continues at coordinate 3,337 of NZ_QEKV01000007.1, read as the reverse complement.
ATGGACTCATCATCATAGAGCCGCTTATATCACTATCTCCATCATATACCTTTACACTCAGCTTACTTGTATCAATGTTTTCACCAAAAACAGAAGCTCTTACTGAACCACCGCTAAGAGGAATATTCTCATTTGTTAAAGTAAATAGCTCAATACTAGCTTCTTTTTCTTCTTGGGACTTCTTCTTTTGAACTATAGTAAGCTTCTTACCATTTTGAAGCTTGTTTTTAATCATGAATGTTACTTCATAAGTGATGTCCTTGTCACTTGTGTTTTCAGGAAAAGGAATACTAGCTACTCTAGCATTCTTAGATCCAGTGAATGTAGTTTTTATAGAAGGATCCATAACTGTATCTTTCTTTACAATAGCATCTAATTCACCATCTTTCAAGATGTCACCGTTTATAAGTGTTAGATAAACTTTTTTATCTTGCTCTTTTGAGTCAATCTCCATGTTTAAAACGTCATCTTTAATATCTTCAGTATCACTAACACGTGAAATAGTAGCAACTCTCTCTATTGGGTCTTCATCATTACCACCAAGTGTACATTTATTCTCTGTTCCATCGATATTTATATTTAATTTAATACCGTCACTGTAGTCTCCAGGTAATTCGCCATGTCCTATACTGATCTCATATTTTTTACAACTTTTTGCAAAATTTTCAAGTATTGTTAGTTCTACTTTAAATTCATCTTTAGATATATTTGTAATTTTATTGTTTACACCATTAAAGGCAATTTTACCATTAGAAGTATACTTAACTTGTAGTTTATCGACATTCTTAGTCTTTACAATTGCTGTATAAGTTTTACTTGCATTCTTAATATTTTCAGTAAATGTCTTAACCAGCTTTCCGTCACCCATATCCATGCCAAGAATTTGTGCTTTATTAGTATCTTCACCTGGTGTAGGTGTAGGATTTGGATTAGGCTCAGGACCCGGATTAGGTTCTGGGCTTGGCTCGCCAGAATCTTCTTTTCCAGAAACTCTTACATTTATCTTTCCACCACTAGACCACTTTTCGCCCTTAAACTCAATAGTCCAAACTACATCAGACTCAGTTTCATTTTTAGGTATAGTGCAAGTGTATAGAAAATAATCGCCCTTATTTTCTACATTAGGCTTAAGATTATTGTTGTAATCATCTTGTTGATAAAAAACTGTATCTTTTCTAGCTCTAGTTTGTAAATTAGTAATGCCTTCAGTATATACTTTAGCCTCTAATTTACCTCCCGACTTTTTGAAATCAACACTTAATTCCTTACTTTTTGCTCCATCATTGATGGATATACCAATTAAATTTGCACCTTGTGCATTAAGCACTGGCACAAATGTAATCATCATCAAGAATACAAGTGTCAATGAAATTATTCTCTTCATAAAAAACCTCCAAATAATTTTTTTAGTCAATTATAATTATAACATTGAAAGTACTCTAAATCAAGTAAATTTTTGTTAAAAATGCATATTATTTATTGTTTCCAGCCTATTAACTATTAATAATTCCGTATTTGTGATTTAAGTCATAAGATTAATGGATATTTTAATAATTATATAAAAAAGAAGGCCAATTATGAACATGGCCTTCTTTAAATTCGTAGGTAATGATTTGTTTATTTTATTTTTCCGAGTCAAATACTTGAACTGCAAGGATTGTGTGTAATGGATAATCCTTCTTTTCTGTACCGTAATTATATATCACACCGCTGACTTTTACGTCCAACCAAGTGGTGTTATAACTACTGCTCATCATGTTTCTGTAATGTCCTTCGCTACCTTTCCATATGTCAAATAAATACTTTGCTATAAATTTTACATCATTAATATACTTCGGATCTTGAGCACTATATTTTTCATTCCCAGGAGTGTAAGTATAAACCAAAACATTCTCTCCGAGCGAACAACCCTTACATCTATCATAAGAAGGTAAATAATCAAAAGCCGTTCTAAAACTTCTTAATCCATCTAGTCTCTTGTGTGATTGATCATAATTTTTTCCAGTTCTGTGATAACCATTTTCAGCAAGTTCGATTGCCCTCGTCTCAGTTCCTCTTCTAAGATGTTCTCCAAGAGTAAGAGGTGCCACTCCATTTGCTTCTCTCTCTTTATTCAACAAATACATAAATTCATCTCTTAGCTCATCAAAATCAATTATTTTACCACTATTAAAAAGTTCTGTAAAATTGTTTGTATATTTGAATTTTTCATTATTTAACTGAGCTTTATTTGCTTCTATTGTTTTTTGTTCGTCTATATTATTTTCGTATTCACCTTTATTATTTATTAAATCTATAGTAGATTCATTTTCATTTGTAGATGATGGCGAATCCATTCTTATAATTTTAAATAAAAGACTTGTAAGTTCTGCTCGTGTAATTTGTAGTTCCGGCTTAAACGAGCCATCAGGAAAGCCACTTATTATTCCACCTGCGACAAGATTTTGTACTTCCGCTTGAAACTTTGAGTTATTTATATCTGAAATTTGAACTTTTTCCGTTCCTTCTATTCCTTTAAACAAATTACTAATAATATATGCTGTTTCTTCTCTAGTAATTGCTCTTGAACTTTCTGAACCCGCAAAAATATTCATAGGCATTCTATCCATAGCAAAATTCACTTCTAAATATCCCCAATTTTTACTATTCGGTTCAATTTGGTAGTCCGCAACTTGATTGTTTACCAATTCTTGATTCGACATAGCATATCTTCCTAAAATCGCAAGTGCTTCCTTTACAGAAATCATATTGTCCGGTTTAAAGCTTCCGTCCTCATAACCGTTTATAAATCCCTTACTTGCAGTCTCTACAATTATATCTTTCGCCCAGTGACTGGAAATGTCCTTAAACTCAATTTGAGCCGACTCAACGACTCCGCTGCTAGCTATTAGTATTGCCAACAGAAGTGCAATCATTATTTTTTGCTTATTTAACTTAAACATAATTCACTCCTGTAAAATATATTTCTATATTTATTATAATATATATTTAAATATTTTACAATATAAAATATTGTTTTAAAATACCAATATTAAAATAATCTATATTGTCAATAAGAAGTAAAATTTATAGGCTCTTTGTCAACAATGGGGGAGGCTTGCATAAAAACAAGCCTCTCTTTCATTTAAAAATACACATTATTAGTAAAACATAACTACTAAAAATAACTCTGTTCAATTTCTCGGATTTTTTGCATGGCAAACAAAACCCCTAGGGGTTTTCGCCGCCGCTGTTACATATTCTTTTCTATTTACACATCAAAAATATTCTATTCCTAAAACTATCGAAGTTTCTAAAGCCGTAGCTTATTCTTTTTAATGTTTTTATTTTTGTATGT
>NZ_QEKV01000006.1 GCF_003096635.1 Ezakiella coagulans | reverse complement strand
ATCCACCTGTACCCATGCCGAACACAGAAGTTAAGCCTTGCATCGCCGAAGGTACTCGGAGGGCGACCTCCCGGGAGATTAGGACGAAGCCGCACTATAATAACTAAAGAGAAAATTCTATGTAATTTTCTCTTTAATTATTAAGTACTATATTTTATGTCTGCAATTAAGTGTGGCTTGAAAAACAGACAAGTATGCAAATAATGAGCAATGCTTGTGTAGCTCAATGGTAGAGCAATCGGCTGTTAACCGATAGGCTATAGGTTCGAGCCCTATCACAAGCGCCACTTTAATGCCGGGGTGGCGAAACTGGCAGACGCACAGGACTTAAAATCCTGCGGTGGTAACACACCGTACCGGTTCGATTCCGGTCCTCGGCACCATTTTCTCTTTATCGCGGGGTGGAGCAGTTGGCAGCTCGTCGGGCTCATAACCCGAAGGTCGGAGGTTCAAATCCTTCCCCCGCAACCATTTTGTAAATGGCCCTATGGTCAAGCGGTTAAGACATCGCCCTTTCACGGCGGTATCCCGAGTTCGAATCTCGGTAGGGTCACCATTTTCCTGGACGATTAGCTCAGCTGGGAGAGCATCTGCCTTACAAGCAGGGGGTCACAGGTTCGAGCCCTGTATCGTCCACCATTTATGAAGTGTTTTTAATCACTAGATGGCCCGGTAGTTCAGTTGGTTAGAATGCCAGCCTGTCACGCTGGAGGTCGACGGTTCGAATCCGTTCCGGGTCGCCATCATGGATGAGTACCCAAGTTGGCCAAAGGGGACGGACTGTAAATCCGTTAGCTTTGCTTTCAGTGGTTCAAATCCACTCTCATCCACCATATGCGGAAGTAGCTCAGTGGCTAGAGCACCGCCTTGCCAAGGCGGGGGTCGCGAGTTCGAATCTCGTTTTCCGCTCCATCTTTTTTTGCGGGTGTAGCTCAGTGGTAGAGCCCCAGCCTTCCAAGCTGGTTGCGAGGGTTCGACTCCCTTCACCCGCTCCATATTTTTTGCAGCTATAGCTCAGTTGGATAGAGCAACGGACTTCTAATCCGTGTGCCGGGGGTTCGAATCCTCCTAGCTGCGCCAATGCGGCACTAGCTCAGCTGGATAGAGTGTTTGGCTACGAACCAAAAGGTCGGGGGTTCGACTCCTCCGTGCCGCGCCAACATTTGTGAGCTGTCACCGCTAAGGTGACTTTTTTATTTTGAGCTAGTGCATTTTTTATTATTTATATTGAATAATTTTTAATTATGTGGTATAATTGTTTAAGTTGTTATGTTGGAGGTGATATTATGGCAAATATAAAATCAGCACAAAAGAAGATTCGCGTTATCAATAAAAAAACTTTGGTAAACAAGATGAGAAAAAATGAAATAAAGACATATATCAAAAAGTTCGAAAAAGCTATTGCTGAAGAAAATTTTGATTTAGCAAGAGATTTAATTAAGGTTATTGATAAGAAGTTATCTAAAGCTGCTCATAAGCATCTTTTGCATAAAAATAATGCAGCTAGAAAGATGAGTAGACTTCAAAAGATGCTCAATAAGACTGCTTAGTTAAATGATTAAGACACACTTTAAAGTGTGTTTTTCTTTTTATAGAGGAGATTTATATGGATACGACCGTTTGTTATATAAAAAGAAAAGACAGTTCGCCTGAAGAATTTCTTTTTATATATAGAAATAAAAAGAAGCATGATATAAATCATGGAAAGAATATAGGTATAGGAGGACATATTGAGAAATATGAGACTCCATATATGTGTAATAATCGAGAAGTTTTCGAAGAGACAGGATTAAAATTAAATTCAAGCACTTATTTAGGACTTGTTATTTTTTCTGATATTTCAATTAGCGAACAAAGGTTTCTTATGCATGTTTATTACTCAGATAGCTATGAGGGTTCGGAAATTCTTCCGGATTGCACAGAAGGAGAACTTAATTGGTTAACGGTTGATCAATTTTTAATGGGGCCTCATTTTGAAGGCGATGAATATTTTCTAGAATATGCTTTTCGTGGAGAATTTTTCGGTGTTGTCGAGTTAGTATACAATAGTAATTGTTTAACAAAGATTATTCATAATGGAAGGCTGGCAAAGTTATAAACTTTGCTTTTTTTATGTTTTTTTGTTATAATTTTCTTATGAATATAAAAGAAGGTGTGTTATGAAAGAATTAGATGCAAAATATAATCCTCATGATTTTGAGGACAATATATATCAAAAATGGGTTGATAATAATTTATTTTCTCCTGAAGTTAATAATGATGGAAAACCATATACTATTATGATGCCCCCACCAAATGTTACAGGCAATCTACACATTGGGCACTCCATGTATACTTTGCAAGATGTGTATATTAGATTAAAAAGAATGCAAGGATATAAGGCACTTTGGCTTCCAGGAACAGACCATGCAAGTATAGCAACAGAGTCACGTGTTGTAAATAAAATTCGTGCAAATGGAAAGTCTAAAGAGGAACTTGGAAGGGAAGGTTTTCTTAAGGAAGCTTGGGATTGGACTCATGAACATGGCGGAAATATTGTAAATCAACTTAAGAAGATGGGATTTAGCTGTGATTGGGATAGAATTAAATTCACATTGGATGATAAGCTTTCGCAAGCAGTCTATACAGCTTTTAAACGTATGTATGATGACGGTCTTATTTATAAGGGGAATAGGATAATAAATTGGTGCCCTGATTGTAAGACTGCTATTTCAGATGCTGAAGTTGATCACGTTGATACAGATAGTAAGATTTGGGAGATTAGGTATCCGTTCGCTGAAGGTGAAGGAAGCGTTGTTATTGCAACAACAAGACCAGAAACAATGCTTGGAGACTTGGCTGTTGCTGTAAATCCTGAAGATGAAAGATATAAAGATATTGTAGGCAAAAAAGTTGTTCTTCCATTGACAGATAGAGAGATTCCAGTCATTGAGGACAGTTATGTTGATATGGAATTTGGAACAGGTGTTGTTAAGATAACTCCGTCTCATGACCCTAATGATTTTGGGGTAGGAGAACGTCATAATCTTGGGCAATTTGTTGTTCTTGATGAAGATGCTAAGATGAATGAAAACGCCGGGAAATACTGCGGAATGGATAGATATGAGGCTAGAAAAGCAATTTTATCCGATTTAAAGGATTTAGGTCTTCTTGTTAGTGAAAAGAAACATGAAAATGCTGTTGGGCATTGTAGTAGATGCAAGACAGTTATTGAACCTCTTCTTAGCAAACAGTGGTTTGTTCGCATGAAAGAACTTGCTGACAAAACTTTAGAAGCTTTTGAAAAAGGCGAGCCAAAATTTTATCCTGACAGATACGGTAAAATTTATAGAAATTGGCTTTCTAATTTAAATGATTGGTGTATTTCACGTCAATTATGGTGGGGACATCAAATTCCGGCATATTATTGCGAAGAATGTGGCCATATTCATGTAAGCGATAAGGAAGTTACGAAATGCGAAAAGTGTGGTAGCACTCATTTGCATCGTGATCCGGATACTCTTGATACATGGTTTTCATCAGCATTATGGCCATTTGCAACTTTAGGATGGCCTGATGAAAATAGTGCTGACTTTAAGGAGTTTTTCCCAACAGATTTACTTGTAACAGGATTTGATATTATTTTGTTCTGGGTTATAAGAATGTGTTTTACTTCTGAATATTTCCTGGATACAATTCCTTTTAAAGATGTTTTGATTACAGGTCTTGTTCGTGACAATCAAGGACGTAAGATGAGTAAGTCACTTGATAATGGGATAGATCCGCTCGAAATTATTGATAAATATGGAGCTGATGCACTTAGGTTTAATATGGTTACAGGAAATAGTCCTGGGAACGATATGAGGTTTGACGAAAAAAGGGTTGAAGCCTCTAGGAATTTCGCAAATAAAGTTTGGAATGCATCGAGATATGTGTTGATGAATTTGGATGATAAAGATGACTGTAATTTTTCTTTAGAGGAATTAGAAGACAAGGACATTTGGATTCTTCAAAAGTTAAATTCAGCTATAGAAGATGTAAATAAGAATATGGACAAGTATGAAGTCGGCTTGGCATGTGATAGAATCAACAGTTTCATATGGGAAGATTTTTGTGACTATTATATTGAGTTTTCAAAACCTGCACTTTATGGCGATGATGAAAATCTTAAATTTAATACAAAGAAAGTTTTACTTTATGTTCTTATTAACTCTCTTAAGATTTTACATCCGATTATGCCTTTCATTACTGAAGAGATTTATTCGTCAATTCCAAATAAAGAGGACGAGTATCTCATTACAGCAAAATGGCCAGAAGTTTATGATTTGGGTGCAAATTTAGAAGCAGTTGATACGGTTGAAAGCATAAAAGATTTAATCAAAGTTATAAGGAATGCAAAGAGTATAAGAAATATTGAACCATCAAGAAAGAGTGAATTGATTTTAGTTGGATCTGATTCTCTTGCAACAAATATAAAGAACAATGAAGCTATTATAGGTTCTTTAATAAAGATTTCTGAAATTAAGATAGAAGGCAGAGAATTAGACGCTTCAAAATATTTGAAAGTATCTATTCCCGAGCTTGATGCTTATTTACCTTTAAGCGAACTTATAGATTATGAAAAAGAAGTAGTTTCACTTAAAGCAAAAATAAAAAATTATACAGAAGAGATTGAAAGACTTGATAAGAAGTTATCAAATGAAGGGTTTGTTAAAAACGCTCCAGAAACTGTTGTAAATAATGAAAGGGAAAAACTTTCAAATTACAAGAGCTTACTCGATTCAGCGAAAACAACCTTAAAGGACATTGAGAGTGCAAAATGAGAAAAACTGTATTATTTGATGAAAAGACAATATTAAATAGGGTAAGAGAAGTTGCAGATGAAATTAATGATGAATATGGAGATAAGCCTATAGTTGCAATTCCGTTATTAAGAGGTGGCATAATGTTTGCCACCGACTTAATACGAAATTTAAAATGTCCTGTTGAACTGGATTTTTTAACTACCAGCAGTTATGGTTTTAGTGAAACTTCATCCGGTAATGTTAATATTCTTTCGGATTTAAGGACTGATATTGAAGGTAAAGATGTCATAATTATTGATGACATTATTGATACTGGAAAGACTTTATATAAAGTTAGAGATTTTTTAAAAACAAAGAATCCAAATTCTATTAAAATTTGTACAATGCTTGATAAACCTTCAAGAAGGGATGCAGATATAAGTGTTGATTTTTGCGGATTTGAAGTAGATGATTTATTTATTGTCGGATATGGGTTAGACTATCAAAATTTCTATAGAAATATACCATATATATTTGTATTTGAAAAGGATGATGACAATGAGTGATGAAAATAAAATGGATAATGAATTGTATGATGAAAGAAAAGATGGATTTGAGTCTGAATATACAATAGGAACATCATACGAAAATAAAGAAGCTAATATTACGAGAAAGTTTATTAATTATGGCGTTCCTAGTGTTATTGAAGGAAGTTTAATTTATATTTGTTTGACATTTTTATTTTTGACGCTTGGTTATGTTACACAAAGTATTAATATATATTTCGGCATTATTTTTACTGAGGTTGTAATTCTTGGAGTTGTTTCATATTTTATTGCAAAATATAAAAAATATGATATGAATCTGACTTTTTCGTTAAATCGACCTAAACGTGGAACTATTTTGAGAAGCATTGGAACAATGATTCTTCTTTATCCAATAGCGGTTTTTATTAATGGATTGTTTTTATCGTTAATTACTAAGTTTATTCCATTACCTGATAATTTTAATGCAATCCCTGTTCCGAAAAGTTTTTTATCATTTTTAGTTTCAATATTGCTATTTGCTTGTTTGCCGGGGATTTTTGAAGAATTAATTTTTAGAGGTATATTGTTCAGGGCATTTGATAAAATGAAACCATGGAAAAGAATTGTCTTGACTGCTTTTCTATTTGGATTATTCCATTACAATCCTTTTAATTTTATCGGACCTTTTATTTTAGGAATTATTTTAGGTTTTATAAGATATAGATCAAATTCAATTGTGCCATCAATGTTTGCTCACGCAACAAATAACTCAATTGCAATGTTTTTATCATATACTCTTAGTGATAAGGCCGCAGAACTTGAAACGGCTAATGAAATAGATTTAGCTTCGAATTTATCTACTTTTACAATTATTTTTGTCGTTGTAATATATATTCTTATGATTTATGCAATATACAAACTCTTAAAGAATTATCCAGATTATAAAGAAAATGTTAGTGTAGTATCGAAAATGCATATAAAGGAATATGTAATGATAGCAGTTATTATATTTATTTCTTTAGTTATAATGTCATATATGGTGTATGTTTTAATGCATTCACCTCTATTAAAAAGCTGATTTTTTATTTGTTAATAATTCACTAATAGAATACACATATTAATTAAAAAAAATAAATTATTTGTTATTTATTAAATAAAACACTTGACATACAAGCATTTTTCTGATAAACTATTTAATTAGTGGGATGTGCTCCGATAGCTCAGTCGGTAGAGCAGTAGACTGAAAATCTACGTGTCGCTGGTTCGATTCCGGCTCGGAGCACCACTAAATGGCGGCATAGCCAAGCGGTAAGGCATGGGTCTGCAAAACCTTGATTCGCCAGTTCAAATCTGGCTGCCGCCTCCATTATCTGATAACTCAGATTTTAAATTAATATGAGTATTGAGACGATTTCAAATATATACAGAAAGATTTTGTTTGATGAGAAAAATCATTTTGAAAGCACCGGCGTCTTTTACAGGCAGGAGAAATCTTGTACCGTCACCATTACGTTAATGGTTTGAGAAGTAATTAGGGTGGAACCACGAATAAAGACCAATCGTCCCTTTGGGGGTTGGTCTATTTTTGTATATAAATTTAAGAAAGGAAAAAATAATATGAGAAAATTAATTTTACCTGACAAAAGTGAAAGAGAATTTGATGAAAAACTTACAGTATATGACATCATCGGAGAGATATCAAAAGGACTTCAAAGAGAAGCAGTAGGGGCATTGCTTAATGGCAAGACACTCGGAATGCAAGATGTTCCAGGGGAAGATGGAGAGTTCAAAATTTTAAAGTTTGAAGATAAAGAAGGAAAGCAAATTTTCTGGCACACATCTGCACACTTGATGGCACTTGCGATTGAAAGAATGTTCCCGGGTGTAAAATTTGCAATAGGTCCTTCAATAGATCAAGGTTTTTATTATGACTTTGATACACCGCATAGATTTACACCTGAAGATCTTTTGAATATCGAAGAGGAAATGAAAAAGATTGTAAAAGAAGGATATGAAATGGAACGTTACGAAATGGACCGTGACGAAGCTATTAAACACTTTAAGGAAATGGATGAAAAATATAAAGTTGATTTGATTGAACATTTCCCTGAAGGAGAAGTTATATCTTTCTACAAACTTGGTGAATTTGTCGATTTGTGCAGAGGACCACATCTTAAAGATGTTTCAAAAATAAAAGCTGTTAAACTTCTTTCTATCGCCGGAGCTTATTGGCGTGGAGATGAAAATAATGAAATGCTTCAAAGAATTTACGGAATTACATTCCCTAAGAAGAGTGAACTTGACAGTTATTTAAATATGATTGAAGAAGCAAAATTGAGAGACCACAGAAAGATTGGTAAGGAATTGGATTTGTTCTCATTCCATGAAGAAGGTCCTGGATTCCCGTTCTTCCATCCAAATGGAATGATTGTTAGAAATGAACTTCTTAATTGGTGGAGAGGTGTTCTACAAGAAAGAGGATACGGAGAAATTTTAACTCCAATGATTCTGAATGAAGAATTGTGGCATAAATCCGGACACTGGGATCACTATAAAGAAAATATGTACTTTACAAAAATTGATGATGCTGATTATGCAATTAAGCCAATGAATTGCCCGGGATCAACGATTGTTTATAGAACAAATTTACATTCATACAAAGAATTCCCGCTTAGACTCTCTGAATTCGGTCTAGTTCATAGACATGAACTTTCAGGTGCATTACACGGACTCTTTAGAGTTAGAAGTTTCACACAAGACGATGCTCACATTTTCTGTTTACCTGAACAAATTGAAGATGAAGTATTTAAAATGATTGACCTTGCTGATTATCTTTACAGCACGTTCGGATTTAAATATACACTTGAACTTTCAACAAGACCTGACGATTATATGGGAGACCTCGAAACTTGGGAAATGGCTGAAGGAGCATTAAAAGCAGCACTTGAAAAGAAAAATATGCCATATAAAATAAATCCGGGAGACGGTGCATTCTATGGACCAAAGATTGACTTCCACTTACAAGACGCTATCGGAAGAGATTGGCAATGTGGAACAATTCAACTTGATATGCAAATGCCGGTCAACTTTGATTTGACATATATTGATGCCAACAATGAAAGAAAGAGACCAGTTATGCTTCATAGGGCAATGTTTGGAAGCATTGAAAGATTCCTTGGTATTCTTATAGAACACTTTGCAGGAAAATTCCCTCTATGGATGGCTCCGGTGCAAGTAGAAGTAATTCCTGTTTCTGAAAAGACGAATGAGTATGCACAAAAAGTATATGAAGAATTGAAAAACAAGGGATTCAGAGTTGAAATTGATACTAGAAATTCACAAATGGGTGCAAAAATCAGAGACGCTCAAATGAGAAAGATTAACTATATGTTAATTTTGGGAGAAAAAGAAAGAGACAACGGTTCAATTTCAGTCAGAACAAGAAACAATGAAAACATAAATGATATTAAGTTGGATAAATTTATGGAAGATTTAAGTGAAGAAATTAAAGAAAAAAGGATGGATTTATAATGAAGGAAATTTTAAAATGGATAGATGATCATAAAGATCAAATGATTTCAGATTTAGAAGAATTGATTAATATAAATTCTGTAGAAGCTGAAGCTTTACCTGATGCACCTTTTGGTCAAGGACCGAAGGATGCACTGTTAAAGTTTTTAGACTTTGGAAAAAGAGATGGCTTTTCTACTGAAAACTTGCAAAATTATGCTGGGGATATAGAATTTGGAAAAGGCGAAGAATCAATCGGCATAATCGCACACGTTGATGTCGTTCCTGCGGGTTCAGGTTGGGACAGCGATCCATTTAAAATGGAAAATGATGGCGTTTATCTAACAGGACGCGGAACGCAAGACGATAAAGGCCCTGGAATTGCAGCTTATTATGCAATGCGCGCAATAAAAGAAACAGGCGTTCCGATAAAGAGAGTGATTCGTTTGATTCTAGGAACAAATGAGGAAACAAATTGGGGCGGTATCAATTATTATGTAAAAAATAAAAAAATGCCGACAATGGGCTTTACTCCGGATGCAGAATTTCCTGTAATTTTTGGAGAAAAAGGAATTGTTACAGGAACTTTGTCACTTTCGGTCGATCTTAAAAACTCTGCTGTTAAGACATTCAAAGCAGGTAATGCACCAAATATGGTTCCGGATTATGCGGAAATTGTTTTGGATAAATCAAAAATTAATTTAAACGCACTATCAAATTTGGTTGGTGCTATTTCATACAAAGAAAACGGCTCTGAAGTTGTTATTTCTGCAAACGGAAAGAGTGCCCATGGATCAACACCTGAAGCCGGAGAAAACGCTATATCTATACTCTTAAAGAGCATTGAAGGCGTTTTTATGGCAGGGGATGAATTTATTAAATTCTTGGAATTTTATAATACAAAACTTGGTTTCACATTCCATGGCGAAGGTCTTGGCGTTGATTTTGAGGATGAAAAATCTGGAAAATTAAACTTTAACATTGGTATGATTGAAAAGTTTGAAGATAAGATTAATCTTGTATTGAATATGAGATTCCCATTAACAGGAGTTACTAAGGAAGATATTAAAACTCAAATCGAAAAGAGTACAATCGATTTTAACGGTTCATTTAAACAAACCGGCGGAGAAAACCCTCTTTATATTGACCCTGAAAGCAAGCTCATAAAAATCTTGATGGATGCATATCAAAATCAATCCGGCGATATGGAATCCAAACCAATGGTTATTGGTGGCGGCACATATGCAAAGGCTATGGATAACTGTGTAGCTTTTGGTGCAATGTTTAAAGATGACGAAGATAGAATGCATCAAAAGAATGAAAGAATCAAGATTAACAGATTGATGGATTCAGCAAAAATTTATGCAGAAGCACTATACACTCTTGCAACTGAAGAAAAAGTATTATAAATAAAAATATTTATAAAAACACTTGACATAATCGAATAATGATGATATAATTCTATTGTTGAATATAGAAAGCAGAAGGTGCTCTTCTCACCCAATCACATTAAGTGCATTGGTGTTAATAATTCATTTGATTTGTTATTTGAGAGCCCTTTTGGGCTCTTTTATTATGTTGTATATTTATTTAAGGAGGTTTTAAGATTAAGGAATTAGAAATTAATGGCGAAATTAGAGATCAGCAAGTTAGATTAATAGATGCGGAAGGCAATCAGTTGGGTATTGTTGAAACTGAAAAAGCAATGGAAATTGCAGAAAATTCAAATTTGGATCTTGTTAAAGTAGCTCCACAGGCAAAACCACCTGTGTGTAAAATAATGGATTATGGTAAATACCGTTATGAACTTCAAAAGAAGGATAAAGAAGCAAAAAAGAATCAAAAAACAATTAGAGTAAAAGAAATCAAGATGTCACCGACGATTGAAGAACACGATTTAAAAGTTAAGACAAGCCAAGCTGTCAAATTTTTAGAAGGCGGAGATAAGGTTAAAGTTTCTGTGAGATTTAGAGGTCGCCAAATGGGACATGTTGAACAAGGTAAGGAAGTGCTTAATTGGTTTTTCGATGAAATAAAGGATTATGCACAAATTGACAAACCAGCTAAATTAGAGGGTAGAAATATGGTAATGTATGTTCTGCCAAAATCAGAGTAAGGAGGATACTATGCCTAAAATTAAAACACATAGAGCTAGTGCTAAGAGATTTAAAAGAACCGCTAGCGGTCAATTAAAGAGATTCAAAGCATATAAGAGTCATATTACTGGTAAGAAATCACAAAAGAGAATCAGACGCTTAAGAAAGTCAACTTTGGTAAGTGCATCTGATATGAAGAGAATCGGTCAAATGATTCCATAGAGGGGGATAAGAAATGGCTAGAGTTAAAAGAAGTGTCTCAGGACGTAAAAAAACAAAGAAAATTTTAAAACAAGCTAAAGGATATTATGGTTCAAAATCAACGCTTTACAGAACAGCTATGGAAGCTGTTATGAAGAGCTTGAACTATGCATATATCGGACGTAAACAAAGAAAAAGAGATTTCAGAAGTTTATGGATTGCACGTATAAATGCAGCAGTTCGTCCATACGGATTTAGCTATTCAAGATTTATTAATGCTCTTAAAAAGAACAATATAGAAATCAATAGAAAAGTTCTTTCAGAAATGGCAATAAACGATCCTAACGGTTTCAAACAATTGGTTGAATCAGTTAAATAAGCTATTACGCACTCGTAAGAGTGCTTTTTTCTTGCACAAAAATGTATTTTATAGTATAATATAATGAGTTAAAGGAGCGATTTTATGGAAAATAATAAGGATTTAAAAGAAATTTTTAAAACAATTTCAGATTCTGCACTTTTAAATTTTTCTAGTTATATTAAAGAGGATAAATTAAATATAGTACGTGAAATTCTCAAATTTGATATAGATTCTTATTTAGAGTCAATGTCTATGCTTTTGTATGATGTTAAAAATGGATATTATAAAAATGTTGACAATAAGACAGTTTGGTCGATTGCTTTATTTTTTATTTATATTATTTGTCCGGAAGATTTACTAGAACCTTTCATAGGTAAAAAGAATTTTATAAAATCGTTTATTTTATTTTCATTCTCATTTATTAACATAAAAAAAGAACTAGATAAATATAGAGAGTTTTTGGATAAGCACAAAGTTGAAACTTCAAATGAGTTTGGAAAGATTATATACTATAACCACAGAGAAGAATATTGATTTATGGAGGAACTATGAAGATTAAATTTTCAGTAGCTTTACTTTCACTGTTGCTTCTTTTTTCAGTTCTAATAAATGCGTCGGTTGATTACAAACCAATAAATGTAAAAGGAGAGATTAATATAAATGATCCGAATTTTATTTTAGTTGAGTGGGAAAACCCGGAGAACGTTTTAAATGATGAAAAAAGCGGCATTATTTCTAAAGTACAATTGAATATTGACTATAAAATCGATGATAATAAATTTGTTTCAGAAAATAATGGAAAAATATTTAGCTTTGATTATAATCAAAAAAAAGCTACTATAAATCCTTTTGCTGAAAACGAATTAATAAATGCATTTAACAGTAGGATCACTTTAAAACTATACTATAGTTATTTAAAAGACGGAAAGGAAATAAAAAGCGTTTCGTTCGATACGATTGAACTAGGGCACAATTCATTTATAAAAGGTGGAAGGTCATGGAGCAAGAAAGATGTAAATACGGCTTCAGATCTTGGTCTTATTGTTGATAGTATGAAAGAGGATATAAGCAAAGAAATTTCTAGATATGAATTTATAAAAATGCTTATGAGGCTTGATGAGCATATTGGAAAACATGAGTTTAGTTCAACTTATAAATTTAGTGATACTGATGATGTTGATGTAAATAATGCTCTAAATTTAGGAGTTGTAAAAGGTGGTTGGAACAATAGATTCAATGGTCAAAGTTTTCTTACCAAAGAAGCGATGTCTACAATTATCTATCGATATCTTAAAATAAATGATAAACTCAGTGGAAATGAAACTTTAAATTCTAATTTTGTCGATTTATCAGATGTTTCATCTTGGGCCAAGGAAGCAGTTACATCTCTAGCATCTAGAGGGATAATTAAAGGTGATGACAAAGGGCTTATTCTTCCGAAATTTAACGTTACGAGAGAACAAGCAATTGTAATGGTTGTGAGATTATTGACTATAAATTAAAAAAGATATGAATATGTAAAACATATTCATATCTTTTTTAGTTCGGACCATTAGGATTTTTATATTTTATTATTCTTTTTTGCTTTCTAAGTCTAATTACTCTTGCTACTGACGTTGAAACTAAAATCGAAACACCGATTGCAATTGCGATAAATGCTGCCTCAAGCAATAGGCTAACTCCTGGGAAAATGTTACCTTCAATGAGTTTTAGCATTCCTTGATAAACTTTTAAACCTGGAACAAGTGGAATTATTCCTATGATTATGTAGTTTATAGCGGGGCATTTTTTTATTTTTGCAAAAATTTCTGTCATAAATCCAATTACAAGGCCGCTTATTAAAGTACTGAAAACCGAATTTATCCCAATACTCATTAAAAATTGAAACAATGTCCAACTTGTTGACGAACAAACAGCGGCTAGAAAAAGATGTCTTTTTTCAACTTGAAAAATAAAACTGAATCCTAAACCGGCAATGAAACTTAGTGAAATTATTAGAATCCAATTATTCATTATAGACCTCCAATTGCATTAAAAATCGTCATACATACACCAACACCAAAAGCAATGGCAATACCAATCATTATAGCTTCTATGCAACGTGCAGTGCCTGATAATAAATCTCCTGTAATAAAATCTCTGACACCGCCGGTGAACGCAACACCTGGAACAAGTGGAAGAACAGAGCCGACGATTGTACTTTCAAGGCTACTGCCGAGCCCGATTTTACTAAAAAGTATTGCGACAACAGAAACTATAAGGCTTGCTACAAAATTTCCTAAGAAGACCGTGTTGCTTGCGGCGTTAATTATTTCGTTTAAATGAAGCGCAAGAATACTTGTTATTAAAGTTGCTATAAAGTCGGTATAGTTTCCGCCGATAAGAATCGCAAAAGCTGCACAGCTTACTCCACATCCAAGACACATAAGCCAATAGGGGTATGGACTTTCATTTTCTATAATTTTTAATTTTTCCATAGCTTCGTCTGTGGAAAGTTTTCCTTCTACAAATGATCTTGAAACTTCATTTACATTTTCTATTCTAGCTAGATTTGAACTTCTTTTTGGAATATTTTTAATATAACAATAGCCGTCTTTTATATTGTCTCCAAGTATAATAACAGTAGGGGAGACAAATGTAGATATATTTAAAAAACCTTTAGAGGCAAGCATTCTTTTAATAGTATCTTCCGCACGATAGGTTTCAGAACCACTTTTGACCATAATTTCCCCTGCATAAAGAGCGGTTCTGAATAATTTTACTTCTTCATTAACATCCATAGACTGACCTCCTTAAATATTATTATAAATGGATTAATCTTTTTTTTCAAGATTATACTTTTAATTTATTCTATTTTGAGTTATTATAGTATTAAAGAAGTTTTAAGGAGAGTAAAATTGGGTCTTTTATTATCGAGTGCAATTGCAATTTTAATGACTAGATATTTGTATTTAGCATTCTTAATTCCATTTTTATTGATATATCTTTTAAGAAATTATAAATCTAATAAGTCTAAATATTTAATTATGATTTTTCTATTTTTATTCTTTTTTATATATTCAGGTGCTAGATATGATTTTTTAAATAGCTCTAATACTGGTTCGGGCATTGTCTATAACAAAACAACAACTGAATTTGGCGCAAGATATTATATTAGAAATTCATTATTAAATAAGACTTTGTTATACAGTGAAGATGATTCAATTGAAGAAGGTGATATAGTAAGATATAAAGGCGAAGTTTCTGATTTTTCCGAAAATACTATGCCGCTTCTTTTTAATGAAAAAATTTATTATAATTCAATTGGCATAAATAATAAAATTAAAAAATGTGAATTAAATTATGTGAGAGATTCATTTTTTAAACCGCTCTTTAATTTAAAAAAACGATTTAGGAATGAATATGAAAAGTCTTTAAACGAAAATGCGTATTATTTGTCGAGCGGCGCTATTCTTAGAAAAACTGAGGATAATATTATTTATGATAAGATGGAATTTGCCGGACTTTCTCATATTTTGAGTACGTCAGGCTTACACGTCGCAATAATTTATGGATTTTTATTTTTTCTGATAGGCTTAATCATACCAAATCTTAAACCTAGAGTATTTATTTCACTACTAATTATATGGATCTACGGTTTTATGCTTGTGTTTCCACCGTCATTATTAAGGGCGCTTATAATGATTACTATTCTTGAAATCTCAAGGATATATTTTCCGAATATCACAAATAAGAAAGCACTTTTAATTGCGTTTGAAATCAGTTTGTTTATAAATCCGTACTATTTATTCAATATAAGTTTCATATTGAGCTATCTTTGTATGTTTGGCATTATTTTTATAAGACCTCATATTAGAAATAGTTTTAAAAATCGCGGAAATTATATTGTCGAATATTTTGCTTTAAACATTTCAATAATATTAGCGACATTTCCGGTTGTAATATATTTTTTCAACAGATACAATATATTTTCAATTATATGGAATTTTATTTTTATACCGATTTTCTCGATCTATATAAATCTTTCATTTTTATTTTTGTTCATTTCTAAAATTTTTATTTTAAATAATATAGTATCTGCGATTTTAAATATTATGGCAAACGGAATAGATTATTTGCTTACTATTACGTCGTTTAACTTTTCGAGAATTGTTCTTCCAAGCCCGAATATATTTACGATTCTAATTTATTATTTTGCGATTTATATATATTTAAACAGAACATTTTTGGCTAATCGTTTCTATTGTGAAGTGAAAAGACTTATGCCGATTTTAATTGGGTTTACAATTATGTTTATTGTATTTAATCGCGACTATGATTTCGTGCAGTTTTTAGATGTTGGGCAAGGAGATTCTGCACTGATTCATGTGGACCATAAAAACTATTTGATTGATTCAGGTGGAGATTTAACAAGAAAAGGTTTTGTCGGAAAAAACATACTCGAGCCTTATTTAATAAAAAATGGGTTCAGAAATATAGAAGCAGGATTTATAACTCATTTTGACTATGATCATTATGGTGGATATACTGAACTTTCGAGGGATGTAAATATAAAATTTTTGGTATCAGATCATTTGCCGATAAAAAATTATGAAGATATTGAAATTGATGAATTTGTAAATAGATTAATTAAAATGAATAAAAGAAATATTGAACTTGGTCAACGATTCAAATTTGTAGATATGATATACGACAAATCTACAGATTTTGAAAATAATGCATCGCTTGTATTAAAATTGATGAAGGATGATATAAATATTGCTTTATTTACAGGAGATATCGAAAAAGAAGCAGAAGAGAAATTGCTGGACTCCGATTTACATTCATTTATTTTAAAAGTTCCACACCACGGAAGTAAAACTTCTACCACTACGGAATTTTTAAAACGTGTTAGTCCAAAATATGCTATAATAAGCGTAGGAAGAAATAATAAATACGGACATCCGAACGGAGATGTTGTAAAAAGATTAAATGAAATTTGTGAAGTTTACAGAACTGATATGGACGGTCTTGTAACTTTTGATCTAGAAAACTATAGAATATACACATTCTTAAATAATGAAAATTATTATGAATATATATATTATTTAATTTTACTTGTTGCATCATTTTACACTATTGAGAAAGTGGGGAAGAGGGATGAATTATACAAACTTTTTAAAAAAGACCAAATCTAATGAAGTATCCGGCATATACTGCTTCCAAGGAACAGAAGATTATCTAGCAAAAAATACTTTGAACTTTTTAAAAAGAGAGTTAATTGATGAATCGGTTTTAGAATTTAATTCATTTGAAAAAGATGCGGCCGATATGACTTATAATAATCTATATGAAGAAATTGTTAGGCTTCCATTTATGGCAAAAAAAAGAGTTATAGTTCTATATAATTGGACAGATTTATCAAAGGATTTGGCGAAGAATTATGAGGAAATAGAAAAAATAAAAGATTCTTATGTATTAATTTTAATGTCGAGTCCTGAAAGCCCAAAGAAAAATTTATCGATTGTTAAAACATTGATGAAGTATGACAGACTTGTTGATTTTGATATGGTAAATCCCATAGCTTTAAAAAATTGGATTTTGAAAAAATTTGAAGAAGAAAATAAAAAAATTAACGATGCTGCTTTAGCAAAATTCATGGAGTATTTGAACTATTCTAAAGATTCTGAATTTAATTCACTTTATAAAATTGAAAATGAAATAAAAAAACTTTCTTCAATAAGTTCGGAATTAATAGATGTAAAAACAGTTGATTTAATGGTTAACAAAAGTATAAGTTCAAATATATTCAACTTAACTGATGCAATCTCACAAAAAAACAGAAAAAAAGCAATTCAAGAATTAAATAAACTTTTGAATAATGGGGAAGAGCCTGTAAAAATATTATATATGCTATCGAGACATATGATAAACGTTTTAAAAATTATAAATTATAAAAATCAGGGCTACAAGGATTATGACATAATGAGACTTGTCGCAATTTCAAAGTTTGAATTTAATAAGATTTACTCTTCTTTAAAAAATTTTAGTGAAGATAAAGCTAGATTTAGTTTAGAAAAATGCATGGATGCAGACTACATTTTAAAGACCAAAAAAAATGAGCCCAATGTATTATTGTTTGAGCTCGTTGTCAGTCTTAACTGATTTTAATTCGGCAATTGATTTGCCGGATTTTTTTATGTCTATTATATTTATTATTTGAATTGCAAAAGATAAAAGAAGGAGTCCGATTGAAGCACTGAAAAAATTTAGAGAAGGACTTTTGTGTGCAACAGCAAGGGTGATTCCATATATAATAAATCTTTTTATATAATTAGCTGTTGCCAAAACTTTTGCAGTGGTTTTTGTTTTTGTTATGATATTGTCCAGTTCAATTGCGGAGAGCTTGAAAAGCAAGACTCTTATTGTATTTGAAAACAAAATTCCTAATATTAAACTTTTCCAATCTTTAAAAAATAAAAAGACAATTATAAATGGTATGGTTAAAATATAACTTGCGATTATATAGCGCCTAATAAAACTATTCATGACTCTTATCCTCTTTATTTTTCTTTTTTTCAATCATTCTTGAAAGACGTCTGTAAGCAATATTTAAACCGCTGAAAATTCCAATAATCAAAAGAATCAAAGTAAAAATTGAATTTGTTTTAAATAGTTTATCAAGTAGCATTCCGATAACCAGGCCGGCTGCTATACCGCTTATAATATCAATGCCGACTTGTGTTATTAATACTAAATATTTAATATTTTTCATCATCATTCTCCTTAATATAGTCGATTTCAATTGTATTTTTAAATTCACGTGGGGTTATATTTTTTATTTTTATAAAATTTCTGTAAAAAGTTTTTACTGTGTTGTATCCAACTTCAAAAGCAATATTGGTTATACTTTCATCAGTTGATAGAATTAATTTTGATGCCTTATTAATTCTAACATAATTTAGAAACTCATTAAAGGTTTTTCCGATTAGAATTTTCAAATTTTTATTTATTTGAATAGGGCTTGTGTTAAACATATCTGAAATTTCGTTTAAAGTGATATTTGAGCCACTATTTTTATAAATATAATTTATAATTGAGGAATAGATATTATTGCTGAAATTATTATTTTCTTTGTAACGCTTTCTATATTCGTTAGGATTTTCGTTGATAATATTTTTAAAATTCTTTATAAAGTGACTCTTGTCAAAATATCCTAAAAATGAAGCTATCTCTGACGTGGTAATATCTGTGTGAATTAAAAGTTCGACTGCTTTTTTTACTCGAATTTCATTTAAAAGCTCAAAAAAAGTGAGATTAGTTTCAGAGTTTATATATCTCGAAATGTTACTATTTGACATAAAAAATATTTTGGATAGCTCGTCTAGAGTAATTTTTTTATCTGAGTGATTGTAAATATAAGATAAAATATTTTTCTTATCAGTAGTTTCGTATACAGTATTAGATTCAAAATATAGTGCATGAGATGCTCCAATCTCAAGAATATATGAAAAAAACAGTGAATTTATAATATTTTTTGGAATAGTTTCTTGTGATCTTGTAAGTTCAAAGGCTTTTTTAAAAGTATTTATAAGGGAAACTTGTTCATAGCTTATAGATTGATTTAAAACTGTTTTTGAAATTAAAACTGTACGAGATTCATTATTATTTATATTAAAAAGATTTCTGTTAAATAAATCAAAAGAGTATTTTAATACATAAATTTTAAGTGGTTTTATAACTTCTGTAATTTCTGTAATTTCCCATGGAACAATAGAGATAAGACAATTTTTCTTTATTTCAAATACATTGTTGTCAATTTTTATCTTGCCAATTCCATCAATTACATAAATAAATCTGGAACTTTGATGAAGAATTGGCGAAGTCGTTAAAGAAATTTTTTCATAATCTATATCTGCTATAATGGTTGGATCAATAGGGTTTTGTTCATTTGATTGAAGGCTAGCTTTATTCTCTTTTATCATTTTGGTTTTAAATACACTCCTTTTAGTTCAATATGTCCTATATTTAATTATACCATTTATTAGAATAAATATAAACAGGGCTTAGGCTTTAGTTAATAAATTAAAAGGAGATTTATTATGGGTGTTAACTTAAGAGGCAGATCATTTTTGAAGCTTTTGGATTATACTCCACAAGAAATAAGATATTTACTTGATTTAAGTAAAGATTTTAAACACATGAAGAGGGCTGGAATTCCTCACAAATTCCTAGAAGGAAAGAATATGGTTCTTTTATTTGAAAAAACTTCAACAAGAACACGTTGTTCATTCGAAGTTGCAGGATATGATTTAGGAATGGGAGTTACTTATCTTGATCCAGGTTCATCGCAAATGGGCAAAAAAGAATCAATCGAAGACACAGCAAGAGTTCTTGGAAGACTTTATGATTGTATCGAATATAGAGGATTCTCTCAAGAATTAGTAACAACATTGTCTGATTACAGTGGAGTTCCTGTTTATAACGGACTAACAGACCTTTTCCACCCAACACAAATGTTGGCCGACCTTTTAACAATTGAAGAAAACTTCGGAACATTAAAAGGATTAAACTTCACATACATGGGAGATGCTAGAAACAACGTTGCAAACTCATTAATGATTGCATGTGCAAAAATGGGTGTAAACTTTACCGCTTGTGCACCAAGCCACTTATTCCCAACTGAAGAACTAGTTGAAGAAGCAAAGAAAATTGCAAAAGAAAGTGGTTCAACGATTACTTTAACTGAAAATGTTAAAGAAGGCACAAAGGGAGCACACGTTCTCTATACAGACATTTGGGTATCAATGGGTGAACCTGATGAAGTTTGGGAAGAAAGAATTAATCTTCTTAAGAAATATCAAGTTAATAAAGAAGCATTGGCAAATTGTGATGAAAATGCTATTTTCATGCACTGTCTACCAAGTTTCCACGATCTAAAGACAACAATCGGTAAAGATATCAATGAAAAGTTCGGTCTTCCGGAAATGGAAGTTACAAATGAAGTATTTGAAGGACCGAGAAGTAAGGTATTCGACGAAGCTGAAAACAGAATGCACACAATTAAAGCTGTTATTTATGCAACAATGAAATAAATTTTAAGCCTCGATTTTATCGGGGCTTTTTTGTTATAAAGAATTTTAATAATTTTGTTAGATATATTTAATAAATGCTTGTATTTACAAAATGGTTATTGTATAATATATGCATGACAATGAGTTTTTGTCGAATATTAAGAAAGGGGGCTCTAAGTGGAAAAAGGTATATATTTTACTTTGGCAGGCAAAGATTATTTTTTGCATGATTCGGTATTCCAAGGAATGGTAATTGCTTTTATTTTATCAATATGTGCAATTGTTATAAATTCTAAGATAAAAAAAGCCGATTACAGAAAAAAATCTACAGGAATTATTAATTTGCTTGAAATTTATGTTGAAGCTTTCCAAAGTCTAGTTGACCAAACAATGGGAAAGGGTCATAGAAAATTTGTATCGTATGTGTGCACGTTGATGTTATATCTAGTTTTTGCTAACTTATGGGGATTATTAGGATTTACAACACCAACAAGTGATTATAACGTTACAGTTTCACTAGCTATTATGACTTTTGTTCTTGTACAGGCAACTTCGATTGTATCAAATGGAATTGGCGGTTATTTAAAGGGATTCCTGGAACCATTTCCTTTATTTTTGCCGATGAATATCATTGGTGAAATCGCAAACCCTATATCGCTTTCTTTCCGTCTTTTCGGAAACATTTTAAGCGGTGTAATTATTATGGAATTAGTACACTCGGCACTTCAATCTATAAGCGTTTTCTTGGTGCCCGCAAGTGCAGTTTTGCACATTTATTTTGACGTATTTTCGGGATTATTACAGGCGTTCATATTTACGATGCTTACTATGGCATTTATTGGACAAACATTCCCGGAAGAGTAAGACATTTGAAAGGAGATTTTTATGAACATTTCTAATGAAGCATTTGTATTGGGTTGCTCAGCAATCGGAATTGGAATTGCAATGACTGCAGGTATTGGACCTGCTATTGGACAAGGTTTCGCTGCAGGTAAAGCAACTGAAGCAGTTGGAAGACAACCTGAAGCTAAATCAGATATCATGCAAGTTATGCTTTTGGGTCAAGCTGTTTCAGAAACTACAGGTATTTACTCACTTGTTGTATCATTAATTATGCTATTCCTTAGACCACTATTAGCAGGTCTATAGACTATATAGGAGAAGTAAATGAACATTACAGTTAATGTTTTGCCTGATCTTCTCAACTTTACGGTTTCTGTTGTTACAACAATTGTTTTATATTTTATTTTAAGACATTTTCTTTTTAAACCGATACAAGAACTTCTCCAAAAGAGAAAAGATTATATAGATGGAAATTTACGTGAAGCAGAAAATAATTTAGCAGAATCTAACAAAATCAAAGATGAATACCAAAAGAAATTACTTTCATCTAAAGAAGAAGCAAGAGACATTTTAAAAGATGCACGTAAAAACTATGAAAGTATTGTATCTGAGGCTAAACAAGATGCATTAAGCGAAAAAGAAAAAATCCTACAATCGGCTGAAAATGAAGCGAAATCAATGAAGCAAAAGGCTCTTTCCAGTTTAAAGGATGAAATCATTGAGATTGCGGTGAACGCTGCAAAGGATTTATCCGGTGAAAATGTTAATTCAAAGAAAGCTGCAGAATTTACAGAAAAAAGATTGAACTCTTTAAAGGATTCAAAATGGCAAGAATAGGATTAACATACGCAGAAAGTCTTTTTTTATTGTCTGAAGAGAAAAAAGAGACTGAAAAAGTTTTTGAAAACTTCAAAAGTTTTATTAAAACAATGAAAGAAACTGAAGATATCAGAAAGTTTCTATACAGTCCAATCTTTTCAAAAGATGATAAAAAAGATTTGATTGAAAAGATTTTAAAAGATGAGTCTGTAACTTTCAAAAATTTTATTAAAGTTATTATAGACAAAGGAAGAGAGAGATATCTAGACGAATCTTTTGGAGAATTTAAAAAACTTTATCTTGAAAAGTCAAAAAAAGTCACTGCAAGTGTTGAAACAGCATTTGATTTGACTGATGATCAGGTTGTAAAAATAAAGCAATTTATCTTTAATAAGACAGGGAAAGAAGCAATTGTTGAACAAAAGATAAACAAGGATCTCATAATGGGGGTTAGAATTTTTGTTTTAGGACAAGAAATCGACCTTTCACTAAAGGGTTCTTTTGATAGATTAGAGCAAAATTTAAAAAATAGAATTGAGGTGAGTGGATAGTGAATCTTAGACCGGAAGAAATTACTTCCGTTATTAAACAAATGATTGACAAATACGACGATGATATTTCCACCTCTGAAGTTGGTACTATAATTGAAGTAGGGGACGGAATCGCAAGATTATATGGTTTAGATAACTGTATGGCGGGCGAACTCCTTGAATTTGAAAATGGAGTTTATGCTATGGCTCAAAACCTAGAAGAAGACAATGTAGGTTGCGTTCTTCTCGGAAGCGATGCTGAGCTTAAAGAAGGTACTAAAGTAAGAAGAACCGGTAGAATTGTTGAAGTGCCGGTTGGAGATGAATTAATCGGTCGTGTTGTGAATGCCTTAGGACAACCTATTGACGGTAAGGGTGAAATAAAAACTAAGAAATTCAGACCAATTGAACAAAAAGCACCGGGTGTAATAGAAAGAAAGAGCGTCAGTGTTCCTCTTCAAACAGGAATAAAGGCAATAGATTCAATTATTCCTATAGGCCGCGGTCAACGTGAACTTATAATCGGTGATAGACAAACCGGTAAAACAGCAATTGCCGTTGATACTATTATCAATCAAAAGGGCAAAGATGTCATTTGTATTTATGTTGCAATTGGACAAAAAATGTCTACAGTTGCAGGTATTGTAGATACTTTAAATAAATATGGTGCGATGGATTACTCGATTGTCGTTAATGCGAGTGCAAGTGAACTTGCTCCTTTACAATATATTGCACCTTATTCAGGAGTTGCAATGGCAGAAGAATTTATGCACCAAGGAAAAGATGTTTTGATTGTTTATGATGACTTATCAAAACACGCTGTTGCATACAGATCCATGTCGTTGCTTTTGAGACGTCCGCCGGGAAGAGAAGCATACCCTGGAGATATTTTCTATCAACACTCAAAACTTCTTGAAAGAGCTGCCAGACTTGATGACAAATACGGTGGAGGTTCCATTACCGCACTTCCTATTATTGAAACACAAGCAGGAGATATTTCAGCATATATTCCTACAAACGTTATTTCTATTACGGATGGACAAATTTTCCTTGAAACAGAATTATTCTTCTCAGGTCAACGTCCTGCTGTAAACTCCGGACTTTCAGTATCTCGTGTCGGTGGTAGTGCACAAATTAAAGCTATGAAGAAAGTTTCAGGTGGTATTAAGCTTGAACTTGCCCAATACAGAGAGTTAAAGTCATTTGCACAATTTGGTTCAGAACTTGATCAAGATACACAAAATAGACTTAACCATGGTCAAAAAATATTGGCAGTTTTAAATCAACCGCAATATTCACCAATGGATGTAAGTGATCAAATATTGATTCTTTTTGCCGTTACAAAAGGTTATCTAGCTGATGTGCCGGTAGAAAGTGTAAATGAATTTGAAAAAGAATTTATAAACTATATCCATGAAAAACACAGAGCTCTTCTTGAAAAAATAGATGACAAGAAAGAGTTAACCGATGACATTTTAGATGAACTTGTAGAAGCTATTAATACATTTAAAAGTAATTATAAATTTTAGAGGTGTATAATGGCTGAACAGATGAAAGATATAAAAAGAAGGATAAATTCAGTTTCAAGTATTAGGCAAATAACAAACGCTATGGAACTTGTCAGTACTTCTAAGATGAGAAGAGCTCGTCTTAGGCTTGAATCTACCAGGCCTTATTATACCACTGTTATTGAGAATATAAGAGAATTATTATCGGTGACCAAGGGTACAAAAACTCCTTTAACAGTTACAAGGGAGGTTAAAAATCGTTTGTATGTTATAATTACAGGTGATAGAGGACTTGCCGGGGGTTACAATAGTAATTTATTGAGATATGCGGAAAATAATATAGTTTCTAAAGAAGATAGAATTATAACTGTTGGTGTTAAAACCTACGATTATTTTAATAAAAGAGGCTATAATATTTATGACAAATTTTTTGGAGTTAGTGAGGATTTTACTTTTAGAGACGCAAAACATGTTGCAGACATTGTTCTAGAATTATATAAAAAGAAAGAAATTGATGAAGTTTATTTAATTTATACAATTTTCAACAGTGCACTTAGTCAAAATCCAACATCTCTAAGAATTTTACCGGCAGAGTTCACCGAAATTGAAAAACAAGAAAAGCTTTCATATGACGGGTACAATGATTTAATTGTTTTTGAGCCGTCTCCTGAAGCTATGCTTGATTATTTAGTTGAGGAATTTGCTGCAATATCTATCTACGGGGCACTCATAGAAAGTTCGTCAAGTGAACAGGCTGCGAGAATGCAAGCAATGAAGAGCGCCACGGATAATGCTAATGAGATGATAGATGATTTAAGTCTCAGATATAACAGAGCAAGACAAGCTAATATCACTCAAGAGTTAACTGAAATTGTCAGTGGTGCAGAGGCTTTAAAGTAAGGAGGGCATATGACAGAGAATATCGGGCATTTAAGTCAGGTTATTGGACCTGTTATCGACATAAAATTTGCAGATAAGATGCCAAATCTTTTAAATGCTATAAAGATAAAAAATAATGATGAAACCATAATTGCTGAAGTCACACAACACATTGGAGATGATGTAGCAAGATGTATTGCAATGAGCTCTACAGATGGTTTAATTAGAGGAATGGAAGCTATTGACACTGGGGCCCCTATAACTGTTCCTGTTGGAGATAAAACTCTAGGGAGACTTTTTAATGTTTTGGGTGAAACAATCGATAACGAAGCTCCGATTAAAAAGACACCGATGCTTCCAATTCACAGAGAACCGCCGGCTTTTGAGGACCAAATACCTGCAAAAGAAATTTTTGAAACAGGTATAAAGGTTATAGACCTTATAGCACCTTATTCAAAGGGTGGAAAGATTGGTCTGTTCGGTGGTGCCGGTGTTGGTAAAACAGTTCTTATTCAAGAGCTTATAAATAATATTGCAACCGAACACGGTGGATTATCAGTATTTGCCGGAGTTGGTGAAAGAACGAGAGAAGGTAACGACCTTTATTATGAAATGAAGGAATCGGGTGTTATTGATAAAACAGCTCTAATTTTCGGCCAAATGAACGAACCGCCGGGAGCACGTATGAGAGTTGCTCTATCTGGTCTAACAATGGCTGAATATTTCAGAGATGAAAAGAAACAAGATGTTTTGTTATTTATCGATAATATATTTAGATTTACACAAGCGGGTTCTGAAGTTTCAGCTCTACTTGGACGTATTCCTTCAGCAGTTGGTTATCAACCTACACTTGCAACGGAAATGGGGCAATTACAAGAAAGAATTACATCTACAAAGCAAGGATCTATAACATCTGTACAAGCTGTTTACGTTCCTGCGGATGACTTGACTGACCCTGCTCCAGCAACTACGTTCGCTCACCTTGATGCTACAACAGTTTTGTCAAGATCTATTTCAGAACTTGGAATCTATCCTGCAGTTGATCCGCTTGATTCGACATCAAGAATTCTTGATCCTAATATTGTTGGTGAAAGACACTATAATGTTGCAAGAAGAGTTCAAGAAATACTACAAAGATATAAAGAATTGCAAGATATTATTGCTATCTTAGGTATGGACGAGCTTTCTGATGAAGATAAGATTACAGTTGCAAGAGCTCGTAGAATTCAAAGATTCTTATCTCAACCGTTCAGCGTTGCAGAACAATTTACGGGTATAAATGGTAAATATGTTCCACTTCAAGAAACAATTAAGGGATTTGAAGAAATTTTGGACGGTAAACACGATGATTTACCTGAAAGTGCATTTTTATTTGTTGGTACTATAGAAGAAGCCGTAGAAAAAGCTGAAAGTATGAAAGGTTAGAGTATAGCTATGCAATTTTATTTAAAGATTGTATCTCCTGACAGACTATTTTTCGATGGTTATGTTGATAGTATTGTTGTGAAAGGAACTGAAGGGGACTTTGCAGTTTTACCTAACATGGCTCCTTTTGTAACTAAAGTCGCTATTGGAAAATTAAAAATAACAGTGGACAAGAATGATAAATATGCAGCTATAAGCGGTGGTTATATAGACATTAGAAACAATAAAGTCACAATGGTAGCTAATGCTTGTGAATGGCCTGAAGAAATTGATACTGAAAGGGCGGAAAAAGCAAAAGCTAGGGCATTAAAGAGACTTCAAAATAAAGAAGGCGATGTTTTCAGAGCAGAAATCGCATTGAAGAAAGCAATAAATCGTCTAAGTATTTCAAAATAGACTCGTGAATCGAGTCTTTTTTGATTTATTTTTATAATTACATCTTTAAATACAAAGAAAATATAAAGTATATATAAGCTAAAATAAAAATAAAAAATTTCATAATTATTAAATTTAAGTCTAAAACGAAATAATAAAATTAAATATTCTTAACAAATGCTCAATCATACTTTAGGCAATGCTTACAGAAATTATTAATTCTTTTTAACATTCTTACGGTCATTTTATCCATATTTTTCATTTATAATTTGGTATAATAGTACTAGTCGATAAATTGGAGGGCATTATGAACATCGGAGAATATGGACTACAAATTAATAATATTATTCATAATAAACCTATTCTTAAGGCGTCCGGAAGGAAAGTTGAAGCCTGTGTTGATTTATTTGATGTAGGAACGACCGTCATGTGCTGCACGGTTGAATATAACATTTATAGACACTTTATTAAGGATTTTGCTAATGTTTTGAAAAATTATGGTATTGGTGAAATGAGCGCTACTAATATTTCGCATTATCTACATGAAGACATTAACCGGTTTGATTTTTTAATAAATTTTTATGGATTTAAAAAGGGATCGTTTGACATAGATGCCATAAACGATCTTGAGCAAATTGCATTAGATGAAGACAAATTAAGTGATTTACATTATAAAAAATACTTATATGAGTTTGATATTAGTGATATAAGAGTAAAAGAATTAAAAAAACATTTATTTTTAAAAATAATGCAAAATGACATTATATCAAAAGATAAAAAGCAAATGTTAGAGGATTTTTTTAGAAAGACATTTAAACCTGCTATCATGGATATTAACAATAAGTTAGCAACACAATTTGTAATTGTAGGCGATAAAATTATTCCTGAAGAAGACTATCTAACAAATAACCAAATGTTTAATATATATTTGGATATGAAGAAGTTGTTTCTAAAATATGTTGATAATCAGTATTTTGATTCGTATTTTAAAGCTATCAATAAGATGGTTTTAAATAGATACAAATAATTTTAGGAGGTTTTTCTATGAATAAGAAAAATTCAGAAAACAGGATAAAAGCGTTTACTCTTTTAGAAGTCTTAATTGTGCTTGTAGTAATTTCTATCTTACTACTGGTTGGTCTTCCAAGTTTGACAAAATTTACAAAGTCAGCAAAGAAAAGAGCAGATGAACTCAATATGCTTACTATTAAAGAAGCAGCGGCACTTTATTTAGTAGAAAATACTGCAGATAAAGTTGATACGAAAACATTAATAGAGAAGGGATATCTTGATGTTAAAAAATTAAGCAAGGGTTCTACTACTAACCCTGGACAAGAATTAATTAGTCCTCTCACAAATAAGGCATATACAATAACTGTAAATCCGCCTACTAATAACAGTGATGATAAAGCATATATTGTTGTATCTAACGGTGAAGAAACTACAAGTACAGGAGCACAAGGTAATTAGTAAAACTATGTATTTGGTTTCAAAAGTTATAATAGCAATTTTGTTATTAGTTTCTTCATTTGAAGATTTTAAAAACAGTTCTATAAGATTGAAATTACTTGTCGGAATTTTATTTTGGCAAGTCGTTTCTTTTTTTATAAATTTTATTAATGGTTACAAAATTTTAATATTTGAAAGATTAATATTAGCTTCTGCTGTCATTTTTGTTTATTTTTTATTTATAAGAAAAAGAGAATTATTAGGAGAAGCGGACGTAATATTTGTTTCGATGCAACTTATATCTTTAAGAGTCCAAGATTTTTTAGTATTTTGGTTCTCACACTTAATTT
Source organism: Ezakiella coagulans (assembly GCF_003096635.1). GTDB lineage: Bacteria > Bacillota > Clostridia > Tissierellales > Peptoniphilaceae > Ezakiella > Ezakiella coagulans. The sequence continues at coordinate 86,321 of NZ_QEKV01000006.1, read as the reverse complement.
TGGCACTTGTATTCAGTTTGTTATTTTATAAAAGATTTAAAGGCAGAACACCAATGTATCCCATATACTTCGTATCAGAAGTAATTCTGATTATAAGGAGACTAATATGAATAAAGAGGAAATAATTTTATTAACCAATAACTTTATATCTTATTATGAAGATGGAATGAAGATTTATAACCCGCCATTTTCTTTTGTTGACTCAAAGGGAAGTTTTATATATGATAAACTAAGTATATTGATAAATAAGGTTATAAAAAAATTAAATAAGAAAAAGGTGTTTTTATATTACATAGACCCTAGTATGAAAGTGTTATTTCCGACAAGTTATGATGAAGTTAAAGAAATTTCAGGCATAAATAATAAAACAGATTTAGATAATTACTTATATAAAAAGGTAGACACTGAGGAATATGAGGGTAGGATTCTAAGCCAAAATGATTACAAAGCTATAGTCTGCCGCAAAAAAAGAAACAACAGTATACTGTCTAAAGTTTCAAAAGAAATGTCGGCAGATGTTTTATTGTGTGAATTGTTAGAGGTTTGTGCATCTTCTGCACAGAAAAATAATGCAACAGATGTCTACATGTTTTTTGGAGATCAAGTTTATTTTTATTATCTTTTCAGAGCAGGTGAGTTTTCGAATTTCTCCTATAAAAATCGCATTTTAAATAATAACGAAGACTCATATGATTATGAGGAACAAAAGTCGGTTGAAATGGGCGATTTGGGAACACTTCTTTCGACGGTGGGCCATATAAAATCGGAGCTTAAATCTACGGAAAATGCAAATTTTAATTTTTTGACTTTTGAGAAAAGAGCAGAAAATATCGAAGAGTATTTGCAAACTCTGGTATTTAAAAAAATTAATATTTCGAATGATATTTTTGAATTTATTTCAAGGGAATCATCAAAGACTCCTTTAATAATTTTTAATGAAGAGAATGAAAGAATTGGGAAAAAACTTGATTATTTTCTTGTTTTGTACTATTTAATTCCGCTTGTAATACTGATTTTTACAGCATTTAAAGCAGTTACTATCAGTGAAAGATGCGAGGATATTAAAAACGAATATATTACGCTTTCAAATAAATACGAAGAAGATTTTTCTAAGATTAATGCTATAAAAAGCGAAAATGAAGAAGTTCAGAAATTGAATGATTCATACAATGGATTTGTAGCACAATATGATTTTGCTGATATAAACAATATTAAATCTACTTTAAATCAACTTGTTTCAAAATACTCTATCAAAGATTTAAGTGTCGAAGGGAAGATAATACAATTTACTATTATTGCAGATGATGGACTAAAAATAGATAATTTTGAAATTGTTAAGAAAACGCCATATAAAGATGGATTTTTGTATAAAATGAGGTCGAAAAATGATTAATTTTAATGAAGATTTAAGTTTAAAGCAAATCATAAAAATTATCATACCGATATTATTTCTGTTATCTGCAATTGTTATTTATTCACTTGTTATTAAACCCAGTTTAAATGAGATTGAAGCTATGGAAGAAGGCATAAAAGAAAAAAATGAAGCAATATCTGAGCTAGCTGAAGATAGCACAGAAAGTGATGAATTGGAATACAATACAGCAACGGAAATAAAAGAATATGATAATTATATAGATTTCTTTACTGAAAAGCTTATCAATAAAAAGTTTAAATATGGGAATATTATGCCTAAACAACTTGATAACGATGAAGTTATTTATCCGTACGAAGTTGAAACAAAGTTAATCTTTGAGGATATAAAAGCTTTTTATGATATATTGGATAATGCTTCACATAATCTCACAAGTTTAAATATTTCTAAAAAGGATTACGGTTGGGAAGCTGATATCAAAAACATATTTCTTATGGATCAGTATTATGGATTAAGAAATATTGTTATAGACAATATTGGAATAGAGTCTTCTGATGACGTTTCAGATGATGAAGAAGAAAAAGACGGAGAAGGCAAAGAAAAAGACGAGGAGAAGAACGACGAGCAAAAAAAAGAAAGTTTTAGCTCTTCTCACAACGGTGCTGTAGAAATTAATGAAAAAAAGACGCAGTTAGTCGATTTTGAATTCGTTGATTTTAAAAATGAAAATTTTTTATTCTCTCCTATAAATCAAGGGGTAACATACGACTTTATCAAAAGGGAAGATAATTCAAATGAAACTGTGATTTTAAATGCATACAATTCAGCAGAAGAAGTAGGAGAGCTGGAGATGGAATTTAATAAATTTAACAGAATTGTTTGGGTGACAGATTCAGTTATTTCATTTGATTTTGACTCACTTGCCGGAAGCTTGCCGAATTTAAAGTTGGAAGTTATTGATTCGCACTCAAAAATTCAAAAGATAAATCCGAGTTTTAAAGATGGCAAAGTATTTTACGATTTAATTAATTTAGAATTTCCTGTTTTTATAAAAGGATTTTCTTTAAAGCTTGAGAGCGATTCCAGAAAGCATTTCTCTATTTCAAATGGTATTATATCAATCAAAGATGATATTTTAAATAATAAACCATGGGTGAATCAAATATACTCTGTTTCAACGTTCGACGCAAAAACAATTGATTCTTTGATGAAAATTTATAACAATAAAAATAAGGAAGAATTTATGAGATTAAATAAGATTAATACAGATTTTTATATATATAATCCATCATATTTTATGAAAACGGATAATCCATATGAAATTTTCAAAAAAGATTAAAGCATTTTCTCTTATAGAGGTTTTGATTTTTCTGTTTATTATTTCAATTATAGTCGGGATATTCTCTTTTGGATTCAATTCCTACAGGAATTATCGTGAAAAAGCAGCTCTTAGAAATGTAGTGAATAAGTTAAACTTTGCTAGAAAGACAGCAATAGCTGAATTTACAACTGTAAGAGTATATATTTCAAAGGACGAGACAGAATTTTTTATGTCATATAAAAATAAAAATGGGAGAGTAAAAAAATGTATTGCAACTTTGCCGCATCCTTTAATTGCAAGGTGTAAAGACAGCATTCAATTTACAAAAACGGGAGCCACCTCTATAGCAGGGACTATATATTTATATGGAATGAATAAAAACGAATATTATATTACTGTTGAGCCGGTAACAGGAAAGGTAAATTTGTATGATAGAAAATGAAAAAGAAAAAGAAAAATAAAAATAAAATTAAAGTTAAAGTTAAAGGTTTTGCAATAATTGAAATAATAATAAGTATTGCTATAATATCAATTTTTATAGCATATTTTGGGGTCTATTCAAATTTTTCAAACAATAATATACGTGAAACAAAACATAGAAGTGAGCTAATGGCTGTTGCAAGAGAAATTATTGAGAAATCGTCTTCGAATGGGCAACTTATTGATTTTGAGAAGATTAAAAATGATAATAACATTGAGATAAGTGTTGATAAAATAGAGGAAAAAAGCAGATATATAAAGTATGAAATGACTTTGAAAGATGTCAAAGGAAAAGAGTATAAGTATGTGTTTTCAATCGATAAAAGGACAAAAAAAGAAAGTAAAGGCATTTAGTGTTTTGGAAATTATAATTGCACTTATTGTAATTTCAATTTTAATATATACTTTTTATTCATCTGGAAACAATATTTTCAGAAATTTATTTAGAATGGATGAAAATGTGTCGAGAGGTGTAAGGCTGTCTTCAGTTGGAATGTATATCAAAAAATTTTCAGAGAATGCCGATTTAATTTTTAAAAATAAAGAGCTCGGAGATGTTATTATGTTTTGTAATATAAAAAGAAATAACAAATACGACTATTTTTATTTTAGATTTGATAATAATTCTGTTTATTACAAAGCTAAAAATGACTATGGCTTAAGACCTGACGAACTTAAAAACTTCTTCATAAAAATACTCAATAAAGACACAAACAAAATTGATTCAGATATTTCTGATTTTAAACTCACTATTGAAGATAATACTCTTAAAATCTACCTAAAAAATGAGACCGATGAATATATTGACTATATGAGGATTTTTAACTATGAAGAATTTTAGAGGTTTTATTTTGTATGGAGTTATACTATTTTTGTTAATAATATCAACTCTTATAGTGTATATAATTGAAAATACAAGCTTAAATAGATTAATTACAGAAAATTATGATAGGGAATATCAAAACTATCTAGATTGTTATTCCATTCTTTTAGAAAATCTTGAATCTAAGGATAAAGCAGCAGAACGGTTTTATTATTACAAACACAAGAATAAAACTTCAATTATCTTTTCAAATGATAATTTAAGATTCATTGCATCGAAAAGATTTAATAATTCGATATCTCTAAGTGTATATGATGGCAATAGAAATACATACACATCAGTAATATATCTTATACCAGAAATCTTTTATACATCTAGATCATATTTACTTTTAGATGAATTTGATAAATATAATATTCCAAATGAATTTAAAGAAGAACTCTTCGGAGGTGAGAAATTAAAGCTCATATATACAGATTTTATGTCTTTCTATTCTTTTATAGATAAAAATCTTACAATCAAATATGACAGTGATTATCTTTATATTTTAGATGACGATACAAATAAACAGGTATTGAAACCTGTTAATACAGATTTAGTATATATCCATTTTAAGGGATGTAAAATAAAAATTATACCGAGTAACAATACATCTTTAAAGCCTCTAATAGTTTCAGATGGAGATGTTGAAATTGAAAAAAATGGTGACGCTGTTACGTTACAGTGCCTTTTATTAACTACAGGAAATATTGAAAATAATGGTGTTAATTTAAATGGTAAGATTATTGCAAATTCAATTACAAACTTGGATGTCATAGAAGAAAATCAAAACTCAAATCTTTATTTTAGAATGCTCGAAAACATTAGAAGTCTTTATTCGTTTGATATTAAATCATTTCACTAAAAAATTTAATGAAATATTGAAAATTTTTAAAATTTAGTGTATAATATATTTAGAATTGACTGCTTAATAGGTGAATGACATCTGTTGAGCATTATCGTATATAGGCTCAAATTCTAAATTTACTATTGAGTCTTAATTTGAGGAGGTAAATATGATATCAGCAGGTGAATTTCGTAAAGGCGTAACTTTTGTAATGGATGGAGATGTTTATCAAATTTTAGATTTCCAACATGTTAAACCGGGAAAAGGAGCAGCTTTTGTAAGCACTAAGATTAGAAATGTTGTCAAGGGTGGAACTCGTGAAATGAATTTTAACCCTACAGAAAGATTTGAAAAAGCAAGTATTGAAACAAAAGAAATGCAATACCTATATCAAGATGGAGATTTATATTTCTTCATGGATACTGAAAGTTATGAACAACTTCCACTTGGACACGAAGAAGTTGAAGAAGCTTTACAATTCATTCGTGAAAATGACAATGTTCTTGTAAGATTCTTCGAAGGTAAACCATTTGAAGTTGAAGCACCTAACTTTGTTGAGCTCGAAGTTACACACACTGAACCGGGATTAAAGGGTGACACATCAGGAAGTGCCTCAAAGCCGGCAACTGTTGAAACAGGATATACATTGCAAGTTCCATTATTCGTTGATAATGGTGACATAATAAAAATTGATACACGTTCAGGAGAATATTTATCAAGAGTATAGGAGGTTAATTAAATGCAAGATTTAGTTAAGAAAGTTTCATATTTAAAAGGCTTGGCCGAAGGATTCAAACTAGATGAATCCAAAGATGAAAACAAGCTTATAAGTGGAATTCTCGATTGTCTTGAGATGGTTTCTGACGAATTAAATATTCTTCAAACTGATTTCAATCAGTTAGAGGAATATGTTAATATGGTAGATGATGATTTGTCGGATCTTGAAATGATTTTTGAAAATGACGATCTTTGGGATGATGACGATTTTGATGATGATGAAGATGATTCTTATACCGATTACAGTGATGATTGGTTGGATGATTGGGATGAAGATCAAGATGATGACGATGAGGACGATGAATTTTAAGGAGAGATTGATATGGATAACAGTATTCGCATAGGTGAAGGCAAAGTTACAATTACTGAAAATGTAATTGGTAATATTGCAATCATTGCTGCAGAAGAGATAGAAGGTGTTTCTAAAATCACTAAAAATGTCACTGCAACGATTACAGATATTTTTTCTAAGACTAAACAAGCCCAAGGAGTCAAAGTTGAATCGACTGAAGGTGATGTAGTTATTGAAATATCATTAGAATTGGTTTATGGTTCTATGATTGAAGAAGTGTCCAGAAAGGTACAATCTAACATTAAATTGAATGTTGAAAGTATGACAGGTCTTAATGTTAGGGAGGTAAATGTAATAGTTACAGGCCTCGCCGTTAACAAGAATGCTTTAGATAAGAAAAATTAATTCTTAGAATACTATAGACTGACTCAAATTAGATATTATCTTTTGAGTTGGTCTATTTTTTATAGAGGTAAAAATGGATAGAATTATACAACGTGAACTTGCAGTAAAAGTTTTATACGCAATGGATTTGCAAAATAATTTTAGTGAAAAGATATTTAATAATATAATAGAAAACGAAGGTTTTGAAATTGATAAGATGCCGTTTACATGTGAGCTTGTAAATGGCTTTAAAGATAATTATTTTAAAATAAATTTTATAGTAGAAGAAAACAGTGAAAATTATCCGATGTCAAAACTTCCGAAAATAGATATTTCTATAATTCGAACTGCTCTGACTGAAATTTATATTTTAAATCAGCCATATCAGGTTGCTATAAATGAAGCAGTGGAAGTATCAAAGAAGTATTCTGACGAACTAAATTATAAATTTATTAATTCGTTTTTAGGAAATATTGTAAGGGCAGATAATGCGTAGTTTTTCAGTAAGCGAGATAAATAAATATATAAAAACAATTGTATTTAGTGACATTTTCCTTCAAAATGTAAAAGTCGAGGGGGAAGTTTGTGCTTTTAAAGAGCCTTCAAAAAGCGGTAATTTATATTTTGAGATAAAAGATTTTGATTCTCGAATAAAATGTCTATTTTTTGATATGTATGAACAATTTTCAGAAGTGCCTTTTAAAGAAGGAGATTTGGTAACTCTCGTCGGAAAGATTGATGTTTATGAAAAAAACGGCACATATCAGTTAATTGTAAATAGCATATCAATTGATGGAGAAGGCTCTCTATATAAAAAGTTCTTGGCTTTAAAAGAAAAGCTTTCGGATGAAGGCGTTTTCGAATTAACAAAAAGACCGATTCCTACTTATCCTAAAAAGATTGGAATTATTACCTCTGACAGAGGAGCGGCTATTAACGATGTATTAAATACCATCAAAAGAAGATATCCTTTTGTGAAACTACTATTGTACTCAGTTCAGGTTCAAGGTTTTAATGCAGTTCGTGATATTATAGAAGCTTTTGACTATTTTGACGGTACAGATGTAGATATTGTTCTTTTAACTAGAGGTGGTGGAAGCTATGAAGAGCTGTCTGTTTTTAACGATGAAACCCTTGCAAGAAGGATTGTCAAAAGCAAACATCCTACTGTTTCGGCTATTGGGCACGCAGAGGATTTCTTTATTAGTGATTTTTGCGCTGACAAGAGATGCGATACACCTACGGCTTCTGCTGAAGAACTGACTCCTGATATAAGAGAAGTTAGACGCCATAATAAAGAACTTAACGATAAGCTGAACGCTCAAATGGAAAGGGCTCTGAAAAATGAATCCAGGCTTTCGAATTTGATTGAGAAAAATATTGTGCAGCTAAGCCCTAAAAACAAATTTTTCAAACTTCAAGATTTGATGCATGCAACAAACAAGAGGCTTGATATAATAATAAAAGGTGTAATTAACAATGAAAAGAATAAATTGTCTTTGTATGCGGATTCATTTAAAGGAGAAATATCAAATGAAATTGACGAAGGCATTAATCTGCTTGAAGGATATGAATATAGGAGCGAATCTTCGATAAAATTTAGAATTGAAAAGGATAAGCTTAGACTAGATTTGCTTCAAAAAAGGTTGTCATCAAGCGATTTGAATAAATTGTTTGCAAGAGGTTTTTCTGTTACTTATAATGACAAAGATATCCTGTTAAAAGATGTAAAGAAAATTAATGTTGGAGATATAATTTACACAAGAGTTGGGGACAGGACCATAGTTTCCAAGATTACGGAGGTTATAGACTAATGGCGAAGGAACAAAATAAAGATTTTTCATATGAGAAATCCATCGCAAGGATTAACGAATTGCTTGAAAAAATGGAAAATGATGATATTTCACTAAGTGAGAATATGGAGTATTTTAAAGAGGCCAAGTCACTAATAAGGTTATGCAATGAATATTTATCAAATATGGAAAAAGAATTTGAAGTGATTGTTGCAAACGACTACAAGGACAATGAGCTTCATGATGAAGATTTTGAACTTAATTAGGACGAATATTAAAATGAATAAAGTGATTTTAAAATATAGCTCAAATATAGAGTCTTTTGAAAGTTATCTACAAAAATATATTGATTCAAAAGAATATCTTTCAAGAGAATTGAAGGATTCAGTATCTTATTCAATTTTTAGAGGAGGAAAAAGAATAAGACCTATTTTTACTTTTTTGACTGCACAGTCTTTAAAAGTTGAGCCTGTTAAAATTTACCATTTTGCCTCTGTGATTGAACTTATACACAATTATAGCCTTGTTCATGATGATCTACCTGAAATGGATAATGATGATTATAGAAGAGGCAAGGAGAGCACACATAAGAAATATGGGAATATGATTGGTTTATTGGCAGGAGATGCATTACTTAGTCTTGCTAGTGAAATGGCATTTGATGATGATTTCAATTCGGGTAAGAATGAAAAAATTGATGCATATAAATTTGTTTTTAATATGGCGGGAGCGTCCGGAATGATTGACGGACAGGCTTTTGAAAGCAGAGCCGAAAATGTAAATGATTATAAAAATGTTATTATTAAAAAGACAGCAAATTTGTTCAGAGCTTCTATTACAGGAACGGCAAAATATCTTGGCACAGTAAGAGAGACTATAGATAAACTTGATGAACTTGCTCTTTTAATTGGTGAATCATTTCAAATATTAGATGACTTTATGGACCATGAAAATGATGAGTTTTATAAAAAACACAATATAAATATTATAAATCTTATAAATGAGAAAAAAACACATATAGAGGCTCTACTTAAGGATTTATCGAACGAAATTGATACTTCTTATTTTGATGAGCTTGTCAATTATTTGTTTTCTGAAGAATATATAAAAAATGAGGCTTGATCTTTATTTAAGTACCGAAAATGAAATTACTCGCTCGAAAGCAAAAGACCTTATAAAGCGAGGCAGAGTTTCGGTTGATGATACTATAATAGAAAAGCCTTCATTTGATGTTACAGATAAAAACATTATAAAAATCATTGACGAGGAAAATATATACGTGAGTCGAGCCGGCAACAAACTGGAAGCTGCAATTTTAAATTTTGATGTAGATTTGCACGAAAAATGTTGCCTTGACATTGGCTCGAGCACAGGCGGTTTTACGGAATGTCTTATAAGATATGGAGCTAGAGAGGTCTATAGTGTAGACGTCGGTAAGGATCAATTCCATGAAAGTCTTAAAGACATTGATAAAATTCATCTTTTCGAAGAAACTGATATAAGAGATTTTTCAAAAAAAGGTTTAGTTTTTGATATAATTGTATGCGATGTGAGTTTTATTTCAATTGAAGCGATTATTGATGATATTGCCAAAATGAGCAAAGAAAATACTGAAGTCATAGTTTTAATAAAGCCTCAATTTGAGGTCGGAAGAAAAGGTGTAAGTAAAAGAGGTATTGTTTTAGATCCGGCAAAACATTTAAAGGTTATAGAGAATGTAAAAAATGCGTTTGATATGCATGGATTTAAGTTTTGTGGTATAATAGAATCACCAATAAAAGGGAAAGCCGGCAATAAGGAATTTCTTGCAAGGTTTCAAATATAGTTCATTGGAGGGTGCGGATGCTTTTAAATTTAAAAATTAATAATTTTGCACTTATTAAAGAATCGGATATTATGTTTACGAAAGGACTCAATATTCTTTCGGGTGAAACAGGAGCCGGTAAAAGTATAATCTTTGAAGCTTTGTCAGTTGCTTTGGGCGAAAGAGCAAGTAAGTCTATGATTAAGACGGGGACTGACCATTCTGTTATTGAAGCGGTATTCAGCTTAACTGATGAACTCAAGACACTTCTTGATGAAAAGGGGCTTATCAGTGACATTGATGAAGAAACGGTGATAATAAGAAGAGATATCTATCTTGATTATCCGACTGTTTCGAGGATAAACGGTTTTTCTGCAACGCTTGCCGACTTGAAGGAGATTAGTGCATATTTATGTGACATTTACGGTCAATATGAGCATCAATTATTGCTCGACAAGGACAACTATTTATCAATAATAAATAAAGCTACAAGAATAGATTTTTCTGATGAATATGATAAGCTCGAGAATGAGTTGAGACAGGTCTTTAACGAGATCAGAGAATTAAATAAATCTCTTAAAAATTTTCTTGAAAAAAGCAGTAATTTAGATTCGGAAATCGATTATATTGAATTTCAAATAAATGAGATAAATGATATAAATCCAGTTTCAGGTGAGATGGATGAGATAAAAGATGAACTTAAAAAACTTCAAAACCAAGAATTGATACAGGAAACTCTCTCTAATGTTGATAATAATTTAAGAGGCAGTGACGAGCAGTTTGAGAATAACGATGTGCTTGCAAAGCTGGGCGAGTCAATAAATAGTCTTGAGAAGATTTCGAGTTATATTTCGGATGTTGATGGGCTGATTGAAAGAATGAAAACATCTATGTATGAATTAGAAGATATTTCAAGTGTTATTGCAGGTTATATAGGAACGGATTATGACGAGTCAAGAATTGAAGAATTAAGCTTGAGACTTTCGAGACTTCAAATGCTTGAAAAGAAGTATTCTACAGACATAGATGGGGTTTTGAAAAAGAAAGCTGAGCTTGAAGAAGATTTAAATGATCTAAAATATTTAGATGAAAGAATTCAAGAGATAAAAGATAGCATAAAAGTTAAGGAGCAACAATACAACGATTTAGCTCTAAAGATTACGAGTTTGCGAAAAAGTGCGGCTGAAAAACTTGAAAGCAATCTATCGGATGAACTTCATGAACTCGATATGCAAAACAGTGTGTTCAAGGTTCAATTCAGTGTGTCGAAACCAACAGAAAAAGGAATTGACGAGGTTGAATTTTTAGCAAAAACAAATAAAGGTTCATCATTTAAGCCTATAAGAGAAATTATTTCTGGTGGAGAAATGTCAAGATTTATGCTTGCTTTTAAAAATGTATTGTCAGATGCAAATAATTACAAAACATTTGTTTTCGATGAAATTGATGCGGGTTTGTCAGGTAAAGTTGCAAACACAGTTGGTAAGAGACTCGAAAAATTGGCTGAAAAGCGTCAGGTTTTAATTATCAGTCATTTGCCACAAATTATAAGTAAGGCTGATAGCCACTATAAAATAACCAAAAAAGATATTGATGATGAAACAGTTTCTTATATAAAGAAATTGAACGAAAATGAAAGAGTTGAAGAGATTGCAAGACTTTTGAGTGGAGACTCTATAACTTCTGAAACTCTTAAGAATGCAAAGCTATTGTTGGATGAAAAGAGGTAATGTAATGGATTATACTGAAACGACTATTAAGTCTGAAAACATTTATGAAGGCAAAGTTATTAATTTAAGGGTTGATTCTGTTGAACTTCCAAATAGAAGATATTCAAAAAGGGAAGTTGTAGTTCACGGTGACGTTGCAGCCATTATAGCTATCAGAAACAATAAAATTGTTTTGCTTAAACATTTCAGAAAACCGGTCGAAGAAATTCTTATAGAAATTCCGGCGGGCGGTGTTATGAAAGGAGAAACTCCTATTGATGCTGCTGCTCGCGAACTTGAAGAAGAGACAGGTCTAGTTGCAAAGAATTTAAATTATTTAATTATGTCTTATTCAAGTCCGGGATATACAACTGAAAAAATACATTTTTTTATTAGCGATGAAATCGAGATATCAGAACACGAAAGAGATGATGAGGCAATTGAGGTTCTTGAAATGTCTTTAGATGAGATCAAAGAAAAAATAGATAATCTGGAAATTAAGGATGCAAAAACAATAATGGCGTATTTCTTGGCGAAAGAGTATATTGATGAGAATAACTGATATTATTTCGAAGAAAAGAGATTCATATGAGTTAACAAAAGAAGAACTTGATTTCTTTGTAGGGAAAGTTGTCAAAAACGAAGTCCCGGATTATCAAGTTGCCGCTTTTTTAATGGCAACATATTTAAATGGAATGACTGCAGATGAGGCTTCAAATCTTACAAATGCAATGGTTGAAACGGGAGATGTTTTGGATATTGAAGGAATCTCAGAATTTTCTTTTGATAAACACTCAACAGGTGGTGTAGGAGATAAAATTACATTGATTTTAGTTCCTATAATTGCATCTCTCGGAATTCCGGTTGTGAAGATGAGCGGGAGAGGGCTTGGTATGACAGGTGGGACTCTTGATAAACTTGAAAGTATTCCGGGATTTAATATACATCTTTCAAATAGCGAAATACTAAAACAGGCAAAAGATATAGGTGCGGTTATTTGTGCACAAACATCATGTTTAGCACCGTCGGATAAAATATTTTATGAACTTAGAGATGTTACCGCAACAATTGACAGTATTCCGCTTATAGCATCTTCAATAATGTCGAAAAAACTAGCTATAAAGAATAAAGCACTTATCATTGATTTAAAAGTTGGTAAGGGTGCATTTATGAAAGACATAAATGAGGCCCGTAAACTTGCAAATCTTATGAAAGATATTGCTGTTAAACATGGACGTATGTGTAAAATTATTTTGAGCGACATGGACTGCCCAATTGGATATACCGTTGGCAATAGTCTAGAAGTTATTGAGGCGGTTGAAGTTTTAGCGGGCAAGAGAAAGTCGTCTTCTTATGAAATAACAAAGTCTATAGCAGTTGAAGTTTTGGGATTACTTAAAAATATATCCAAAACCGAGGCAGAAAAGATGGTTGATGATTCGATATTAAGTGGAAAAGCTTTTTCGAAATTTAAAGAACTCGTAAGTTTACAACATGGAAATGTTTCATTTATAGAAGACACGTCAAAATTCAAACTTTCTAAAATTGCTGTTCAAGTAAAAGCAGAGTCTAGCGGATATGTTTATTATGATGCATTAAAATTCGGAGAGATTTCTTTGATTTCCGGTGCGGGTAGAGAGAGAAAAGAAGATTCTATAGACTATGGAGCAGGAATATATTTTAACAAAACTAACGGTGAAAACGTTAAAAAAGGAGATATTTTATTTACCGTATATTCAAATAATAATACAGACACATTAACTGAATGTATAGAAGGATCTTTTGAAATAAAGGAATCAATTTTAGAACAAAAGATAATTTATGAGGTGATTTAATGTTTAATAAAACATTTTTTATAAGTATGGCGGCATTGTTAATAGCTATCGTTTTACACGAGTTAGCACACGGACTTGTAGCATATATTTTCGGCGATGATACAGCAAAAAGGTCAGGTAGGCTCACATTAAATCCACTTAAACACCTCGATATTTTTGGAATTATAAGTCTCTTGGTGTTTAAATTTGGATGGGCTAATCCTGTTCCTGTAAATTCTTCAAAACTTAAGAATTACAATGTAGGAATGTTTTTTGTAAGTATTGCCGGAATTACGATAAATTTTTTGTTGGCATTTATAACTGCAAGAGTCGCAAAAGATATTTCGTTTAGTAGTGAAGTTGTAAGGGATTTTGTATTTTATTTTATAATTTACAATCTAAATCTAGCATTTTTTAATTTAATTCCATTACCGCCGCTTGACGGATCAAATATCATTTTGTCGTTTTTCCCTGAAACTACAGCATATGAAGTTCACAAATACAACAGATATACACAGCTTATACTTCTTGCTTTAATTATTTCAGGGGCAGTATCAAAATTTTTAGGAATGGTTATTCAACCGGTATTTTTGTGGATGGTATCATGAGCACCATTGATATAAATATTGAAACATATAGTGGCCCATTTGATTTATTACTGGATCTTATAAGAAAAAATAAAATAGATATATATGATGTTAATATAAATGATATAACATCACAATATCTGGATTATTTAAGTAAAGCTTCCGCTTTAAATATTGAAATAAGAGTTGAATTTTTATATTTAGCGGCAACTCTTATTAATATAAAAACAAAAATGCTTTTGCCAAAAGATTTAGATGATAGTGAAAATCTGCAATCAGACCTTGTTGAGCAATTGATTTTGTATAGCAAATTTAAATTTCAATCCGAAGTTTTAAGAAAGCTTTACGATAAAAATAAGCTTAGTTTTACAAGATATACAGATTTAAATTCGTTTGATATAGGGACGGATTTTAAAGTTGTCGGAAGCACTTATAGACTAAATAGTTCTATTAACAGACTCTTAAACGGGGCATTTGAGGACGAGGGTACAGACTCGCAGACTGTAATTTTTAAAGACAAGTACAAAGTTGAATATTTAGCTCAGTCAATTATAGAAGACATAAATAAATTAAACAAACTTGATTTTAGTAAAGTAGTCAATAAAAAAGAAAAGAATTTTATTATTACTGCATTTTTGGCAGTGCTTGAACTTTTGAACCAAGGAAAAATTAACTTTTATCAGGAAGAAAATTTTTCAGACATATATTTGGAGAAGAAATAATGGACAATTTATATTTAAAAAACTCTATAGAAGCTTTGATTTTTGCTTGGGGGGATTCGATTGAAGTAAAGGAAATCGCCAATTTTTTTGAAGTTGAGATTTCAAAGGTTAAAAAAATAATAGAAGAACTAAAAACGGATTACAGCGAGAGAGGAATAAGACTTCAAGTGGCGGGAGGCTTGGTTACATTCAGCACAAATCCGGAATATGGAGAGTCTATAAAGTCATTCGGGATTCAAGTATTGAAGAAAAATATAACAGAGGCAAATATGGAGACACTTTCTGTTATTGCTTACTTGGGACCGACGACTAAAGCTGTTGTCGATAATGTGAGAGGAGTAAATTCCGACGGCTCTATTCAAAATCTTTTAAAAAATGAACTTATATATGAAGTTGGACGATTAAAAGCACCTGGAAAACCGTTTGTATATAAAGTGACCGATAAATTTTTAATGACTTTTAATATTGATAGTCTAGATGATTTGCCGCCTTTGATGGACAGAGACGAGATAAAAGAAAAACTCAAATTTACTGAAATAAAAGATGAAGATATAGATTTTATAATGGATACGGAAGAGGATGAATAGATTTTAAGGGGAGATTTATATGGGTGAAATGAGAATAAATAAATACATTGCTGCATGTGGATTCGCATCGAGAAGAAAAGCTGATGAACTCGTGCTTAATGGACTTGTCGCTGTTAATGGCGAGGTGATTAATGAGCCGGGTTATATGGTTGATATTGAAAATGATGCTGTAAAAGTTAAAAATAAACTATTAAAAATTCAAAACGCAGACTTATATTATGTTTTAAACAAGCCATTAAATTATTTATCTTCTAATAAAGATCCTCATTCTAAAAATTTAGCTAGGAATTTGATTCATTATAAAGGACATTTATTTAATGTTGGTCGTTTGGACAGTGATACTTCCGGGCTTTTAATTTATACAAATGATGGAGATTTTGCAAATATTATGACACATCCATCGTACAATATTAAAAAAAGATATGAGGTAAGTTTAAACGGATATTTAAAAGATGATACAAAAGATTCAATCGAACAAGGTGTATTATTGGACGATGGAAAAACTAAAAAATGTAAAATAGAAATAAAGAAAAGGACATCAAACTCAACAAGACTTCATATAATTATTTCGGAAGGTAAAAATAGACAGATAAGAAGGATGTTTGAAAAATTTGGTTTTGCTGTTACAGAATTAAAAAGGCTTACTCATGGTAGAATATCTTTGGATGGTGTGAGAGAAGGCCAATATAGAGTGTTTACAAAAGATGAGATTTTATATGTAAATGAATTAAAACAAAAACATTTATAGGTGGTTTATGCAAAATAATAATTTAGAAAAAATAATAGATATTCATTATTCGAAATTAAGTAGAATGCAAAGAAGAATAGCTGATTTTCTTCTAAATTCTTCAGATATTCCTCTTGATATGACAGGAAAGCATCTTTCAAAAACACTGAATATAAGTGAGTCCACAGTTGTTAGATTTGCTCAAACTATCGGACTTACAGGTTATCCTGAATTGGTTCTTTTAATAAATGAATATATAAAAAGCACAAGAACATCTATCGAAAGGCTTTCTTTAAATAATGAAGAAAGAAAGCTTGATGGGAATTTGATTTCAATTGATGAGGAAATTGCGGCACTTAGAAAAGTTAGGGAGCATGTAACAAATGAAGAAATCAATCGAGTATCAACAGAGCTAAACAATGCTAATAGGATATTTATATTGGGATGTCGTACGTCACATTATCTTGCTTCTTATTTCAATTTTTATTTAAGTTTGATAAAAAACAATGTTTATATTTTAGGAGAGAAAGAAACAACAATTATCGAAGAATTGGTTGATATAAATGAAAATGATATAGTTTTTACAATAAGTTTCCCAAGATATACGCGTGCACTAAATGATATTTTTAAATTTGTTAGCTCTAAAGGAGCAAAACTTATTTTGCTTACGGATAGCGAGAATAATCCGTTGGTGAAGTTTTCGGATATAAATTTAATAGTGCAAAATAATATTTTATTCTTTGTGGACTCGCTTGTTGTGCCGATGGCTATTATTAATTCAATAATTATTGATTTAAGTCTGAAAAATAAACAAAAGACTATAAATTCTCTTACAAATATGGAATTTATATGGAAGACCTATAATATATTTGAAAGCAGTAAAGAAAATGAATGAGTATAAAAATATTATAATTGGAGCAGGAGCGGCAGGACTATTTTTATCTGCACTATTAAATAATGCGGACACTCTTGTTCTTGAAAAGAATCAATATCCAGGTAAAAAACTTAATATAACGGGTAAAGGCAGATGCAATATTACAAACGCATGTTCTAAAGAAGATTTGTTCGGAGAAATTTTCACGAATCAAAAATTTCTTTATTCTGCTATTAATGATTTTGATAATAACAGAACCGTTGATTTTTTTAATAATAGAAATTTAAAAACAAAGGTTGAAAGGGGAGGCAGAATTTTCCCTTTAAGCGATAGGGCAAGAGACGTTACAGATTGTCTTTACAAAAACAATGCTTGTACTTTTAAATTTAATGAACGTGTAAAAAATATAGAAAAATCAGAAGAAAAGTTTATAATATTAACAGATGAAAACAAATATGTTTGCAATAATCTCGTAGTTGCAACAGGAGGATTAAGCTATCCGACAACAGGCTCAACCGGTGATGGATATAAGTTTTTAGAATCATTTGGTCACACAATTATAGAACCTAGACCTGCACTTGTCGGAATTGAAACGGACTCAAAATATAAAGAAGTGTTTATGGGGATATCTCTAAAAAATATTGAATTTAAATTAATTCGAAACAAAAAAGAGATTAAATCCGAATTTGGAGAAGCCTTATTTACCCACTATGGTTTAAGCGGACCTACTATACTTAGACTAAGCCCTTTTATTAAAAAAGGGGATATTTTAAGTCTTGATTTAAAACCTGCACTTACTGATGAAAAGTTAAATATGCGAATTCAAAGAGATTTGGATGAAGCCGGCAACAAAATGATAAAAAACTCTTTGAATCATCTTTTACTTTCTAATATGATTGCTCCTATTCTTGAACTTTCTGATATAGATATGGAGAAAAATTCAAATATTATAAATAAAGAGGAAAGACAAAGACTTTCTAATATTATAAAAAATATGCATTTTAAGGTTGTTGCAAGAAGACCACTTGATGAAGCGATAATAACTGATGGTGGTGTAAAAGTTTCCGAGATAAATCCTAAGACTATGGAATCAAAAATGGTAGACAGATTATTTGTTATTGGTGAAGTTTTGGACGTTGCTGCAAATACAGGCGGCTACAACTTGCAAATTGCATTTAGCACAGCATACAAGGCATACTTATATTTGGAGGATTAGTATGATTGCGATAAGAGGCGCTATAACGATTGAAAACGATACAAAAGAAGAGGTTTTTAAAGCATCCAAAGAATTAATCCAAGAGATAGTTAAAAGAAATTCAATTGATGAAAAAAACATTATTTCAATTATAACTACATGCACAAAAGATATAAGATCGGCATACCCTGGTCCCGGAATACGGGATGCAAACATTGATGTTCCGATTTTATCGATGCAGGAAATGGATGTAGAGGGTGCGCTTAATCTTTGCATAAGATTTATATTGCATGTTGATAAAGATATTGTTCCTAAACATGTATACCTAAAAAAAGCAGTCGGCCTTAGGCCGGACTATAAGGAGGATAATTAATATGATTATAACACTTGATGGACCATCCGGTTCAGGCAAAAGCACATTGGCAAAAAGACTTGCAAAAGTTATGAATTTCACACATATTGACTCCGGCTCTATTTACAGAGCAATAGCTTATTATTTTTTTACAAGTAATATTTCAGCTGAAGACTATGAAAATAGTTTAGAAAATATAAAAATCAGTTATGCAAAAAATGGAGTTATGCTAAATGGAAAGAGATTAAAAAGCGAAATCAGAACTATTGAAGTTACTGAGCTCAGTAGTAAAATCGCAACTTATCCTTTTATTAGAAAATATGTTGATGAAATAATTAAAAAAATTGCAAAAAGGACATCGGTTGTTGTTGATGGAAGAGATATCGGTAGCAGCGTTTTACCAAATGCTGATTATAAATTTTATATTGAGGCAGATATTAAAAAAAGAGCAGCCAGAAGAATTCTTCAAATAAAAAGAAAAAATCCTGAGTCTGATATTGCTGTCTCAGAAGTGAGAGATGATTTAAAAGTTAGGGATGACAGAGATAAGAATAGAGAGTATAGCCCTTTATGTGTTCCTGAAAATGCTATAATAATTGATACTACAAACGACTCTGTGAAAGAATCACTTCAAAAAATCACAAGAATTATTAGGGGACTTGAATAAATGAAAGCAATAGTTTGGCTTGTTAAAACTTTTGTTAATATTTTTTTTAGAGTTAAACTTCATGACATTGATAAAATTCCGACAGATGGTAGAGTTATAATTTGCCCAAATCACAAATCAAATTGGGACTCGGTTTTTTTATATTTGAATTTTCCGAGACACATACATTTTTTGGCAAAAAAGGAATTGTTTAAAAACAAATTACTTGCAAAGATTTTATATTCGCAAGATGTAATACCTGTGGATAGAAAAAAGCCAAGTATTAAAACTATAAAACAATGTATAGAAGTTTTGGAAAATGATGAAGTCCTTGGTATTTTCCCACAAGGAACAAGGCTTGCCGAGCTGAAGGAAAGCGATGTCAAAAGTGGGGTGGCTCTAATTGCTTTTAAAGCGAACTCAAATGTAATTCCGGTTAAAATTGTTTCAACTTATAAAGCATTTTCTAAAGTTGATATTTATTTTGGTGACGAAATTGAACCACGAGTCGACGAAAATCTTTCTCAAAAAGAAAACCATGAATTGTGGAGTAAAGAAATTATAAAACAGATCAAGGAGCTTGGCTAATGAAAGTTGTTGTAGCTAATGAACTTGGTTTTTGTTTTGGTGTAAAAAGAGCATACGATTTGGCAATTTCAAATGCATCTTCTACAACAGCAATAATAGGTCAACTTGTTCATAATCAGGATGTACAAAACAATCTGTACGAGCACGGAATAAAAGAGTTTGATGTTAAAGGTAATTTTGACAAAATCATTTTAAGAAGTCACGGCACGATTAAAGAAGAAAAAGAAGAATTATCGAAAAGTTATGAACTTATTGATACAACTTGCCCGATTTTATTAAATATTTATAATAAAATGATTGAAAAAGAGAATGAAGGATATACAAATATAATTTTTGGTGATCCATTTCATCCTGAAGTTATTGCTACAAAATCTCAAGTAAAAAGTTGTATTGTTGTAAATTCGCCTGAAGAGATTCAGAATTTAAAGGATAAGTTATATTTTGTTACAATGCAAACAACTCTTAATTACCAAAAAGCAGATTTATTAACTGAGACTATTTGTGACAAATTCGGCAACAATGTTAAAGTTTTTAATTCTATTTGCGGTGCATCTTCTAAGCGAAGAAAGAGTTTAATAGATCTAACAAAAGAAGTTGAAGCTATTATTATATTTGGTTCAAAGAATTCAAACAACACTAAGGAATTATGCAATATATTAAAAGAAAAAAATTTTCCATATTATTTTGCAAATGATGTTTTTTCCCTTGATTTATCTTCAATTTCAATGTATAATAGTATTGGAATCTCAGCTGGAGCATCTACTCCGGACTGGATTATTAAGGAGGCTGTTAGAGTGTTAAACGACATTAATAACAAAGATAGTATTGATCTCGGTGAGAACAATGTAGCTTCGGATAAGATAGTTGCAAACAATGACCCAATAGAGAATCATGAATCTAATAAAACAGATGCAAGTATTCCATCTAAAGACACAGTAACAGATTCTTTTAACCACAATGATAAAGGAGAGTCAACTATGATTAACGAAAACGAAAAAGTTTCAACCGAAACAACAGAAAATGCGTCTAACAATGCAGTCAACGAACAAGACCATGCCGAAATGATGGCAAAGATTGATGATACATTCACACGTATCAAAAGAGGACAAATTGTCCAAGGCACTGTACTTTACGTAACCGAAAGTCAAATTATGGTTAATATTAACTATAGATCTGACGGAATTATTGACAGAGATGAACTACCAACAGATCTAACCGATCCAAGAACAGAATACAAGGCTGGAGACCAAATCGATGTTTATATTGTTAAGGTCGATGATGGAGAAGGCAATGTAGTATTGAGCCTTAGAAGGATCAAAGATGTTCAAGCTTGGAATGAGTTAGAGGAAAAGTTTGAAGCAAAAGAGCCAATTGAAGTTTTTGTAAAAGAACAAACAAAAGGCGGATTAATCGTTGAGTATAAGGGTGCGCGTGCATTTATGCCTGCAAGCCATTCTTTTGATAGATTTAGAAGAGATTTATCAAGTCTTGTTGGTGAGACTGTAAAAGTTGAAATTATAGATTTTGATAAATCTAAGAGACGTTGTGTTGTTTCAAGAAGAGAATTAGAAAAAGCTAGAATTCAAAAAGAACAAGATGAATTTTGGTCAGGTGTAGAAGAAGGACAACTTAGAAAAGGTAAAGTTATGCGTTTGACTAACTTTGGTGCTTTTGTAGACCTTGGAGGAGTTGACGGATTAATTCACATAACTGATTTAGCTTGGAACAGAGTAAGAGATCCAAAAGAAGTTTTGAGCGTTGGTGATGAAGTTGAAGTTTTAGTATTAGGCTTTGATAGAGAAAAGAATCGTATTTCTTTAGGACTAAAACAAACAACTGAAGATCCATGGGAAGTATTCAAGAACAATAACAAAGTCGGCGATGTTGTAAAAGGAACTGTTGTTTCTATGCCGGAATTTGGTGCTTTCGTAAGATTAGGTGAAGGAATTGATGGACTTATTCACATTTCACAAATCTGCAGAGAACATATTGAAAAACCTTCTGATATTTTAAATATTGGTCAAGAAGTTGAAGCAAAGATTACAGATATCAAAGACAATCAAAAGATTTCATTGAGTATTCGTGCTTTAACAGAACCTGAAGAAGAAAAACGTGAAAGAAAGCCAAGAAGAGAAAGAGCTCCTAGAAAGACAGCAAATGAAAACAAAAAAGAAGAAAAAGCTGATTCAAATCCTATCGACAATCCATTGATTGATAGTGAAATTCTTGGAGAATTAAAGAAAATGGCTTTAAATTTAGATGATAATACATCAGAAGGCGAAGCTGCTCAAAATAGCGAAGAATAATTTTAAACGAAGTTAATAAAATAAATAGCTGCCTTTTTGGCAGCTTTATTATTATTTAAGGGTGATATTATATTGAAAGAGAAGTATATTATAAAAACATACGGCTGTCAGATGAATGAACATGATTCTGAAATTTTAAAATATGATTTGGAAGAAATGGGTTATGAGCCTACTGAAGAAGTTGATGAAGCTAAAATTATTATTTTTAATACTTGTGCAATAAGAAAAAATGCAGAAAATAAAGTTTATGGTAATTTGGGATGGCTCAAAGGCAATGAAAAATATGATGAAAAAATTATTTGCATTTGTGGCTGTATGATGCAGTCTGAAGAAATTAGAAATGAGATTATATCTAAATTTAAAAACGTAAAGATTATATTTGGAACAAATAATATAGATAATTTTAGAAGTTTACTTGAGAGGCATCTTGCAACCGGAGAACGAATTGTCGAAGTTCTTGAAAAAAATGAATATACAGATAAAACTTTTGATGCAATAAGGCCTTTTAAATACAAGTCATTTGTAAATATTACTTATGGATGCAATAATTTCTGCACATATTGCATCGTGCCTTATACAAGAGGAAGAGAGACTTCTAGGACTGTAGAAGATATAGTTGATGAGGTCAAGTTTTTGGTTCAAGACGGAGTTAAGGAAATAATGCTTCTTGGGCAAAATGTAAATTCTTTTGGTAAGACTTTGACGCCCAGAAGAAGTTTTGCCGAGCTTCTTGTCGAACTTAATAAGATTAGAGATTTAAAGAGAATAAGGTTTATGACTCCGCATCCGAGAGATATAACTGATGATTTTTTGGAGCTTTATGGAAAACTTGACAAGCTCATGCCTCAGCTTCATCTTCCGATTCAATCAGGCTCGGATAAGGTTTTAAAGGATATGAACAGGCATTATGATATTGAAAAGTATATGTATATTGTCGACAAGGTAAAACAGATTCGACCAGACATTTCGCTTTCAACAGATATTATTGTCGGATACCCGACAGAGACGGAAGAAGATTTCGAAAAGACTTTGGATATCGTCAAAAAAGTTAGGTATGACAGTGCATTTACATTTATTTTCAGCCCAAGACCAAATACACCAGCGGCGAAGCTTAAAGAAATAGATGATAGTATTCTGAAAGATAGATTCAATCGATTGACCGATTTAATGAATAGCATTCAGCTGGAAAATCACGAAGGTACAATTGGAAATCGATATGAGGTTTTGGTTGAATCATATAATGAAACTGAGCACACACTCGAGGGAAGAAATCCTTATGGACGTCTTGTCGTTTTTGAAGGAGATAGGGAAGATATCGGAAAAATTGTTGAGGTTGAAATAGAGAAGATTAATACTTTTACAAGTTTTGGACGGATGGTTTAATGAGTTTATTTGAAAGCATAGACAAAGAAAAGTTAACGCCAATGATGAGGCAATACGCATCCATAAAAGATCAGGCATTGGATTCTATTTTGATGTATAGAATCGGTGATTTTTATGAGATGTTTTTTGACGATGCAATAGAAGCCTCGAGAGTTTTGGGGCTTGCTCTCACCGGAAGGGACTGCGGTCTTGAGGAGAGAGCACCGATGTGTGGAGTGCCGCATCACGCATCGCTTACTTATGTAAAAAAATTAATAGAAAATAATTACAAGGTCGCAATTTGCGAGCAATTGGAAGAGCCGGGGCAAGGGAAGGCACTTGTCGAAAGAGGAATAATAAAAATTTATACTCCTGGCACCATAATAGATACGGAGTATTTATCTGATGATGACAACAATTTTTTGGCGTCAATTTATGTAGACGAAAATATTTCAATTGCATATGCTGATATTTCGACAGGGGAACTTTATGTTTCAAATGATTTTGTGTTTGATTCTTTTAAGAGCATTTATGATGAGGTTATGAGGATACATCCGAAAGAAATAATTGTAAATGACGTTAAACTATATTCCAAATTTAAAGAGCTCGGTTATTATACAGTTCTTAAAAATGAAGTGCCGAATTTTGAAGAAATAAAAGAAAAGATTTCAGAATTTACTGGAATAGATATTAATGCACAAAAAAATATTGTAAATTTAAGATTTTCTATTTTAAATTTGTTTAAATATTTATTTGAAAATAAAAATATAAATTTAAAACATATAGATAGTATTATTTCATATGATATTTCAAAATATCTTGAGCTCGACGAGAGTGCTATAAGAAATCTTGAGCTTTCAAAAAACATTACCGATAACACTAAGAAGGGAAGTCTACTTTCGATTTTGGACAAGACTATAACATCGAAAGGTGCAAGAAGACTCAAGGCTATTATCGAAAGACCGTTAAAAGATATTCGCGAGATATCTTATAGACAAAATGTTGTGGAAGTTTTTTACAACAATCCTATTGAAGCGGAAACTATTAAAAATTTATTATCTAAGACTTTTGACATAGAAAGAATTGCGTCAAAGATTTCTGAAAAATCCGCTTCTCCGCAGGATTTATTGAATCTAAAAGAAACACTTCGAATCATTCCGCTCATTAAAGATGAAATCTCTGCACTTGGTTCAGATGCCATGAAAAGACTTTCAGACCTGGATGAGCACAAAGAGATTTATAAGAAACTTCAAGATGCAATAGCTGATGAACCGTCGATGTCAATAAATGACGGTTATGTTATTAGACACGGATACAACAGTGAGCTCGACGAAATAAGAGACGACAAGACCGAAATTACCGATAAACTTATTAATTATGAAAATGAGCTAAGAGCAAAGACGGATATAAAAACTTTAAGGATTAAATACAATAAACTTGCCGGCTATTATATTGAGGTCTCAAAGGGACAAGCGGACAAGGTTTCTGATGAGTTTGAAAGAACTCAAACTTTAAAGAATGCAGAAAGATATAAGACGAAAAAGCTTAGAGAGATTGAGTACAATGTATTAAATTCTTCAAGTATTGCACTTGCACTAGAAAAAAATATATATTTTGAGATGTTGGATTCATTTATGGAGTTCATTCCATCTTTAAAGAAGCTTGCATTTGATCTCGCTGAAATTGACGTCTATATTGCTCTTAGTACGGTTGCAAGAGAGAATAGGTATATCAGACCGAAGTTTAACACAGAGTCTAGAATAGAGCTTGTAAACGCCAGACACCCGGTTATAGAAATGATGAATGGGTTGGAAGAGTTTATACCAAACGACGTGAACTTAAATTCGCTCGACAGAGTTGCGATAATAACAGGTCCTAACATGAGTGGTAAGTCCACATATATGAGAATGGTTGCCATAATACAAATAATGGCACAAATCGGATCGTTTATTCCTGCGGATTCAGGCGATTTGAGTGTTGTGGATAAAATATTTACAAGAATAGGAGCAAGTGATTCGCTATATTCCGGAAAGTCTACATTTATGGTTGAAATGAGCGAAGTAAGCTATATTTTGAAGAATGCCACAAAAAATTCACTTATAATTTTAGATGAAGTCGGCAGAGGCACAAGCACATTTGACGGAATGGCGATTGCAAAAGCGGTTGTTTTATATATAACTGATAGAGTTAAAGCTTTTACTTTGTTTTCAACTCACTATCAAGAATTGTCCAATTTGGAATCGCTTTCAAACATAATTTTCAATCTTACTCTTACAATTAAAGAAGAAGGAAACGATATAATGTTTTTGAGGAAAGTTAAACCGGGCATTACATCAAAGAGTTATGGTATCCATGTTGCAAAACTTGCAGGACTGCCGGATGAAGTTATTTCAAAAGCACGAAAATTCCAGAAAGATGCGGAAATTAATTATAGAAATGGAAGACAAGTTGATTTCTTAAACAACAGTTACGAGGAAGAACCGGTTGGAGTAGACAATCAATTGAGGGATTATATTTTGAGTCTTGATATAAATTCGATGACACCGATTGATGCTATGATGGAAATAAACAATATTATTAAAAAAGCGAAGGAATAATATGAAAAAAATTATAAAACTCGACAATAAGACAATTGAAAATATTGCGGCGGGTGAAATTATAAACAGACCTGTTTCAATCATTAAAGAATTGGTTGAGAACTCCATTGACGCCGGTGCAACGGATATTGTGGTTGAAATAAAAAGAGGTGGGAAGGACTATATCAGAGTTACAGACAACGGTTCTGGGATTTTTGATGAGGATTTGCCTAATGTTTTTAAGAAGCATTTCACTTCAAAAATTACAAACTTCGAAGATTTGTTCTCGCTCGATACAAGAGGATTCAGGGGTGAGGCATTAAATTCTATTCAAAATGTTTCGGAAGTTTCGCTTTCCACAAAGACGCATGAAGAAAATGTTGGTCTTAATATAAAATATTCTTTCGGGGAATTTGTTTCAAAAGGGGAGGCTGTAACGAACTATGGAACTACTATTGAGTCTTCGAATCTTTTTAAAAATATGCCAGTGAGACGCGACTTTCTTGCGTCGGACAGAACTGAAGAAAATCAAATAATATCTCTTATTGAAACCATGGCAGTCGCTTATTACAGCACATCCTTCAGACTTATATCAAATGGTAGAACGGTGATTAATACAAGTGGTTCAGGTAATCTTAAAACGACGATTTTGGAAGTTTATGATTTAAACACTGCTACAAAGACAATTGAGATCGATAAAACATTTGACGATTATAAAGTCTATGGTCTAATTGGAAACAGTGACAATTCAACTGTAGGACAAAACAAGTCTCTTTTGTTTGTAAATGGCAGAATTACAGAGAATAAAGAGCTCGAGAAATTAATAGACGGTATTTATTATGGAATAATTCCCAAAAACAGAAGACCGGTTTATTTTATTTTTCTAACAGTGCCAAAAAATTCAGTTGATGTCAATATTCATCCTTCGAAAAAATTTGTTAAGTTTAATGATTTTGACAAGGTTAAATATTTAGTTGAAAGTTCAATTTATGAAGTTTTAAAATCAAATAAAGACGTTGTGAGTGCTTCAAGTGAAGAAAGCATTTCTTTTACTGTGGAAGACGAAGAAGTTAATGATGAAGAAATATCTTTGGAGAATCAGCAAATGGATGATGCTGAAGATTCAGTTAAAAATTCGCCTCAAAATATAAAGAGCAGCTTAAATATGGATTATTATAATATTGAGACTGCTGCTGATGATGGAAATGATTATAAATTTGAAACAGATAATGATTCGGATGAAATTATAGATTCTGATTTTCAGTTTGAAATCCCTAATATGGTTGTTAAAAAAGAAGAAGTTATCAAAAATACAGAGACGAGTATTGAAACTTTGCTTCCAATTGATGGAATGTGGAATTTTAATATTCCACTTGGAATAGTTTTTAATAATTACTTTTTGATTGAAAATAAACCTAAAAACTGTATGATTGTGGTTAATATAAAAAATGCAATTGAGAGATCTTTGTATGATAAAATAAATTCTGATTATGCAAATAAATCTGTTGGAACGCAAACTGTTTTAGAGCCATTTGTTTATAACTATGATCGCGGAACATTGGAAAAAATTGAAGAAAATATTGAGATTTTGAGTGAATTGGGTTTCGATATTTCAATTATGGGCGAGAATACAGTTGTATTGCATGGAGTGCCTTCTCTCATAAGTGATAAATTTATAAAAAGCAATTTTGATGATTTGGTGTACACGATAGAAGGTGGAAATAATCATAAAAATATTACAGAAAAGTCGCTTATTTCTAGTCTAAGTAAAATTGCATCTAACAGTTCTAGACTTGCGAATGTTAATGAAATCAAACAGATTTTATATGATGTTTTAAATTCGAAGAACTCTTTAACATCTCCGCAAGGGAAAAATATTTTCACAATCGTCGATGAAGTGAGATTTATTGAGAGGCTATTACATGAATAAGCCACATATAATTATTATTGCAGGACCTACAGCTGTCGGAAAAACAAAGACATCTATTGAACTTGCAAAAGCGCTTAATACTGAAATTATTTCGGCAGATTCGATTCAAATTTATAGAGGTTGTGATATTGGAAGTGCGAAAGTTACCACTGAAGAGATGCAAGGAATCAAGCATCATTTGATTGACATTAAAGAGCCTTACGAGAATTATAGCGTTAAAGAATATAGAGAAGATGCATTTAATATAATAAATGAATTACATGCGAAAAATAAAATTCCGATTGTCTGTGGCGGAACCGGTTTTTATATAAACTCATTGATTTATGATATGAATCTAGACGACAACAGTCAAGACGATTTTGTGCGTGAAAAAATTTATGAAATGTATGAAGAAAAAGGCATAGATCATATTAGAGATGCACTTTTTTATATCGATAAAAAATCTTTTGATAGAATAAACGTGAATGATACTAAAAGAAATATAAGGGCTATTGAGTATTTTATTTGTACCGGAAATAAATTTTCAGATACTTTCAATTCAATAAGAGAAATTAATAATAATATAACTTTCAGCTATTACGCCCTTGAAATGCAAAGAGATTTATTATACGATAGAATAAATAAAAGAGTAGATATAATGCTTGAGGAAGGATTGATTGACGAAGTTAAGAACCTTATGAGTAATGGCATTACAAAAGAAAATCAATCCATGCAGGCGATTGGATATAAAGAAATCATAAAATATCTTGAAGGTGAGTGGGATTATGATTTTGCAATTGATAAACTCAAGCAATTTTCAAGAAACTATGCAAAAAGACAACTGACATGGTTTAGAAACGATTCAAATGTAAAAATGATAGATGTAAATGAATTTAACAATGTTTCAGAAGTAGTAAAATTCATTGAAAGCGAGGAGAAAAATGAGGGATTTTTATAATTATTATAATATAAATAAAGATATTGTTGACGAAATTGAGCTTGCGGAGACTAAAATAACAACTCAATTTACAGAAGTTGATAAAATAGTTTTTCACAATCAAAAGAAAGTTTTGATGGCAATGCAAGCCGCCAATCTTGGTTCTGGAGACTTTTTTTGGCCTACAGGTTATGGATATGCAGACCCTGGTAGAGATAAAACCGAATCGATATATAGTAAAGTATTTAACACTGAAGATGCGCTCGTAAGACCGTCTATTGCGTCAGGGACACATGCGATTTATCTTGGACTTGATTCTGTTTTAAATGCGGGAGATGAGCTATTATATATTTCCGGCATTCCGTATGATACAATGCAAAAATCATTAGGATATGTAGGAAATGAAAAAAACAATCTAAAATCAAAAGGTATCAGTGTAAAATATGTACCGCTTGATGAGAATAATCAATTTGATAAAAAAGCGATTTCAGATGCTATAAACGATAAAACAAAAGTTGTTGCCATACAAAGATCCACCGGTTATTCACTAAGAAGAGCTTTTAATATTAATGAAATAGGAGAAATTATTAAGTTTGTTAAGGATTATAAAAAAGACGTTATTATTTTTGTGGACAATTGCTATGGCGAGTTTACCGAATATGATGAGCCTACAGACGTCGGTGCTGATCTAATGGCAGGAAGCTTAATTAAAAATCCGGGGGCAGGAATTGCCTTTTCAGGCGGATATTTGGTTGGTAAAAAAGACCTCATCGAGTGTGCTGCGAACAATTTGACAGCACCGGGAATAGGGAAGGAAGTAGGTCTTACTTTCGGCACAACTAGATTTACCCTTCAAGGACTTTTTCTTGCACCGCACGTGGTCGGACAAGCAATGAAGGGTGCATATCTCATTGCACACGTAATGAAGGACAGAGGATATAAAATTATTCCAGAGGAAACATTTCCAAAGAGCGACATTGTACAAACGATTATATTTGAAGATAAAGAAGCACTTAAACAATTTACAATCGGCGTTCAACAAGCCGGAGCTGTGGATTCGTATGCAATTCCTACCGCTTGGGACATGCCGGGCTATGAAGACCAAGTTATTATGGCGGCACCTGGATTTGTCGAAGGCTCAAGCATTGAAATAAGTTGTGATGCGCCTATGAGAGAGCCATACGCTGCATATTATCAAGGTGGAATAACATATGAGCATGCAAAGATTGCATTGATGTTTGGGCTTAGAAATTTAGATAAAAAATAATTGCAATTATTTTAACAATTATAAATAAAAAAAGATGAAGAAAAATCAAAATGACTTTTCTATTTTTCTTCATCTTTTAGATTGAAGTTACTGAGAGGATTGCTTTCAGTAGCTTTTTTTATGATTTCATTGTCAAGGTGTGTATAGATTTGAGTTGTTGCGACATTTGAATGACCTAAAACTTCTTTTAACGTTAAAATATCAACATCGCCATATTTATACATCAAAGTTGCTGCGGTATGTCTTAGTTTATGAACGGTATAATCGCTCGATAAACCGGCTTCTTTGACGCGTTTTTCAATCATATGTTGCACTGCACGATTTGAAATTCGATTGTTTTGTTGACTTAAAAAAAGTGCTTTTTTATCTTTTTCATTAATA
Organism: Ezakiella coagulans; assembly: GCF_003096635.1. Classification (GTDB taxonomy): domain Bacteria; phylum Bacillota; class Clostridia; order Tissierellales; family Peptoniphilaceae; genus Ezakiella; species Ezakiella coagulans. The sequence continues at coordinate 55,850 of NZ_QEKV01000006.1, read as the reverse complement.
AGACTCTCAGCAGGCCTTACAGTTAGATAATCGTTTATAGAGTCTATAGTGGCTTCATTTAAAAAGATAATACGCTCTTTATTTCCTTTACCAACAACGGATGCGCTGTTGTCATCGTGAATGGAATCAACATTAAGGCTAACAAGCTCCGACAAACGAAGCCCACAGTTTAAAAAGACCATCATGATAGCAAAATCTCTTTTTTTGAGGAAAACATTTTTTTCCGTCTCAACGGTCTCTAAAAGCTTTGTAGCATCGTTTAGAGTAAGATATATAGGTAGACGCTTATCAAGCTTAGGGTATTCGAGCTCATACGAAGGATTATTCGAAACAACTTTAATTTTCTCATATAGATACTTATAGAAAGCTCTAATGCTTGCAACTTTTCTAAATTTTGCCGCAGAGCCGTTTGAATCGACTCTGTCTTTAAAAGCGATATAGGCATACATATCCTGAAGTGTAATGCTGTCGAGATATTTGGCATCTATTGATTCGATATTTATATCATGAAAAGAGATGTCTTTTAAATTTTCTTTTCTAAGTCTAATGAATTTTAAAAAGCTTACTAAGTCATAAGAATATTCTTTAACGGTATTTTTGCTATGGCTTTTTACACTGGATAAATAGTCTAAAAAGTCCGATAAAACAAGTGGTAGACCTGTTTCCACAATAACTCCCCCTCTTTGTCGCAAAATAACTATTTTGTGACATATTTTATATTTCTATTATACCCCTACTCCAAATAAATGTCAAGCATAAATTTAAAATAGTTACTATAAAATATAATTAAAATTTTTAGCGTTTAGACAAAATATCTAAAACGTTAATCTAAAATTATAATCAAAGCCAAAATAAATTCTATTATAATTAAATTTTATCGCATACTATTCATAAACAAAATTTTAATATACATATTTTTTGATCATTATATTTATATAACAATTTTGATACCGATTTCATTTATAAATTTTGTATGTATTTACACTAAGATATTAATAGTTATATATAAAATCATTAAATAGGACCTACCCTATTAAAAATTATCATTACAAAGCTAGTTTGTTTTTATAACATATGCATGAAAACAATATAGATATATATAGTTTAGATAATAAATATAACACTTCATATAAAATAAATAATCTTGAATTTTTATTTATTGTTGAAATTATAAATTTAAAGATTTTGAGAAAAAATTTCTTATTATACATATATCAAATATTATATATGTAAGTATTTAATGCTTCTATTTAATATTATAAGAATTATGATTAATTATAAATGATTTTATGATAAATTCCTATAATTTTAAAATTATATTCATATAATAAATATTAAACTCAAATTAATATTACTTTTAATCTATCTTAATTTAATTTTATGTATAAAAATAGTGCCTATAATGGGCACTATTTTGCTAAATGAGATTTTCTAACCTCTTTAATTACATTTACTTTTATTTGACCAGGATATTGCATTTCTTCTTCAATTCTCTTAGCAATATCGTGTGCCATAACTGTCATTTCATCATCAGAAACTTTATCAGGTTTAACCAAAATTCTTACTTCACGTCCTGCTTGAACTGCATAAGTTTTTTCGATACCGTCAAATGAGTTTGCAATCTCTTCAAGTTTTTCTAGACGTTTGATATAACTTTCTAGAGTTTCGCGTCTTGCACCAGGTCTTGCCGCACTTATAGCGTCAGCAGCTTGCACAAGGAATGCTTCAACTGATTGAGGTTCAACATCATTGTGGTGAGCCTCTATACAGTGTATAACCTCTTTACTTATCTTGTAACGTTTAGCAAGATTAACTCCAAGTTCTACGTGAGTTCCTTCGAATTCTCTATCGATACCCTTTCCGATATCATGAAGCAACCCGCCCATTTTTGCAACTCTTACATTGGCTCCAATTTCTTCTGCCATCATACCGGCAAGGTGTGAAACCTCTATTGAGTGGTCGAGTACATTTTGGCCATAACTTGTTCTATATTTGAGTCGTCCCAAATACTTTTGAAGTTCCGGATTAATACCATGTAATCCAGTTTCAATAACAGCATTATTACCGGCTTCAGTAATAATCTTGTTAACATCTTCTTTTGCCTTTTCAACAGTTTCTTCAATTCGTGCAGGTTGAATCCTTCCATCTTGAATAAGTCTGGTTAGAGAAAGTCTTGCAACTTCTCTCCTTATTGGGTCAAAACTTGAAAGTACAACAGCTTCCGGTGTATCATCAATAATTAAATCAACACCTGTAAGGCTTTCTAGAACTTTTATATTTCTTCCTTCCCTACCTATAATTCTACCTTTCATATCATCATTCGGCAAATCGACAACTGTGACTGTTGTTTCATTAACATAGTCAGATGCGACTCTTTGAATGACAGAAGATATAATTTCTCTTGCTGTTTCATCACTGGAATCCTTGATTTTGTCTTCCATTTGTCTTATACGAATAGCCGTTTCTTGTGTCATTTCATGATCAAGATCGGCGATAAGAATATTCTTTGCTTCCTCACGAGTAAGACCTGAGATTTCTTCAAGTTTTTGTTCTTGTGATTTAACCAATTCGTCTGCACGCAAATTTTTATCTTCGATATCTTTAATCTTTTGATTTAGCTTATCTTCCTTTTTTTGTAAATTGTCAATTTTTCTGTCCAGGGTTTCTTCGCGACTTATAAGTCTTTTCTCTGTACTTTGGAATTCTCTTCGTCTATCTTTAGATTCTAGTTCAAGTTCATCTTTAGATTTTTGAATTTCTTCTTTAGCATTTAAGATTAATTCTTTCTTTTCCGCTTCTCCATCTTTTCTTGCATCTTCAAGAATTCTACGTGCTTCTTCTTCAGCAGAACCGATGGCTTTTTCGGAAACTTTTTTTCGCAATAAATAACCTACAAAAATACCGCAACCTAAGGAAAATATGAAAATCAGAAAATAATAAACAATTGGCATTTATTTTCTCCTTTCTATTTAGTTGTTTAGGTCCTATATCTATTGTAACGCTTTTTTAATTAAAAGTCAATTTAAAAATGGGCTTTTTAAATAAATTTTATACAAAATTTTTATAACTATTATTGGATTTCAAATTCAATATTTTCATCTTCATCCAAATCAACTAATTCTTCTATTGAAGATTCTTCAATTACTCCATTTTTGGTTTTTACAATCTTTGTAACGCCGTCAGTTTGCTCAAGTTCAAAACAGCTGTCTCCTATTGCAGACAGATAGTCATCGTGAGTAACCATAATAATCTGTCTGTCGTATTCATCTGAAAAACCTTTAAGATATAGACCTACATTAGGTATATATTCTTTAGAAACATATTTTGCAGGCTCATCGAGAATAATTGGTCCTAGGATACCATTTCGTGTAAGAATTTCAGAAATTGACAGACGTAGCCCAAGACTAACAACGTCAACAATTCCCCCACCTCTTGAGTCTTCAGGCTTTGTAAGATTGTCAATATTTCCATTTTCATCTGTTACATAGAATTCCATACCGGTTGATTTCTGAGACATCTCATCTTTAATAATAAAACGTATATTTGTTTTAAAAACATATCTTAGACAAAGAGTGACTATATTTTCTATTATATTCTTAGATTGCTGTCTCGCATATTGAATTGCATGATTCAAAAGAAGAATTGTTTGTGTATAGAGTTCAATCGAGTTGTTCGCATCTGAGATTGTATTTTTAAGTTCGTCAATCTTTTTCTCAAGCATCTCCTTTTTTACTTCATCGCTTATAATCTTCTTATTTGTATCATCTATGAATTCTTTAATTTCATTAATTTGCATTGTTTTCTTCTATAAGTTTTTCACAGATTTGAAGCTTTTCTTCGATTTCTTTTGCAATATTATCGAGGTCAGCTTTTATTGTTTCAGGAGTTGAGCCTGCATTTATAATCTCTTTAATGATTTCTTCTTTTTGAGCTTTTAAACTGTCAAGAGTTCCCTGTGCCCTATCTCTTTTTTGAGACGCCTGATCAAGCTCTTTTTTTATTTGATTTGCTCGTTCTTCATAGTTCATTTGTGTATTCCTTTCTAATTTTTTCTATATGTTCTTCGGTTATCTTTGAACCGCACATTGGACAAATATTGCTTTTTTGTAACACTTCTAGATAAGAATTAAGCTTTTCATTTATTTCATTATCTAAATTATTTATAATATTTTGTGAATATTCAATATCTGAATTTTTTGAAAAAAGTGAGTTATATAGAGTATTGTAGTCATTAAACTTTTCGTCGAGATTTATTACGTAATTTAAATATTTTGACAAGTTTTCAATAAATAGAGGTTCTATATCCTTTTCTACTTCAGCTATAGTTCTTTCTATAGTAACTAGTCTATTATGAAGGTTTTGTAACAATTGAAATTTATTTAAAATATTTTGTGTATATTTTACAGTATCATATATTTTGTCTAAATTCTTAGATCCGGATATAATTTCTTCATTTCTCTTTTGCGACTCTTCTACCCTTTCAAGATCCTTATTAATATTTGTAAGCGTATTAAATCTTCTAATCAAAGAAACAACATTTTCGAACTTCGGATTTGCATCTTCTAAGAAGTTCGTATTATTAATAATTTTCATATTTGTTTCATATAATGCTTCGTTATTTCTTAGATTCATAAACTTGTTATAGTAGTCTGCCCCTTTAATTAAAAGAGAGTTTAATTTATAGTATGTTTTATATGTTTCGTCAACAAAACTCAAGCTTTTAATTGTATTTTCTTCAGTTTTAATTCGTTCTATATTATTATCCAACCTCTGATTTAAAACTGAAAGATTTTCATTCATTTTATTTTTTTGAATAAGTTCAGAATACAAATCTTTAACTTTTTCAAGATTTTGTTTTCTTTCGTCAAGATTATCATACTCTTTTATTTGCTCTTCAGAATTTTTCAAGGCTTCTTCGGAAGTATTTATATTTTTTCTAAAGTCTTTAATATTGGAATTTGCAATCTGAATTGCTCTGTCTATAATATTTACATTTGAAATTGCACCGATTGCCTTGGCTTTTTTAATGCTCGATTCAGAAAGAAGAAACGCACCTTCGAGCTGTGTTTGATATGTTATAGGTGATTCAATTTTATCTGCGATTTCAAACTTTCTAACTCCCGTAATCTCTTGAATTTCTTCAGGAACGGAGCTTCCGAAACCGGATAGTTTTTTCGGCTCATCAAAATCGGGATGATTTATATGATAGCCGTTGAACTTTTTATTTCGGATTCTCTTAACACTATAGCCGTCACTATATATCAGTTCAACTGAAGTGGAGGTTTCACCTGCTCTTATAAACGCTGTCCCTTGTGGTTCATTAAAAAACACCCATCCAAGTGCACGCAAAATTGCAGTTTTACCAACGTCTGAAGAGCCCAGAATCACATTAACGTGCTCATCTAAATTTAAAACAGTATGTCTGTGTGATTGGAAGTTTTTAATGATAATTGTGGATATTTTTCTATTATCAGTCGATTTGTTCATTTTGTGCCTCCGTGACGAGTTCGATTGCCTTGTTTCTTACTTCTTCATTCAGGCTTTCTGTTATATCAATTTTATTTAAAAGTTCCCTTATATCCATAATTCTATCAAAATCAATCTTTTCAATCTCATACTTTTGGAGTTCAAGTCTTTGATTTTCTTCCTTATCTCTTAAAATCGCTTCCCTATCGAGCACTTCTTCCCCAGGCTTAGCTGATTTTAAATAAAAATCTTCAATCGCAATATCTTTATTTTTTTCGAGCGTTATAATTGATACTTTCGGCTTTCTTTTAAGTTCAATTTCAGTAGCTGAAACCCTTGCCACAGAGCCGGGATTATAAAAATATTTATCATCGACTTTTTGTATTGAAAATCCGGTATGATAATGTCCGCAAATAGTTAGATCAGCTTTTGTGTGTTTTATATCGTCGATTAATGTGTAAGAAATATTTTTAAATGGTTTAGTGAGAAGCATGCCATGTGCAAAAAGAATATCAAAATCGGCAAGCTTTTCCTTAACTATATATTTTTCTCTTCCAATATCCGTGTCTAAATCTCCGTTGTAAGATGCGGAATGCAGAGCAACTGAAACATCGTCTATAGTGAATAATACAGGAGACGTGTCGCTCATAATAGATAGAAGTCCAAAGTCATCAAGAAGTGGCAAAGCGGTTCTATTTAAGCTTTCAACATTGTAAGCATATATGTCGTGATTACCGGGTACAAAAAATATAGGTCTTTTAAATGATTGCATTACTCTTACAAACCGTCTTATAGTTTGAATCGGAACGTCAGGCCTGTCAAGGAGATCCCCTCCATGAACGTAAAAATCAACATCATTATCAGAACCTATATTTTTAATTTCTTGAAATTTTTCTAATAAAGACTCTACATAATTATCTTTTCGTTTACTCGGAGAGTTAGCTCTGATATGAGTATCTGTAAAGTACAAAAATTTCATATTTAATTAGACCTATTTATCTTCACTTTCTGTTACTTCAACATCATCTGGTTGTTCTATAACCTCGTCTTCTCTGTTAAGATGACTCATATAGTTTTCCTTTGGAATAGGTCTTAAGTTATACATTTCTCTTATTTTTGAGTCTATCTCATACATACTTTCAGGGTTATCTCTGAGCCATGCCTTCGAATTTTCGGCTCCTTGTCCAATGTTTTCACCATTATATGAGAACCAGCTTCCGGCTTTCTTAATGATATCGTTTTTAACGGCAACATTAAGAATATCCCCTTCTTTTGAAATACCTGTCCCGTACATAATATCAAACTCAGCAGTTTTAAAAGGTGGAGCAACTTTATTTTTTACAACCTTTGCAACCGTTTTTGAGCCGATCATTTCATCGCCTTGTTTTATAATTTCTTTTCTTCTGATTTCAAGTCTTACAGTTGAATAGAATTTAAGTGCTCTACCGCCTGTTGTTACTTCAGGATTTCCATAGCCACCAACTTTTTCTCTGACTTGGTTAATAAACACACAGGTACTTTTTGAAATATTAATTGCACCTGTCAATTTTCTCATAGCTTTACTCATAAGTCTTGCGTGTGCTCCAACTTGAAGGTCGCTCATTTCTCCATCTATTTCAACTTTAGGCACAAGAGCTGCAACAGAGTCTATTACAATAATATCAACAGCACCACTTCTTACCAATGATTCTGTAATTTCAAGAGCTTGTTCACCATAGTCCGGTTGAGAAATAATTAGTTCGTCTACATTAACTCCTAAATTCTTAGCATAAGCGGGATCCAAAGCGTGTTCAGCGTCGATAAATGCGGCAGTTCCGCCAAGCTTTTGAACTTCTGCAATCATGTGTAAACTTACAGTTGTTTTACCGCTGCTTTCAGGACCGTATACTTCAATAATTCTCCCCTTTGGAATTCCACCAATTCCAAGAGCTATGTCAAGATCAATACTTCCTGTAGGAATAGAAGCAACTTGCATTGAAGTCTTGTCGCCAAGCTTCATAATTGAACCTTTACCGAATTGTTTAGTTATTTGCTCCATTACTTTTTCTAAAGCTTTTTCTTTTTCACTCATTATTTTAATCCTCCATTTATTATTTTATATACTTTTTCTAATGCTATTTTTGTGGCGGTTTCTCGAATAAATTCCCTTGTGTTGTCAATATAAAACTCTTTATAAATAGTTCTAATAGCTCCGCCTTCTCTGAATGCGATTCCAATAAAAAATTTTCCTGTTTCGGGGTCGTCACCCGGTCCCGCATATCCTGTAGTTGCGATTGCGATGTCTGAGCCTGTAGTATTTAGGGCGCCAAGCGCCATCTCACATACAACTTCTTTTGAAACGACAGTGTACGTGTTTATGGTTTCATCCTTAACTCCCAAAAATTTTTCTTTTGCTTTTATCATATAAGTAACAAGCCCTGCAACAAGAACGTTTGAACAACCGGGAATATCTGTAAGAGACTTTGCTATATACCCGCCTGTGAAGCTTTCTGCAGTTGAAATCGTTAAATTTTTTCTTTTTGCTAAGTCTACAACGCGTTTTGAAAGATTATATAAGTTTTTCTTCACTATTTCCTCCAAAAACTACTGCAATATTATCATAAACATAAACACATAATGATATTACCGCCAAAACAACACTTGCATAAATAGTATATATACCGATATTTAGGAAATGGTTTAAATAAGGAATATTGTTAGAAAATAAAACTATTAAAACTCCAATCAATTGAACAACAGTTTTTAACTTTCCCCAGAAGTTTGCGGCAATTGTAACGCCTTTTTGTGCTGCTAATAACCTAAATCCACTTATAATAAATTCTCTAAAAATAATAATAATTACCGATACAGCAGATATGATTGATTGTTCAACAAATATTGTAAGTGCACTCAAAACTAAAATTTTATCGGCAAGTGGGTCCATAAATTTTCCAAAAACTGTTATTTCATTATATTTTCTTGCTAAGTAACCATCGAGTGTATCTGTTAGAGCAGCTATAGCAAAAACTATACCTGAAATATATGTTTCTCTATAAATATAAAATAGTGCAATAAATACAGGAACTAAAAAAATTCTTAAAACTGTTAATTTATTAGGCGTATTCATATTAATTTACCTCCTCGGCATAAATGTCGTATTCATTATTATCTTTTACTATTATATCATAAAAGTCGCCTATATTTAACATATTATGTGAATTTATATAAACTAATCCATCTATTCCAGGCGCGTCCATGTAAGTCCTTCCGACGTAAGAATCATCAGTCTTTTTTTCGATAAGAGCCTTGTAGTTCTTACCAATTTTCGAATGTAATTTATTAAATGAAATTTCGGATTGAAGTTTCATAATTTCATTCCATCGTCTTTCTTTATCGTCTTCGGAGACTTTATCTCCGAGTTTATATGCAGGCGTGCCTTCTTCCAAACTATATTGAAATACACCTACTTTGTCGAGTTTAACATCTTTAATAAAAGTTTTAAGTTCTAAAAAAGCTTCTTCAGTTTCGTTTACAAATCCGACAATCAACGTTGTTCTTATGACTATATCCGGAATTTCACGTCTAAGTTTTTCAATCAAGTTGTAAGTCTCGGCTTTTGTAATACGCCTACCCATAAGTTTTAAAACTTGATCATTTATGTGTTGAAGTGGCATGTCGACATATTTGCACACCTTGTCGCATGTTTTTATTGCATCAATCAGTTCGTCATTAAACCCTTCCGGATACATATAAAGCACTCTTATCCATGTGATTCCTTCAACATCGTTTAGCACTTTTAGAAGTTTTGCAAGCGATTTTTTTCCATATATATCCATGCCGTAGTCGGTTGTGTTTTGTGCAATCAAAATGATTTCCTTTGTGCCGTGTTCAGCTAAATAACGGACTTCATCCAATATATTTTCAATAGGACGCGAACGCATCCTTCCTCTAAGTTCCGGAATTATACAATATGTGCAATGATTGTTGCATCCTTCCGATATTTTAACAAATTGTGTAGTTTTAAAATCTACCCTTTTTGAGTGTTCAACATAAGGTGAATTTATATTGCCAACATACGCTTCTCTTTTTCCATTTTTAATATCATCAAAGACAGAATTAATTTTTTCAATTTCACCAGTTCCAATAATTGCATCAAGCTCAGGAATTTCATCTAGCAAATCATTCGGATATCTTTGACCCAGGCATCCGGCAACAACCAAATATTTAAGGTTTTGCTTTTTTAGTTCGGCAAGTTCAAAAAGGGTTTCAATTGATTGAGTCTTTGCGTCAAGAATAAAACTACATGTGTTCACAACAATTATGTCGGCAATCTCAGGGGTTTCGACCACATTGTATAAGTTCTTATCCAAAATAGAAATCATTACCTCTGTGTCTATATCATTTTTCGAACATCCGAGAGTTAAAAAATATACATTGTCTTTATTCTTCATCTTTGTGTAACACCTCATCCAACTCATTTAGAGAAACAAGCACACTTCTAGGCTTGCTGCCTTCACTTGGTCCAACTATTCCCATGGCTTCCATTTGGTCGATAATTCTTGCGGCCCTGGAATAACCTATTCTTAATTTTCTTTGTAAATATGAAATGCTTCCTTGATTGTCTTTAACCACAAGAAGTGCGGCATCTTCAAAAAGCTCATCTTCAAATTCTCCGTCTACGCTCGACTGCGTGCCCCCGGATTTTATCTCATCTTGAATATTTGTATTATATTGATTTTCGTAATTGTTTTCTTTAATATATTTAACTACTTGTTCGATTTCATGGTCTGAAACAAATGGTCCTTGTAACCTTACAGGGCTCGATTGGGACCTGTGTAAGAAAAGCATATCCCCTTTTCCAAGTAGCTTTTCAGCACCCGCCATATCGAGAATTGTTCTAGAGTCAATTTGTGAACTTACAGCGAAAGAAATTCTAGATGGAATATTTGCCTTAATAGTTCCGGTAATAACGTCAACAGACGGTCTTTGTGTTGCAACTATGATATACATTCCCGCAGCTCTTGCCATTTGTGCAAGTCTTGAAATGCTTTCTTCAACTTCTTTTCCGCTAACAAGCATCAAATCCGCAAGCTCGTCGATGATAATAACTATTTGTTTCAATTTTTCCATAGAATCATCGAGTTCTGCTTTTTCATTGTATCCTCTTATATCACGTGCATTGTTTTGAGCGAAAAGAGCATATCTTTTTTCCATTTCGGTGACTGCCCACTGAAGTGCAGCACTTGCTTTTTTTGCATCTGTAACGACCGGGATTAAAAGATGTGGAATACCGTTATATACCGAGAGCTCAACAACTTTCGGGTCAATCAAAAGAAGCTTTACGTCTTTTGGTTCAGCTTTATATAAAATGCTTAAAATAATAGAGTTTATACAAACACTTTTACCTGAACCTGTCGCTCCTGCAATCAAAAGGTGAGGCATATCTGAAATTGTCGTAATTATATTTTTACCTTCAATATCTTTTCCGAGAGCAACAGATGTCTTATCCTCAGAATTTTTATATTCGTCTGAAACAAGCATTTCTTTTAATGATAATACGTCTTTTTCATCATTAGGTGTTTCAATCCCTACCCTGCTCTTTCCTGGAATTGGAGCGACAATTCTTATATCGCGACTTTCAAGTGCAAGGCATAAATCATCCTGTAAATTTACAATTCTTGATATCTTAACCCCAACTGCCGGTTTAAGTTCATATACTGTTACAGTAGGACCTCTATTAATGTTTTCAACTGTAACGTCAATACCAAAACTTGCCAATGTCTTTTCAATGATTTTAGCTTTTTCATTCAATAAAGATGTATTAATGTTCTTAATCTTTTTAGAATTTTTTAAAATAGAAATCGGTGGAAATTCATATTTTTGAATTTCTTCATCGTTTGCATTGGTGTCGATCATTGTGATTTGAGCAGCCTCGGTATCTTCATTTGTTTTAATTTTTTCTTCAAAAAGCGGAACCTCAACTTTTTCTTGAGGTTCTTCTTTTTCAATCACAACTTCCTTTTCATCTTCAGGAAATTCGTTGTAAGTATTTATAAGTGGAGTTCTATTTTCGGTTTCTTTAAATGAATCATTTTCATCTTCAAAAATTATATCTTTCTCAAAGTCGTCTTTTATTTTAGAAACATCTTTGGTTTTGTCTCTTAGAGCTTTGTCAGGATTAACAATCGGACGTCTTTCTTTGATTTTGGAATATCCACTTGAAATTTTTTCTTCAATTTTGTTTACACAGACTTCTGTGCCTTCAACAAGTTGTTCTTTTTTTAGATTAAACATCGAGAAAAGTTCAATTAAAAGCACTACGGCTAGGAATATAAATAGTCCGGTATCTCCCAAAAATGCTCTTATAGGATGCGAAACAATCCCTCCTATATATCCTCCACCTTTAAACTCTGAAGCTGCTTCAAGAGTATTACTCATGTGTCCTTTAAAATTATCAAAAGGCACGTTCACCCCATCCATAAATACCATAAATAGAATCGATAATATTAAAATATGAACTATATATGTTTTTTTCTTTTCTCGAAGTTTTCTAAACAAAAGTACGAATGATATAAGCATAATTATAAAAGGAATAAGTTTTCCATACCAACCGAAAAGTCCTTTTAAAAATGAGCTAACAAATCTTCCAACAATTCCGGTGTTTTCAAATGTCATAAATAGAATTAGAAAGAAACTCAGCAAAAAAAGGCAAATACCTAAATAAATAAGATTTTGCTCTTTGGATAAAGCATTTTTATTATTCTTTTGTTTCGGTCGTTTTCCTCTATTTGACATAAAATCACCATCACTTTATAAAAAATGTTATTATTGCTATAACTAGCAAATATACTGAAAAATATTTTAGTTTGTTTTTATTGATTAAATTAAGTAAAAACTTTAAAGATATAACACCAACAACAAACGAAACGATAACTCCTATAAGAAGAGGGAGCGAAAAGCTTGCACTTTCACCAACTTTAATCATGTCTCTTATTCCAAAAATAAAAGCACCAAATGTTGCAGGAAGGCTAAGTAAAAATGAGAACTTCGCAGCTTCAGATTTCTTTATATCTATGCTTGTTGCGGCAAAAATGGTTGATCCACTTCTCGAAATGCCCGGCAATATTGCAAGACCTTGAACCATTCCAATTCCGATAGGTCCAAAAATATTAACATCATATATATTTTTATTGCCTAAAAAATAATCTGTGAAATAAAGTAGAACAGCAGTTATAAGGAACATCACACTTATAAATCTCATATTGCTGTAAAAACTTTCAAAAGTATCCTTAAAAACTATGCCTATTATCGCGGTTGGAATGCTTGCAAGAATAATATATAAAGCGGTTTTTTGTTCACCGTTAATTTTTGTATTATCTCTTTTAACAATATTTATAATTAAATTTATAAACTCTTTTATAAGATTTAAAACATCTTTTCTAAATACAAATAAAACGGATAAAAATGTGCCAAAATGGAGCATTTGAGCTATAAAAAGTCCAGGTTCCTCGAATCCCAAAACTCTTTCTAAAACAGCTAGATGACCGGAGCTTGAAATTGGGAGAAACTCGGAAGTTCCTTGTATAATTCCCATAAGTATCATTTTTAAAATTTCAATCATACGCCGGAGGAACCGAATCCCCCTTCACCCCTTTCAGTGGAAGATAATTCTTCATCTACAACAAACTCGATAGGTTCATATTTATTAAGCACCATTTGAGCGATTCTATCCCCGTTTTTTACAACGAATTCATTTTGACCGAAATTGACCAAAATTACACACAATTCACCTCTGTAATCAGAATCGATAGTTCCGATACCGTTTGCTACGCCGATACTGTTTTTAAGAGCGAGGCCCGACCTTGCTCTCACCTGAATTTCATAACCTTTCGGAATTTCAAGATAAAGCCCGGTAGGAACTAACTTTACTTCTCCGGGCTTTATTTTGATGTCGCTTGGAACGAATGCACGAATATCCATTCCAGCAGCTCCACTTGTTTGATATTCAGGAAGTGCATTATTGCTTTTGTTAATAATTTTGACTTCCATTTAATCACCTTTAATTATTTGAATTTTTCTCTCTGTCTTCATGACGTTTTGAACGTCTCGGACCTTGATTGTTTCTGTGTTTGTCGGAGTGTCTATTTTGATTCTTATTGTCGTCTTCTTCAATACCTTCCGGCTTTGGAAGAAGTGCTTTTCTTGATAAATCAATTCTGCCTTCATCGTCGATTCCGATAACCTTTACTTCTACTACATCGCCAACTTTGTATACGTCTTCAACTTTGTCAACTCTCTTGTAATCAATATTTGAAATGTGAAGAAGACCTTCTTTACCATTTAGAACGTCGATAAATGCACCGAATTTCATAAGTTTAGTAACTTTACCGGTGTAAATTTCTCCAACTTCAACTTCTTTTGTAATATCGAGCACAATTTGTTTTGCTGCGTTGCCCATTTCGGAATCGGCACTTGCAATAAGAACTGTTCCGTCATCTTCAATGTCAATTTTAACACCTGTTTTTGCAATAATTTGGTTTATTACCTTTCCGCCAGGTCCGATGACATCTCTAATCTTGTCAGGATCGATATAGAGCTTAATTATGCGTGGTGCATATTTTGAAATTTCTGCTCTAGGCTCACTTATAGCGTCATGTATAACATCAAGTATTTGCATGCGTGCTTTGTGTGCTGCTGCAAGAGCTTCTGAAAGGATTTCACGGCTTACACCTTTAATCTTTATATCCATTTGTAGAGCAGTAATACCATCTCTCGTTCCGGCAACTTTAAAGTCCATGTCTCCCAAGTGATCTTCAAGACCTTGGATATCAGTAAGAATGGCCATCTTTTCACCGGATTCATCGGTAATAAGACCCATAGCAATACCTGCAACAGGTTTTGTAATTGGAACACCTGCATCCATAAGAGCAAGTGTTGAACCACATATACTTGCTTGTGATGAACTTCCGTTTGAGCTTAAAACTTCAGAAACAACTCTGATAGTATACGGAAAATCTTCTTGGCTTGGAATTACCGGAACAAGTGCTCTTTCAGCAAGTGCACCGTGTCCGATTTCACGTCTTCCAGGTCCTCTTAATGGTCTAGTATCACCGACTGAATATGGCGGGAAGTTATAGTGGTGAATATATTTCTTTTCGTATTCATCATCCATTCCATCAATGATTTGAGCGTCTGATCCGACACCAAGAGTTGCAATACTTAATACTTGCGTTTGACCTCTCTTGAAGAGACCGGAACCGTGTGTTCTAGGTAAGATACCGGCTTCAGCTGATAGCGGTCTGATTTCATCAAACTTTCTCATGTCAGGTCTGATGTGATCTTCCAAAATTTCGCGTCTTACTTCGTTATAAAGAAGTTTATCGATTGAAGCATTGATACTTAAACCTTCTTCAGGGAAAATTTCAGACATATCAGATTTGATTCTGTCTGTAACTTCATCAGTTAATTTTACACGAACGTTTTTGTCAGCATTATTCATTGCGTCATATAAATCTTGTCCGTATTTTTCTTTAATTGTACTTAAAACTTCAGGTTTTATAACAAACGGTGTAAATTCTTGTTTTTCTTTTCCGACTTCTTCTTTTATTTCATCAATAAATTTACATATTTTCTTTATTTCTTCATGTGCTGTCATGATTGCATCAAGCATTTCATCTTCAGACACTTCAAAAGAGCCTGACTCAACCATCATGATAGCTTCTTCGGTTCCTGCAACCGTAAGATTTATATCTGTTTTTTCAAGCTCATCTTTTGTAGGATTAATAATATATTTTCCATCAATATATCCTACTTGAACAGCACCTGTCGGTCCGTCAAAAGGAATATCTGAAATGGATAGTGCAATTGAAGAGCCAATCATTGCTGTGATTTCAGATGAGGCATCCGGATCACTTGAAAGTAGACTTGCTATAATTTGCACATCATTTCTATATCCTTCAGGGAAAAGCGGTCTTAGCGGTCTGTCAATCAGTCTTGATGTTAAAACAGCGTGCTCGCTCGGTCTTCCCTCTCTCTTAATAAAACCTCCCGGAATTTTTCCGGCAGCATAATATTTCTCTTCGTAATCAACACTCAAAGGGAAAAAGTCTATACCTTCTCTCGGTGTTTTAGAACTTGTTGCTGTAACAAGTACAACGCTATCTCCATATCTTACCATACAAGCTCCGTTGGCTTGTTCTGCGTATTTACCGATGGTAACGGATAGCTCTCGACCTGCCAGGTCGAATTTAAATATCTTCTCCATATTTCCTCCTTAATTCTCATATTTATTATAACACAAATTAGTCAAAATACCTAATTTTTCATAAAAAAAAGATTATGAATAAATATCTTTTTTCATAATCTTTGAATTAATATCTGGCATTAATATAGTCATCAATAAGACTTTTTCTCTTACCTTCTATAAAACAATTATTATCTTTTAAAACATTGAGCAGCCAATCTGCAGTTGAATGAAAAATAGCCTTGTCATAATCGCGAAAAACAATTTCATAAAGCTTATCTTTTAAAAATTTGCTTTTTGATTTTACATAATAGGCTTCAACATTTTCAAACTCAACTAAATTTAGCATATATGAAATATCCAAATTCTTTTTGTGATACTGATCATCAGATTTATGTCTATAGCTCAGTGCTACACGAGGATGTTTTCCTCTTTTTTCCAAATCGATGGCAACACTTCTATAATATTTCGCCATTATATTGTAGTATTGGTAGTTAAAAATGCCTTTTTCCATTGAATTAACTCTTGCAAATGGAGTTGCACCGATTCTTAATAGAAAATCATAATTTTCTCTTATGAATGTGGGTTTATCCATATCTCCATTTTCAAGTTGCATTATTAAAAAGGATCTATTTTCAAAAAAACTTTCAAACAGACCCTTTTTTCTGTAGTACATATTTTAGTCCTTTCTAATAGACTATTTTACCTCAATTGCATTTTCCTTCATTTCTTCAGGAACTTCGTCTAAACTAAAATCAACGTTTATATAAATGTCACATTCTGATCTTTTTGAGATAATTTCGAGTTCATTGTAAACAGATGAAAGATTTTCCGACTTGATTGGAATAATTTTGTAGACACTGTCAATATAAATTTTTTCCAAATCGAAATCCATTGCAAGCATTCCGCTCAAAAATCCGTAGAGTTCCGGAAGTGTTTCAACGCCATAGTCCTTTGCGTTTATAAGTCTTACTTCGTGTTTCAATGTGAAGATATGTTCATCATCAACGTCCACAAAAGCAATATTTCCGTTGCCTGATTCGATTTCCTTGTTTGCTCCTTCAATAAGCCATCTTGTCTTTCCTGCTCCCTTAGCACCCAAAATAAATTTTACCATAATGACCTCCTCTAAATTCGAGTTATTTCTCTTTTATATTAAAGTAATACCCAATTGGAATAAGAATTAAACACCTATTCTTCGTTTAATTCAGCTCTTTCTTCAAATTTATCACAAACTTCATCAAGTTCATCTTCGTCTTCGATTACATCGAGTGTGAAAGAACCGTTTTCATCATCTGTATATCTGTAAATATAAACCAATTCTTCTTCATTGTCTTCTAGTGGTAAAAGTACCATATATTCTTTTTCCCCTATTTTGAATTGGTCAAGTACAGCACATTCCGATTCTTTATCATCTTCAAATGTGATGTTTACAGTATCATATTCAACCATTTCATCTTCGTCATGGCATCCGCATCCACATCCACAAGTGCATTCGTGTTCATCATCATTATGATGTTTTTTATGTTCGTCCATTTTAAACCTCCGAGATTTTATTTGTATGTGATATATACCACTGCAAATATATTTTTATGCAAATTTTTACAGTTTTAATTAAAGCTTATTAAAATAATTTAAGCTAAACTGTAAAAATTTAAATACATATCCTATTTGATTATATCATTCAAGTTAATTTTATTCAAACAAACTTGATATAATTGATTGTTAAATTTAGATTTATATATTTTAAATGTCGCTATTATGCATTGAAATTTTCAATCAGTGATTTTTTTATTTCTTCTAAATCCCATAAGTCGATAACTTCGCCCATTGCTTTTATAATTTTGTTATGCACATCTGAGATATTTTGCTCTGAAACAAAGTTAATTGAGCTGTTTTCAACAAAATCATTCGAAATATAATCCATTATGAAATTTATTATATCTGATTTTATTTTTTCTCCAATTTCTTGATTTGCAAGTGCAACAAGAATGACTTCATAGTATTTATTTCTTATAAATGTCAATAATTCGCTGATAATTTCAGATGAATCCCCTTCTTCGATGTCAAAAAGAATTCTAAAGAACAGACTCCAATTAAAATCCTTTCGGATTATTTCTTTTAATCGTTCACCTATTTTTCTTGTAAATGGATCTGTGTACAAGACTTTTTCTGGGAATTTTACATGTTTTTGAAAATCTATAGTTTGGCTTTCAAGAAATTTCATTCTCTTTAAAAGGCGTAAGAATTCCGACATGTAAACTTCTTCTACACCTTCGGTTTTCATAAAGAGATAATCAATAATCGAATCACAGGAGCTTCTGAAGTCTACTGTAAAACCGAGATCGTGACGAAGCTTTTTATAATATATATCGTGTAGATTCTTGGAGAGTATAACTTTCACTTCGCTTTTTATAGCATCTTGGGAATTGTTTGCATTGTCATTTATATGATTGTACAAGAGCATCAGCTCTCTATCAATCATTTCAAGATTTTCTTTGATAGAGCCCATAACGTCAACAATAAAACGTTCTGTTAAACTATAGTTGAAGTTTTTATAAAGAATTTTATGGTCAATGTCTCCCCAAAAAACATTTACAAGACTCTTTATTTGAAGTTCGAAACAATAATTTATATTGCCGTTAATATATTTTCCGTC
Source organism: Ezakiella coagulans (assembly GCF_003096635.1). Classification (GTDB taxonomy): domain Bacteria; phylum Bacillota; class Clostridia; order Tissierellales; family Peptoniphilaceae; genus Ezakiella; species Ezakiella coagulans. The sequence goes on along the minus strand of NZ_QEKV01000006.1, from coordinate 37,503 downwards.
AATTTTATAAATTCCAAATCCGTTCTTCTGGAGAGTCGGTTGTTTTTCATCCATATCAAGGAAAATATGATCATTCAAAAAAGAATGATAGTAACCGTTTTCTGATTTTACTCTAAAAAGGTTTGCGATTTCGTTGAATATTTTCCTTTCGTCGTCAATAAATCTACATTCAATTCGAACGCCTATGATATCCGAGAGATGTCTTAAAAGCATCTCCGGATTACCATAGCTTAGATACAAGTTGTTTCGTAAAATCTTTTCTTTGAGACTGTCTTCAGCTTTTACACGTGTTTTAACGTCAATAAAGTGGTCTTTTGTAAAGAAAGTTTTTGAAAAAAAGGTATCAAGTTCCTCTTCAATTTTTTTAAGTTCAGCTGACTTTTCACTTAGCAAATTTGCCGTACTTTCGACAAATTCAAAAATATCGAGTTGCATTTTAGACTAAAATTTCAACCTTTGTATTCTTCTTTAACTCTTCGACAACTTCTTTGTAGTGTTCAAGTTGTTTTTGTCTCATGAGCTCTTTCTTTGCTTCTTCTCTTACAGTGTCATCGTCAGGCTTTTGAACTGAATTGATTTTGTTAAGCTTAATGACATGATAGCCGAATTGAGTCTTTACAGGTTTTGAAATTTCGCCTTCTTTCATATTAAACACAGCGTCTTCAAATTCCTTTACCATTTGACCCTTTGTGAAATCGCCTAAGTTTCCGCCATTGTCCTTTGAAGGACATGTTGACATTTCCTTTGCAACTTCTTCAAATGATTTTTCTTCAAGCTTTTTGATTGCTTCATTAGCTTCTTCTTCAGTTTTAACCAAAATATGTGAAGCATTTACAAAAGGTCTGTCAAAATCACTCTTATGTTCACTTAAGAACTTCTCAATTTCTTCATTGGAAGGTTCAGCAGCTTCGTTTATAACCTTTTGATAAGCATAACTCTTTAACAAGTTATTCTTTGTCATTTCAAGAGTTTTTGTGAAATCATCATCATTTTCATAATTCTTTTCTTTTGCAAGAATAAGCATTAATTCTTGATTTACAAGTTCATCGAGAATTGTCTTAAATCCATCAGGTTGGTTCATAAAATGCCTTACAACACCTTGATCAATTGATTGTAAAAATAACGCAAAATCGCTATTTTTGATTTCTTTGTCTCCAACTTTTGCTATTACAATATCTTTTGTTTCTTGTTTTTCTGTCATTACTTATCTCCTTTTTTTATTTCAAACTTAATTTCTTTGTCATTAAGTTTTGTTGATTCTACCCCATTCAAATTTTCAAATAAAACATCTATTGCAAGCGTTTCATATTTGATTGTGTCAATATATTTTTCAAGTGCATATTTGACTTCATCGTCAGCTTCTACCTTAATCTCAATTCTGTCGGAAACATCCAAGTCCAAATTCTTTCTTTCTTGTTGAATCTTTGAAACGAATTCACGCATATATCCTTCATCAAGAAGTTCTTTTGTGAGATGCGTATTTAAAAGTACATATAAATCGTTTTCAAGTTGAACGTCATACCCTTCTTTTGCATCAACTTTGATTTCGACGAATTCTTTGTCAATTTTATAATCTGTCCCATCAAGTGAAATGTCCATGGAATTTGATTCGATTTCTTTAACAAAGTCGTGTTTATTGACTTCTTTCAAATATTTGGCAAACTTTGAGATGTCTTTACTCATTAAAGGGCCGGCAACTTTAAAGTTCGGCTTCAAGTCAAAAATCATAAATTCGCTTACATCGGATTCATAGTCGATTTCTTTAATGTTAAGTTCTTCTTTAATCAGTGAATCCAAATCCGCAATTATTGACTTATATTTATTATCGACGACTATCGATTCAAGCGGTTGTCTAACTTTGATGTTAACCTTTTCTCTCGCAGATCTTCCGAGTGAAACGATGTTTCTTACCAAGTCAATTTTTTCTTCTAGTTCCTTGTCGATAAGCTTTTCGTCGTATTCCGGATAATCTTCCAAGTGTACGCTCTTTTTGTCGGTCAATTTTTGGAAAAGTTCTTCTGCAATAAATGGAGTTATAGGGGCAACGAGCTTTGTAAGACCAAGTAAAATTTCGTATGTGGTTCTGAAAGCTGAGTCCTTTGAATCCCCTTCTTCACCCCAGAATCTTCTTCTGCTGCGTCTGATATACCAGTTCGAAAGATCTTCAACTATAAAGTCGATGATTGCTTTTGAAATCTTTGTGAGCTCGAATTCTTTTATATTTTCTTCTACAAGTTTAATCAAACTGTTGTATCTTGAGATGATCCACTTGTCGAGTTCGTCGCGTTTTTCAATCGGAATATTAATTTCTTCCGGATTTTTCTTTTCACTTTCAACATAAAGTGAGAAGAATGTATAAATATTTCTTAGAGTTCTGATATATTTTGATTCAACTTCTTTTAGTCCGTCTTCGTCAAATTTTGTAGGAAGCCAAGGTACACTTACATAGATAACATAGAATCTTGCAACGTCAGCGCCGTATTTTTCAAAGATTTCAAATGGGTCAACAGTATTTCCCTTTGACTTACTCATCTTTTTGCCGTTTTTATCAAGCACCAAATCGTTAACAAGAACATTCTTATAAGGTGCTTTTCCGGTCATATATGTTGAAATTGCAAGGAGACTGTAGAACCATCCTCTAGTTTGGTCAATTCCTTCGCAAATAAAATCTGCCGGGAAATATTCATCCAAATCGTCTTTATGTTCAAACGGATAGTGAAGTTGTGCAAACGGCATTGCACCCGAGTCAAACCAAACGTCAATAACGTCTTTATATCGTGTCATTTTGCCGCCGCATTTTTCACATTTTATGTGACAGTCGTCAACATATGGTCTGTGAAGGTCGATACTTTCGTCGATATCCTCAATGGACCTTTCGACGAGTTCTTTTCTACTGCCGACACTTGTGATTTCGCCGCATTCTTCACATTTCCAAATTGGAAGCGGAGTGCCCCAATATCTGTTTCTGGATAGTGCCCAGTCGTTTAAATTTTCAAGCCAGTTTCCAAAACGTTTTTGTCCAACAAAATCAGGGAACCATTTTACGCCGTTGTTATTTTCGATAAGCTTGTCTTTAAACGAAGTTACATTTATATACCATGACGGCTTTGCATAGTAAATTAAAGGTGTGTGGCATCTCCAGCAGTGCGGATAATTATGCTCAACCTTTTGCTTTTTAACAATTTTATGTTCTTCTTTCAAATAGTCAAGAACCTTTGGATCTGCATCAAAAACAAACATTCCGTCCCAGAATCCTGTGCTATATTTTCCTTCGTCATTTACAGGATTTAAAACAGGTAGATCATATTTTTTTCCAACTTGATAGTCGTCTTCACCGAATGCAGGAGCGATATGAACAATACCGGTACCATCGGTAGTTGTAACATAATCGGCAAGAACTACATAGAAAGCTTTTTTGTCCGGCTTTATCATCGGAATCAATTGTTCATATTCGATTTTTTCAAGGCTTGTGCCGTTGACGGTTTCAACGATTTTATAATCATCTGTAACATCTTTCATAACTGAAGATACAAGAGATTCTGCCATCCACCAATCTTCGCCTGTTTCGTTCAAATGAAGTTTAACATACGAAACTTCCGGATGAACAGCGAGTGCAACGTTTGAAGGAAGTGTCCAAGGAGTTGTGGTCCATGCAATGAAATATTCATTGTCCTTGTCTGCTCTTTTGAATTTAACATAGCAAGTTACTGTTTTTATGTTTTCATAGCCTTGTGCAACTTCATGCGATGCAAGTCCCGTTCCACATCTTGGGCAATATGGAAGAATTTTGTGTCCTTCATACAAAAGTCCATCTTTAAACATTTTATTCAAAATATTCCATACAGATTCAACATAATCATTGTGGAAAGTTACATACGGATTGTCGAGGTCAATTTCATAACCCATTCTTTCCGTCATCTTTCTCCAAAGTGATTCATATTGGAAAACGGAATCTCTACATTCTTCGTTAAACTTTTTAACGCCGTATGCTTCAATGTCCTTCTTGTTGTGAAGTCCCAATTTTTTTTCGACTTCAATTTCAACAGGAAGTCCGTGTGTGTCCCAACCTGCTTTCCTTTGAACGTGCTTTCCTTTCATAATGTTGTATCTGCATGTCAAATCTTTCAATGTTCTACTTACAACATGGTGAATGCCCGGCTTGCCGTTTGCAGTCGGCGGGCCTTCAAAAAACACAAACTTTTCATTACCTTCTCTTATCTTTTCAGACTCATGCAATAAATCAATTTTATTCCAATAATCTATTATTTTGAGTTCTCGCTCATTGACCGATGAATTATCTAATGGTCCAAATTTGGTCATTTTTACCTCCTAACAAAAAATCCCTCAATTATTATAAAAATAATCGAGGGACGAATTTACATATCCGCGGTACCACCTTCGCTTGCGATTGCCACTTTAAGTAATTAACGCTTAACTGACGCCCTTTTCGGGAAAAACGAAGCTGATACCGACAAATTGAATTTTGCAACCTCTCACCGTACGTTGCTCGCTAAAAAATTCATTATCTGTCGCGGTCTTCTTTCTTTATTTTATACTATTTTAAACTTTTTGTCAACAACTCAAGCTCTTTTCTGAGCTCGAATAATTTTGAATTTTCTATTTCTACATCGTCGTATTTTATCGGTTCACCTTTTTTTATTTCGCGAACAACTTTAACATTTTCAGATGCCAATCCGTATGGCATATAATTCATCTCTCTTGATGAAGAATAAGTCATGATTTTTCCATAAATTGTCTTGCCCCCCGGACCGTCCAATAAATCGCCAGGTTTCAAATCCCTTTTTGCGATTGCAACAGTGTCTGCAACAGGTTTTAAAGAAATCGGACAAATTGTCGGAAGATTAAAGAAATAAGCTTGAAGAATTGTAACCGGCACTTCGATACTTGTCAAATGAAACGGTCTATATAATACATAATTCGGACCGTCACCCACTTTTAAAAATCGCATTTCGTGGTCTATAAAATCGTTCGGCGCTTTAACAAGCACAAAAACACCCGGCGCAATTCCCATGACATATTCACAAACATTATATGAATCAAGGACGCCGCCTTCGGATTTCAGTTTTAAATTTTTGTCGAGATTTTTTATATCGGAAACAATTCCGTGGCAACCCGGCACATCCGGTTTAAAACCTGTGGCGTTGCACATGAGAGTGAGTTCTTCCATTGTCTTTGATCCGTCGACAAATGATGCAAGCATATAAGGCCTTATTCCTTTTTTGTTTGCTTCCTTCTCAACTGTTTCATAGTTTGCTTCATAATCAAGCGGGTTATTTTTACCTTTTCCGATTGCAAGCACTTCAAAACCCAAAAGTTTTGCAAAGTCATAGAGCTCTTTTACAGTTCCGGGTTCGTCACCTGCAATTCCGGTGTAGGTGACGTTTTTCTCTCTTGCTTTTTCGGCGAGTAACGAGCCGACCACGACGTCGCATTCCACATTTAGACTAACTATATGCTTCCCGTGCTTAATTGCCTCAAAAGCGATTTTAGCGCCTTCGTACGGGTCGCCGGTCGCATCGACAAAAACATCTATATCTTCTAACCCGAAAAAATTGTAAAGATCGTTCATTATATAGAAATTATCGGAGCTATTGTCGTATTCCGTAGGCGAATCAATATATTTTATATTTGAGTCCGAAACGCCCATTTTAAGATAGACATCTTTGGTTTTTTCGTTATTTCTAGAATAGCAGATATTGCACTTAAATCCGTTTATTAAATTCAGCTGACTTATAAGCGAAGAGCCCATAAAACCGGCACCTACTACTGCCACATTTATAAACTTTCCGTCTTTATAAAGTTCGTTTAATTTATGATATAGTACCTGCATATTTTCTCCTTAAAAATTCGCACACTCTTATTGCAGAAATAAGTGCAAATGTGATATTGTAGCCGCCGCAATCGCCATATATGTCCAAATATTCACCGACCATAAATAGATTTTTTATAAATTTTGATTGAAAATTTATATCCAAATCCGAAGAATCGATTCCTCCGACGGTCACTTGACTTTGTTTCCACGAACCACCCGACAAAACATTTACATTGAAATTCTTTATGAGTTTCGAAATGTTTTTAAAATCAGATTCGGTGAGTTCATTTAAATCTTTATTTATGTAGAGATTTAAAATCTTTAAAATAACATTTGCAAGCTTCTTGTGAATTATTCCGTTTAAAATCCATGAGACTTTTCTCTTTGGAAAATTGGTCTTACGTTCATTTAACATATCCATCAAATCGTCTTCGGAAATGTTTGGAATAAAATCGAGCACAACGGAATTTATCTTTTTATCTAAAATGATTGATGACGATTCAAAAACAGTATTTCCGCTGATTCCATTTTCCGTAAAAAGAATATCACCCGTGTATGAATATATTTTGCCGTCAAAATTAAACGACAACTCGCCGTCAATTTTAACGCCCTTTAACTCTTTTAAAAAAGGAATGTTCGAAATCAAACTCGTGATGCCCGGAACAATCCTTGTTTTCCTGTGGTTTAAATTGGTTGCAAGCTTGTAGCTTGTGCCGTCGGTTCCAAATTGCGGATAACTCATAGAGCCGGGCGCCAAAATACAAATGTCAAACGGAGATGCATAGTCGTAATTTATAATAAATTTATTATTTTTTACCGCAATATCCTCGACTGCTGTGTCCAATCTAATAGAAATATTTTTCTCGGAAACTGCCGAAAGATACGCATCCACAACACTGTTTGCTTGAAGACTCATAGGGTATTTTCTTCCCCTCTCGTCTGTTGTGGACACAATTCCGATAGAATTTAAAAAATTCTCTCCCGCTCTTAAATCTGCGGACTTTATAAACTCGTCCAAAAATTTCTCATTTCCATGAAAGTTTTCACGAGTCATAATCTCATTTGAAAAATTGCACCTGCCGTTTCCGGTAACCAAAAGCTTTTTTAATATGCGGTTATTTTTTTCAAACACTGTTACATCAAAAAAATCGGCAAGCAAAATAGAAAGAGTAATGCCACTTACTCCTCCTCCAACAATTGCAACTTTCATTATTCTTCAGTTGCTGTCATTTGCTCAACTTGTGCGGCGGTGTTTAGTGCGTCGATCATTTCGTCCAAATCGCCGTCGAGAAATTCTTGCAACTTGTAAATCGTCTTGTTGATTCTGTGGTCGGTAACTCTTCCTTGTGGGAAATTGTATGTTCTAATTCTTTCAGAACGGTCACCGCTTCCGACTTGACTTCTTTTTTCAGCAGCAAGCTTTTCTTGTTGTTCTCTTAACATCATTTCATAGAGCCTTGTCTTCAAAACTTTAATAGCCTTGTCTTTATTTTTAAGTTGGCTCTTTTCGTCTTGACATGCGACGACAAGTCCTGTCGGAATATGTGTAACTCTAACAGCGGAGTCGGTTGTGTTTACGGATTGTCCACCGTGTCCACTCGAGCGATAAACGTCAATTTTTAAATCTTTTTCTTCGATATTTACTTCGACGTCTTTTGCTTCCGGCATAACTGAAACAGTTGCAGCTGAAGTGTGAATTCTTCCGCCAGATTCAGTTTCCGGAACACGTTGAACTCTGTGAACGCCCGATTCATATTTAAGTCTTGAATAAGCACCTTTACCGTTAATCATGAAAATCGCTTCTTTGTATCCACCGATACCGATTTCATTTGTACTCATAATGTCAATCGACCATCTTTGTCTTTCGGCATATCTTGTGTACATTCTATATAAGTCTCCGGCAAAAAGTGCAGCTTCGTCTCCACCTGTGCCCGCTCTTAATTCAACGATAACGTTTCTATCATCGTTAGGGTCCTTTGGAATCAAAAGAGTTTTTATTTCGAGCTCAGTTTTTTCAAGCTCTTCTTCTAAAGTTTTATGTTCCTCTTTTGCCATCTCTTTAAGCTCATCGTCAAGATCGTCTTGTAACAACTCCTTGTTCGCCTCAAAATCAGAGAGCAAAGACTCATATTGAACAACCTTATTATAAATTTCACTTAAATTTGCATGCTCAATCATCGTTTCTTGATATTTTTCCATATCGTTTAAAAGATTTGGATCCATAATGAGATCATTTAATTCTTTATACTTTTTCTTAATGCTTTCAAGTTGTTTATTATCGATCATTTCTATCACTCCCTTCAATAACAAGAAATCTATCCATACTTTGAAAATCTTTCAAAAAACTGTAATTTAAATTTCTATTTTTTAAGTAATTAATAATTTTATCTTTGTGAGTTTCGTCTATCTCTATTATAACTAAAAAACGAGATTCTACAAAATTTATAAACTCATCTAAAAATCTTTTTATAATATATAAACCGTCATCGTCTGTAAAAATTGCTGTGTCCGGTTCAAAATCTCTGACCTCTTTCGAAAGAAATTGTTTTCTTTCACGTGGCACATACGGTGGATTAATAGTAATCAAATCGAACTTACCTTCGATACTATCAAATAAATCACTGTGTATAAAATGCACATTTGAATTAAGGTTTTTTGCGTTTATCTTTGTAACCTCAAGTGCTTCTAAAGAGATATCGGATGCGTAAGTATCACTTTCAAAAATTTTTTCAAGCGTAATTGCAATGACGCCGCTACCCGTGCATAAATCCAAAATCCTTTTTGGTCGTGGATTTTTGGCGTAATATTTTTCAATGAAATCTATCATAAGTTCGGTTTCCTGTCTTGGAACTAAAACTCTTTCATCGACAAAAAAATTTCTGTCGTAAAACTCTTTAAACCCTACAATATAGTTGTATGGAACGCCTTTTAACCTCGTTTCAATAGCTTTTTTATATTTTGCTACATCGTCGTCATTGATATTATATTCCGACATCAAAAAAATATCGGATTTTTTAAAGCCGAATAAATCTTCGATAAACATCATGGCTTCATTTTCGCCATTGTCCACACCGATTAAATTTTTTTGTCCGTATGCCAGCAAATCAGATAATTTCATATCGTAATATTAAAATAAAAAGGCTGCGTAAAGCTGCAGCCGTTCTATTTGTCTTTCTTTTCGTACTTCTTTTTAAACTTTTCAACTCTTCCGCCACGTTCAGCAAATTTTTGCTTACCTGTAAAGAACGGATGGCATTCAGAACAAACTTCAACCTTTAGTTCATCTCTTGTTGATGCAGATTGGAAAGTATTTCCGCATGCGCAAGTTACAGTTACTTCCTTAAATTCAGGATGAATTCCCTTTTTCATTGATTTCACCTCTCTTCACTCTTAACTTGATTATTTTATCATAATTATATACAACTTGTCAAGTATTATTTTGCATATTCCGGCTTTTTATCTAAATGATGAACAGCCTTTATAAATCTAACTGTGCCTGTTTCTTGACGAAGCACCAAAGTTTCAGTAGTTGCAACGTTTTTACTTATAAAGTTGACTCCATCAAGAAGTTCTCCATGGCTTACACCCGTTGCAGCAAATGCGGATTCATTTCCTTTAACAAGATCGTCGATAGTGTAAACTTTGTCACATTCAACACCCATTCTTTCGCATCTTGCTTTTTCTTCGTCATCTTTAGGTAAAAGAATTCCTTCGAATTGTCCACCTAAACATTTTAGAGCAACAGCTGCAAGAACACCTTCAGGAGCTCCGCCTGAGCCAATCAAAATATCGCCACTTACATGGTCGAAACAAGTTGCAATTGCTCCTAAAACGTCGCCGTCTTGAATAAATCTGATTCTTGCACCCATTTTTCTGATTCTTTGTGCATAGTCGTCGTGTCTCGGTCTGTCGAGCATAACGACTGTAATGTCAGACATATCCTTATTTAAGGCCTTTGAAAGTGCAATGAGATTGTCTTCAATTGGTTTTTCAATTGAAACAACACCCTTTCCCTTCGGACCGACAGCAAGCTTATTCATATACATGTCCGGTGCGTTTAAAAGATGTCCTTCAGGTGCAACAGCTAAAACTGCAATTGCATCTGTGCCGCCTTTTGCAACGGCATTTGTCCCGTCAAGAGGATCGACAGCAATGTCAATCTTTGGAGAATCCTCATGTCTTTGACCTATTTTTTCGCCAATATAAAGCATTGGAGCTTCGTCAATTTCACCTTCACCAATAACAACAGTTCCTGAAATGTCGATTGTGTCGAACATCTTTCTCATTGAATCAACCGCAGCTTGGTCAGCTGCATTCTTATCTCCGCGTCCGAGCCATTTTGCACCGTTAAGTGCAGCGGCTTCGGTAACGCGAGCTAAATTTAAAACTAAATTTCTATCCATTAATTGCCTGACTTTCTTTGATAACTTTCCCAATCTTTCTTAAATGCATCAATCCCCTTGTCTGTCAAAGGATGTTTGAGCATTTGATTATATACTTTATATGGAATTGTTGCGATGTCGCTTCCTGCAAGAGCTGCTTCTTTAACATGTCCAACAGTTCTTATAGAAGCTGCAATAACTTCAGGTTCAACTCCATAGTTGTAGAAAACTTTCATAATATCTTTTATGAGTGTCATTCCATCATAACCGATATCATCAATTCTTCCGATAAATGGGCTTACATAACTTGCACCGGCACTTGCGGCAAGAATTGCTTGATTTACAGAGAATATCAATGTACAGTTTGTCCTGATATTTTCCTTGTGAAGAATTGAAATTGCTTCCAAACCTTCTTTGGTCATAGGAATCTTGATTATAATATTTTCATGAATTTTTGCAAGTTCACGTGCTTCAGTTACCATTCCTTCTGTTTCGTATGATGTTACTTCAGCACTTATTGGTCCGTCTACAAGACCTGTAATTTCAGTAACGACATCTTTAAAATCGCGTCCTTCTTTTGCAATTAGTGACGGATTTGTCGTTACTCCTGATAAAACGCCCCACTTTGCAATTTCTTTTATTTCTTCGATATTTGCAGTATCAATAAATAACTTCATAATATCTCCTATATATTCATTGTGGCAATTTTTACATAGCCGTCGTGCATTACGAAATTGTCTTCGAGCTTCCATTCACCCTTGTGGAATGTCATATTATACATTTGTTCAAAGTAGTACATAATGATGCCCATATCTTCATAGTAAAGCTTTCCGTTTACTTCTTTTAAATATAAAACTACTTGATTTTGTCTGATAACAAATCTCCAGCTTTGTGAATTGAGTGTGCTAGGAGCGAATCTTGCATAATAAAACACATCGTCCAATCCGAGTTGTTCGAGTTCATCAATGCTTATTGGATTTCCAATTTCTTCACTGAAAACGATATCTTCAACCGGCAATCTTTCCGATTTTTCTTCTTGAACAAACGGGTTCTTCGGTTTAGGATACCCAACAGCTAAAATAAGATTTGCATCCTTATTTTGGAAAGCTTTTTCCTTTACAGATTCGGAAGTATTAAATAGTCCGATCCAACAACTGCCGAGACCTTCTTTTTCAAGAAGACTTATAACATCTTCGGCTTTATACATGCCTACAACTTTATCCTTGTTTGAATCACCTTTAAAAGTAACTGTAATATATGCAGGTGCTTCAATCATAACTCCGTTGTAGCCTGCATGACCGTCTAAAGCTTCGAAAACATCTTTTCCGTTTTCATAAAGTTTGAAACTTACACTTTCATTATCCATGAGATTGAACACTTGTTCAAGTCTTGATAATGAGTCCTTGTTGATTTTCTTGTTTTTAAAGTGTCTGTCACTTTTTCTGGATGTTAAAAAATTACTTATTAGCATAAAATCCCTCCCAAATATATTATAACAAATTGTTAAAGAAAAATCTATTCATTGGAGTCTAAAATAATAGTAACCGGTCCGTTATTATTAAATTCTATATCCATCATCGCTCCGAATGAGCCTGTCTTAACCTCGAGTCCCGTAGATTTGAGCTTATCGACAACCATTTCGTAGAATTCTTTTCCTTTCTCATATCCTGCACTTCTGTCGAAGCTTGGTCTGTTTCCTTTTCTGCATTTTGCATATAAGGTAAATTGGCTTACGACAAATAGGCTCGCTCCAACATCAAGTGCTGAAAGATTGAGTTTGTCCTCGTCGTCTTTAAAAATTCGAAGCTTTGGAATTTTCTTTACAATATAATCCACATCTTCTATTGTGTCGTCGTCTTTTACTCCGAGTAAAACGAGCAATGTCTTGTCGGTTGTTTCATTGTAAACCTTATCATCAATCGAAAGTTTAACTCCGTCAGTAACTTGTATAAGTGCAATCATCAGTTAATTCTCCTGTACGCATTTAGAACTGACGGTATTTGCCCCAAATCTTTTATGATTCGATTGAGCTCCTGTTTGTTTGGAACTTTTACGGTCATAGAAATTGTTGCTAAATTGTTGTCGTCAATCTTTGCGTTTAAGTTTATAAGAGAAGACTTCTGCTCTCTCATATAACCGGCAACTTCGCTTATGAGTCCAACTCTGTCAACCGCACGAATCTCTATATCAGAAACAAACGCATCACTGATGTTTGACGACCAACGAACATTTATCTGTCCAAGTCTTTCTTTTAAAGAAATTGTGTTAGGACAGTCTTTTCTGTGAATTGTGACACCATGACCTTTTGTCACAAATCCGACAATTTCATCGCCCGGAAGCGGATTGCAGCATCTGCTGAAACGCACTTTAAGTCCAGGTAAATCATCCACAATAACCGAACTCGGCGAGTCCGAAACAATGTTCGTATTAGGCTGTATAAAATTGCCATCATCATCTTTTATAGAAACATTCTCAACAAGTGATTTAATCTTATTTACCGCAACATTTAGCTTTAAAGAACCATATCCGATTTGTTGATATAAGTCATCAATTTCACTGAGTGAAAAATATGATGAAAGAGCTTCCATATTTTCTTTTGAGAACGCATCTTCAGGTTTTATATTAAGTCTTTTTAATTCTGAAGTAAGAAGTTCTCTTCCTACAGCAATATTTTCTTCTTTGTCGATACTTCTATACCAGGATTTTATTTTACTTTTTGCTCTCGAGCTCTTTACAAACTTTAGCCAATCTCTTGATGGACCACAAATATTTTTAGACGTTGTAATTTCAACAATATCGCCATTTTGAAGTTCATAATTAAGCGGTACAATCTTGCCGTTTACTTTTGCTCCGATGGTTCTGTTTCCAACATCGGTGTGAACTCTATACGCGAAATCGACAGGAGTTGAGCCCATCGGCAAATCGACAACGTCACCCCTTGGAGTCAAAATGAAAACCTCATCGTTAAAGAAGTCGACCTTTAGTGTGTCTATGAAATCTTTTGGATCTGCGAGATCGGCTTGCCATTCCATAAGTTGTTGTAGCCATTTGAGATTTTGTGAAAGATTTGTTTTTCCTTTTTTCTCTTTGTACATCCAGTGCGCAGCAATCCCGTATTCAGACGTTTTGTGCATTTCCCAAGTCCTTATTTGCACCTCGAAAATCTCGCCTTCGTTTGTTATAACGGTCGTGTGAAGCGATTGGTACATATTAGGCTTAGGCATCGCTATATAGTCCTTAAATCTTCCGGGAACCGGTTTCCATGATGCGTGAACAACACCAAGAGCGGCATAGCAGTCATTTACCGTGTCCACAATAATTCTTACAGCTGTAAGGTCATAAATAGAATCAAAACTTTTATTTTGGTCCTTCATTTTTTTATAAATCGAATAGAAACTCTTAGGTCTACCCTCTATTGAAAATTTCAAATTTGCTTCGGTCAGCTTTTGTTTTAGTTTTTCAATAATCTTATTTAAATCGGCTTCACGTTCTTTTCTCTTCTTATTGACCTTTTCAACCAAATCATAGTAAGCCTTCGGCTCCAAATGCCTCAAACAAAGGTCCTCAAGCTCCCATTTAATTTTCGAAATACCGAGTCTATGTGCAAGAGGTGCATAAATATCAAGTGTTTCTCTTGCAATTCTGTATCTCTTTTCGTCGGTCATATATTCAAGTGTTCTCAGATTGTGAAGACGGTCAGCGAGTTTAACAATAACAACTCGGATGTCCTTACTCATTGCAAGAACCATCTTTCTAATATTTTCCGCTTGTGCCTCGTCAGCTTTCTTATAATTTAAATTTTTAATTTTCGTGACACCTTCGACAATGTCAGCAATGTTTTCACCAAACATCTCCTTTATATCGTCATATGTGTACTTAGTATCTTCAATTACATCATGTAAAAGTCCGGCGCAAATCGTCTGCGAGTCCATATTGAGCTCAGACAGAATCTTTGCAACTGCGACCGGATGAATAATATAAGGTTCCCCGCTCTTTCTAAGCTGTCCTTCATGTGCTTCCTTAGCGAGATTAAACGCTTTTGTTATAAGCTCGACATCGGCATCGGGATTATATTTTAAAATATAAGCTAATAAATCTTCAAGCATACCATCACCTCTTGTACCTATAGTTTGTTATGATTATTTGTGCTTCTTTATTACCTCTGAACTCATTAAGTTGAGGGTAATAAACAATATCCATGTAAAGTCCCTTTTGTATTGAATCATAAATATCTAAATTAAATTCCTCTTTGAATCTTTTAAGGAATGCGTCCTCAGTCTCAAACAAAATTGCCGTAACAACTCTGTTTGAACTTGAAACAAGAGATAGTTTAATAACATTTTTATTTTTTCCTAATACATTAAAACCTATAAATTTTAAATTATTGTCCGCAAATTTCGGCTCCTCATTCGCCTTACCGAACGGCCTGAATGAATTTAGCATATCAAGAAATCTTAAATCCACCATTTCAAGCGGGAAAATTGCGTCTATATAAACCTTTTTAATAAAGTCAGTCTCATATTTATTTGCAGATTTTATGAGTTTATCTCTAAATTCATCCATCTTATCTTTTTCAATTGAGAGTCCGCAAGCCATTTTATGTCCGCCGAATTTTAAACATAAATCACTGAACTCTGAAATAGAACTATAAATATCAAACTCATCAACACTTCTTCCTGAACCTTTTAGATTTTCTTCTCCATCAGTAAGGATAATTGTCGGTCTGTAATATTTTTCTTTTATACGTCCTGCAATTATTCCTGCAACACTTTCATGAATATTTTCTAGATAAATGACAAGCGCACTAGGAAGATTATTTGAATCTATTTTTTCGAGAGCGGACTTGTATCCCGATTCGGTATATGTTTTTCTTTCTTCGTTTAAATCATTTAACTCAGTTGCAATTTCAAGGGCTCTGTCCTCATCTTCAGTGGTTAATAATTCTATACCCAAATCAGCTGTTTTCAATCGACCGCTTGAGTTGAATCGTGGACCTATAATAAATCCGATATGATAGCTATCCACTTTTGAAATATCAACGCTAGCGACCTTTGTAATTGCCCTCAAGCCCAAATTTGTTGTTGTTCTATAGTTCAGTAAGCCATGATATGAAATTATCCTATTTTCATCTACAAGATCTACGACATCGCAAATTGTTGCAATGCCGGCTAATGTTATGAGCTCCCTGTCAATTGCTTCGTCATATACACCGAATTTTTTTAAAAGTAAAATTGCAACTTTATAAGCAATACCAGCACCGCATAAAAGCTTGAACGGATAATTGCTGTCAGGTCGATGCGGATTTATTGCACCGATTGAATCCGGAATTTTAAACTCCCCGTCTTCAACCTTTAACTCGTGGTGATCTGTAATAAATACATCGAGTCCCAATTCCTTTGCGTATTCTAAAACGTCAAAAGCTTGAATGCCATTATCTACAGTTATAATAAGACTCACACCTTCAAGTTTAAGTTCGTCAACAATACGTCTATTAATTCCATATCCATCAGACATTCTGTTAGGAATTTTATATGTAACGTTAATTCCAAGGCGTTTAAATGTTTTAATAAGAATTGTGGTAGACATAATTCCGTCGACATCATAGTCACCGACGATAGCTACTGTTTCATTATTTTCTTTCAGAGAAATAAGTCGATCATAAAGAATATGGAAATCATTAAAAAGATTTGCGTCATACATTGCTTCGTATGGATTTAAAAAATATTTTCTCATATCGTCAATCTCAGTTATATCTCTGTTATAAAGAATGCGTAGCTTTGTGCGTTCCAACAGATTTAAATTCTTGTCAGGCGACTGAGCATTGTTCTTATTTCTTAAAAACCATTTCTCCAACATAATTCCTCCAATAAAAAAGTAGAATGAGTACTTATATACCATTCTACCATTTTATGGATAAAATTTCCAGTATTATATTAAATTATCTTTTGTTTTGTGCTACTTTTGCTTCGTCTCCGCCGCAGAAAATATACCAGAAGTTCGGAGCTAAGAATACTGATGACCAGAAACCTGAAACCATACCGATGATTAAAGGTAAAGCCAATACTTTAACAGCTTCAACTCCAACATAATATAGAGTAAATACTGCAAGAAGTGTTGTTACAGTTGTGAAGATAGATCTTCTTATAGTGTGGTTAACTGCTGAGTTAATAATATCTTCTTTTGTTGCTTTAGGTTGAAGCTTTCTTTCTTCTCTGATTCTATCGAAAATAATGATTGTAGCGTTGATTGAGTAACCCAAAATTGTGAGTACTGCAGCAATAAGACTTGAATTTACAGGGAAACTGAAAATTGCATAGAAGCCTACTGTGATCAAAACGTCGTGAATCAAAGCGCAAATAGCAGCGACACCGAATAAAAATTCAAATCTGATTGTAATATAAACAAGCATCAAAGCTGAAGCAATTAAAATTGAAATAATAGCTTTTCTTTGAATTTCTTTACCCATTGTCGGTTCTGCAGAGTCAGAAGAAATTGCAGTTCTGTCGATTGAAAGTTCTTGTTCAAGAGCGTATTTGATTTCCGTCATTTGTGTTGTGTCAAAGTCTTTTGTACTTTTTACAATGATGTCGGATTTGTTTTCTCCACTGTATTGAATACCGATTGTGTTGTCATATTTTTTAAAAATATTTCTAATCTTTTCTTCTTCGATAAACTTAGGTGCTTGAATTGTTATAACAGTACCACCTGAGAAATCAATACCAAGATTGAATCCCTTAACAGCTGCAAAGCAAATTCCGGCAATTATGAGAATGGCTGAAATAGCCATATAAATATATCTGTGTTTTACAAAATTCATAATTCTTCCCTCCTAAGCTCCAAATGATTTGTTAGATTTAAATGTAAAAATGTTTGCCATTAAATCCAATAACCATTTTGTAAGAAGTACTGCTGTGAACATTGATGCAACAATACCAAGGATGAGTGTAACACCGAATCCTCTGATTGCACCGATACCATATACATAAAGAACAATACCTGCAATTAATGTTGTGATATTTGAGTCAATAATTGATGATAATGCATTTTTGTATCCGGCTTTAATAGCAGCCTTGTGTGTTTTTCCGGCTTTAAGTTCTTCTCTAATTCTTTCGAAAATAATAACGTTTGCGTCAACGGCCATACCGATTGAAAGCATAAGTCCTGCAATTCCCGGAAGAGATAGCTTAACTTTTAGAAGTAGGAAGAATCCGATAATAATTTCAGTATAAACAAGCAAACTGATACATGCTGGAATTGCCATTACTCTGTATAATGCGAGTAATAATACCATAATTAATAATAATGAAATTCCAATTGCAAGTATTGATTTTTCATAAGCATCAAGACCAAGTGTAGGTCCGATAACCGAGCTTGTGAGTTCCTTCATAGGAATAGGAAGAGCACCTGCTTTAATAAGTGTAGCAGTTCTTGTTGCATCTTCGAGCTTCATTGCTTCGTTACCACCGTTGATGATTGCTTTTCCGCCTCTGATTTCTTCATGAACCATAGGTGCTGAAATAACTTCATCGTCTAATCTGATAAATAAAATCTTCTTTTGTGCATCTGTTTCTGCTGCAAGTCTCTTTGTTGCTTCAGCAAATTTTTCTGCACCTTCATCGTCAAATTCAAGACTGATTACAGGTTCGTTACCTTTAATCGGGTCATTAATATATTGAACGATACTTTCTTTAACGTTCTTTCCTGTTAAAACTACATTTCCATCAGGATCAACGAATTGAAGTTGAGCTGTTTTACCGATCAATTTCAATGCTTCTTCTGAGTCCTTTAGACCTGCGAGTTCAACACGGATACGATTATCTCCTTCAATAGCGATATTTGGTTCACTTACGCCAAGACCGTCAACACGTTGTTGAATGATTGCCTTTGCTTGTTCCATATATCTTCTTAACTCTTGACCACTTGCATCAGTGTCAGCTTGTAATAATACATAAACCCCACCTTGAAGGTCCAATCCTAATTGAATTGCATCTTTTGCCTTAGGGATTTTTTTGTCACCTAGTTGAAAGCCGAATACGCCAATTGCGAAAATTGCAAGTACTAAAGCTACAACCAAGGTAAAGTAAACTAATGATTTACTTTTCATCCTTCTCCTCCTTATCTGTTGGCCAATATCGAAATGGCACATTCAATTCTTTTTTTCTCCATTTCGCAGCCAAGTTTGTAAACCTTATTGATGTTTTTGTTGTTATACCATGCGTTTGCATGACATCCGCCGGAACAATAAAACCTTGCCCAGCAATATTTACATTCGTCTTTTGTAAAGACATTAGTAAACTTGAACTCATCTCTGAGTTCTGTATTCTTAACACCTTCAAAAACGTCGCCGAGCTTAAATTGTTCTTCGCCGACAAACTGATGACAAGGATATAAGTCTCCTTGAGGTGTTACAGCCATATATTCATTTCCTGCTCCGCATCCGGAACATTTTTTTATTATGCAAGGACCTTGAGATAAATCAATCATAAAGTGGAAAAATAAAAACTTATCATCCTTCTTTAAGATGTCGAGATAATCTTTGGAAAACTTTTCGTATTCCTTCAAAATCTTGTCAAGATGCTCTTCCCTTATTGCATAATATTCGTTAGGATTCGTTACAACAGGTTCGACAGAAACCTTTTCAAATCCTTCATTATAAAAATTTAAAATATCTTCGCTGAAGTCAAGATTTTGATTTGTAAAAGTGCCACGAATATAATAATCTTTATCGCCACGCTTTTCTACAAGTTTCTTAAACTTCGGAACGATGATATCATAACTGCCCTTGTCGGTTAAAGTCTTTCTCATTTTATCGTTAACGGATTTTCTTCCGTCAAGACTTAAAACGACATTGGATATATTTTCATTTATAAAATCAATTATTTCATCATTTAATAAAACGCCGTTTGTGGTGATTGTAAATCTGAAATTTTTGTTGTATTTCGGTTCTAAAACCTCTCTTCCGTACTTCACAAGTTCTTTAACAACTCTGAAGTTCATGAGTGGTTCTCCACCGAAGAAGTCAACTTCCAAATTTACACGTTTGCCCGAATTTTCGCACAAAAATTCCAATGCTCTCTTTCCTACAGAAAGTGGCATCAGACATTTTTCTCCATTAAAATTCCCTTGCGATGCAAAACAATATTCACACTTCAAATTGCAATCGTGAGCCATATGTAAACATAGAGCTTTTACAATATTTTGATTTGCGAATGGAATAGTGTCAACATCAATCGGCTCACTAAACAGTAAACCCTCCGATTTAAGAGAGTTTATTTCTGAAAGCGCTTCGGTTATATCGGATAATTCATAGTTGTACTTAGA
Source organism: Ezakiella coagulans (assembly GCF_003096635.1). GTDB lineage: Bacteria > Bacillota > Clostridia > Tissierellales > Peptoniphilaceae > Ezakiella > Ezakiella coagulans. Next base: position 17,967 of record NZ_QEKV01000006.1, on the reverse strand, counting down.
AGCAAGTTCCTCGTCCGAAAGCTTGTCATATTCATCTACTATATCGTATATAATTTTTTCAACAACGTGAACGCTGCCTGAGTTAATATCAATTATACAATATACGCCATTAAGATGAAATTTATGGATTCTATTCTCCATTATTTTAACCCCAAAAAAAAGTAGTGGATATTACCACCACTTATTTATTTTGTGGATTTTCGCACTTTTGGTTTCCAACTGTGCAACTGGTCTTGCATGCTGATTGGCATGAAGTTTGGCATTCGCCGCATCCGCCGTGACATAATGTGTCTTTTATGTTTTTCTTTGTCAATGTTTTAATAAGTTTCATTTTTTACCTCCAAATTAAATAGTGTCTACTTTTGCGTCTTTAACGTCTTTTTTCTTTGAAATTGTTGCAACTGATGATTTTAGAATCTCAATTTGATTTTTGAGAGTTCCGACTTCAATAACAACAATGTCATCCTTAACTTGTAAAATCTTACCCATTGTTCCTGCAATGGTGATAACGCTGTCTCCCGGTTTAAGGGCAGCTCTCATTGCTTGGACCTCTTTATCCCTTTTTTGTTGTGGTCTAATCACGAATAAATAGAAAAAACCTAGAACAACGACCATAGGTAAAAGAGAAATCAGTGGGTTTGCTGTTGGGTTTGCTGTTGTAGCTCCGTACATTTCTTCACCTCACTTATGGTAATTATATAATAAAAAAACAAAAAAATCAATAGTTAATCCAAATAACCATAATTTTTATAAAATTCCTCTTTATATTCTAAGAAATTTCCATCAATTACACTCTTTCTTATATTTTCCATCAACTTTAAAAGGAATCTGACATTGTGGAGACTCAGAAGTCTTCCGCCAAGGATTTCACCGTTCATAACGAGATGTCTTATATAAGCTTTTGTGTGATTTCTGCATGCGTAACAGTCGCAATCTTCTTCAATAGGTGTGAAATCTTCAGTGAATTTTGCATTCTTTAAATTTATTCTGCCGTATTTTGTAAATGCTGCACCGTTTCTTGCAATTCTTGTCGGAAGAACGCAATCTGCCATATCGATTCCCCTTTCGACAGACTCGAAAAGATAGTCAGGCGATCCGACACCCATGTGATATCTCGGTTTATCCTCAGGCATATAATCTGTGCATGTATCAAGCATTTCCTTTAAAACTTCAATCGGTTCTCCAACGCTTAGTCCACCAACCGCATAACCTTTCAAATCAAATTTGCAAGTTTCAATTGCAGAAAGTTTTCTTAAATCTTTATACATTCCGCCTTGAACTATACCGAAAAGAGCCTGATCATCTCTAGTTTTTGCATTCACGCATCTTTCGAGCCATCTCAAAGTTCTATCCATGGAATGTTTAATATAGTCGTAATCGGCCGGATATGGGGCACATTCGTCAAATGCCATCATTATATCGGAGCCTAAATTCTCTTGAACGGAAATTGACTTTTCCGGAGATAGGAAAACTTTAGAACCGTCGATATGCGATCTAAAGTGTACACCTTCTTCGGTGATTTGTCTGTTTTCGGTTAAACTAAACACTTGAAATCCACCGGAATCTGTTAAAATTGGAAGTTTCCAATTCATAAATTTGTGAAGACCGCCGGCCTTTTTTATAAGTTCGTCCCCAGGACGTAAAAATAAATGGTATGTGTTCGAAAGAATAATCTTTGTATTTAAATCCAAAAGCTCATTATTCGAAAGAGTTTTAACCGTCGCTCTCGTTCCTACCGGCATAAAAATAGGTGTTGGTATATCTCCGTGAGGAGTTTTTAAAACACCTACCCTCGCCTTTGTTCTATCATCTTTTTTTAATACTTCAAACTCAAAACTCATAAATTCTCCATTATTCTATAAACATTGCATCGCCAAAACTGAAAAATCTGTATTTTCTATCGACTGCAATTTTGTATGCGTGAAGGGCATTTTCTCGTCCCATAATTGCAGAAATAAGCATAAGAAGTGTGCTCTTCGGCAAGTGGAAATTGGTGATCAGCTTGTCCACAACTTTAAACTTATAACCCGGATAAATAAAAATATTTGTCCATCTGCTGCCCGCTCTCACTTCACCGTTTTCATCTGCAGCACTTTCAAGCGTTCTTATTGTAGTTGTTCCTACTGCAACAACTTTTTTGCCAGCTTTCTTTGCTGCATTAATCTTCGCTGCAACTTCTTCACTAACAGTATATAATTCTTCATGCATCTTATGATCTTCAATAAACTCAGATGTAACCGGTCTAAATGTGCCGAGACCTACATTTAATGTTATAAAAAGTTCCTCGATGCCTTTGTTTTTTAATTTTTCCAAAAGCTCATCCGTGAAGTGGAGTCCTGCTGTCGGTGCAGCCGCACTACCCGGATCCTTTGCATAGACCGTTTGATACATCTCCTGATCTTCAAGTTTTTCATGAATATATGGAGGAAGCGGCATAGTGCCAAGCCTATCCAAAATTTCATATAAAATTCCGTCATATTTAAGCGTTACATAACGAAGACCTTCTTCATCAACTTCATCGACCACAAGGGATAGCTCATCTCCAAAGAAAAATTCTGTTCCTACTTTAGCTTTTTTGCCAGGCTTTGAAAGACATTGCCATCTATCATCGCCAAGTTCCTTTAAAAGTAAAAACTCAACTTTTTCTTCCTTGTCTTTTCTATGCCCAAAAAGTCTTGCAGGGATAACTCTTGAGTCATTAAAAACAAGAATATCCCCTTCATCTAACAGATCGACCAAATCTGAAAAAACATAATCTTTTGGTTCACTGCCTTTTTTATCAACTACCATCAGTCTTGATTTATCACGTTCTTTTAAAGGCGTTTGAGCGATTAATTCTTCAGGTAAATCAAAATCGTAGTCATCAACTCTAATCATTTAATACTTTTACCTCGATTCCCGGATAATAAAAATTTAATATCTCCAAATATTTGAACCCCTGCTTTGCCATTTCATTTGCTCCATACTGTGAAAGTCCAACGCTGTGGCCGAATCCTTTTCCATAGAATACATACTTATCTGTTAAATCTATTGAAGTTTCAATAATATTTTGACCTCCCGCCTCTGCCGAAGATCCAATATTTTGTACTTTTGAAACTTTATCAAGTTTATCGTCCGTTAGTTTTACTATGTCAAAAACAACCCCTTCATTAGGTCCCGGAGTGCTGGCAACTATAATAGTTTTTTCTTTCTTAGGCATCGGTTTTACATTTGTATTTTCAACTTTTTTATTCACATCAAAAAGTGTGCTTTTAAATTTCGAAGAGCCGAAAATTAATCTAAACTTATTTGCCGAAAGTTTAACATCTCCGTCATTATAGGATACGACAACATCTTTGACTCGTCCTAAAGCATTTTTTTGAAGCCTTAAACCTGTGAAATTGCGTTTGTTTGTCTTTTGTGCAAGAAGCTCGTCAAGATTATCTCTTGAAACTTCCACTTTCCAATCTACGTTCGGCGTATTTGTGCTGTATGGGTCATACTTCATAACAAGATATGGATATTTGTTTCCCCAAACCTCTTCGCTTGACGCAATAACACCACCGTTCGATGATGAGTATGTCGCGTTTATTATTTCACCATTAAAAGATGCAATAAGCCCCTTTGTTTCATCAACTGCTTTTCTAATTTTATCATTCACATTGTTCACACCAAGATAAACTTGACTGTAAATGTCATTTGTAAGATTGTATCCGTGTTTTATATATTTCTTCAAATTAGAAATTGCATAACTTCTTGCGGCAATCGCTTGTGCTTTAAGAGCATCCATTTCAAAGCTGGAACCCATTTCACCTGAAACAACAGAATAAATATATTCTTCAAGATTTACATTATTTATAAGTGCATTGTTTATTGAATCTACATAAAAACAGCCATTATATTTCCTTTTATCAACAGATGTTATATTGTTCTTTGAAGCAACCATGCTGTTTTCATAAGGACCGTAAAAACCTGAATCCGTCTTTATCATAAGTCCGTTCTCATATGATAAATGAATCGATTTTGCAGGGATTGGAAGAACAGCTTTTCCTTGTGTTATGAGTTCAAACCCTTGTTCAGAAGTCAAATCATATCCGTCACTCGACGATTTAATTTTTATATTTATTGTTAAATCATCACTTTTCGCACTTGTAGAAATAGTTAAAAGTGATATTATAATCGTTAAAAATAATAAGAATCTTTTCATTTAACCCTCCATAAATGGTACTCCAACGTGAATTGCCGCTTTTTCAGTCGCGATTCTTCCCCTAGGCGTTCTTACAATAAATCCTATTTGCATGAGATACGGCTCGTACACGTCTTCGATAGTTCCCTTTTCTTCACCGCTCGCAGCACTTAAAGTGTCAATGCCGACGGGTCTTCCTTTAAACGTAACAAGAAGTGTTCTTATAATCTTTCTGTCCGTTTTGTCAAGTCCTAAATCGTCAACTTCAAGGATATCTAGACCTTTTTTTGCCATTTTGTTGTCTATTTCGCCACTTCCCATAACCACTGCATAGTCGCGAACACGTTTAAGAAGTCGGTTTGCAATTCTCGGTGTGCCGCGTGATCGCCTTGCGATTTCTAGTGCCCCTTCATCGTCTATAAACACATCTAAAATCTTTGCACTTCTTTTTATAATTTCCGTAAGACTCTTTTCATCATACAGCTCGAGATTTAAATTCACTCCAAATCTATCACGAAATGGCGAGCTCAAAAGTCCTGCTCGCGTGGTTGCACCTATGAGCGTAAACTTTTCAAGATCGAGTCTAACACTTCTTGCCGTTGGACCTTTTCCAATCATTACATCAAGGCAGTAGTCTTCCATCGCCGGATACAATATTTCTTCAACATTTCTGGAAATTCTGTGTATTTCGTCGATAAAAAGTACATCGCCTCTTTCGAGATTAGTCATAATGCTTGCCAAATCCCCCGGCCTTTCAATTGCCGGACCGGAGGTAACCTTTATATTTACTCCGAGTTCATTTGCAATTATATTTGCTAGCGTGGTCTTTCCAAGTCCCGGAGGTCCATAAAGAAGTACGTGGTCGAGCGTGTCCTTTCGTATTTTAGCAGAATCGATAAAAATCTTTAGTTTATCTTTCGCCTTGTATTGTCCAATATATTCATTGAGCCATCTCGGACGTAAAGAATTGTCAAATAAATCCTCCCCATCTCTCAGATTGCTCGAGATTATTCTCTCGTTTTCCATTGAATCTCCCTTTAGTTCATATTCTTAAGTGCAAATTTTAAGGCTTCGTCAATCGTCATATCCGTAAAATCGATATGTGCAATCTTTTTCTCAATTTCAAATCTGTTATACCCGAATTGCGTTAGTGCTTCTATAAGCTCACTGTGAATTGAACTCTTCGGTTCTTCATCAATGTCTTCAATTGCAAATTCAAAGTCCTTTACCTTGTCCTTCATATCCACAATGAGTCTTTCGGCACTCTTTGCACCTATGCCCGGAAGTTTTGTTAAACTCGTCTTGTCTTCTGAAACAATTGAAGCAACAAGCTTTGACAAAGTCACACTTCCCAAAATACCGATTGCGGTTTTTGGCCCTACTTTCGGTACTGTTCTTAAAATATTAAACATCTCTCTATCTTCTTTAGTTGCAAAACCGTAGACCGAAATTTTGTTCTCACTCACGACCTGCTCCGCATAAATCACTTTTTCTTCACCAATTCTAACTTGCGATAAAATGTTTTTCGGTGCTTCCAAACGATATCCTATGCCTGCAATATCAATCACAAGATAGCTATCATAAAAATCTACAATTTTGCCTTCAAAATATTCATACATAATTACTTTAACCTAAATTCATCTTTAAATCTGCCGGTGAATGAATGGCATATTGCAAGTGCCAACGCATCTGCGGCATCATCAGGCTTCGGAATTTCCTTCATATTCAAAAAAGACTTCACACATTCCTGAATATCTCTTTTGTTTGCACGTCCGTAGCCTGTAATTCCTTGTTTTACTTGAAGAGGAGTGTATTCATATATCGGAATTTCATTGTTCAAACAACAAAGCACTTGAACTCCACGTGCCTGTGCAACTTTAATTGCAGTGGTAACATTTCTGTAGAAAAATAGTTCTTCAATAGAAACTTCGTCCGGTTGATATCTCTTTATAAGAAAATCCAAATCATCATATAAGAGCTTCAACCTTTCGGGAAATGTGAGGTCCGGCTCAGTGTTTATTATTCCATAGTCAACAAGTTTAAACTTGTTCCCGTTTGTATCTATTAAACCGAAACCTAAAATCGCAAGTCCCGGATCCAATCCTAAAATTCGCAAAAAATCTCCTCCATATTTATTATACCAAAGAATGCCAGAAATCGCAAGGAAAAGGACACAAAAAAACTCCCTGCAATCCGTGCAGAGAGTTTGAAATTTCTATAATTCTCCTGTTTTAAATCCTTCTTTTTCAACTTTTGATACAAGTTCATCAAATTCTTCATTTGATGCAACCTCGACTCTACATTGAACTTTAAGAATTCCCATAACCTTTGCATCCATAACGACCATTGAAGGAACATTAATGCTTTCTTTTCTAAAGACATTTAAGAGTCTTGAAAGTTGTCCCGGAATATTGAAGATGTAGACAATAAGTTGTCTTCCCTTTCCGAGATTGAAAAGATCTGAGAATGCTTTAAAGATTGAAGCGTGTGTCATGATTCCGAGGAAATTTCCATCAGCATCAACTACAGGCAAGAACGGAATATTTAATTTTTCAATAGCGATACTTGCTTCGTCAATACCGTCATTTGGATCAAGAGCCTTAATCCCGGTTTCAACAAATTTTTCAATTGATTGTTTTTCAAATTCCTCTCTGTTTGATGTGTTTTCATGGAAAAATCTTTCATAAATTGTAGCCTTCATTACGTATCCGACGAATTTTTCTCCTTCAACAACCGGTAAACTTAAAAATCCACCTTCTTCCATTTTTGCAAGTGCTGTCTTTACAGTATCTTCAACTGAAAGAAGTGTAAGGAAATTTTTTGATAGAATATGGTTTTTTACTAACATTCTAATACCCCCTAAATTATATTTTGCTAAGGACAACAGTTAGTTAATCCATTAACAATTTCTTAAATATCTCTACAGTTTTATTATACCCAATATTTGAACAATTTTCCAGTACAATCGTAATACATTTAGGATTTTCTTCATTTTCATAGAAACCTGTAAAAAAATAATTGTATTTTCCGTTTCCAAGTTCCGCAGTTCCGGTTTTTCCTCCGGCATTTTTTAGACCAAAACCACTTGCAGTTCCTGTCGCCACAACTTCTTTCATATAGTCTTTTACTTGATTTGCAATTTGTTCACTAAAAGGCATTATAATCTTTTTAGAAAAAAGTTTTTTATTTATTTTTACATCTTCCGTCTCAAAAGAGTTGACATATCGTGGTGTATAAAAATATCCGCCGTTATAGACACTTTCAGTGATAATATTTAAAATCATAGGAGAGAGTGTAACTTTCCCCTGTCCAATTCCTAAAAGTGCGTTTGAAAACTCGTCGTCAGAAAGACTTAACTCAATCGGTGCCATAGGAACAATCGAACTTTCCGAAATTGTTTTATTGACTGAATCAATTAAATTTTTAAAACTTTCAAGATATTTCAAATTTGCCCACACGAAATAAGTATTTAAAGAATGTGCAAATGCTTTTTTCATGTCGACAGTGCCATATCTCATAGTGTTGTAATTTGCAATTTTAGCATCCCCGATTTCAATTGAGCCTGTATCTTCGTAATTTTCATTGAAATTATTTTGCAAGAGATTTATACTTGTCAAAATTTTCATTACAGATCCCGGAGAATATCTCCCGAATTGAACACGATTTAACATCGAGCTCTCGTTTTCATTGTTTATAAACTCAGATAGCTTTCTTTCATCGTATGTCGGGTTTGAATAACTGGCAAGTATCTCGCCAGTCTTCGGGTTAGAAACCACTATTGCACCGTTAAAGTTTTTAAGAAGTGCCTGTGATTTTTGTTGAAGTTTTAAATCGAGAGCCAAAATGAGATTTTCGCCTGTTTTCTCGTTGAGAATTATATTTTTCGTTTTTGTCATAAACGATGCGTTGCCTCGACCCATAAGCTCCGGATTATATAGAGATTCAAGACCGGTAGTTCCGTATTTCTTATCGACATATCCAATCACATGTGAAAAAAGACCCGGATATTTTGAAATTCTTACATAACCATCCTCATTTTTTTCGCTGTATGTTAAAACTTCGTGGTTCCTGTCGAGAACACTTCCACGTTTAACAGTTGCTACAAGACGGTTCGACCTTGAGTCATATTTCGAGTCTACAAGATAGTTCGCACCGACAGAAGTAATCAAAAGAATTGCAATTGTTGAAATAAATGCCATAAAAACAACCGCATACATTAAATTATTCACTTTTTTATTCGGATTGTTTTCCATTTGAAACCTCAATTCTTTATCTAAACATTTTTTCTAAGAGCCGCTTGTAAAACGCCGAGCATCATAAACGACGAAATCATAGAGCTGCCGCCATAAGAAATAAACGGTGCGGTTACACCTGTTAAAGGTATCATATTCAAAGTGCCCATTAAAATTACAAAAAATTGTGAAACAATTGACACCGGAATTAAAACAGCAAGCTTTTTATAATATTTATTGCTTACATATTTAGCAAGTTTCAGGCTATATGAGAAAAAGATGACGTAAATGATTAATATATTTAAAATCATTATTGTACCCATTTCTTCGCCTATTGCCGCCAAAATCATATCTGAAATATTAACCGGAATTATATTTGGTATCCCAAGACCTATGCCTGTTCCAAAAAGTCCGCCATTAGCAATTGCGGTGAGTGCTGTAACGATTTGATATCCCTTTTTTGCAAAATATTTAAATGGATTTGTCCAAACCATAAATCTTATTCGTACATGCGGAAGTATCAAAAAGCCGATAACAGCAAATGCTGCAAACATTATAAGAGTGACGGCAAAATATTTTCTCTCGCTCTCAAATACATAGAGATAACTTATATAGATTATAAATAGTAAGAGTGCACTTCCAAGGTCTCTTTGAAGAAAAAGAAGTCCGAAATATGAAAATGCAATTGCTTTGTTTATGAGTTTATAATGTTTTATTTTTGTGAACGATGAGTTCTCCAGCGTTGCAAGCTGAAAAATAAATAAAAGTTTTATGAGTTCAACCGGTTGGAAAAGGTGTCCATAAATACTGACCCAGTTTCTTGCGCCATTTCTGTTGATTCCGAAAAGCAGCGTGTATAAAAATAAAATATAAATCGCTCCAACGAACATATAAAAGAAATACTCGTGAAAGTCCGTGTTTTTTATAATCATATAGGACACATACATAAATGCGACACCGATTAAAAACCAAATCATTTGCTTTACGCCATATTCGGAATTGAGTCTAAAAATTTCAAGTGTTCCTATGCTAAATAACATGGAAACCAAGACATAAAACAAATCGTATCCGATGAGTCTTTTGTTCAGCCAAACATTTACAAATCCCACTATGAGAACTGATGAAATTGCAATCAAAGACTTTGTAGTAACCTCGTCTTCAGCTTTAAATAAAAACATCAACACTCCACCTAATAGTTGGAAAAGAAGTATATAAAAATAGGATTTTTTCTTATTTGACATTTCGAATTCTCTCCTCAAACACGATTATTTCATCTCCGATTTTTATAATGTCTTTATTTTTCAAAATAACGCTCTTGACTAGTTCGCCATTTACAAATGTGCCGTTAGCACTCTTTAAATCAATCAAATTATAACCTTTGTTGGTCTTTTTTATATGAAATTGTCTCTTTGAAATAGCATCGTCTTTAATAGTTACATCGTTTTCAGCCGCACGTCCGACAGATATATTGTCTCTTATAACGGCAATTTTGTCACTTTCTTCTCCACCGAATCTTAAAATAGCAACCTTCTCTTTGCTTTCTTTTTTAATATAGTATAAAATATCCTTAAGGATGTTTGTGGTAAACAAAAAAACTATAACTACCAAAATATATTTTAAAATTGTGCTTATTGTTGCAAAATAATCCATAAAAACTCCTTTACGAGGTGATAAAATGAAATATACATGTACCAAATGCTGCCTGATGTTTCTTAAAAACACTAGAACAGAGGCGGAAACAATTAAATATTTAAAGGATAATGATTATAGCGAATCTGAAATAGATGAAGCTATAAAATATGCTAAAGAAGTCGGCTATATCAATGATATAGACTATATAAATGCATATGTATCAGACCATCTCCTTATAAACAAGTGGGGTCCACAAAAGATAATTTTTAAACTTAAAGAAAAAGGTATATCCGGCGAGGCTGTAAATTTTGCACTCATGGACAATGAAGAAATCATAAAAAAAAATCTCTACGCTCAAGTCGAAAAGAAAGCCAAAGGCCTTAATCTCGAAGATTTTAAAACCAAACAAAAAGTGATCAACCATCTTATTTCAAGAGGTTATGATTATAGTAGTGCAAAAAATGCACTTGAGGACTATATCGATGACAATAGATAACAACGATTCCAAAGATTTTAAAGTCTATATTTTAAAATGTGCCGACGACACCCTCTACTGCGGCATGACAAACGATTTAGAAAAACGTATCAAAACCCACAATGAGAAAAATGGTGCCAAATATACGCGTGGAAGAACGCCCGTCAAACTAGTTTATTTTGAAACAGGCTATACAATGAGTGAAGCTTTGAAGCGCGAGGCTGCGATAAAAAAATTAACAAAAGCAAAAAAGTTGAAACTTATAAATGATTTTGATATTGAAAAAGAGCGATAACAACTATCGCTCAGCTCTATCAAAAAATTTCAAAAAAGATTCTGCCAAGTTCTAATTTTCAGGTGTTTCCATGTTGGAAATTTCTTTTTTTAGGGCTTCACGCCTCACCTTTGCTTCTCTTCTTTTTCTTTTTTCCATCCTTATACGCTTTTCTTCTTCTGTGAGAGGTCGCCTTCTTCGATCTTTATTTTTGTACATAATTGCAAGAATGCGTGCGAAAAATATGCTAACAAGCCCGCATGCCCCTGTCAAAACTACGACTCTCAAATCCTCAGGTGAACTCTTTAAAAAGCCTCCGTTTTTATTTAAAAATAACCTTATGAGTGCATAAAATACTAATACAACTCCAGGTAAATATTTTACAAATCTTAATCTTGAGAACAACACGTGAAGTATTATAACCGCAATGGCGATTAAGACAAAATACAACAACGAATATTGTTCAAGTCTAAGATATGGTCCCAATTCATCAAGAACCTTATCTATCAATTCCATTTAAATCAACTCCAAATTAATTATACATAAAATTGTTGTTAAAATCAATACTTCTTAGTAAAAGCGTTTCCAAATCTTTGATTTTTTAACGTTTGACAAATGTGTTTCCGCCTCTGAGCCATATGACCACATATTCATAAACATCGCCGCATTTTCTGTGTCAATGTTTAAAACTTCCGAAACATCAAGCTGAACATTTTTGAAATTTACAATTTTAAACGAATTTGTTGTCCTTACAATAGCAAGATTTCTTATTGAACTTGTGGTGAAATCGCGAACATTCGAAAAAAGTTTATTGATATCTCTTATCGAAATAGACTGTTGATTTTCATTTAACAGTATTCTAGCGTTCACATCTCTAATTGAAATGTCCACATTTTTCACTCTGCCATCGCTTTTATCAAACAGCCTTACAATCAAAACCCAATATCCGTTTCGTCTGATGATACCCATATTCCTTTTATCAAAATAAAGTTCGTTGTAGAGTACATTGTTACTATCCTCTTTTATAACTTCAAGCGAATTCTTTTGATAAACTTGGTCAAGTGTTATCGGACTTTTAAAATTCGATGACTCGATAGGAAGTATTGAAATACTGTTTTTAAAAAGTTCCCTTCCATAGTTTAAAGTCTCGAATGTATATGACAAAAATTGCGGATTTACATAATTTATTTTAATTTTTTTCTTGCCATAAAACTTACTTTTATCATTATGTTTTATATTTAAGTTCTTGGACTCAAATTCATAAAAATGCTTTTTAAATGTTGCCGTTATAGGATTTGTAAGAATACCACCTATCGGCTCCGTCCTAACATCAATATTCAAATATCCATTATTTTTCGGAAGATAAATACCCTTCGTCTTATAAACTTGAAGCCCTTCTGTATCTCTGTATACAAATAATGTCTTGTATTCCGGGTCTTCGCCGTCATCTTCACGCAGTCCTAGAAAGAGTGCCGTCGGTTTAAAAGTTTCATTTGGTTCTGCATTTCTTTCAATTTTACGTTTATTCACAATAAAATTGTAATCATTTTCATCTATTTTGCCTTCGTATTGTGCTTCATAAAGATTGTAGTTCTCATTCACGAGAATCTTTGTATCTTCTAGAACTGCAATATCGCAAACATAATCTTCCGAGGAATATACACTTAAAACGATAATATCCTCAGCTTTGTCGTAATCACGTAAATTATTTAAATTGTAATTGTTAACTAAATAATCCTTAATGCTCACTTTTTTTGTCATATAGCGAACACTCTTGTAATCTTTTCCGCAAATAAAAGCACGATCTTTATAGAAAACCATATTCTTGTTTTGAAAGCTTATTTTTTCTCCATTTTGATTGAACTTATTTATAACCGTATATTTGCCTTTAATTGGGTAAGTTATATTTATTATATCACTGGATCCACTCTGTTTTATTTTGCAACCGATTGAGAAAATAGAGATGAGAATAATAAAAAATATAAATTTATTCTTCATCACATTTCTCCTCATCAAAAACTTTCGGAAGAGTGATTATAAAACTTGTGCCCTTTCCAACTTCACTCACGAGCTTGATGTCGCCGCCTGAAAGTTTGACAATTTGATGTACAATCGAAAGCCCGATTCCAGTGTGACTTTTCTTGGTGTCTCCCCTATAAAACTTTTCAAAAACATGCTCTCTGTCTTTTTCAGGAATTCCGTCACCGTCATCAATTACTGAAACAACAAAATTTTCACCCATATCCTTTAAATCAATCTTTATCGTACCATCTTCGGATGTGAATTTAAATGCATTGTCTAAAAGATTTATAAACACTTGTCTAAGCTTGTCCGGATCGTTTAAATATTTTAAACTCTTTACATTTGATTTTATATAGAAGTTTTTATTTTCAGCTATTGCACGTGGCTTAAATTGCATTTCAAGTGCTTGCAAAAACTGAACCATATCAATAGTTTTCTTTTCGAGTTTAACTTTTTTATTTAAAAGTCTACTGAAGTCCAAAAGATCATTTACCATTTGAGCAAGTCTATCACTTTCCTGCTCGATTATGTTAAGGCCGTCTTTTAATAGTTCCTCATCTGAAGAATCTTCTTTTAAAGTGTAAGCCCATCCCTTTATAGATGTCAATGGCGTCTTTAACTCGTGGCTAACGTTTGCGATAAATTCATTTTTAACCGCATCACGCTTCAAAACTTCATCCCTCATATAGTTCATACTTTCACCGAGTTTAACAGTTTCAAGCGGTCCTTGCGGATTGTATTTGTAGTTATAATTGCCCTTTGCAAGCTCGTCAGAGTATTTTTTGAGCCTATAAATCGGCTTAACAATCATATCACTTGCTATAACAGCCATAATTATAGCAATAATAGCGACTACAACTCCTATTGTGATAACAAGTTTCAAAACATTAAAAATAGACTCGTCCGCCTCTTTCAGACTTGATTGAAACACACTTATGCCAATCATTCTGTTCTGATAAGTTATGGGGAGAGCCACGCTAACGATTTTTGAATCACTAAATGAAAATTTATCAATAGACGTGTAATAACCGCTTTCTTTTATCCCGGTTAAAATTTCCGTTTTATTTAAGTAAGTATGCGTAAGGCCAATTGTGCTTAAAAGAAGATTTGCTTCTTCATCCATCAGCTCCAAATGGCCTGTATTATATTGAAAAAATGTAAAGGCATCGTCTAAAACAACATTCTTAATGCCTTTTGAAAAGTCGATATATCTGTATAAATAGCCCAAATTCAGTTCAGCTTGAGATTTTAATTTTGAAGTTGCATCCTTGTAAAAATAATTTTTTACACTAAAAATAACAGCAATCTCTAAAATAAAAATTGCAAAAATTATAATTATAGTTAAATTTAAAATAAGATAAAATCTAAAGCTTTTCTTCATTGCTTATACCTGTAACTATCTGTATCTGTAGCCTAGCCCCCATACAGTATTTATATATTCCGGCTCAGAAGCATCGTCCTCGATTTTCGAACGAATACGTCTTATATTTACGTCAATAATCTTTGAGTCGCCGACAAAATCTCGGCCCCAAATCAAATCAAGTAGTTCATCTCTTGAAAAAGCTTTGTGCGGATTTCTCATAAAGAGATCCATAATCGCAAATTCAGTCGGGGTAAGTTCAACATAAACTCCATTCTTGAAGAATTGTCTGGTGTTTTGATCGAGCTTAAATACATCGTCTTCCAATGTATCAGGGACATCCTTTGTTTCTACCCTTCTTGCAAGACTCTTTATTCTTAAAATGAGTTCGGTCGGATTGAACGGCTTTGTCATATAATCATCTGCACCGCTTTCGAGACCCAAAATCTTGTCCACATCTTGACTCTTTGCTGTGAGCATTATGATGCCGACATTATTGTCAAGTTCTCTAATTCTTTTTGCCACATCGAGACCTGAAATTCCCGGAAGCATAACATCAAGAAGTGCAATGTCAGGATGAAAATCAAGAAATGCATCGAGCCCCTCTTCTCCACTTTCCACGTCAACAACATCAAAACCTTGTCTTTCAAGATTTATTTTTATAAATCTTCTAATCGCTGTTTCGTCTTCTACCACTAAAATTTTTAACATAATTACACCTCAAAAATCTTTCTTAATACTAGTATACCCCAAAACTTGGATAAAAATCAATTTTAGTCATTAAATTTAGTCACAATATAAATTATTTAATCTCTGAAATAAGACCTATCTCAAGCTTTAGTTTTATAATTCTTTTATATGAGTCATCTATCCGACTGTCATCAACCTTCAATAGTTCAGATATAACTCCCGCCATCTCTTCATTTTTGTGGCAAACGAGTGGAATATCCCCGCCTGCTTCAACAAATTTTCTTGCCCTTGTCTTCAAGTCACCGTATGAATCAAGTGCGCCCATCGTAAGGTCATCTGAAAAAACAATGCCGTCAAATTTATATTCATCTCGAATTTTCCCCATCCATACCTTTGAAAGACTTGCAGGCAAATTGTCCACCTTAGGCACCAAAATATGTGCAACCATAACCCCACGAAGAATGTCGAAATTCTTTTTAAACGGAATTAAATCTGTATTTAAAAGTTCATCGTATGATTTATTTATAATCGGAAGTGCCTTGTGTGAATCAACATAAGTTGCACCGTGCCCCGGAAAATGTTTCCCCACACTCACGATATTATTTTTGTTCATATAATCAATCACATCTCTCGCGTATTTTGCAACCGACTCATAGTTATCCGAAAACGCCCTGTCGCCGATAATGCCGTTTCCCGGTTTTTGAGTGTCAAGCACCGGTGAAAAGCCTCCGTTAAAATCAAAATGTTTTAAAGCATCTGTTATTCTCTTTCCGTAATCTGTCGCCGGTTTGTTTTTAAAATACCAGCTTGGTGAATTTGTTTTGCCGTAAACCGACTTCAAACGATCAACCCTTCCGCCCTCTTCGTCGACAAATATAAACGGCTCATGTACATTCATATTTTTATAAAGTGCTCTTATGTCAAGCACGAGTGCTTTTAGTTGCTTGTCAGATGAAATATTTCTTTTAAAAAGAATTATTGACCCCGGCTTTGTCGCCTTTAAGAAATCCTCCATTTTTTTGTCGTACTTTGTTCCATAAATTCCGGAGCAAATCATCTCTTCGACTTTGGACTTCTTGTCCACAGTTTTTATATATCTATCAAGTTTTTCGTTCAAAGTTTTTTCCATTTCCTTTGTTTTTGTTTCCTCTTTTTTTGTAGAGTCCGATTTATTAGAGTCGGAATTCTTTGTGCTTACTTTTCTTCCGGAGTCAAGCACAATTTTTTTAACTTCGGTACCGCTATTCTTCTTGCAACCGAATGCAAACATTATAACCATATTCAAAACAAACAATTTATAAATTTTATTCATCCGTTAAACTCCTATAATCATCGATTAGCTCTTCTAAATACTTAGACTTGAAACTCTTATCGGAAAGCGACTCTAAATCGCCCTCAAGTTTTGGAAACACAAGCTCGCCCGCAACGAGTCTTTGATGATTCTTGTCCTTTATGTTTAATGAATTGTTAAATCCAATGTCTCCATACTTGTTGTCACCAATAATCGGATGTTTCAAAAGCTTCAGCTGCAATCTTATTTGGTGGGTGCGGCCGGTTATAAGTTCGATTTTAACAAGTGAAAAATCGCTCGCACTCTTTATAGTCGTGATGACCGACTCCATACTCTTTTCACCATCTTTTGTGACCTTAACCATATTCTTCTTTTCATTTTTTTCGAATGAATTCTTCAAGATTCCGTTAAAATCCATTTTCCCACGCACAATAGCATGATAAAGTTTTTGTATTTCACGATTTTTTATAAGTTCATTCATCGTTCTCAATGTGTTTGCATTTTTTGCGGCAATCACAAGTCCCGCAGTGTTTCTATCCAGTCTGTTTGAAATGGCCGGAACAAAAGAATGCTCATCGCGTGGATTATACTCGCCCTTTTCACGAAGATAATTTATAACACCGTCAACTACATTCGGTTCTTTCAAATTGTTTGAAACATGGCAAAGAAGACCCGCCGGTTTATCTACTATAATGACATTTTCATCTTCATAAACTATCTCGATCTTTGTTTTATTAAATACCTCACGTCTTCCCTTCGAAAACTTTTCGAAAGTTTCATCGCTGAAATAAATTGTAACATCATCACCCTCTAAAAGAAGATATGAAGGCTCGCATTTCTTTTTATTAACTTTTATCTTTTTCTCTCTGAGCATTCGCATAAGAAAATTTTTGCCCGCATTTGGCATAAGCTTTTGCAAAAATCTGTCCACTCTTTGATTAGCGTCATTTACTTTTATTTTAATATTTATCATATATCTCTTCCATTCTTTAGTGATTCGTGTTATAATAATATTATATTAGATTTATGGAATTTAATCAATGAGGTGAAGAAATGACTAGAAAAGACAAAACTAAAGACCTGTTTTACAATGCCATTGATTATCTTGTAATGCTTGTCATTATAATCGGCGTAGTAATAATATTAGGTTGGAAATTTGAAATGCTCTTCAACAAGAGCACTACAGACGACACAACAGTTGTCGAAAATAATACTGAGGAAGATGTTAAACCGACTAAAAGTGATACCGGTAAAAAAGATATCTCGGAAGTCGATAAAATAGATAAAAAACAATCAGAAAATAATGAAAATACGGATTCAAATCCGAATGAAACAGATGTTTCAACATCAGATGAAAACAACGACACAAATTCTGATACAAACGCTGATACAAATACAACTGATGAAAACAATACATCAGATACAAATAATGAAACCGATACAAATAAACCGGATGAAACCAAACAAATCGAAACAAAACCTGCTGAAAATGCAGGCGGTGAAGTTACTGTAAATATTCCGGCAGGCACACTTCCGGGAGCAACCGGACAAATCCTTGCAGATAACGGTATCGTTGAATCAAGTGAAGCATTTGTAAAAAAAGCTGTTGAACTCGGACTTGACAGAAAACTAAAGAGCGGCGAATTTAAACTGACAAAAGGCATGAGCCTCGACGCAGTAGTAAAAGCAATCGCAAAACAATAAATAGGCTCTATAATATCTATGGGGGAGTAAAACCCTCCATAGATATTTTTATGTAAAAAAATTGCACTTATACGCAAAACATCCTATACTAAAAATAGAAACCACAAGTAAGGAGGTGCATA
>NZ_QEKV01000005.1 GCF_003096635.1 Ezakiella coagulans | reverse complement strand
TATGCACCTCCTTACTTGTTGTTTCTATTTTTAGTATAGGATGTTTTGCGTATAAGTGCAATTTTTTTACATAAAAATATCTATGGAGGGTTTTAACTCCCCCATAGATATTATAGAGCCTTAATATTTTCTGTTCGTGCATAAAACCTTTAACCCTTAAGCCAGTCCTCAAAATTATAGCCTCTGGCTTCTAGCTGATTTTTGATAGAATCGAGGGCAAATTCATAACCCATTACAACACCCTGATCAAAATCGCTCTTAATGTTTTGCTCCCAGTATTCTCTATTATCTATTAGTACTTCAATAATTGCTTTTAAAGTCTCCTGAGACCAATTCCAATCTTCATTTTCTATCATTTTAATCTCCTTTTATTATGAAAACTAATCAATACCCATATGCTTTAAAGAATCTTCATAATAACTGCGTTTACTAGATGGCTTGTAACCTGCACTCAAAAGGCGACAGGCCGTTTAATTTTGTCTTTATTCTCTCGCCATTATACCGCAATTGGCGTATATAAATAATATATGGCGAGATTAAAATACAATCAATCTTCTGTCGAGACAATTGGTTTGTATTTACTTATGCATTCGTTTTATATTTGTTCTCCTCGTTCCAATATAGTGAACTGCTCGTCCCATCTTCCTGTGAAAAGTTTTTCCAATAGATATGTGCCGCCCTCAACAAAGCCAAGCTTCGCACCGAGCCAATCAGCATCTTCCTTTACAACTTGAACATAATCAGCTCTTCTACAGTCATTAATTTTTGTATCGATGATGTCTATCTCGTGGTAATATTTTTTCCAGTCCTCATGGTAACGCTTCTTCGTTTCTTCGTCCAAATTTTTAGTAAGCTTATCAAAAATCGAATGAAAATTTTCTTTCATCGGATCTTTTTCGCGTACATATAAATGCCCCGGTTCTTTTAAATCACTTTTTACTTCATCTGTATTCTGCAAAAGAAGTGAAACACACTCGTCAATCTTTGGAATAACAAGTCTGCATGGAGCCTTTACGCCATCCCATGAGCCGCCGCAGTGTCCCATTGCAACCAAAATCGTGTCCACATCCTTGTACATTGTCGTCAGCGTGTTAATGATGTGCTCACGCATCTCGTTTGGATCCCTATGATACAAACGATTTAAATAGAATACCGGGTAATTCGTTTTAACTTTTCTTTGAGCCTCATCAATATATTCTTTTAATGATGAGCATCCTAAAATTACGGTTTTTGACATAATATCTCTTCTCTTTAAGCTAAATACTTTACATATATCTGACAAGGATTACTCTCGTCCCATAAATCTGGGAAGACTTCTAATTCTTTATAACCGACTGCTTTATAAAATTTATTCGTTATGTCGTACTCATCGTAATGGCCGGACTGAACGGTTTTTACTTGTGTGTAAGTGTATCCCAAGCTCTTTGCTAAGTCTTCATAGGCAGTATTTAGCTCTCTCCCAGCTCCATGATGATGGAACTTTTTCTTCACGCCAATGACAAAGATCTCTGCACAGTCGGGACTGCTCGCGCCAAGGACGATGAAGCCTACTAGCTCGTCCTTATAAAAATTTGCTAGGAACGGCTTTGCTTGCGTCTCTTTAATGTAATTCTCTGTGCTCTCAGGTATGCCGAACCATTCTGGCAGGTCATTAAGCACTTCTCTTGCGATTCTTTCTTTTTCTTTTTTATCTACAATTTCTTTTACAATAAATTTCATGCTATAATCAGTCCATTACATCCTTTCCTCTGGATTTATATGCTCTATAATTTTCTCCTTATACCATATTTGGCTTAAATCAAATATTTATCTTTTTTTCAATATACCTACTGCTTATAAATAAAGCTCCATTTACGTAGAGGCAAAGCCACTGATATTCATAGGAGCTATTCTCATTCCAAATAAAAAGACGTTTAAGAAGTTATCTGCCTGTATTTTTGCTTGTGAAATAGTTTTAAACTCTAATATACTTAGTCGATCTTCCGCTGCCTAATTGTTTAATTAAGCCGCGGTCTTTTAATTCTTTCAATGCTCTTTCTATAGTTCTCTTTGAAATATCCGGGCAAAGAATTGCTATATCTGATTTAGATAATGGCTCTAATGAATTTTCAAACACCTTCATAACTCTTTCTGCAGAAGTTAAAGATTTTTCTGATATTAGTTTAAATCTTTCATCACATTCACCATATGCCTTGTAGATGACCGAGAGCATATATTTTATAAACGGCAAGTCGTTATTCGTTCCGGAATGCCAATTTTCACTTGAAGCTTGCAACTCTTCATAGTAAATATCTTTCGTCTCCTCGATAATCATTTCCAGTGAAATATATTTTCCTACAAAAAAACCGTTTTTATATAGTAGTAGAAGTGTTAACAGTCTTGACATTCTACCGTTTCCATCAGCGAATGGATGGATACATAAAAAATCATGAATAACAGTCGGTATTAGAAGTAATGGTGGGATTTTTAAGCGAATAGCTTCATTGTATGCACTAATCATTTTCTCAATATAGTTTTCTGTTTCAAAGGCTGAAACAGGTTGAAATCTTACTTTTTTCTCTCCAAGTGCATTTGTTTCAACTATACTGTTATACATTGTTTTAAATTTTCCCTTATGACTTTCCTCGGAATACGCATAAAGCCTATTGTGTAAGGTTAGAATATTGTTTTTTGTAAATTCAATATTCTCATAGTTTTCATGAATAATATCTAGAACTTCTCTGTAACCATATATCTCTTCTTCATTTCTATTCTTAGGTTCACTTTTTTTGTTCATCAACTCTTCCAGTCTTGTATCATTTGTAGAAATACCTTCTATTGCATTAGATGATTTAGTGGACTGAATTTTTGCAACCTCTATCATTTTATCGAGAACATCGGAAAAATTAGCCACATAAAGTTCTTGTTTGCCTTTATATTCATATATTTTTGATATTAAATCATACATATTTGCCGGTATATTTAAACTAATTAATTTTGAATAATTAAATTTTCTCATGAACTCTCACCACCTTTCTCGCCATTATACCATATTTGGCGTATATAAATCAATATTGGCGAGATTAATATCGCCATTTTAATAAATTTGGCTACGATAAATTAAAAATGGCGTAAAAAAATACAACAGATCTTCTGTCGGAGCGATTGATCATATTTTGGAGTCTATTTGCTAAGAAGTTTTTTTATTTTCCCTGTTGAACCATTCGGCGATTTGTTCTGCAACATATCTCGGCTTTTGAGTATAAATCTCATGAGTCGTATTTTTAACAATTTTAATAGTAATATCATTGCGATTAGTTTTGTAGTATTTATCAATTTTTACTTTTTTATATTCAAAAGCATAATTTGGACTGTCCGCAACAAAAAACAACACTCGGGAATGTAAATCAACTTCAAAAATATCTTTATAATCGTCAGCAATAATTGACATTAAATTTGTGATAGTATCCGGATTCATATTCAACTTATTTTTGATGATAATCTCTTTTGTTTCTTGTATTTCTTTCTCTAAATCTCTGTTTTCAAAATCATAACCGATGATACCGCCATCGAGAATAATTAATTCGCAGGGATTTATCTCCTTATTAAATTTGAGTGCCAAATCAGCGCCCATTGAGAAGGCCATGACAATAGAATCTTTAGGAATACTGTTTTTCAACCATTCTACAAAATCTTTCTCATCAACTATTTTAACGTTTTCATTTGAATATTGCCCCGGAATATCCAAAAATTTTATCTCGTATCCATACTTGTTTAACTCAGTGTTTAATAGTTGCACAGACTCTTCAGTACTTCCTAAACCTGAAATAAAATATATTGTCTTCATAAAACCTCCGAAACTTCCGGAAACAACTTTCGTATAGTCTAACCGGTTTATTTGACCCTTTCATCTGTAATTATATGTTCCACTCCGTTATGTTCCGAACGGAGAAATTCCTTCATAAATGTCGGATATGCTTTGCATTTATCAAGCTCATCTATAGGCACCCAAAGCATTGTTTCTTTAACGCCCGACATTGTAGTACTTTCGCTCGTAAAATCTCTTTTGCCCATCGGCTTCATAATATAGTAGAAAGTAACCTCATGGAAGTCCACTCCTTTTAAGCCGGAGGTGCCGATGAAAAAGTTCTCGTGTATCACGGCAAGGTGATCGACCTCATAACGAACTCCTGTCTCTTCAAAAACTTCTCTCTTCACGGCTTCTTCCGATGTCTCGCCCATGTGAACTGCTCCGCCGACCGAGTAGTAATAGTCATCGACTTCATTTCTTGCAAAGAGCACACAATTTTCTTCGACTATGATGGCTGCCGCTCTATATCTAAATGCTTTTTTGTCGTCAATAATAGCACAATTATGCTCCATAGTTATTCTCCTTAAAATTTTATAATAAATTAATTTGCACTTTTAATCTAACTAATTTCTAAACAATGAGTTGAAACAGTGGCTGAAGCCGTCATAGTATTGTAGAGGCAAATTCTTGACATAAAAAGCTGTCGAATAAATATTCCAATATACTTTTCGGAAACATTACCATGCATTTTTACGTAAAAATTTTTAATCCACGAGAACAAAATATTTAGGATATTTTTTTGGCAATCAAAACACCAATAGGTGCAAGACCTCCATATACTAATTTCATTTCAACTGTTGAAAAACCATATTCCTCAATAAAATCTTCAAATTCTTCTTTATTCCATTCTTGGTACATTTTAAATCCTAAAATAGACATTAAATTTTTTATAATTTTTCTTTGCTTTCCCTCTAGCCATAGAAAAGTAGGGGCAAACAAAATTCCATTAGGTTTTAACACCCTATATATTTCTTTCATTGCCTCATCCGGCTTAGGCATAATATGAAGAGCATTGGCGATTAGGACACAATCAAATTTTTCATTTGGAAAAGATAATGATGTTGCATCGGCGGTTTCAAATGTAAGATTTTCGTATTCCCCACGCTTTTTAGCTTCCATAATCATTTGTTCGGAAAAATCTGTACCAATCCAATTTTTAGCATGCTTTGAAAGACTAAACGATAACTGGCCTGACCCACATGCAAGTTCCAGTACATTCATATCTTTATTCAAATAGGGAATAATGTATTCACAAACTTCATCGTAAACACCTTTATCTTTTTTCATAAAAGGGGCATACAGCTTAGCAAATTTATCCCAAAATTTTTTATTGCTTTTATCAATCACTTTCAACACTCCTTGTGATATAAATTAACATGTTGATTCTATTTTTTCTAAGAATTTAAATTGATTCCAAATAAATTCGTTGATTTTAGCATAGGTTCCATTACTTCAATCTTTGTCAGATTAATCTCGTTTCGTTACACTCGCGACATTAATGCTAGGGCTTCGTGATGATAATCTTACATAAAGAAACTGGTCTTCACGTTCATTGAAGAAGGGGAGGGGGACAAGAGAATTTTGTTGTATGGTTCAAGTTAAAGTCCACTGGAAACTGAAAGTTATTACTTTTTTTGTTCAAGAACCCTATCGATAAACATTTCTAAACATTCTTTTGAATTTCCCCATCCTGCACCATTATTTTCATTTGAAAAATCAAATCCGGATATTTCAGTTAATGCTTTGCTGCAAATCCATTCGTACAAACCGGCAATAGGACTTTTATATATGATCAAAAATAATGGTTTCATTGCTTTATTTCCCAATAAAATTACATTGTGATATTGTTTAGAATCCATTACATCGTGATACCATTCTCCTTTCAACCAATAAAATTTATCCTTTTTTTCTTTTTCACCAATTTTTTTACATATATCTTGAAATTGTTGAGCTATAAACGTGAGAGTTTTTTCATCAATATTTTTTAGTAGTAATTCCTCATCCACACCATTTTCAGTCACTTCGTCCCAAACAACATCTTCGTTTCTATCTACTTTTTCTTCGTTTGGTGCTGTTTTATCTTCGTTTGGTTTTGTTTTAGCTTCGTTCGGTTCTGTTTTATCTTCGTTTGGTTCTAATTTCTCTTCTTTCTTTGTAGAAACTTGCTTTTCCGTTTTTGTTTTATTGTTATTATTGCTGAAATCTTTTTGATTCTTACATGATGAAAAAAATAATATAAGACATATTACCAACATGGCAAGAAAAATATAATGCTTAAAGAGTTTCATTTATTTCACCTCATAAATTCTAATTTATCTAATTGTCGCTCAGATTATTATGTTAAATATTAACTCAGTGTCATCATTACCGTACGCCCAATATATTTCCGTTAAAGAAAAATATAATTTGTTCAGTTGCGTAATCATTTCTTCTCAGTGGAGATAGAGAACCGAATCGTGCGTATGTAACTTTATGGTAGGGAAGTGGCCTGTATCCCAGGACATCTCTGTCAAAAATTTTTAATAGAATATAAAATATTTTTTATTCGATCGCTCTAACTTTTATCTATATTATAACACTTATGCACCGCTTTAGTTAAAAAAATATTTGTTCAAATTAAATTTTATATAAAAAAATGGCTTCTAAGATTTGTAGGTCTTAAAAGCCATTTGATTTTATTTCATTTAATATCATAAATTATTAAATAATATATTTCTAATCAAATAGCAACATCAAAAAACATATTATTATTTGCAATAATCAAGAAACACATTTTTAACGTAAGACAGGTACTCTACATTTGTTCTTCCGATTTTGTAAAAATATGAATATATAAGTATCATATAATACTTCACATAATCCCAATTGCAAGTTCCTTCTGACTGATAACCATCCATAAACAAAGAAATTTCTTCATCTGTGTTCATAAATTTCTGACCGGGACGAAGTATCAATGCCCAAGCAATATCAAATTCTTTATTTCCCCAGCCGGATAATTCAAAATCCAATATGGCTGATATATGCTTTTGTTGCCACAGAATATTGGCATAGTGAAAATCTCCATGACAGAAGCATTTATTAATTCTTTGAGGCTGATTCGAAATTAAATAATCGTAGACAAATTCTATGCCTAATTCTCGGAAATACTCTTTATCCTGTATATGAAAAAATTTGCGATCTTTTACATCATGAAAAATTCCTTCCGTCGCATGTAACTTTGCAAGAGCATTACCATATTCATAGAGATAGTCTAACGAAGCTTTATTAGAGTTATCTCCCACAATACTAGACAATCGCTCACCTTTCTTTGCAAGAGAGACGCAAAAATACTTCTTTTCCTCATCGTAATCGATTATGTTTGGAGCAAGTTCACATTTAATAGAAGCTATGGTATTTATTTCATTTTCTATATCTGCGCCAAATTGTCGAGCTACTTTTATATATGCTTCAACTTTCTCTTTTTTGTAGATGCCTTTAACTTGGAAAACATCGTTGCCTGCATGAGGATAACCGATTACCTCTAACAAATGAAAATTTTTAAAGGGCAGGGAAAAAGGGTCTATCGAATCTCTCCATTTTTCCGGATGTTTCATGTTTATCACTTCCTAAAATAATATCACTATCTCCATTAATTTTATCAAATCAATCAAATCTGGTGTTGCTTCACTTGCATTCTTGCCAAGAATCTACAAGAACGTTCCACAAAAAAATGAACATTATACCGAGCACATCTAAGTATTTTAATTTAAAGGTTGTATAAAAAATGGGAGCTCACAAATTTTGGAAGATTTAAAACTTTCGTAAAATTCATTTGCATTTTTATTTGTAGCCCTTATTAATCTAATTTCATCAATACTATGTTTTATACAGTCGCTGGTCATTTCATTAAACAATTTTTTTGCTATTCCTTGCTTTCTATTCTCCGGCAATACATAAACCCAGTCGACATAGCATATTCTATATCCGTCTTGAAAACAAGAATAAAAATGATATTCTATTCTCCCGACAACTTTATCTTCATAAATAGCCAATATTGAAGTGCTTCTTTTTGATAATTCATCATCTAATCTTTCATAAAGCTTTTCTTTGTCTATATCAGTTGAACACATAAGTTCCGGTTCTAATTCAGTAGCCGATAATAAATAATCAAAATACTTATTAAAATTATCTTTGTTTAGTTTTTCAAAAATACAATCCATAACTCACCTCTAAAATGATGAAATTTTATTAGCTTAATTATAAACAAAAAATTTACCTGCAGATTAATCTCGCTTTGCTACACTCTGGACATTAATGCTAGGGCTTAGACATGTAATAGTTAGGTTATTTCTAAAAATATATACTTTTAGAAAATCCGTTGAATTTTTAGATTTTTCAATATTTTATTGTCTCGTGTATTTTTAGTTAGGCTATTTGTTATCGTTATTCAAATTATTATTTATATTTTTACATATAAAGCTTTTTGTCAAATTTATTTTTAAGGGTTTGTGTCACATATGTTTGGCAATAATAGGTTAATTCCATAAAAATTCCAACTCACCTGTTGCTTCTTCAAATTTTAGAATCAAATAGTATCGATATTTTTTATCAATATTTATAGTAGCGTTTGGCATATTAGAATCCAGGTGTAACAATAATTTTTTGTTATTATCCCATATTTCTGCCAAAACAAGCCCATTTTTAACTATACTGTTTAAGCAAAAATCATAACTGCGATTTTCCTTAAACTTAAGTATTTTTTTAATATAGCCATTGCAGGATACAAATTTTATCCTACATCGTTTCTTATTTCTAAACGAAGCAATAAACAATTTAGCTGTTTTCCTATTTACAATTAAATAACCATTAATCCACAAAGTATAAAACAATATTATTAAAAAAGTCATAAGTAATATACAAATAAATAAATAAACCATCTTCTTGTCTCCCTCTTTTTTAGATTATTTTTTATAACAAGTGGAAATGTTTAATTCTTTTCAGATAGTTGTACAATCTCTTTACAGCGAATATTATTTCTTTTGTTGACGATATAACTCAAAATAAACATCACCATTTTGAATTAACTCATTATGATTTCCACACTCCACTAGTTTTCCATTTTTTAGCACTAATATTTTGTCTGACAAAACTATAGTTGATAAACTATTCGATACCAGAATTATGGTTTTTTGAAGTATATTATAAATCTATTATCACATTTATTCAAGTAATATAGCCATTAAATAAATATATTTTTAAAATATTTATTTATAATTACACTGTCCACTCACCCCTACGATTTTTGCTATTAAAATGTTCCCACAAGGTGGTTTTAAATGAAAAAATTGCTTTTAAGATATCTTTCAAAATTGCTAAAAACCATTGATTTCAAGACTTTTATAGTTTGTTATCTTATTTTCTTGACATCAATACAACCGTCTCGACGTGGCTTGATTGGTCAATATGGATAAAATTTAATGTTTTTCATAATCCTCGTATGTGGGAACATATCTACTAATTAGTCGCTTCCAACTTCATTGAATCTTTTCTTGGCTCATCTAATTGTATCTTATTAAACTCATTGATTTTACCAATGCATACAATATTATAATATCCAGGGTTGCCAAGTTCATTATTTTTGATTGGAAAATATATCTCCAATTTTTCCCCTGCTAGATTTTTTATATAAGGCAAATAATATGCTCCACCATCTCTCTCTTCATAACCTAACCACGCTTTCTTAGCATATAAGATTTTTAAATTACTATTCATTTTTAAAACATTCAAATCAATTTTGTTAGTTAAACTAAATTTTTGAATCGTATTATTAATTCTTTCATCTACATTATAATTATCTCGTTCTGATCGTAATCTGTTATCTTTGCTACAATTCTTATTCTCATAACTTTTATCTATATCTGAACCAGATAAATGTCTCAATAAAATCTCAATTTGATTCCTTTTTTCAGATGATGATAAGTTTTCAATCAGTTTATATCTTGTTATAGTACTATAAGAACTACCTTTATACTTGTAAGAACAATGTTCTAAATGTTCGTTTAGGTCAATGGTCGCTAAATAACCCCTTAACGGTGCAGTCTTTGGAACATATTTAAGTCTTGCCTTTTTACATTCAGGGCAAAATATATTGTTTTTATACTTCCCAATTCTATTATTGTTTTCTTTTGCATAATTATCTATAATTTCTAAATCATAAATAGACCCTTTATATGCAAATTTGTCAAAAGATTTTTTAGACATAAAACCTCCATTTATAATTATTTTTTCTTACGATTCTCCATTTAATATCTTTTCAACTTCTTTTATATCGTCATCATGCCTAGATCTATTTGTACATTGTTTATTTTTGTTGTATTCATCCTTTACCTTATCAATTGTGTCTTTCGTAAATTCACTAATATGCGATTTAAAAAAGCTCATAAAATTATCAGCTGAATTGAATCCATTAAAAGTTGGCACACCCTTTATCATTATGATGATAAAGTCGTTAATATCGAAGTCTTCCTCATCTTTAAGAACTGTAAATAATTCATCAATATACTTCGGTTTTTGTAGGCTTGACATATCTTTAAACCATTGAGTTACAGTTTTTTCTGAAGATGGATAGAAATATTTATATTTATTTAACTCTCTTGGATCACTAAGTACTTTGTCAGCAATAAATGTAAATAGTCCATTATCCATCTTTATAATTTCCATTATTACTGGAAAAGTAGAAATTATATCTACTAACATACTAAATCTGGTATTATCATCTTTCAGATTTTCAACATCTATTCTAGAAAAAATTTCAAGAATATTTTCTTCTTTAAAGATTTCTGAGTATCCTTTTTCAATAATATATTCAGTCATAGTAATAATAAATACATAAAGACCACTTGCATTATTTACACACTCAACATCATCAGATATAAAATTCAATTTAATGAATGTTTTATATGATTTGCAAAGTGACTTGTAAGTCATTCTACTAAGATATTTTTTCTTAATATTATTTTTGATGTTTTTTTCTATTTCTATACCGGGATAGTAAAATACCGCATTTGTGTAACTTTCCACATCTGTTTCAGCATGCCTAAATAAATCTAAAATAAAAGGAGCTTTTACAGAAAGAATATTATCATACATTGAACAAATTAACATTCTTGCTTGATAGTCATTTGGTACATATAGAGTATTATCATTTACTTTCAAGTGTGCACACTTATTTCGACAATCTTTTAGATAATTAATATCTTCCTTAAAATCTTTAAAATAAAGTTCATGATTATCAGTGAAATACTCAATTATCTTATTCTCCACTATTGAATATTTCTCATCATCTGCAATCAGACTATTTATTTCTTCTACCATATTTTTTGCCTTGTTATCGCCTTCAATTTCCATTGTCTGTAGTTTCATGAATAAATCATATATGACAAATGAATACAATAATACAATAGTTGCTCTATAGTTCTGGCTATAATAGGATTGCAGTATTTCCTTAAAATAAACTCTTGAATCGGAATTTTGAAAAACTCTCATGTCTCGTTCATCAAATAGCATAATTTATAGTCCTTTCAAACGATTAATATTTTTTGTAACCCACATGAAATAATATATACTTCGTATATATTATACCATTTATAAGAAAAGAAAAAACAATATTATAATGAGGTTTGTTTACTTATCAATAATAATTTTTAATTAAGATTCAAATATTATTCCTAAATATTTTTTACAGGCTACTATCTTATCTATAGGATTTCTATTTTTGATTCCCAATTATCCAGAAACTATTATAATTGCGTCAGT
The DNA here is from genome assembly GCF_003096635.1 of Ezakiella coagulans. Classification (GTDB taxonomy): domain Bacteria; phylum Bacillota; class Clostridia; order Tissierellales; family Peptoniphilaceae; genus Ezakiella; species Ezakiella coagulans. The sequence continues at coordinate 152,665 of NZ_QEKV01000005.1, read as the reverse complement.
CTATTTTGCCCATTATTCTCATTCGTAATATTTAGAACGATTATATCAATATTTTCTTTTTTTATCTATGATTTTATTATTATATTATCTCAACATAAAATCTACATATTGTCTATATACCATGCATTAATATATACTTAAACTGTTCTCACAATGTATTTTCTAAAAAGAAAAATGGCTTTTATGATTTTTTTTAATTCTAAAATTCATTTGTGTCAACGAGTTTTATATAATATTATCTTAATTTATTGTCAATAGTGCTAAGGCTTCTTGTGGTACATAGTCTTTTTTGAATTATGTTAAAATTTAATTGTATTATTGTCAATTTTATCCAAATTACCATTGATATTGATTGGGATATTTTTAAAAAATTAAAATAAATATTTCTTATTATTCATTTAAATGAAGCTCTCCCCAACACAAATAAAATAAATCATCTTCTTGAAGTGATAAATAAACCTTAAATATTGTATTTAACATTTTTTTATTTTCCATAACTTCAAACTCATAACTGCTATCTTTTAGTTCAGTGTCTTCTCTTATTTTATCCATAACATAGTATAAAGCTAAATTGACATCACAGGAATTATTGTTCTTTTTTAAATATTCTATTGTCAACTCTTTTACTTTATCATGATAGTTTTCAATGAAATATTTTTCAAAATCTTTGTAAGATTTTTCAAATCTCCACGAAATAATCTCATTCATACCTATTGAAAAACTAGATAAGTTAAGACTTGTAATGAGAATATCATAGTCTGTATTCCAATCAGTAAGAATTTGTCTTCTATATTTAATCACTTCTAAAAGTTCTTCTTTATCATCTTTTTTAATACAGCAATTTATTTTATCTATAATTTCGAATTCTCTTAAAAGATACTCTATGTAATCATATTCTAAATAAAATGAACAACTTTCATAATAATCAAGCCAATTTTTCGGATAAATAACAGGATAAAACATACCATTTTCTATTCTTGATATTTGGTTATCTACTGATTTTAGGATTTGAGACAATATTGCTGCAGATTTTTTTGCTAATATATATCTATCCCTACCTTCTTTATTAATTGTGTAAAAAACGGCAAAAAAAGATATAAACGTTGCGCCCATAATTCCCAAAAAAGTTATTTGATTATCCGTAAAATTTTCAGCAAAAATAATCAGAATAACTAGTCCCACTACAATTAACGCAAATATACTCATTACACCTCGAAATGATAATGGTTTATTATTTCTTATAATGTTAAAATTGTGACTCGACATGACTGATTCTAAAATTTCAACATCATCGATTTTAAATTTATTTTTTTTATTAAACATTTAACCCTCCATTTTTATTTAAAATAACAAAAAAATCATATTAAATAGCAGGCTATAAAATAATTTTACATAGGACAATCGGATATTTAAAATATTTATGTAATTTCCCAGACAGTGTCTGGAATATTACATCTCACTAACCCTATTTGAAATAATTGTCACTACATCAACAACATTATCAAAGATCAAATCTCCAATATACTTATTTTCACTGAGATATGCCTCCCACAAGGATCTTAGGTATGAATCTTCTTTTATGTCCTCGATTATTTCCTTATAGTCTTCCATTATCTCCTGACTTCCTCTGTTATTTGAAGTTATTTCTATTGCTTCTTTTAAAATTTCATAGTTTATCTCATCTTTTTTCAGCTTGTAGAGAGTGTATAGGTCGTAAAAGTCTCTCATTCGTGTTGTTGTTATATTTCTTCTGATTATGGTTTCGTATTTTTCTGCGAGAATTGTTTCTAATGGGTATGCCAATATTTTTATATTTTCTTTGCTAAAAATACAGGGATAGGTATATTCTATTTCCCTTGGTGTTATTGCATCTCCTGTTGTTAGGTCTAGTTTCATCGGGTTTTTGGTCTTTCCAACATTTGCTATTAATGAAATTCTAAAGTTCTCGTACTCATCCTCTTCTCTAATATAAGAGATGTCTTTTATTTCAAATTTTATTCCATCTTCTACATTGATATTTATAATTTCTTCTACAATGTCTTTTATTTTCTCTTCTTTTAGAGCTATGCCTTTTATGGTTGTGTCCATATCCATAGTTGTTCTATTTTCAATGCCAATTAAGGATGATATAAGAAATCCTCCCTTGATTACAAAATTGTTTTTGTATTGTGATTTAGATAGTCTTTTTAAAAATCTTTCAAAGAAATATATTTGCAGAACTTCCTGCGATTTCAAATTTTTCTTCTCTGCTAAACTTCTTATCTTTCCCTTTATACTCTCGATATTAATCACGATAATACCTCCATATATTTTCTAATTTCATCTTCTATTTTAAATAGTTTACTGTATTTTATTAATCGTCTTAGATTTTTATTTGGTGATTTAAAGTATCTTTTTATTGCTTCTGTAAAAATTTGTTTATCTATTTTTTCTCTATCGATTATGATATCGCAAATTGTTCGATCTATATCATACACTGGAATAAGGTTGCCTTGTGGTGATTTTATTTCTGCCTTTCCTAGTTCGTATAAATCTTTTTTTACATAGTGAACTTGTAGATCTTCATATCTTTTCTTGATATGAGTTGCATTGTAGCCTTGGGGAACAGATATATGAAATACATTTGGGGTCCTGTCGGATAGGTCATGGAGGTAGAGGGATGTTTGATGGGAAAATATAATTCGATTGCTATTTGATGATATTAAAACAAAATCGTCTATTACTTTTCCTTTTAATTGATATAGTCCCGGTCTTAATCTTTCTAATTGTCCGATCTTTGTTAATTCTGATAAATTATGCCTAGTATATCCAAGGTCTTCTGCTTCTTTGTTAGTTATTACTATATTATCTTGTATATATTCTTTAAGTGTATTCATAGCCCGCCTCCTCTCGTTTACACTTTTATTATATATTATAAAAGCGAATTTGTAAAGTTGGCTTAGGTATATTTTTTAAAGGATGTAACGAATCCTTACTCCCTTCAATAAAAAAGAGCAGCTATTTGAGCTACTCTTGTAGAAAGTATAAAATGAGTTTTATCTTATTATATTTTTCTTTGTGTCTCCTCATACCAGTTGCAAAACTACTCTTACATCCATGTAGTTTTTTTGAGTCTTTTTGACGTATCCTTCTTCATCTTTATCGAAGACAAAATGCTTATAAAACTGCTTAAAATGCAGGATTTCTATATTTACATCTTTTGTATCAACGCTATAGTCTCCACGTGCATCGTACCCGGGAACATGTCTATAACATGCACGGCGTTGTCTTTAATTTCGTACTCCGGCAACAGCATTTTTATATCTCGTATTTGGGTTGTATGGTCGCAGCTCATGTAGACGATTTCTTTCGGTGCCATTTCTTTTATTCTCTCGATGAGTTCGGGAACGAGTCCGCTTCTCGGCGGGTCGACGATGACTGTGTCCGCGAGCGGGAGTTTTTCTTTTGCGAGGTCACCCGTGTCCATCGCTATAAATTTTGCATTTGTTATGTTGTTAAGTTTTGCGTTTTCACGTGCGTTAATGACCGAAGGCTCCCAAAGTTCAACCCCCAAAACTTCACTCGCTTTGTCGGCGACAAAGAGGGAGATGAGTCCGACTCCGGAGTATAGATCCAAAATTTTTCCGGTTCTTTTGTTCCCGATAATTTCGAGAGCTTTTTCGGCGCCGTATCTGTTGTTTTGAAAGAAGCCGTCAATTTCCATTTCGTATTTTTTTCCGGCGATTTCCATTACCGGATGAATTTTTGGAGAGCGGTTTCTGTCTTTGTAGTCGGTGAAAAGTTTCCCTGTGTATGTTCCATCGGTCGACAAAAAATCCCCGTTGTCGGCGCGCCTTATGGTCACAAATTTTCCACCGGAGATGTTTTCTGTTATGTCTTTATAAATTTCGCTCGCGCCTTCGCCCAAAAGTGTTTCCATGTTCGGAACGTAGATTTTGTTCGTTTTGTTCTCGAAAAGTCCAACTTTTTTTTCGGCTTTGTGAAGACGGAGTTTGTTCACTCGATAGTCTTCATTTTTGTGCGGAACGATATTTATTTCCATATTTAAAAATTTTTTAAAATTGTTTTTTACGATATTTTGTTTAAGATTAAAACCAAAGTCATAGTCGAGAGCGAAAAGGGGATAGGCTTCGCCCAAAGGATTTTCACCGTTTTTAAAGCGTCTATTTTTTGAATAGCTTAAAAATTTTTTCACTCTCCCGAGGTTGAAGTTTTTCTTTTCTTTTGTGATTTCGATTTGAACGATGTCGCCCGGAAGTGCGTTTTCGACAAATGTGACTTTGCCGTCTTTTTTCACGACGCCGCGACCGTCGTTTGTTATGTCGATGATTTCTCCTTCGATTATCATCTAGAAGTGGCCCAGTCTTTCGATTGTGCAGACCATCAAGTCGAGGTCCACAACTCTGAAGTCGTCGAGAACTCTTTCAGTCCAGTTCGGCGTTCTTTCCATATTTTGGAATTTGTCGAGAGTTGCGATTGAAAGCTCGATGATTTTTACACTGTCTTCATCGAGCGTTTTTCCTTCTTCAATGATTACACTTTTGTACGGCGTTTCGTTCGGTTTGACCGAGCCCGAGAGCGGGTGAGTCAAAACTTTGTAGCCGGTGTGCACGAGGTCTCTTATTTTTAGGAGTACCGGTTTGTATGAGTGGTTGTCTTCTATATATATTACGTTAAATTTGTCTTCAAATCTTTCTTTAACAAGTTTGTTGTTGGTTACTATTGTCTTCATTATTCCTCCGCCAATTCTATTAATTTTTGCAGCCTGTGATTTATGCCGCTTCGTGAAATTCCGTGGCCATAGAGCATTGCAAGTTCCTTGAGCGATGCGTCGGGGTTTGCAAGTCTTAAAATCGCCACCTCATAGAGGCTTTCGTCCAAAAGGTCGAGCCTTCCGTCTTCTTTCAGTTTTTCTATCGCATGCGTCTGTCTTACACCTGCGCTTATCGTCTTTGAAAGGTTTGCGGTTTCGCAGTTTACACGTCTGTTGGTGTCGTTTCGTGCAGATTTTATAACCATCTGCTCTTCGAAATAAAGAGTTTCCGGTATTGCACCGAGAAGTGTAAGGATGTCCGAAATTTCACTTCCTTCTTTTACATAGAGAACTGTTTTTCTGTCCCTTTCAACTGTCTTTGCATTCACTCCGAGGTCAGACAAAACTTTTTGAAGTCTGTCCGCTTCGGTCTTGTTTCCGATTGCAATTTCAAAATGGTACGAATCTTTCGGGTCATTTATTGAGCCTTGCGACAAAAATGCACCTTTTAAAAATGCACGCTTTACTGCCATATCGCCGTTTTCGATAAATTGTTCGATGTCGGTGTTTCCGATGAAATCCATCGCGATGTAGTTTAAATTTTCGTCCATTTTCGGATGAAAATAAAAATCTTCCATTCGCAACTCTTCACCTTTTATAATTATAAATTCATCTTTTTTCGCAAATTCGCCGCGAACGGTTTCTTTGTAGACATAGCCTGTCGAAGATAAAAAGCCGATCACGAACGCCGAGTATTCGTCGATTCTTTCGAATTCGTAATTTTTAATTGCAGCTTTCACTCTTCCGGTAAAGTTCATGAGTGAATTTCCTTGTACGCTTCAACCGCATCTTTTATGATTTTCTTTTCATTCATATAGTTTACAAGTTTCAGAGCCACAGTGTAATGTTTGAAACCGCACCATATAAAGCCCTCGCTTTTTTGCGGAATGGGATTGAAACTAAGCGGGTCCATTAAAAACCAGTGCACTTCTTTGTCAGTCATTTTATTGTTTCGAATATTTTTGTATGAATATCTCATGTGACCGATATAAAATAAAACTTTTCCGTCTATATTTGTCTCTTCTTTCACTTCTCTCACTGCGGTCTCTTCGAGCGTTTCTCCGTATTCAAGATGACCTTTCGGAAGACAGAATGAACCGTTTCTCTTTTTTAATAATAATATTTTTTCGTTGTAGACGATGATGCCGCCTGCTGAAATTTGCATAAATTCTCCCTTCATTTTTTGAAAAATCAAAGTGATTTTATTTTTTCGTAAGCTTCGTTTATTTCTTTAACATAAGCTTCGATGGATGCTTTGATTGATGAGCCTATAACAATCATAATATAGTTCACAATTTTTTGGGTGTCTATATTTTTCTTTTCGCTGAAATAATCGATAATCATATTTGCAATTGCACCCGCATACATTTTTGCAAGGAAGTCTTTGAAGTCGTTCTCGACAACTTCGTCCATTTTCTCGACTATTGTCTCAACAAGTTTTTCGACGATTTCGTAGAAGTCGTCATAAAAGAATTCCTTCAAACCTTCTCGCCCCATGGAGTCGTATGCGCAATTTAAAATATCGTTATTAGTTTCAATATATTTAATCACAAACTCAATTGCTTTTTTGTAGTCCTTTTTTACGTCGAGATTTTTTACAACGTGAACCGCTTCTTCCTCAAGAGTCCACTTGAAAAGTTCGTTTATACTTTCGAAATGATAATAAAAAGTTTTTCGGTTGACGTCGGCACTTCTTACAATTTCCGAAATTGTAATTTTGCTTAAAGGTTTTTTCAGCATGAGTTTTTTTAATGTCTTTGAGAGATGTTTTTTCGTTTTTATTGAAATCTCTTCATTTTTCATTTTATCACCTATGTATATTATACATTGATATGAATAAATTTTCCATAGTTTGTAAACAATTGACCATCAATTGTGTATAAATTGTCCGTTATTACCCAAAAACACACAATTTGACCGGTTTAAGTTTTGCATTTTGCGGTTATAATACCTTTATATTAAAAAGGAGTGATTTATTTGATAGACTTAATCAAACGGGGGATCAAGCACCCCAAAACTATTTTAATTATTTATGCGGTGCTGATTGTGATTTCCATAATCAGTTATCCAAAAATAGAAGTAAACTACAACATAAACGATTATCTTCCGAAAAAAAGTGAGTCGACAGTTTCGCTCAACAAGATGAAGGAAGAGTACGACGAGCTGATTCCGAATTTGCGGGTCATGCTTGAGGACGTCACGATAAACGAAACGCTCGACATGATAAAGAAAATTGAAGACGTTCCGGGTGTGCAAAATGTTGTTTGGCTGGACGATTTTGAAAGTGTTATGAAGCCGATGGCTTTTATGGACGCGGACAATCTCGAAAATTATTACAAAAACAACAACGCGCTCATGAACATTACAGTTCAGGAAGACAGCATTATAAGTGCGACCGAAGAGATTAGAAAGATTATCGGAGACGACAACAAGATGACGGGCTCCGCCGTTAACACGGCTATTGCGACGACAAACTCGGTTAGTGAAATAAGGGTAGTCACGATTGTCGGAGTTCTCTTTACGATTTTGATTCTTATTTTGACAACTGAGTCGTGGATTGAACCGGTTATAATTTTGATTGGGCTTTTGGTTTCGATTGTTATTAACGCCGGGACAAATTTAATTTTCGGCGAAATTTCATTCGTTACAAATGCTGCCGGAAATATTTTACTCTTGGCGGTTTCCTTGGACTACACGGTTTTCGTTCTCCACAGATACAAAGAGGAGAAAAAGAATTACGACGACCACGTCATGGCGATGGGAAAGGCGCTCGAGGTTTCGTTCTCGTCGATTTTATCTTCGGCACTCACGACTATAATCGGATTTTTGGCTCTTATATTCATGCAATTTAGAATCGGACCGGACCTTGGACTCGCACTTGCGAAAGGTGTTTTCATCTCACTTGTGACCGAGTTTACATTGATGCCGATTGTAATTTTAAAGATGGACAATTTGATTGAAAAAACAGAGCACAAAAAGTTTGTACCGAGCTTTAAAAAATTCGGAGAGTTCGTGTTGAAACACAAAAATGCAAATCTTGTAATATTTTTTATAATTATGATTCCGTGTTTCCTCGCTTCGAAAAATAACGCATACTATTTCGGCAACTCTCACATCTATGGCGTGGATACAAAACTTGGAAGCGACACTGTCGCAATTGAAAACGAATTCGGAAAGAGCGACACATATGTGCTTCTTCTTCCGAAGGGCGACCTCGAAAAGGAAAGAAAACTTTCGAGCGATTTGAAAAATATCGACGAAGTTTCAAATATAATTTCGTACGTCGACACCGTCGGAGAAACAATTCCTGAAAATTTCATTGACGGCGATTCTTTGAAAAAATTGAATTCGAGAAATTATACAAGAATGATTGTTTCCGTGAATGCGGACTACGAAGGGGAAGACACGATTAAACTCATTGAAAAAGTGAAGGAAACGGCGAACAGATATTACGGCGACGACTATTATCTCGCCGGCGAAGGCATCTCGACCTATGACCTCAAAAACACGGTCATGGACGATATGAATGTTGTAAACATTATCGCGATTGTTGCAGTGTTCCTCGTGCTTCTTCTTTCGAAGAAATCGCTTTTGATTCCGGTTATTTTGGTCAGTGCGATTGAAACTGCGATATTTATAAATATGTCGGTGCCTTATTTCAGGTCGACGACGATTTTCTATATTGCATACCTCATAATTTCGTCAATTCAACTCGGGGCGACTGTGGACTATGCAATTTTGCTTACGGAAAGATACTGTGAAATGAGAGAAACTCTAGATCGAAGAGATTCCATAAAGACAACTTTAGAAAAGGTGAGCGTCTCGATTTTGACATCTGCACTCACGATGATTATAGTCGGATTCTTACTTGGAAAATTCTCGACACACGGACTTATTTCACAACTCGGTTATTTGTTGTCGGTCGGAACGACGGCATCTGTAATTATTGTTTTGTTTGTACTTCCGGGACTTTTATATATGTTTGACGGACTCATTAAAAAGACAACGAAAAATATAAATTTTATAAATGAAAGGTAGGATATAATGAAAAATTTTAAGAAAGTGGTCGCAACAATTTGCGCTGCGACAATACTAACACAAACGGCGGTCATCTCCGCCGTAAGCGCACCTCAAAAAGAAGAGGTGGTCTATGTTACAATGGACAGCGAAGGAAAGACTGAAAACATAAGCGTCGTAAACATTTTCCCGAAGGGAGGAGTTTTTGACTACGGCGACTACAACAATGTGAAAATTTTAAACTCAAATATAGACTTCGAGCAAAGAGGCGACCTCGTCATATTTGATTCGGACAAGGACAGACTCTATTACGAAGGCGATTTGAAAAATCTTTCGATGCCTTGGGACATTTCGGTAGAATATTATTTGAACGGCGAAAAAATGAGTGCCGAGGAAATCAGAGGAAAGGCGGGAGAAGCAAGGATTCATCTTTCCGTTAAAGAAAATGAAGATTTCGACCGCGATTTCTACAAAAACTATGCACTCCAAATTTCTACAAAGCTGAGCACTGCGGATTTTAAAGACATAGTTTCAAACGAAGCGACTATGGCAAACGAAGGCGAACAAAAGCTTTTGAACTTTTTGTCACTTCCAAACAGCGGACTTGAAGCGGACATCACATTCACAACCGACGACTTTTACTTCGACGGCTTTTCGATTAACGGCGTGAACCTCAATTTAAATGTAGACCTCGACAAATTCGGCATCGATGAAAAAATCGACAAGCTGAATAACGGTGTGACGGATTTAAATGACGGTGCAAAAAAACTCGACGACAATTCGAGTGAACTAAGAACTTCGACAGAAAAAATAAATGACGGCATTGCAAAATATGTCTATGGAAATAAAAAACTCATCGAAGGGGTCGCATCGATTGAAGAGGGTTTTGACGGAGTGGACAATGCCTTAAATGCAATTGTCGCAAAAAATGATATGCTCACAAATTCGTCGGAGCAATTTTATGCGGCGCTTCAAAAGATGGGAAATATGACTATAAAAATCGGAAATATGCCGAGCGAAATCGTCGAACTTTCAAAGGCATCGAGCGATGTCAAGACTGCGCTTTCAACAATTTCAAAAGGCGCTGAAGATTTGAGCCGTGGCACAAGTTATGGAGCATATTCGAAAAAACTTGAAGAAAATGATATAAATCTAAAGACGCTTGAAACTGGAAATGTTGCGCTCATAAAAGAGAGTGCGGAAAGAATTGCGGCTTTAAAGAACTCGCTGGAAAAAGGCGAGATGGGCGATTCCGAAAAGGCGAGTGCGATGGCGGAAATCGAATATCTCCAAAAGACAATCGGCGCTTTAAAGAAAAATACGGAAATGCTTGGCGGCACGAAATTATATTTCGACGAACTTAACAAAGGCGCAAAGAGCATAGAGAGCGGCGTGAAAAAGTTGGACGGCGGATATGTAAAAATTGACGACGGCATAAAAACTCTTGCAAGTTTTGCAGGCGAAAAGAATAATGATGCAAATGAAATGGCTGCAAATGCAATCAAAGAAATGACTGAGAAATATGCGGAATTAAACGAAGGAATCAAGTCATACACGGGCGCTGTGAAATCCGTTCAAGAAGGTGTTTCAAAAATCAGCGGAGGCAAAGACGTTCTGAAATCAAATATAGGCGAACTCGATAAAGCCGGCGACATGGTTTTAGACGGAACGAAATCTCTTGAAAGCGGTGTAAAAAAATACACCGAAGGCGTTTCAAAACTTCACACGGGCACCGAAGAACTTTACAGCAAAACAAAAAATATCAAGGGCGAAGTGAAAGACAAGATTAACGAAGAAGTCGGGAAGAACTCCGACGGAGAAATAGAATCTTTCGCATCTTCGAAAAATGAAAATGTGAAATCCGTTCAATTCGTTATAAGAACGGGCGAAGTTAAAAAACTTCAAAAGGAAAAAGTTGTTCCGGAAAAAATTGAAGAAAAAGCGGGATTTTTTGAAAAGCTCGCAAATCTTTTCAAATAAAAAAGGGGATGTTCGTTTGAACATCCTCTTTTAGTTTAGAATAATGAAAATAGTTTAAATAGCAAGTTTGCACTTATACCGGCACAAAGTCCGCCGATTGTATGGCTTATTATTGCTTTTCCTGTGAGTTCTCTTGCTCCGAGACTGTCCATCATTGCAATGTGCGTTGAGAGGTATCCGCTCCAACACATACAAATTGCTGTGAAGACTGCGATTTCGTTCGGACCGACAAGATTTTGTGCCACGAGATTCGGAACGAGGCCCATTGCTGCACCGGCACTTCCAAGAGCTGTTATAGGAACAGCAATTGATTCAGGATTTGTAAAACCGAAAAGCGGTTTTATAATGAATGAGATTTTTCTTCCAAGCCATGGTAGGAATGCGACTCCTTCATTTGCACCGCCGGTGTAACCTTGAGGTCCAGGGCCGTTTGTCAAAAGAAGAACGAGACTGCAGATGATGACGACGCCCGGAATGATTTCCATTCCCATTTCAACGCCGTTTTTACCACCGTCGATAAGAGAGTTTATAACTCTGCTTCCAACTGCACCCTCTCTAATAAAACGCACTTTGTGATCGCTTATTTCTTCGTAGTTGCTGGAATAATCACTTGTGCCGTAATATTTTTTCGTAAACATGAGCATGAGCCTTACACTTACGATTGAGCCGATGATTGCACCGACATTTCCAATGAGTGCGGCTCTAATTGTGCCGTCGAGTTTTAAACCCATCATTGTGGTTGTTATAATTAAACCCATACCGAATGAAGTTCCAATGTTTGTGAGCGCCGGCAATTGATATCTCTTAAAATATGTGAGAAAGTTTTTGTCACGTGCCATTGAAAGAATCGCCGGGTTGTCCGAAAGATAGCAAGTGATAACACCAAGACTTGCTGCACCCGGAAGATCGTAGACAGGAGACATAAGCTTTGAAAGTATTCTGTCGACGAGCGCTATTACTCCAAACTCCGACAAGACGCTACTCAGTGCCCCCGCTAAAACGGCAATCGCCATTATGTAGAAACAAACTTCCATTATTAATCTGTAGGCACTGTTCATGAGTGTGTTTATCATGTTTACTCCACCCATCACGCTGCCGATTGCGATAAATATTGCAAAAAATATGATTAGAAAAATAATTACTTCACGACTTAGTGCCGGAACTAATTTATAACCCTTTTGCTCCATGTTAACCTCCCTATTTAAGTTAATATGTATATTTTATCACAACCGCTGTTTAATGTCTATATAAATTTAAATTAAATTTACAATACTGTTACGTTTTTTTGATTAGTTTGCTCATGTAAACGATAAATGATATAATATACATCAGGAGTGATAAAATGCGAATAAATAAAAGAATAATGTCCGCAGTTGTCGGACTTTTAATGGGTGCAACTCCAATTATGGCTGCACCTCAATTTAAATATATAGAAAAAAAGGAAACTACAAATCTTGCCGAAGGACTCACACACGAATTTATTACGAGTTTTACGTCCGACGGTTTCAGAGGGATAAATGTTTTAAAATTCAATTTGAACCAAAGCAATTTGAGACTCGTTCCGCTTTTTAATAACTCAACCACGGGAAAGGGCATGGCGGTTTCAAAGATGGTGCAAGGTAAAAATGCAGTTGCCGGAGTTAACGGAGATTTTTTTAATTATAAACCGTTTTTCCCACTTGGCATTGCAATAGAAAACGGAGAACTTATAACTTCGAATTCCGATGCGTCAAACCCGACTCCGTCAATCGTTGTCGGAAAGGACAAGTCCCTCACACTTGGAAGAATTGAAGTTTCAATGAGCCTTAAAGTGGGAGACAAGACTGTGCCGGTCGGCATGGTAAATAAACCGAACAACTACGGCTCGACAGGAATTTACACCAGTCGTTGGGGACAAAAGACGAGAGGCGGCAAAGTGAACAGCCAAACCGAAGTTGCGATTGAAAATGGTGTGGTAATCGACAGAGTCGACCAAGGCGGACCGATGAATATTCCGAAAAACGGATATGTCGTCAATATAAAAGACGGGATGTATTTGCCGAGCGTTGGCGAAAGCGCTGAATTTGTCGTGAGCGGAATTAATGTCGGCAATATTGAGTTCGCAATCGGTGCCGGTAGCCAAATTCTAAAAGACGGAAAAGCTGTAAACACGCATATAAATATTTCGGGACGACACCCGAGAACCGCAATAGGTTTTAACAAAAACACGCTCGACTGTGTAATCGTCACAGTCGACGGAAGAAGTATATATCATGGAATGACCACTGCTGACGTTTCGGAGCTTCTCATTTCGATGGGAATGACCGACGGATTCAATCTTGACGGCGGTGGCTCGACGACGATGGCTATAAAAAATGTAAACACGGACAAAGTCGACGTTGTAAACTATATTGAGTCTGAAAGAGCAGTTGCAAACGGAGTTGGCGTTATGAGCACTTCAGAAAAGGGAGCTCCTGCTACAATTGAAATCGACTCTGACTTCGATAAGATTTTTAAAAATTCTTCGAAACAAATTAATATTAAAGTTTTTGATGAAAAGGGGAATCCTTTGAAGGTAAACCAAGCGGCAATCGCAATTTCATCAAGCGTTCCGGCAACTATAAACGGAACTTGGTTTAAGCCTACAGCAGCGGGAGATGCGACTGTAAGTGTGACTTATGGAAATTTGAGTGCGACAAAAAATATAAAGGTGCTAGACACGCCGACGGCACTTCTTCTTCCGAAGGACACGATTGCACTTGGAAACGGCGGGAAATACAAATTGCCGGATGTGACGGCAATCGACGCAGTTGGAAATCGCTCGACAATAAGAGCAGAAGAACTTTCTCTTAACGTTGTCGGCGGAGTTGGAACTATGAGCGGCACTGTTTTTACAAGAAATAAAAACAATGGAAACGGTGCGATCGAAGTTTCATTCTGCGGTGCAAAAAACAGAATTATAATTTCCAAGAGCGCTCGAAAGGAATCGATAAATGCTCTTTCAAACACGACGGGACTATCTGCGACAGCGCAACCTAAGGGGGCAAGGGCAAGTCTTCAACGCGTAAAGGACAAAAATTCGCACGCGGTTCGTCTTTGGTATAATTTTGAAAAAGTTACGGACAGCAAGAGTGCGTCTATAAATTTCAAAAATACACGTCTTCCGAATGACAGCTCGGAACTTTCGATTTTTGTTCGAGACATCGAGGATCAAAAGCTCACTGCAAAAATTTCGATTGCGGGAGAAGATATGGATGTGGATTTTACAAAGAATCAAACAATCGACGACTTCAGCGAATGGAGAGCAAAACTTCCGGGAGAAAACGGAATTTATCTAAAGAGTATCGACATAGCCGAATCGGAAGGCAAGGGCACAAAGGGCAATGTGGATTTTAAATATCTTGCAGCTGTCGTTTCACCGGACACCTCGAAGATGTTCAAAAATTTGAGAACGGATTTTATGGATCATTTGAGAAACGACAGTTTGAATTCGTCGGACATTGCAATTGTGGTTCGCGGCACGAAAGCTTCGGCAGCTCTTGTCACAAAAAATACCGCAAAGCACAAGATTGTAAGTGTGCTTGGTGGAGCTGTTAATGCAAAGAATGTTACAAAAAATAGAGTCACAACTGACAACAACACAATTATTGCAAATTTCAAAAACAACAAGGGCGGTCTTAGAGCAACAAATATAAATCAATGGAACGAACTTTTAAATTCGGTCAAAACCTCCGCTGCATCAAATGTAATAATCACAATTGACGGCGGTTCAAAGGATGAGCTCGGGCTCATAAATCCGATTGAAAGAAAGTTTTTGAAGGAAACACTTGAAGAAATGGTTAAAGCCGGAAAGAGAGTTTTTCTCATAACGAACTTGAAACATCCTACCGCTTCGAGATTTGAAGAAGGTGTCAGATATATGAATATAAACCCTGCTGAAAGCGAGGTAAATGTTCTTAATATTAACAGAATAGGGGATAATGTAATTTATGGAATTTCAACGAAGAGATAGAGCTATCGTTAATAGAGCACGAAATTTTAAAAAGGTGTTTATTTTAGCACTCGCACTTATTTTAGCAGGTTGCTCGAAAACAGGCGGCATCGAAAAAATTGAAAAGAGTCTTGTAGAACCTAAGTACACGGCAGTTGTTACAAGGGAGAGAAGGGCTGAAAAACCAAGCTATGAATGGATTACAGAGAGTGCAATCAAAAGAGAAGACGGAAAGACAAAAGAGTTTTTAAGACAAACTCACATCTATGACAGTCCGACCGCAGAAGTTGAATGCGACAGAAACGCATACTATTTCAGCGCACCGGAACACGCGTACAAAAAAAATGACACAAAGGACAAGTGGTCAAAGACTGAAGAGTCTGAAAAGGACGACTATGAAGTAGTTACGGGACTCTTTAAAAATCTTAAGGGCCTTCTTGAAAAAATAGACGAAAGCAAAGAAAAGGAAAATGCACCGCATATTGATTCGGTCTATAGAGTGAAGGAAAATCCGGATAAGCTTTCGGAACTGGATGAATTTTTTGAAAAGCTAAAGGACAATGACAACGTTTCAGTAGAATTTGCATTTGGAAAAGCTGAGGACAAATACTACATCTGCAAAGTTACAGTTGAAGCAAGTAAAAATGATGTTACACAATATACAAAAGAATTCGTCGTCGGCGATTTCGATTCGAAAGAACACATTGAAACACCACTCGATCTCACAAAAGTCCTTATAAAGGATGATGTCAAAAAATTTAATGTAAAGGAGAAGTAAAATGATTGAAAGAGAAATTGAAATAAAGGACCCGATCGGCATTCATGCTCGTCCGGCTGCACTTTTAGTAAAGACACTTAAAGAATTTAAAAGCGAACTCAAACTTGAAAAGGACGGCAAAGTTGCTTCCTCAAAAAGCTTGATTCAAATTATGGGACTTGGTGCAAAACAAGGCGACAAGCTTAAAATCACCGCAGAAGGCGAAGATGCCGAAGAAATGATGAATGCATTTCTTGAATTTGCGAAAGACAATTTATAATGGATTTTCTTCCGGTTATTTTGGGAACGGACATCAACACCTACTCGATGGCGCGTTCCGTTCACATGGCATACAATAAAAAATCCGTTTCGCTCGGAGTTAAAAGGCTGAAATATACCGACGCATCGAAAATTGTCGAGGTTATAACTTATCCCGACTTCGATTCGGCGGGATTTATGGACGGCATAAACGATTTTCTCGAAAATAAATTGAAAAACTACGGAGACGTAAAGCCGATTTTGATTCCGTGCTCCGACGGTTATGCAAAACTTGTGATTGAGCATAGCGACGAACTGTCGAAGAATTTTCTCTTCAATGTTCCGAGTCTCGAACTTCAAAGAAAGCTCGAAAATAAAATCGACTTTTACGATATTTGCGAAAAATACAATTTGCCATATCCGAAGACTTGGGTCATAAAAAAAGCCGATGAATTCGCCACGCTTGATTTGAAATATCCGATTGCAATCAAAGCAAACGACTCGATCTCGTATGCGGCACTTTCGTTCGCAGGAAAGAAAAAGGCGTATAGGGCGGATTCGAAAGAAGAAGCGAAAAATATTGTGGACATCGTTTATAAATCGGGTTACACCGGCGAACTGATAATTCAAGATTTCATTCCGGGCGACAGCAAAGTGATGGGCGTTTTAAACGCTTATGTAAACACAAAGGGCGAGGTCACTCTTATGAGCTATGCGAAGTGCGTGCTCGATGAATGTCTTCCGACACAAATTGGAAACTACAACGCACTTTTTACGGTCGACAATCCGGAGCTCTACGATATGGTCGAAAAGTTTTTAAAAGAAATCGGTTATCGCGGCTTTGCGAACTTCGATTTTAAATTCGACACGAGGGACAACAAATATAAGCTCTTTGAAATAAATTTGAGACAGGGAAGAAGCTCATTCGTCGTTACGGCGGCTGGGGAAAATCTCGCTTATCATTTGATTGAAGACGTATTTTACAAAAAAGATTTGCCGCAAAAACGTGTGACAAACCATGCACTATGGCTTTTCTGTGCAAAATCCGTTTTGAAAAAATATGCGGACAGAGAAGATCTCGAACTCATAAAAGACTATATAAAAGATGCAGCGTACACCTGCGACTATAAAAAAGACAGAACTCCAAAGAGAATTATGCACCATTTGAGACGCATATTCTCAACGAAGAAATATTATCCGAAATATATGGGGAGATAGGTGAGACAATGGAAAAGATGACAATAAGTCAAGCGATTTTTAAAGTTTCGGAAATTCAAAGCGAATTGAACGAAAAAAGATATGCGCTTTCGTCGCAATTTTTCGGACCGGTTACTGTGAACGGCAAAAAGATTGTGGATGAATCCAAAAAAGAAAAATTAGTTGAACATATCGAAAGACTTGATAAACTAAACGAAGAAATTGCAGTCTTGAAAGAAAAAATCGCCGAAAAAAATCTCGAAAATAAAATTGACGGGAAAAGCGTGACATATGTGCTTGAAATACTTCGCCAAAAAAGGGCAATGATAAATTCGCTTGAAGCGAACTTGAGAGACACAAGAACATCCGTCGAATCGGGAGTAGGTGCCGTGACATATGCACCGTATGACGAAAAACGCATAAGAGAAAAATACGAAAAACTGAAAGAGGAAACATTCAGACTCTCCTCCGAAGTCGACAGAATAAATTCTACAACATATATTGAAATGTAAAGCGTGCCGAAAGGCTTATTGAATTAGGGTTTTTATAAAAACTGATTTAAAGAGTTTAGTAGGCAAGAGAAAAGGCTGTGAGTTTAAATGCTCACAGTCTTTTAAATTGTTAAAAAATAAGCATTTTTAAAATAATTCGAGTTCATTTGCTTCGTAAGTTACTACATCTTCTGGATTTCCATCAGTGTCCCAGAGCCCGACTCCGTAATAATCAGAATTAGGATAAAACTTACGATAATACCAATAGTAGCTGGTGGGTATCCATCTTTTTCAAATTCTGAAAATTCAGCTTCCTTAACTAAATTTGCATTAATATTTATCATTTCTCTATCAATTAATTTCTTCTCTTTAATTTATAAAGGCTCTATAATATCTATGGAGGGTTTTACTCCCCCGTAGATATTATAGAGCCATAATTTTTATATTCAAAAATTTCTTTATTTCGCAATATACTGATTTCGTAGATAAAATTTTAGAGATTTGCGTTGTAGAGAAATTTTAGCCCACAATGAATATCGCTAGATACAGATTTGGATCATTTACATCCACTTCCTTAATTCTAGTTTCTGCTTGATATATTTGGAAGTAGATTTTGCCATCTGTTCTGTCATATAAAACATCGTAAGGTCCTATTGTGTATCTATAAAACTTAGATACTTCGCCAATGTAGATCATTCTATTGATATCTTTTTCGATTAATTTTATGTCATCATCAAATCTACCCGGCTCGTCCTTTGCTTTTTCCTTCATAACTTTTTCAAAATTCTTTAGACCTTCAAGGCATTTTTCCTTAACAAGCTTCATGGCGTCATCCGAGCTAATATTGTCCTTGTACTCGTGCTTTTCATCAATGATGACATTTCTTAAGCTTCTTTCAATAGTCTTATCTTGACTTATAGGCATATCTGTCTCATAGAATTTTTTGAAGTCATTGCCTAAGCTTTCAGTCACTACAGCACTTTCAGCAAGATTTTTTTCTACAAAATCACAAGTTACATAAGTAGTATTTTTGATAAGCTTAGCCATTTCATTCTTCTTAGTGGCAATGTCAATGCTATTATCAGCTTTTTTAAGCGTAACCTTTTTCTCAGCGCCGTTCCAGCCAACTTCGTAGCCAAGCTTTTCAGCAATAAGCCTTAGTGGTAGCATTGCCTTGTCGCCGTCCATGATTACCTCAGCTTCAGGAATTATCTCTCCATTGATGAATAATATAGTTCCATTCTTAACAGGATAAGTTTTGTCAGCGATACATATAATGGCATCTTCAGCTCCCCTATCAGTTCCAAAACTAATTTCCTTTGCACCAGTCTCATCAAGCTTCGCCATAGAAATGCTCATAGACATGGACAAAACTAGCATAAATACTAAAAGAAATGATAAAAACTTTTTCATAATAACCCTCCTTTTATCACTTTTTATTACTTTTTATTACTTTAGCTATATATAATATATACCCCACCCAGTATAAGTAAATGGATTTTCGTGAATTGTAACACGTTTGCAATATAGCATTAAAACTCAAAATTAATGGAGCATGAAAGCAAGCATTAAAAAAGCTCTCACCAAAATGAGAGCTTTTAATAATATTTATTCAATAAATACCAAAATTTCTTTATTTTGCTATACCGTAATTTTGAAAGCACAAAAATTTATAGTGAGTTTTTGATATAAAGAAGAACACCACCCTTCCACGATGCTTCGCATCGGGCGGGTGCCCGCGAACCTTGGTGCTTCGCACTACGATGGGATTAGGCGAAGCGCATAAAAAAAGTTCCATTGGCATGAAGCTTTTTTAAATCTTTAAATTAAAAAAATTTTTTTTTACAAAAAAACAAAAATTTCGCTTGATTTTTTGAATAAAACAAGATGATTTCGCGAAATGGAGCTTTGAGACAAGCGGAGTGTACGAATGGTACTCGAACATTGCCGAAAAGCGAATGAGTGAAAAGGCACGTTTTTTGTTTGGTTGGTTGTTAGCATAATAAAGCGTGTGGGTATAAATTAAAAAGGAGGTATATTATGGAAAAGAGATTTTTTATTCTGGCCATCGCTTTTCTTTCGATTTTTATTTTCGGATGCAAAAAAGACGAGCCACCTAAAACGCCGGTCTCGCTTATCGACGGAGAAGAAAACAAGGAAGCGTACAATGAATTTTTGAAGACGAATCTTGCGACGATTTTAAGTGACGAAACCGCTTTGGACAATAATTTTGTTTATTCGCCGTTTTCGTACAGAAGGGCGCTTGAAAGTTTGACTCTTGTGACGGATGATTTTAACGACAGTCCTTATTTCGGAGCGAAGCTTTTAAAGGATGCAAATGGAAACAATTTCAAGTCGAAGACGGAAGTGATTTTGAACAAGGATATGTTTAATATAAAAAACAAGGTTGACGAGTTTGTGTTAAAAGATTTTCCGAGCGGCGCTGAGGATGAGTCGAAAAAAATTCAAAAGGATGTTCTCGGTGAGACGATTTTAAAGCCGTCATACAAACCGGAAAATGCGATGGTGGTTATAAATGCGACAGCGTTTCAAGGAAAGTGGGAGAAAGCTTTCGAAAAAAGCCGGACTTACAAGGATAATTTTACGACGATTTCGGGAGATGTTGTCGAAAAGGATTTTATGCAAGGAAATATCGACAATGTTGTTCTACAAAATGAGCTCGTAGACATCGGTAGAAAAAGTATGGAAACACCTGGCGACTATGCATATTTTGTGGACGTGAAAAATCCGACTGCGGAAAATATTTTGGAGGTTGCAAGAGAGCTTCCGGGATATATTGAGTCGATGGAAAATCTTTCGACAAGTTTCGGAGTGGGCGAAAGAGGAACTGTGTTTCTCGCTGTGCCGAAGTGCGACATCAAAACGAATGTAGATATTCTGGAACTTGAAAAAAACGGAGAGAACAAAGAGATTTTCGAGAAAACATTTGACACAAATGAAAATCTTGAAAGATTAAGCGACGATCCGATTTTTATTTCAGGCATAAAGCAGGCGGCATCTTTTAAGATGGACGAAAATAAAATCGAGGCGAAAGCGGCGACGGAAATTAAGACTGAAAGTATGATGGCTCCGGTGGACGAACCGCTTGAAATAATTCTCGACAGTCCTCATTTTATAGTCACGACAACAAACGGCGTGATTACATTTGTTGCGCTTGTTGTAAAATAAATAAAAAATTATTGCACGGATATCACGTGCAATTTTTTTGAAGTTTTTTGAAATATAAAATTTAATTTTATCTTAATATTTTTCTATTGACAAAGTCTTCATAAATATATATAATGTTTATTGAGAATCAAGGGCGAACCCCTTGACTTTTTGGTGTTTATTATTGTATAATAAACTATATCTCAGATTTATGAAAGCTTGGGAGGTGAAGCGAATGAGAGATAGTATCACCTTAGAATGCACTGAGTGCAAACAAAGAAATTATGTGACAGACAAGAATAAGAAAAACACTACTGACAGAGTTGAACTCAAGAAGTATTGCAAGTTCTGTAAGAAGCACACAGTACACAAGGAAACAAAATAGGAAAGGAAGAGAACATGGCTACAGAAACAAAAGTTGAGCAAAAGGGCAAATTGGCTGCTTATATCAACGGAGTTAAAGTTGAAAGCAAGAAAGTTGTTTGGCCTTCACTCAAGACGGTAATGAACTATACCGCAGTGGTTATCGCAGTTAGTATCCTTATCAGTCTAATTATTTATGGACTCGATTTAGGAATTGGTTATCTTTATTCACTAATTATAAAGTAAAATGACCGACGACAGAAAAAAAGATGCCAAGTGGTATGTGGTTCACACATACAGCGGCCACGAAAACAAAGTCAAAGCAACCTTAGAAAAGATGGTTGAAAACAGAGGACATATTGACGATATCTATGATATTGTTGTGCCTATGGAAAACTACTATGACAAGGACAATCCGGGAAAGGTTAAACAAAGAAAGAGTTATCCTGGTTATGTTCTAATTAATATGGTGGTTGATGATGATTCATGGTATTTGGTCAGAAACACGAGAGGGGTTACGGGTTTTGTAGGTCCCGGTGGAAAGCCGGTCGCACTCACAGACAGAGAACTCAAAGGGCTCGGAATGGTTGACCAAATTGAAAAGAAGCCGGTTGATGTCAAAGCAGGAGATAGAGTTTTGATTATGAGCGGGGCTATGCGTGATCAAGTGGCAACAGTCCAATCTGTTGATGAAAAGACTAGAAGATTAACTGTATTTGTTGAAATGTTCGGAAGGCAAACGGGCACCGAACTCGATTTCGATCAAATAGAAAAGATTTAATTTAATGAAGAGGTGGAAGAAGCGCTCCCTTCGTACCACGATATATTTAAGGAGGAAATTATGGCAAAAAAAGTTCAAGCAATTGTAAAGTTGCAAATCCCTGCAGGAAAGGCTACTCCTGCACCACCGGTAGGTACCGCTCTCGGACCTCACGGGGTTAATATTGTTCAATTTACAAAAGAATTTAACGCTAAAACAGCTGATAAGGCAGGACTTATTATTCCGGTTGTTTTAACGGTATATCAAGACAGGTCTTTTACCTTTATTACAAAGACTCCGCCGGCTGCTGTTTTAATTAAGAAAGCTTTAAAACTTGATTCAGCATCAGGTGAACCAAACAAGAAAAAAGTTGGTAAGTTAACTAAGGCTCAATTAAAAGAAATAGCAGAAACAAAGATGCCTGACCTCAATGCAGCAGATATTGAAGCTGCAATGAGACTTGTTGCAGGTACTGCTAGAAGTATGGGCGTAGAAGTAGAAAAGTAAGTGGGAGAATTATTCGTATAACCACAAGGAGGTAAATATGGCTAAAAGAGGCAAAAAATACCGTGAAGCGGTAAAAACTTATGATAAACAAGAGCTGTTCGATATGGAACCGGCTATTAATAAATGTTTGGAACTTGCAAAAGCAAATTTCGACGAAACAATCGAACTCCACGTAAGACTTGGAGTTGACTCAAGACACGCAGACCAACAAGTTCGTGGTGCAATCGTATTGCCACACGGAACAGGTAAACAAGTAAGAGTACTTGTTATTGCTAAGGGCGACAAAGAAAAAGAAGCTCTTGATGCAGGTGCAGATTATGTTGGTGCTGAAGATATGATTGAAAAGATTCAAAAGGAAAACTGGTTTGAATTCGATACACTCATTGCAACACCTAATATGATGGGTCTTGTTGGACGTCTTGGTAAGGTTTTGGGACCTAAGGGACTTATGCCGAACCCAAAGAGTGGAACAGTTACAATGGAAGTTGAAAAAGCTGTTAAAGAAATTAAAGCAGGTAAAGTTGAATACAGACTTGACAAAGCAAATATCATTCACACAGTAATCGGAAAGAAGAGCTTTGGCAAGGAAAAATTAGCTGAAAACATGAAAGCACTTATGAGTGCAATTGTTAAAGCTAAACCGGCTGCAGCAAAAGGTAAATATCTAAGAAACGTAACTATCACATCAACAATGGGTCCTGGAATCAAATTGAATCCGGCAAAATTCAGTGAATAGATTTTAATTTTAAGGGTTTTGGGAAATTTTTTCCGAAACCCTATTTTTTTAAGGAGTTTTTATGAATTGCAATATATGTCCGAAAAAATGTAATGTAGATAGAAAGACGACTCTCGGCTTTTGCAGAGCTCCGTATGACTATGCTGTGTCAAAAGCGATGCTTCACATGTGGGAAGAGCCGGCAGTTTCGGGAGAAAACGGATCCGGAACAATATTTTTTGCAGGCTGCAATATGAGATGTGTCTTTTGTCAAAATTTTGAAATCAGTCAGCTAAGGGAAAAAAATTACATAACAATGGACGATGAAAAACTTTCAGACGTGATGATTTCACTTATGGAAAAAAATGCAAACAATATAAATCTCGTGAGCCCGATGCATTATGCCGATCGTCTTCCGGGGGCAATCAGGCTCGCAAAGGATAAGGGTCTGGACATTCCAATCGTATACAACACAAATTCGTACGAGCTTGTGGAAACTCTTTCTATGCTTGACGGACTTGTCGACGTTTATCTTGCGGATTTTAAATATGTGAGCACGGAGCTTTCAAAGAAATATTCCGGCACGAGGGATTATTTCGAATATGCGGACAAAGCGGTTCGCGAGATGTTTAGGCAAGTCGGCGAGACGGTTTATGATGAGAAGGGACTTATAAAAAAAGGTGTAATTGTAAGGATTCTTCTTTTGCCGGGACATGTCCTTGATGCGAAGGCGGTTTTTAAAAAGCTTTTTAATGAGTATGGAAACAAAATTGCGTACAGTCTTATGAATCAGTATTGCCCGCTTTTCGGTGCAAAGAATTTTCCGGAAATAAATCGAGACGTGACCGGAAAAGAGTACAATCGTTTTGTAAACTTTGCACTCGACATGGGCTTTACGAATGGTTTCATTCAAGGCGAAAAGAGGCGTGAAAACGGAAAGAAGAGCATTTACACTCCGGATTTTGACTTGGGTGGGCTTGACATCGAAAAATAATTTATGTATAATGAAGACAGTTTAATAGGGAATGAAGTTTCCCGTTAATTGCAACTGCTGATGACTTCTACAATTTTTTGTAGGGGGAGTCGGCTTTTTTTATGGAGGAATTATGTTATTAAGTTTATCGATTATTTTTATTTTTGGAATCATCATGAGCTTTTTGTCGGGAAAATTAAAACTTCCGGCACTTTTCGGAATGATTCTTTTGGGAATTTTAATTGGACCGAGCGTTTTAAATGTGCTCGATGAAAAAACGCTTTCAATATCCGGAGAACTTCGAAGAATTGCACTAATAATAATTCTGACTCGTGCAGGACTTGGACTAAATCTCGAAGATTTGAAGAGAGCGGGTTTAAGTGCAATCTTGCTCTGCTTCGTGCCGGCGGTTTTTGAAGTGATAGGAATTGTTTTGATTGCACCGAGAATTTTTCCGATTACAACAAAGGAGGCTTTTTTGATTGGAAGCGTTCTTGCAGCAGTGTCGCCGGCGGTGGTTGTGCCGAAGATGATTGAACTTATGGACAAAGGATATGGCACGAAAAAATCAATTCCGCAAATGATACTTGCGGCATCGAGCGTCGACGATGTGTTTGTAATTGTAATGTTTTCGGTAGCACTTTCGATTGAATCAGGCGGAGCCGTGAACTATATGTCATTCTTAAACATACCGCTCTCGATTGCGCTCGGAATAATTCTTGGAATTGTCGCGGGATTTATTTACTCGTTTATTTTTAAAAAAGCAAGGACCAATATGGTGATAAAACTTTTGGCACTCATGAGCTTTTCGTTTTTGATGGTGACTTTTGAAGATGCAAAGGTTATTCCGATTTCTGGACTTATTGCGGTTATGGTAAGCGGAATGACGGTCGGATATTTTGAACCGACTCTCGCCGAAAAACTTTCCGAAAAATACTCCGGGCTATGGATTGCCGCACAAATTTTACTCTTTGTTTTGGTCGGCTCCATAATAGATATAAAGTATGCGACGAACTACGGTGCGTTGACACTTCTCGTGGTTTTGGGCGGACTTATTTTTAGAATGTTCGGAGTTTTCATCTCGACGTTAAAAAGTAGTCTTGACAAAAAAGAAAAACTTTTTACGGCGATCGCATATATGCCGAAAGCGACAGTGCAAGCGGCGATTGGCGGCATTCCTTTACAAATGGGACTTGAATGTGGAAACTTGGTTCTCACAATCGCGGTCATATCGATTCTTTTTACCGCACCTGTCGGAGCATTTCTTATTGATTTGACACATAAAAAGCTCCTTCAGAAAAATTAAGTAAATATGTGGGTTTGTGGGTATATATAAGAAAAGCATATGGAGGAATTTAGTATTATGTTAATTGATAAAGTAAGAGAACTTGTTACGAATAAAGAAAATGAAATGATAGATTTTAGAAGAGATCTTCATAAAAATCCTGAGCTTTCGATGCAAGAGTTTGAAACCAGCAAAAAAATTGCGAAAGAGCTCGAAAAGATGGGAATAAAGTACAGACTTGCAAACCCTACAGGAGTTATTGCTGAAATCGAAGGTGCAAAAAAAGGAAAGACAGTACTTTTGAGAGCTGATATAGATGCACTTCCTATAAAGGAAGAAAATGAAATTGAGTATAAGTCTATAAATGAAGATATTTCGCATGCATGCGGTCACGACACACACGCTGCAATGCTTTTAAATGCAGCATACGCTTTAAATGAACTAAGAAAAAGAGTTTAACGGAACGGTAAGGCTTTTGTTCCAACCGGGTGAGGAAACGGGGGAAGGTTCAGTTGCAATGGTGAGAGACGGTGCGATTGACGGAGTTGATAATGCGTTCGGTGCACATATTTTTACAATTTTTAAAACCGGGGAAATCGGAGCAACGACGGGACAAACATTCGCTGCAAACAATTTTGTCACACTCACATTTAAAGGGTTGACAACACACGGCTCGACACCGCAAAAAGGCGTGGATGCTCTTATTATGGCATCATCATTTATAATGAATGCTCAAAATATAATTTCAAGGGAGATAGACCTTTTGGAAGAGCCGGTAGTTTTGACGTTCGGCAAAATTAACGGTGGCGAAGTTGCAAATTCAGTGTGCGGAGAAGTTAAAATCGAAGGTGGATTTAGAGCTTTTACAACAGAAAGTGTAAAATTTGTCATAGATAGAATTAAAACAATGGCAAATGACATTGCAAAAATGTATGGTGGCGAAGTTGAAATTGAGACAAAGCAAGGTGCGGCACCTGTTTTCATTGATGAAAATAGCGGCAAACTCATGCAAAAAGTTGCAGCGGAAATTGTCGGAGAGGAAAATGTTAAAACGGAAGTCAGATTTTCAGGAAGCGAAGACTTCGGTCTATATCTTGAAGGGTTTGAAGGACGAAAAGGTGTGCCTGGAGCTTATGCAATAGTGGGTGCAAAGAGCGATGATGATGAGAGAACACACAAATTCAATCACGCTTCCGACTTCTTTATCGACGAAAGTGCGATGAAAAACGGTGCAATGATGTATGCGCTCTATGCGATTGAGTATTTGAATCAAGATGAATTTTAGAAAATTCTTAGAGGTGGAATAGGTTTTGGACATAAAAATTGAAAGATTGAAACAAAAATTGAATGAGGAAGTTCGAGATCTCTATTTCGACAAGGAAAAGAATTTTTTTGAAAAGCATTTTAAATTTTTGGCTAAAAGATTCGATGCTGCAAAGGAAAAAGCACTTGAGGAAGTTCTTGATGAAGCATTTATATCAAAGGATGAATCATACGAAGAAAATCTTTTGAAAACAGTTGCAAATCTGGGTGTGAGTCTTGAATTTAAGTACAAATTTATAAGAGTGGGATCGGTCGTGGGACCGATGATAAGAATGCTTCTGCCTATACTTCTTTCGTTCGGAGCACTTCTTCTTACAATAAATTCTATCGAGGACATAAATATAAAATATCTCTTCGGGATGTCCATTCCAACATTTTTGACATACTTCATCACCATCTCGGTGATTGGGATAGCGGTCGGAGTTTTTTATACGAAAATGCGGAATAAAAGAAAATTTGCTATTTATATTAAAGAAAGACTGAAATATGAAATACTAAAATTAAAAGATGCTGAATAAACAAAACTGTCAGGCGAGCGTGCCCGGCAGTTTTTTATTTGAAATAGAAGAAAATTATAATAAATAGTGAATGATAGTATACAAATAGAAAATGAATTGATATTTTATATCAAACTTCAATCACAAAAAACATTGACACTTTAGAAAGCACAGAGTATAATTTAATTGTTGGTAAATGCTAACAAAAGTAAATAGGTCATTTTAATTTGGAAAAATGTCAGAATATATTTTATATATCACCATTAACCGAATTAAAAAATTTATTAAGGAGGTTTGTTTAATATGAATCAAGAAGTATTAGATGCCTTGAACGAACAAATAAACTTTGAACTTTACTCAGGTTATATTTATTTGAATCTCTCTATTTTGATGGAAAGAGAAAACTACAAAGGCTATGCAAAGTGGCTCAGCAATCATTACAAAGAAGAATTGCAACACGCTGAACAATTCATTGAATTTATTCAAAAACGTGACGCAACTCCAAAACTCATGGATATCGAAATGAAAGCTTTCGATGTTAAAGAACCATTGGAAGTTGCAAAAATTATTTTGGACCATGAAAAGAAAGTAACAGAAAGAATTTACAACATTCATGACGTTGCAAAGAAAAACAATGACTATGCAAGCGAAATATTTATGCATCAATTTATAAATGAGCAAATCGAAGAAGAAGAACTTGCTCTTGATATTGTTGACAGCTTCACACTTGCAAACGACAATATCGCTGCAAAAATTACTATTGACAGAGAACTTGGAAATAAGTAATATAGTAGGAAAAGGAAATGTGTGTACCCTCTTAAGGTAAGAGGGTATTTTTTTGTGTTAATTTGCGGTCTATTTTGCGACCTGCTTGTAAACTTCAATTATTTGATTGCTCGGAGTGCAAATAAGCACACCTGCGCAATCAAATAATTGAGTTTACGTCGCATCTCATCAAAATATCCTCGCAAATAACGACGAATAGGAATTATATTTATCTCATTCGAAGCAAAATTATTATGTAATTTTTAAAATACAGTATAAATGTAGTATATTTGTTCCGATATGTTTTTGCGAAGATGAAATCTATTTTAAAATTTTTACCCAATTTATTTGTTTTACGGTTGACATAGTTTTTATGAGTTATTAAAAATGATATTATTATTAAATGACTAAATGCTTTATCTAGTTACAAAAAATTAAAGAAAAACATGATACAAATCACACAACTTTAGAAAAAGCACAAATGTTCAGATTTATTACATTTAAAAAGATGTTTTGTATATAAAAATAATTAATTTTAAAAATAATTAATTATTATACGAAAAACACTTGACATTTATGAGCACACGTACTAGAATAGTAACAGTGGTATAAAAATTTTAGAGTGTATCACTGTATTAAATTATGGGGGCAAGGTGGCATTGCCCCTACAAATCTATAAGGAGGATTTATGAAAAACAGAAAATTACTCGCTAGTTTTATAGTATTTTTCATGACAATTGCATTGTTTGTACCAGCTGTTTCAGAAGCATACGGTTACAGAACATCATATGCACCTCGTCTTGGCGAAGCAAGACAAAATGAAGAATTTATAAGATGGCAAAATCAACAAAACTATGGCAATTATGGCGTAGCAAGCGCCGATGGAGACGATTATGAAGGACTTGTTCCGGAACCTGCAAAGATTTATTTCGGCAGACCGCGTGCACAAAGATTTGAAAGATTGGGTTTCCCTGCAACTTACGATTTAAGAGATTATAATAAAGTAAGTGAAATCAGAGACCAAGGTCCTAACGGTTCATGTTGGACTTTCGCATGCTACAGTTCTCTCGAAAGTACTTTGAGACCAGGTGAAATTTATGATTTCTCAGAAGCAAATATGAGAAATACTCACGGTTTCGACTGGGGTCCGGAAAAAGGCGGAAATAGATTTATCTCGACAGCATATTTAGCACGTTGGAGCGGTCCGATTTTGGAAGAAGACGATCCGTATGATCCTTACAAATTCTACTCACCAAAAGGTCTTGAAAGAGTAAAGGATATTAAAGAAGTTATGTACCTTCCTGATATGGATGTTGATTTTGACGGCGGAATGAATGCTATTAAAGATGCAATTATGAATTATGGTGCTGTTCAAACAGCAATGTATGCTTCAGACAGATATTTAAATCAAGCTGAATGGGCACACTATTGTCCGAAAAGAGTAAACGGTAACCACGCAGTTGCTATTATCGGTTGGGACGACAATTATCCGAAGGAAAACTTCCTACAAACTCCACCGAAGGACGGTGCATGGCTCATCAGAAACAGCTGGGGCAAAGGCATGGGTATCGATGGATACTATTGGGCATCGTATTATGATACAGTAGTAGGAACAAACAACGCTGTTTACTTTGCAAAAGATAAGGGCGAAAGCGATTATGTTTATCAATATGACCCGTATGGAATGACAAGAACTGTCGGTTACAACGGACAAGGATACGGTGCAAACGTTTTCGGACCTGTTAAGGAAAAACAATATGTAAACGGTGCTGGATTCTATGTACCATCTGCAAATACAGATTACAAAGTTTATGTTGTTAAGGACTACAAGGGACTCGATTCACTTAAAAACGACAAAGTTGAAGTCGCATCGGGAACTGTTGAATATCCTGGATACACAACAGTAACTTTCGATAAACAAGAAGTTCAAAAAGACAGCAAATTCGCAGTCGTTGTTTATTACACAACACTTGAAACATATTATCCTATTCCTATTGAAGCAAGAGAAAGAAAATATGCTTCAAGAGTAAACGCATATCCTGGACAAAGCTATACAAGTTCAGACGGAGCAGAATGGAGAGACCTTACTGTTTATAACAGCAGTGCAAATGTATGTATCAAAGGATTTACTACACTTGACGGAGAAGGAACACCTGATCCGAAGCCGGACGATCCGAAACCGGAAGTAAAGAAAGTAACAGGAATTGAACTCAGCGAACACAAGGCCGAACTCAAAAAATGGAACAGATTAAACTTAAAATACACCATCACTCCGGAAGATGCAGACAACAAAGAAGTTGTTTGGACATCGAGTGATTCAAGTGTTGCAAGAGTTGACAACTACGGCTCAGTTCTCGCACTTAAAGACGGCGTTGCAACAATTACAGTTACAACAAAAGACGGCGGATTCACAGACACATGTGAAGTTAAGGTCGGAAACGGCGGAGTTCCTGAAACTGTTAAGGTCACATATCTTGACATTACAAACGGCTCAATCTTTACAGAACAAGGCGAAACTGTTCAACTTAATGTATCTTTAAAACCGGATAACGCAACAAATAAAACAGTCACATACTCAACAACAAATGCAAACGTTGCAACAGTTGATGCAAACGGACTTGTTAAAGCTGTTGGAGAAGGTAGAGCATATATCTATGCAAAATCTGCTGACGGACCATCTGATTCAGTTTACGTATATGTAAGAAAAGCAGCTCCACAACCACCTGCAGAAGTTAAAGTAACAAATGTATCTGTTGATAGAAGATATTTAACACTTGAAGAAGGCGAAAATTACACATTAACAGCTACAGTTTCACCTGCAGACGCAACAAACAAAACTGTTAACTACTCATCTTCAGATTCAAGAGTTGCAACAGTTGATGCAAACGGCAACATCACAGCTGTTAAAGCAGGTTCTGCATATATCTATGCAAAATCAGTTGACGGACCTTATGCTTATTCATATGTAACTGTTAAAGCAAAAGCAGCTCCACAACCACCTGCAGAAGTTAAAGTAACAAATATTACTCTTGATACAAGATATCTAAGATTAGATGCAGGCAAAAAATATGAACTCAATTACACTGTTTACCCATACAATGCAACAGACAAAACTTTAACATGGACATCTTCAAACGAAAATGTTGCAACAGTTGAAAATGGTGTAATTACTGCAATCGGCAGAGGATCTGCATATATTACAGCAACAAGTTCAAACGGTGTTCAAACATCATGTTATGTTGACGTTTATGGCGAAGCAAAACCTGTAAAAGTAACAGGACTTTATTTCTCGGACAGACAATTGGGATTGAAAGTTGGCGAAACAAAAGCTGCATCAGTTCTTTTCACACCGAACAACGCAACAAATAAAAGCGTAACATACTCATCACTCAACAGCTCAATTGCAAGAGTTGATGAAAACGGAAACATCACAGGTGTAAGACCGGGAACAGTTTACATCTATGCAAGAAGCGTAGATGGACCATATGCTTATCTACAAGTTACTGTAAGAAGTGCATATAATTACTGGTATTATAGATATTAATAATAAGAGAACACCCGAAAGGGTGTTCTCCATACATAAAAACACTCTAATTCCATTAAAAATAGAAAAAGAGTGTTTTTATTAATGTAAATTAATTTTTGTATGCTGTCTTATAAGCAGAGCCTATAATGCAGCCGCCGATAATATTTCCGATAGTTACCGGAATAAATGAATTTACAATTGTGGTTAGGATCGGAACGCTTCCGCCGCTAAGATATGCAGTAGTTATATAAAACATATTTGCGACAACGTGTTCGTATCCCAAAAGTACAAATATAAAAACCGGAAATGCGGAAAGAAGAAATTTTCCCGGACCTTCCGATGTAGCAAAAGACATCCAAACGCTAAGGCATACCAAAATATTACAAAGAATGCCGGAAATCATCGCATAAAAAAATCCAAGCGAAGTTTTCTTTAAAAGAATATTTTGAAAAAATTCTACATCTTTTGGATTGCCTTTGATAACGACATAAGTGAGAAGCGAGAAAAAAATCGCACCCACAAAATTCCAACACCAGACTCGCAGCCAATTTGTGAGAACCTGTTTAATATTGATTTTCTTATCCAGAAAACCAACGGAAATCAAAATATTTCCGGTGAAAAGCTCGCCTCCGGCAATTAAAACTAAAACAATTCCAATTGTGAAAGAGAGAGCTGCTGCAATTGACTTAAAAGGTGAATCAGCCATCAAAACATTTATCTTTGAACTTGCCGCACCTCCAATTGCGATAAACATACCGGCAAAACTTGCAAGGATTCTGGTGGTTGTCGGTTTATAAGTAGCTTTTTTTACGCTTAAATCTGAAACAAAATCAGTTATTTCAGCAGGTGTTCTTAAATCTTTCATACCATCCCCCCTAAGACAATTATATTTAAAAAATACGAAAATGTCAAAAAAAGAAAAAATGATTTTTTTAAAGAAATATTATATTTTTATTACATTTGTATAAAGAAAATCGCTAGATATTACTCAAATACAAAAATATTTTATTTAAATTCAGATAAATATATATAATTCATTGATTTTTTGAATAAATAGTAGTATAATATACTTAGCAAATAATAAACGAGTAAAAACTTAGTGCTGCGAATTAAATTTTCTAGCAATTTATTTTTAACATTAATTCGCTGTACAATTTATAAAAAAAGGAGCTTATTTTTATGGCAGTAATAGATTTTAATAAAAAACATTTAACTCCGCACAGGAGAAATATTATAACATCATTTGTAGATTGTGCAAGAAGGATTATAGCAGAAGAAGGTATAGAATCAGTAACGATTAAGAAACTCGGTGAATGTACCGACCTTAATCCGGCAACAATATATAACTACTTCGATAATGTAGACCACTTACTATACTTTGCAAAACTCGATATATTTGATGACTTCAACAACGACCTCGCAAACTGGGTCAAAGAAGGAGACGACCCTCTGATGGTATACAAAAAAGTTTGGAGAGCATTTACAAAACACGCATTCGACAACGCTGCAAAATATAGAGAAGTTCTATTCTCGCAACTTGCAAAAGAACATCCGGATTATTTATATCAATATCGTAAAATATTCCCAATCGTAAACAATGGCTTCCCGGCATATCTCGAAAAAGTTCTTTTGAGCAAAACTATGGAAGAAAAATTGAAAGTCTTGATTGAAGTTGCGAAATATGTTGGATATTTTGATGAAAAATCCGCAAAACAAACAAACGACATGTCACTTTACATCTTTGAAGGTCTCCTCGACAGAGTTGCCGACGGAAAAGTCGACAAATATGAAGCATACGATAATTTCTGTGATTATTTGGAGATTATTGTGGAGTCGCTAAAACTTAAATAATTTTTGCGCGCTAATTTGCGATAAACGATTGATTCCGTGTTTTCGTCGTTGCGACGTACTTGCCAGTACGCCTCACTCCAAAAACACTCCATACAACCGTTTCTCATCAAATTATCATCGCAAATTATGTTGTATATATAGGAACCGGAAATTACCGGTTCTTTTTTGATTTGCGGTGATTTTCGCGATAAACGCTTGATTCAATATTTTAGTCGTTGCGACATATTTATCAATATGCCTCACTCCTAAAATATTTCATCGTAAGCGTTTCTCATCGAAAATTCCTCGCAAATAACAGTGTTTAATAATTGTATAATATGGCAAGCATTGTCGTAGCGGCGACCAGTTTTTTTATCCATCGAACAGAAATCTTTGATTTCGCCCAGAGATGAGAGAAAAAGGTGTATCGCCGCCAAAAAAGCCTCCGTGCTATAAAACATAAAACCTCCCAAACAATTTCCCAATAAAAAAACGACCTTGCGGTCGCTTTTTTAGAATGCAGGATATATTTCGCCGTTATATTTTTCTTCGATGAATTTTTTGCATGCTTCAGAATTGAAGACTTTCATGAGTTTTTGGAATTTTTCTTGGTTTTCGTTGCCTTTTTTAACAACGATGATGTTTGCATATGGTGAGTCTTTGTCTTCGAGGAAGAGTGAATCTTTTGAAGGATTTAGACCTGCACCTAATGCAAAGTTTGTGTTGATTGCGGCAATTGTAACGTCTTTGTAGAGGTTTGCAACGTTTGCAGGGTCAGCAGCACTGAATTTCAAATTTTTTGGATTATCTTTGATGTCTTTTTCAGTCAAGTCTTCTTTTGTGTTGTCTGTGAGTGTGATGAGTCCTGCTTTTTCAAGAAGAAGAAGTGCACGACGGCCGTTTGTCGGGTCACTTGGAATTAATACTGAGTCACCGTCATTTAGTTCGTCGAGTGATTTGATTTTGTCGCTGTAGATTCCGATCGGTTCGATGTGAACTTTTCCAATTGAAACGAGGTCGATATTTCTTTCTTTGCAGAAGTTTTCAAGGTATGGAAGGTGTTGGTAGAAGTTTGCGTCGATGTCGCCTTGATCAAGTGCAAGGTTTGGTTGTACATAGTCGTCAAATACTTTTACTTCAACTTCGAGTCCTTCTTTTTTGAATTCGTCTTTAAGTGCTTCTGTGATTTCTGCGTGTGGTACCGGTGAAACTCCAAGTATGATTTTGTTGTCTGCTGCTTCATTTCCACCGTCAGTTGTTGTTGTGTCTTTTGTGCTGTCATTTCCTTTGCATCCTGCGAATACAAGTGCAATTGTTACAATTAATAAAAATAATTTCTTCATTTAAAAAATCTCCTTTTCTATTTTTTATTAGTAATTTTATATAATGAGTTACCGATAAATTGTACGAGTTGTACTATAATAACGATAATCAATACCGAGGTCCAGAGGACATCAATTTGGTTTCTTTGATATCCATATCTTATTGCTATATCGCCTAGTCCGCCACCGCCAAGGACACCTGCCATTGCGGAGTAGCCGACGAGGTTTATAATTGTCATTGTGATTCCCAAAATTCCTTGAGGGAATGTTTCTTTTAATATAACTTTTATTATTTCAGAGTTGTTTGCACCCATTGATTTTGCTGCTTCAATTATTCCGGGTTCAACTTCGAGGAAGTATCCTTCGAAAAGTCTTGCGACAAATGGTGCTGCTGCAAATGTTAGTGGAACTATTGCTGCGGCGGTTCCGATTGCTTTTCCGATTATTATTCTGGAAAGCGGTGCAAGTATTATAATCAATATTATCGCCGGCAAGCTTCGGAAGATGTTTATGAGTCCATTTGAAATTGCGTAGACCACTTTGTTCGGCTTAAGTCCGTCCGGGCGAGTCATATATGTGATTATTGCCCACGGGAGCCCGATTATAAATGCGATTGCTGCTGAAACAAAAATCATTATCAGAGTTTCCGGAATTGCCGGAAGCACTATGTCAAAAATTTCTTTAAATCTCATCTATAACACCTCGCTTATTTCTACATTGTGCTCTTTTAAAAATTGTAGAGCTTTGAATATTTCTGCATCTTCGCCTGTAAATTCAACAATCATATAACCGACTTGATCGTTTGAGATGTTGTTGATGTTCCCTTCTATGAGGTTTATATTGACATCAAATTTTTTGATTGTGTCATTTAAGACCGGTGTGTTAACTGTGAGCTTTGTGTAGGAAAGTCTTTTTACAACACCTTTGAAGCTTGATACGTCGATGATATTTGAAGGTGCCGCTTTTTTTACAAAACTTTGTGCAAGTTTCGACTTCGGACTTCTAAAAAGTTCTACTGTGTCGTTTGATTCAATGATTCGACCTTTTTCCATAACTGCGATTTTGTTTGAGGTGTCCTTCGCAACCTCCATTTGGTGGGTAATCATTATTGTTGTGGTTTCAAAGTCATCTCTCGCTCTTTTGTATAAATCCGTAATTATTCTCGTGCTTTCAGGATCGAGTGCACTTGTCGCTTCGTCGGAGAGAATAATTTCAGGCCTTGTCACAAGTGCTCTTGCAATTGCGACTCTTTGTCTTTGTCCTCCGGAAAGTTCCTTTGGAAATGCTTTTTCTTTTGAAATAAGACCGACATAGTCGAGCACTTCACGTGCAACTTTTTTCTTGTCCACTTTTTTGTTTGTAAGGTTCAAAGGATACATGACATTTTCAAGCACGGAGTATTGGTTGAAGAGATTGAAGTTTTGAAATATGAATGCTATTTTTTTTCTTATTTCAAGAAGTTCTTTTTCTCTCAAGCTCATTATATCCACTCCGTCTATGAAAACATTTCCTTCATCCGGTTCTTCAAGTCTATTTAAAAGACGAACAAGTGTGGATTTTCCCGCCCCTGAAAGACCTATAATTGCGAAAATATCACCTTTATCGACTTCGAAACTGACATTATCGACAGCTTTGAATCTTTGCCCGTCAACATGATATTCTTTTGTTAAATTTTTTGCTTCTATCATATAGTTCTCCTTATACTAAAAAAACTCTTTACCGAAAGATAAAGAGTTACACTCATATTAGCGTCATCTTTCGGCGTTGCCGCTGGAATTAGCACCACGTTTCTTAAACAGGTTGCCGGGTTTCATAGGGCCAGTCCCTCCACCACTCTTGATGAATTTGATTGTAAATACAATTATAGCTAATAATTAGTTGTATGTCAAGTGATTTTTATCACAAATATGAAAATTAATTGAAATTAAAATAATGGTGCAATAATCCTGAATATTGAGTCATTTATGCGTTTAAAAATGCTTGGGTTTATACTCGAACGATAAATTTCTTCAGATTCTGAAATTGTTTTTTCCATATCCTTTTTCAAGTCCAAAGAAATTTTTGAGTGATAAAAGAGGGAATTGTTTTCGAAGTGAAGATAAAGGCTTCTGAAATCCAGATTTACAGTTCCGATTGCACAGAGATTGTCGTCGGAAAGAATTGCCTTTGCATGCACAAATCCCGGCTTGTATGTGAAAATTCGAACTCCGGCATAAAGAAGATCCGAAAAATAACTTCTTCCGAAACGGTAAACCATTTTTTTGTCGGGAATCCCAGGCATTATTATACGCACATCGATTCCGCGATGTGACGCTCTTATTATTGCATCGTTCAGCGAGTTTGGAAGAATTAGATATGGAGTGTAAATCCATACATAACTTTTTGCTGCACTTAAAATATCTACATATAAAGAGTTTGAAACTGCGTCTTCAAAAAACGGTGAGTCATAGTAGGAAGCAACGATGCCGTCGTACTCATCTTTTTCCGAGTGCACAACATCAAGGTATTTTTCACTTATCTTGTCGCTTGAAAAGGCGTTCCAAAATTCCATAAACATATATGAATAAACATTCACACCATTGCCTTTGATGCTAAAGCCGATGTCTTTCCAATGACCGAAGCGTTCGACTAGATTTGCATATTCATCTGCAAGATTGTTCCCGCCGCTGAAAGCAATTTCTCCATCTACAATCACCATTTTTCTGTGGTCGCGATTATTGAGCCTTGGGTCGAGAAATGTAACCGGATTAAACAAAAGACATTTAACACCTTCACTTCTGAGTCTTTTCAAATCTATTAGAGAAAATTTCATAAGACTTCCGAAATCGTCGTACATAAATCTTACGTCAACGCCTTCATTAACTTTTTCAACTAAGATGTCTGAAATTCTTTTAAAGATTTCTCCGTTTTCTACGATAAAAAATTCGATAAAAATAAATTTCTTTGCTTTTTTTAATTCAGCGATAAGATCTTCGAAAAAAAGATCGCCGGTTTCATAGTATTTTGCATCTTCGCACTTATAGGTCGGCATTTCCGTCAGTTCCTCTATTTGTTTGAAATGCCCCAAATCTCTGTCCGCTGTAGCATCGATTTTGTATGTGTCTTTGAATTTATAATTAAGTCTAAATTTAGAATCCAAAATTTTACTGTTTAAACCTCTCGAAGTTTTCTTGTTTCCGAAAAACAAATAGAGTACGGCACCGAAAAAAGGAGCGAGAATGATGACTATTATCCAGGAAATCTTATAATTGCTTTCCATTCTTTTTGAAAGTAGATAGAGTACAAAACCGATTGCGAGCAAATTTGTGATTGGAATAATTATATTCGCAAATTCTTTTAAAAATCCGAAAAGTAGACTGTACAAAAATATTTGTAAAATAATTGTCGGTATAAAAATTAAAGATCGTATAAAAAACTTTTTCATATAAACCTCCATTAGCTATAATTATACACCAAAATTATTTTTTTTGTAACACTATAATTATTGAAATATTATATTTTCTGTGTTAAAATTATTTTAATTAGGATAACGAAATGTTTTATAGGGAGGTTAATAAATGAATTCTAAAAAAGTTGTTAACATGCTTGAGGGGCCGTTACTCGGACCTATTTTTTTATTTGCAATGCCACTTTTTATCACATCGGTTTTGCAACTCGCATTCAATGCGGTCGATATAATAGTAGTTGGAAAGTTCACAGGTCACCACGCACTCGCTGCGGTTGGCGCAACAGGTCCTGTTATAAATCTATTGGTAACTATGTTTATGGGTATTTCAATCGGCGCCTCGGTTATAATGGGGCAAAATGTCGGAGCGAGAGATTTTAAAAACGCACAGGACACTCTCCACACCGCAATAGGCATTTCAATTCTCGGAGGCATACTCGTTTTATTTGCGGGAATTTTTACTGCGATGCCGCTTCTAAGACTCATGCAAACGCCGCCGGAAGTAATTGAACTTTCGGGCGAATATTTAAAAATTTATTATATCGGTATGCCGGGATTTATGGTCTACAACTTCGGCTCCGCACTTTTGAGGGCAATCGGCGACTCGAGAAGGCCTATGTACTTTTTGACAATCTCCGGAGTTTTTAATGTTATTTGTAATCTCATTTTTGTTATAGTTTTTAAAATGGGCGTTGCAGGTGTTGCAATTGCAACCGCTATTTCGCAATATATCGCAGCGGCTCTTATTGTTGCAAGCCTTCTAAAAGCGGACGGATATATGAAACTCTCATTCGACAAAATCCGAA
The DNA here is from genome assembly GCF_003096635.1 of Ezakiella coagulans. Lineage (GTDB taxonomy): Bacteria > Bacillota > Clostridia > Tissierellales > Peptoniphilaceae > Ezakiella > Ezakiella coagulans. The sequence continues at coordinate 113,897 of NZ_QEKV01000005.1, read as the reverse complement.
TCAGCAAAGACAAGGCGCTCGGCATGATGAAGATCGGTCTTCCGGCAGGATTTCAAGGTGCGCTTTTCTCAATTTCAAACATTTTAATTCAATCGGGCATAAACTCTTTCGGCTCGGTAGTTATGGCTGGAAATACCGCAGCGGGAAACCTCGAAGGCTTTGTTTATATGGGAATGAACGCGGTTTATCAAACCTCGCTTTCGTTCACATCGCAAAATATGGGCGCAAAACAATACGACCGTGTGAAAAAAATATTCTGGACATGCGTAAGAGTTGTAATAGTTGTGGGACTTGTTCTCGGAGTCGGCGCATGGATTTTTGGGGACAAACTTTTGAGGCTCTACACCGACGAACCGGAAGTAATAAAATATGGTGTCGAAAGACTTGGAGTTGTAAGTGCGACATATTTTCTTTGTGGCATTATGGACACGATGGTCGGTGGACTTCGCGGAATGGGCTATTCAATCACTCCGATGATTATAAGCTTGACTGCGGTTTGTATTTTAAGAATGATTTGGATTGCAACGATTTTTCAATCGATTCACACTCCGGTCATACTTTATCTGAGCTATCCTGTCAGTTGGACAGTTGCTGCAATCGGAAACTATGTGAACTATTTGTATGCGATGAAAAAGCTCGACAAAATGAAAGCGGAAGAGGCTACTGCATAGCAATTTTTAAGCATTCGGGCAATTCTTTTAAATATAATATATTGAATAAAAAGCTCACATAAGTGGGCTTTTTATATTTAAAAAAATTTGAAATCCGTTCGATAATAACGCTTTTTACATTCCTTTACATTTCATTTTATTTAATGTATAATGGATTTATGTGGTTAATCCACGGGAATTATTTTTCATTATCGGCATGATGCACGCCGTGTCCAAAGGACAAAAGCATCGAAAATTTACTTATCACTGGGGGTGCCTTCGGGCTGAGAGATACCCTATGAACCTGAACCGGGTAATGCCGGCGGAGGGAAGTGGACAAGGTTTGACCTCTTTTTTTCTGTGCAGGTTCCCCGGGAATCTTCAGTGATTGGAATAAGGAGGTTTTTTTAATGAGTAAAAAGATGAATACTCAAATTTTGGTTGAAGGCGGCATTATGGTCGCACTTGCATTTGTTTTGGGAGAAATTAAACTTTTCAAATTACCGCAAGGCGGATCCGTCACTTTGGGACTTATGATTCCTATTATTTTTTATTCTCTAAGACATGGAGTTAGTGCAGGCATTCTTGCAGGTGTTGTTTTGGGACTTCTTAAACTCGCTCTCGGCGGCTATTTCGTAACTGTACCGCAAGTTGTTTTAGACTATCCTATTGCATTCGGTGCACTCGGACTTTCGGGAATTTTTTCAAAGCAATTCAAGGAAAAGAAATCAATCGTTCCGGTATTTTGCGGAACATTTGTCGGAGTTTTGGGAAGATTTATCGCAGCAGTCCTTTCCGGAGTTATTTTCTTCGCAGAATATGCAGGAGATATGAATCCGTGGTTATATTCCATCGAATACAACGGCACATATCTCGGAATCGAACTTGCAATTGCAGTTGTGGTAATATTTGTTTTAAGAATGTTCATCACAAAGAATTTGACAGGTGAAAAAATTGGCAGATAAAAAAATCAGCACAAAAAAATTGGCACTTGCAGGCGTTTTAATCGCAGTGGCAGTTGCGGGAAGCACATTCTCATTCCCAATCGCAGGAAGCAAATGCGCACCGGTTCAACACTTTGTAAACGTTGTCGGCGCTGTATTTTTGGGACCGGTTTTAAATGTTTTAGTTGCATTTATCGCATCTTTAATAAGAAATCTCGCAGGTCTCGGCAGCCCTCTTGCATTTCCGGGTTCAATGGTCGGCGCTCTACTTTCGGCGCTCGTGTTTAAATATTCTAAAAAGTTGTTACCGACTCTCGTGGGGGAAGTTTTTGGAACCGGAGTTTTGGGCGGAATGCTTTCTTATCCGATTGCAATTTGGTTTATGGGAAAAACTGCCGCACAAATCGGCGTTTTCACATTTGTAGTTCCGTTTTTGGTATCTACAATCGGTGGCTCAATCATCGCAGGCATCACATTGTTTGCACTTAAAAACACCGGAGCCGTAAATTTTAATAATATTAATGACAAAAATTACAGACAAATTTAAATAGAGCCCCGCCACGGGGCTTTATACATATGGGGTGAGAAATGAAAAAATATTTTATACATGCAATTACAAATTATGTTTCGATATATAATGTCGCGGCAATCATAAAGGCGGTGGGCGCATATCCGATTATGGCGGATGATTTTCACGAAAGCGCATCGATTACAAAAAATGCCGACGCTCTTTATATAAATCTTGGCATGTTAAACGAGAACAAAAAAATTGCGATGAAAAATTCAATTCGGGTGGCGAATGAAAAGGGCATTCCGATAGTCGTCGACCCGGTCGGAATCGGTGCAAGCGAATATAGGCGTGAGTTTTTCTTTGAAATTTTAAAGGAGATAAAGTCGGGGGTTATTAAAGCGAACTTGAGCGAAATTCTTTCCATATATAACGACGAAAAAAGTCACGGCGTGGACAACGAGCACGAGATGAGCGAAGATGAAAAAATAAAAACGCTTCAAAAGCTTTCAACGAAGTATGGTATAATATTTGTAATGACAGGCGAGGCGAACATTGCGGCGGACGGAAACGAATTTGTGAAAGTTTCGGGTGGAAGCGAGATGCTAAAAAACATTGTCGGCTCCGGTTGTATGCTCGGCGGAATTGTTGCTGCAAGTGTTTCGAAGGGGCTGAGTCTTAAAAGTGTTAAAGAGGCACTCGAATGTTCACGTGATGCGTCACTTTTGGCGGAGAAGAATAAGAAATGCGGACCGATGGAATTTTTAAATGAATATATAGATTCGGTTCATAAAAATAGGGAGGAATAAATTTGGATTTAAAATTGTATGGAATCACCGACCCACGGTGGACAAAAAATGACGACGAGTTCTTTGACTCAGTTCGAAAAGCTTTGGGAGGTGGAGTTACAATACTGCAGCTCAGAGAAAAGGACACGCCGTACGAAGAATTTCTCTTTAGAGCAAAGGAAGTCAAAAAAATTTGCGACGAATACAAAGTGCCGCTCATAATAAACGACAATGTGGAAATTATGGAAGCGGTTGACGCCGCAGGTGTTCACTTGGGAAGAAGCGATGCATCGATAAAAGAAGTCCGAAAGAAATATCCGAAAAAAATTATAGGCGCAACGGTTAAAACTATTTTGCAAGCGATACTTGCAAAGGCAGCTGGTGCAAGCTATTTCGGAGTGGGTGCTGTGAATCCGTCGTCGACAAAGAGTGACGCTGTGCCAATTGATGTTAAAAGATTAAATGAAATCGACGAAGCGGCGGGCGTACCGATTGTCGCAATCGGCGGAATAAATCTCGAAAATATGGAGAATTTAAGCGGAGCAAGGATTGACGGCATTGCCGTGAGCGAAGCGATTTTTGGAAGCAAAGACGTGGAAGAGAGCGCACGACTTTTGAAGGAAAAATTTTTGAAAATAACGAGGAGACATCATGCATAAATCACTTACAATTGCGGGCTCAGATTCGTCGGGCGGCGCAGGCATACAAGCGGATTTAAAGACGATGACCGTGCTTGGCGTTTACGGAATGAGCGCCATCACGGCTTTGACCGCACAAAACACAACGGGCGTTCAATCGATTTTCGAAGTTACGCCGAAATTTTTGGAAGAAGAACTCGACTCGATTTTTACGGATATATTTCCGGACAGCGTAAAAATCGGAATGGTTTCGAATGCGGATTTGATTCGAGTGATTTCGAAAAAACTTAGAGAGTACAACGCAAAAAACATTGTCGTGGATCCGGTCATGGTTTCGACAAGCGGCTCAAAGCTGATGGCGGACGGAGCGAAGGACACACTTTTTTCGGAGCTCTTCAAAGTCGCCGACATCATCACGCCGAACATTCCCGAAGCGGAAGCACTCACCGGACAAAGTATAAAATCAAAAGACGACATGGTCAAAGTGGCGAAAAAAATCGGAGAATTTTTCGACGGATATATTCTTTTGAAGGGTGGACACAGCATCGACGATGCTGACGATCTTCTCTATAAAAATTCGGAAAAAATCTGGATAAAGGGCGAGCACATCGAAAATCCGAACACACATGGAACAGGTTGTACACTTTCAAGTGCAATCGCATCGTATCTCGCAATGGGTTACGACGTTCCGGAGTCGGTGCACCTTGCAAAAGAATTTATCACAGGTGCGATAAGCGCAAAGCTGGACTTGGGAAAGGGCAGAGGTCCCTTGAATCACATGTGGAAAATGGGTTCCGAAAATTTATAGAAAATTTCGGGAGTGAATTCGAAAAAAATACGAAAAATTTCGGGAAAACTCGGGAAGCGTTCGAAAAACATTCGAAAAATTTCGGGAAAATCCTTAAATCACTCTCAAACAATTCAAAACTTGTTCGAAACTTTTAAGAGAATTTTTTGAAACGGTTCGAACACAAACACACAAACAAAGTGCCACAAAATATACACAAAAAAAGCATCGACAGGGATGCTTTTTTATTGCAATTATATTTTAAATTAAATCGCATAATGTTTATGCTTTGAAAAACATTATTATATAGTAGAACTAGATATCATACAAAATATTACTTTTAATTTCTTCGAACTTTTTCTTTCCGTAGATTTTCTTAACGATTTTGAGAGCAAAGTCCGTTGCGATTGCAGGACCTCTTGCAGTTATGATGTTTTCATCGACAACAACGCGGTCGTTTTGATATTTCGCCGATGGCATTTCATCTCCGAAGCCCGGATACGAAGTTGCGTTTTTGCCGGAGAGTATCCCCGCTTTTTCGAGAACAATAGGGCCGGCACAAATTGCGGTGACAAGTTTTTCGTCTTCGTACATGATGTTTATTAGATTTATAACTTGATTGTTGTCTCTGAGACTCGTTGCCCCCGGAAGACCACCCGGAATTATAATCGCCGTTAAAGTTTCAGCGTCGAGCTCATCTATAAGGCAGTCTGCTTTAACAGTCACACCTTGTGCACTTTTTACATTCAAATCTCCGGTTGTTGAAACCAAAATTGCGGACTTTTCTCCGCCCACTCTTCTTATATAATCAAGAGGAGTCAATGCTTCGATAGTTTCAAAACCATTTGCCAAAAGAATACATACTTTTTCCATAAATCTCACCTCGCTTTATATATACCCATTTATAATTTTCGAGAAATAACTTGTGCCGCGAATCACAAATTGATATTAAAATAACGAAATATATGACAACCTTGTAACCTTTGTGGAAAAATTTTCAAATTTATGTGAAAGTGTAATCATTTTGTTAAAGTTGATTGTCATCTGAGGGTATATAATTATTGAGCAAGAGATGGGGGCAAGATATGAGAATTGCTTCCCATATAATAATAAAAATTTTTTGGAGGTATATTATGTTTAACAGAATGATTAGTGAAAGAAGAGAAATGTTCTCTTCAAGAGAAGAAAATAGAATTATGGATATCATTGAAGCAGGTCCTATGGCAAAATATGGTGCATACGATTTATCATCTGAAATTAATTATGTAAATCCATGGGATGTAACAAAAAAGGACGAAGTAAAAACAATATAATTTATAATTTTGCGATTAGTTAAAAAGAGCTTTCGGGCTCTTTTTTCTTTTGCGTAAATATATGTTATAATAAGATGAGGTGATTTTGTGAGGGCATTTATACCGAACATAATAAATTTGGGACTTGCGTTTTTGTTTATCGATTTGAGGCAGCGTGGAGAAATTTCAACGCCGGTGATGATTGGACTCATAGCTTTGAGCTTTGTGGTTGTGAACGCTTTATATTTTTATTTAAAGAAATATTTTGTCTCAAAGAGAGTGAGAGAACTTAAAAAATTCGGATATTTGCTGGATGAAAATCCTGAGGAGTATTTAAAGAAAGTTGATGAAAATCTTTCCGGGGCGAAGGAATATGAACTCGACTATCTTACTCTTCACAAGGCAAACGTGCTTCACAAAATAAACAGAGATGCTGAAGCGATTGAAACGCTCAGTTCTCACATGCCGCTTTTTCTTGACGACAACAATAAAGCCATTTACTTTAACAATTTGGTCGGCCTTTATTTAAAGCAAAATGATTTTAAAAATGCAAAAAAGATTTTTGAATCGAACAGAGATCTTTTGGAAAAGTTGGAAATAAATCCGTCATTCGGATTTTCAATTCTTGTAAATAAGGCGTCGATTTTACTTAATCACGGCGACAAAAAAAGAGCTGAAAAAGCAATAGATGAGGCGAGAAAAATTGCTCCGAGCGAAAAATCGCAAAGAGAAATAGACGAGATGAAGAGAAAGTTTTTAGAAAAATAATTTTAGGGGGTTAATATGAAGAGATTAAGATTTGTATTTGCAGTTGTTTTTGCATTACTTTTTACAGTCAATGCACAGGCGAAAGTAGAAGTAAAAAATGTGAACATTGGCGGCAGAAATGCTAATGTTGTTACAGTTGATTTGAACAAAGAAGTAAAACTTAGAGTTTCAAAACCGAACAACAAGCAAGTGGGAACCATGAATTTTAAAACATTCATTAACAACTACGGCGCAAAGGCGGCTATTAACGGAAACTATTTTGAGGCATACAAGGGTGGCAAATTTCCATACGGCACACAAATGAAAAATGGACAAATGATCAATATGGAAGGGAAAAATGCAAACCTTATTGTGTTTGACGACTACAAAGCAAAAATTGTACACGGCACTTTTAAATATTTCGGATATCTAGACGGAAAGAAAAAGAATGAGTGGAACAATGCAACGAACGCTATGGACTTCAATGTTTTCAGCGTTTGGTATGTAAATGTTGCACCGAACGACACAAGCGGAGTATATATCTTCAATCAGTTCAGAAATGTTCCAACAAATTTTAACGGTGGATTTGTGGTCACAGTGAAGGGCGATGTTGTTCAAAAAGTCGCACCGGGAAACGGCAAAGCGGAAATTCCAAAGGACGGCTACCTCATTTATTATGGAAAAGACGCTGCGGATGAAAACTATGTAAAGGCACGCTTTAAACCGGGAAGAAAAGTAGGACTTGATCTTATGCTCACAAAAGATACGGCTGATGGAACGGTTGAAACAAGCACATTTAAATACGGGGAAGAAGAAATTTCGTTCTCGAAAGTAACGGATATTATGTCGGCGGCTCCAATGCTCATTGAAAACGGTAAATCTGTATGGGAAAAATCGGTCAAGGGTATGGAAGCTAAGATGACACAAGGTGCAGGTGCAAGAAGTCTCATCGGAATAAATAAAAACAACCAACTTGTCCTTGTTACAACTTCGGGCACAATGGCACAATGTGCAAATATTATGGCGGGTCTAGGATGTACGGACGCTTTCAATCTTGACGGCGGTGCATCGAGTGCACTTTTTGCAAACGGCAGATATTTAAGAAATGCGGGAAGACAGCTCAACACAGTTTTATTAATACAACAAAAATAAAAAAATGTGGTTTTGTAACCACTTTTTTTATTGTATAAAGAGAAATCGTGTGGTAAAATTATATGAGAGGTGATATGCATGGAGATTGGATTTTCTAATGAAAAATACATTAATGAACAAACGGATTTTATTTTGAAGAGAGTTTCGAGATTTCAAAAGCTTTATTTGGAATTCGGGGGCAAACTCTTTGGCGACAAACACGCAGCAAGGGTTCTTCCGGGTTACGATGAGGACATAAAGACGACATTGCTCGAAAAAATGAAAGATGAAATGGAAGTTATTGTAACAATTCATGCGCAAGATATTATTTCGAACAAATTGAACAACAATACCGGTTTGACCTATGAAAAAGAGTGTATAAGACTCATTGAAAGGCTCAAAAAAAGAGGTATAAAAATAAATTCGGTAGTTATAAACAGATATAAAAAAGATGAAAACGTAGACAGATTTGCAGCGCTTTTGAGAGGAAGCAACATGCCGGTCTATCTTCACGAAACAACAGAAGGCTTCCCGAGTGACGTTGACAAAATTCTTTCTGAAGACGGATTTGGAAAGCACCCTTATGTTGAAACGACGAGAAAAATCATTGTCGTGACGGGACCGGGACCGGGAAGCGGAAAGATGACAACTTGCCTCAGCCAACTTTATCATGAATATAAACGCGGCGTGAAGGCGGGATATGCGAAGTTTGAAACATTCCCGGTGTGGAATCTTCCTTTGAAGCACGAACTCAATCTTGCTTATGAAGCTGCGACTGCAGATTTGAGCGACGTCAACCAAATCGACCCGTTCCACTTGGAAAGCTACGGCGAAGTTTCTGTAAACTACAACAGAGATATTGAAGCATTTCCGATTTTAAAAAAGATTTTGGACCGCATAATGGGAGAAGAATTTTACAAATCTCCGACGGACATGGGGGTAAACAGAATAAAATCGGGAATAATTGACGAAGAAGTTGTGAAGGAAGCATCTAGGCAAGAAATTATTCGCAGATATTTGAAGGCGCTTTTTGTGTTTAAAGTTACGCATCAAAATGAACCGGAAATGCAAAGAATAAAAAGGCTGATGGAAGAGCTGAACCTAAAAGTTGAGGACAGAAAATCACTCGTAGCTGCGAGAGAAAAGAAAGAAAAACTCATGAGTGAGTCGAACTTCAGCGGCAATGTGACGGCAATCGAAATTGAAGACGGCACGATCATCACCGGAAAAGACAGCGAACTTATGGACTCTGCAGCAGCCTCGGTTTTAAATGCATTGAAACACATTTCGAACATTCCGGACGATTTGCACCTCATAGACAAGGCGATTTTAGAACCGATAAAAGAAGTGAAGGGCATTATCGAAAAGAAAAACGGACCCGTTCTTAATGTTGAAGAAGTTTTGATTTGTCTTGCAACGTCGAAAATGTTCAACCCGAGTGCAAGAATATGTATTGAAAATCTTGCGAAACTTCGCGGACTTCGCGGACATTCGACCGGAATGCTTAATATAACGGATATCGACATCTTTAGAAAACTTGACATCGATCTAACAAGCGACTACAAAGACAGAGGCGAAATTATAAAACTGTAAAGATTTGATTAGATATAAAAAATGCGGTACAATTTGTTGTATATTGTACCGCAGACCTTTTTGGTTGATAGGCGATGGAATTTTGACAGAAATTTTATTGTATGTATGAAGTAAAAAATAAATATAATTATGCAGATATGGCGAAATTGGCAGACGCGCACGGTTCAGGTCCGTGTGTCTCACGACATGCGAGTTCGAGTCTCGCTATCTGCACCAGAAATGAAGTCGCAGTTAAAAACTGTGGCTTTTTTATTTATACATAAATCGAACGAGCAGTTCCGCCCGGACCGAAAAGACACACGGTTCAGCAGATGATTTCAACCAATCGCAATTGCTCATTCTGAGCAATCGCTCTTGGGAAATCAGTTGCAGCTGACCTACTAAGATTCGCCGACAAGTCGGCTCATCAAGTTAGGTCATGCACGTCCGTGTGTTTTATAACATGCGAGTTCGAGTCTCGCTATCTGCACCAAGTAAAGCTACGAATGAAAAATTCGTGGCTTTTTAATTTTGCAAAGTTTGAACGAAGAGTTCCGACCGGACCGAAAAGACACACGGTTCAGCAGATGATTTCAACCAATCGCAATTGCTCATTCTGAGCAATCGCTCTTGGGAAATCAGTTGCAGCTGACCTACTAAGATTCGCCGACAAGTCGGCTCATCAAGTTAGGTCATGCACGTCCGTTGTGTTTTATAACATGCGAGTTCGAGTCTCGCTATCTGTAATTTAAAATATTAATATGTCTTTTAAAATTAACACTTTTACCTTCAATCATATGTGCTTTGAATCACAGTTCTTACAACATTTGCTTTTTTTTGAAAGGTCAAGGGAAATGTGTTGACTTTAAAAATATTAAATAGTATAATGTTAGCAGCGGCTAATTAAAAAATAGCTGAAAAAAATTATTCAAAAATAATTGAATTTACAAAATTTTTTCGAAAGGAGGAACTATGAAAAAGTTAACCATTTTTTTGGTGATATCATTAGTTTTTCTAATGTCTATTACGTCTGTCTTTGCAACTAAAAAATACAAGGACTGGGAAGATGTAAGCAAGGACATGGAGGTAATTTTAAGAGACGCCATTAAGATTTATGAAGCTGGTGGCCCGGATGCCGGTAAAAAAGGCTATGACAAAATCAACGAAGCTTATTTTAAATTTTATGAAAAATTAGGCTTTGAAAAAATTGTTATGTCACAAATTTCTGGAAAGCGTGGGTCAACCGTTGAAAACCAATTTTATTTGGCAAGAAAATCGATGCGTCAAAATGAAGATGTCGATGTTGTCAAAGACGAAGTCGAAGTATTGATCAGATACTTACACGAAGATGCTAAGACTTTAGACGGAATGAGAGGTAAGAACACATCTGGCTGGGGAGTTTTCTTCAGTGTATTAGGCCTAACCTTAAGGGAAGGTCTTGAAGCAATTTTGATTGTTGCGGCCCTTGTTGCATACCTTAAAAAGACAAATAATTTGAAATATGTAAAGGGCGTTTATGTCGGTGCAATTTTAGGTATTGTGGCATCAATAATTCTTGCAATTATATTTAATATCATCGCTAAAAAATTCGGCGCTGACAGCAGCGGTATGGGTCAAGAAATTTTTGAAGGATTCGGAATGTTCTTGGCAGTTATTGTTTTGTTCTACGTATCCAACTGGATGTTATCAAAATCCGAAGTGGAAGTTTGGAACCATTACATCCAATCAAAAGTTGAAAGCTCAATTACAAAAGGCAGTGCAATGGCTTTGGTATTCAGCTCTTTCTTAGCAGTTGCCCGTGAAGGCGCAGAATTGATTATTTTCTTCCAAGGTATGAGAGAAAATATTTCCAATAACCCAAGCTACATGTGGGGCGGCTTAGCATGTGCAATTGTAGTACTTGCAATTGTATACGTGTTAATCACTAAGATGAGTGTAAGACTTCCATTAAAACCATTCTTCACCTTTACTTCTATACTGATGTTTGTACTTTGCATTTCATTCATAGGAAAAGGTGTTTATGAATTCCAAGAAGCTGATCTTATCGGCAGAACAATAATTCCATGGATGAATGGATTTACAATCGACATCTTAGGAATTTATGATAGGGTTGAAACCCTCTTACCACAAGTTATTTTACTAATAATAACTATTATAACAGTTATTGTCCAAATTAGACGTAACAGAATTAAAAGAGCAGAACTCGAAAGAGATTATGCAAATAAGAACTAACAGGAGGTTTATTATGAGTTCAAAAGTTAAAAGATTATGTGTATTAGCAGTTGCAGCTACGATGCTTGCAACCTACGGATGCAGCAAGCCATCAAAACCGGCTGATGAAAACACAGCTAAAGTTGAAGACAAAAAGACTGAAGACACAAAAGCTGAAGACACAAAAGCTGAAGACAAAAAAGATGTTGCAGCTCCTGGTGAAGATGCAGGATTCGACGAATTCCCAATTGGTGACGAACAAGAATCAGGCCCTCTAGCAGTTGCTGGTGTTTATTTCCAACCGGTAGACATGGAACCGGCTGGCAATTCATTGTCAAAAGAAGAAGCTGACTGCCATATCGAAGCTGATATTTCAGCAACAGATGAAGGTGCAAAACTTGGTTACGGTGCAGGCGACTTTGTTCCTTGGTTAAATGTTAAAGCCTATATTCAAAAGAAGGGCTCAGATAAGGTTCAAGAAATTGCTTTCATGCCAATGAACGCATCGGACGGTCCACACTATGGTGCTAATATGAAATTTGAAGAAGGTCTCGGAACATACAATGTTAAATTCGAAATCTCTGCTCCAGGAAACGACTATCTCTTACACGTTGACAAAGAAACAGGTGTAACAGGAAGATTCTGGACAGAACCAATTGTCATTGAATGGCCGGAATTTGAATGGACAGGTCCAAAGTGGTAGAAAGACTGGAAATGGCTTCGCGCCATTTCCTTCTTGTACATAGGAGGGTTTTATGTTAAAGATATTTATTAAAGTAATGGAAGCGGGCATAGGATTCTCGTTTATAATAGGTCTGGCACTTGGATATCTAAGTACAGAAAATTTCAAAAACAAATATAAAATTATTTTTGGCACAGTCTTTATGGGCACTCTTGCGGCAATTATTTCTTCAATTCTTAGAGAAATTCCAAATTTTGTCAACAGGAGCTCCCTATCATTTTGGTCAATGGTACCAATAGTAATTGCTCTTATCGGAATTATTGTCTTTTATTTTCTAAAAGAAAAGTCCAATATTTATAAAAATGTTTTTGTCGGTTTTTTGTCCTTGTATATTATAGCCTCATTTTTTTATTATATGCCAGCCATTTTTGTCCAGTTAAACAACTTTGTTTATTATGGAGAATCTGCTGTGTCCACTATGGTTTTATATAGAATTATCGGTTATGTTTTTGCAGTTGTCCTTATGATTTTATCGGGCCTTGCAATTTTTAAAACCATCAGGCGGGTTGGCAAAAATCACAGGGATAAAATTTTATTGATTTCTTTTTTAATTTGGGGAATTAATCAAATTTTTATTGTTCTTCAAAGATTATATGCAATTGACATCCTGCCAAGAAATGCAAGATTATTCAATACAATTGCTTGGGTAATAAATCACGCAAATTTCATCGGCTTTAGTCTTATGATTTTTTTAATTATCCTACCGATAATCTTATATGCTAATAATGTTAAAGTTAAAGAAACTTTTAAAAATCCAGCTGAGCTCAGAAAAAAGAAATATCACATGAGATGTAATAGAAATTTAGCAAAATTTTTCTTGGCCTTAGTTGCAATTAATGTTTTTAGTTTGACTTATATAAGGGCTTATTCTGGTCGTGATATTGCACTCTCAGAACCAGAAGAATATGTAATTGATAATGATATGATTATTGTCCCTCTATCTGAACTTGAAGATATGAGACTACATCGTTATCAATATACAGCGGCTGATGGAGTTCAAATGAGATTTTTCCTAATTAAAAAATCCCAGGGTTCTTATGGTGTTGTCCTTGATGCCTGCGAAATTTGCGGGCCATCCGGTTATTATGAACGTGGCGATGATGTCATTTGTAAATTGTGCGATGTTGTTATGAATCGTGGTACAATCGGTTTTAAGGGCGGATGTAATCCAATTCCTATTCCATACATTGTCCATGATGAAAAAATTAAAATCAACACGCAAGATCTTGATGCTAATAGCTTTGTATTTAAGTAGGTGAGTTATGTTTTTTAGAATGATTAAGGGTGCAATCTTCAGGCAAAAGAAAAAAATGGCCATGATTGCATTTGTCGTAATGCTTGGCACTTGCCTTTCAACAGGCATGCTTAATACCATGCTTGGCATCGGCGACAAGGTTAATAGAGAATTAAAGGCTTATGGAGCAAATATAAATGTTGTTCCAAAAGAGTCTTCCATGCTTGATGATATTTATGGAATCGGTGAAGACAGTCAAAAAAATTATTTAAAGGAAGATGAACTTGGTATGATAAAAACCATTTTCTGGTCTTTTAATATAGTTGACTATACGCCGTATTTAAATATCAATGCAAAAGTTGGCGGAGATTCAACAAGGGTTGTTGGTACATGGTTTTACAATCACATGGACCTCCCAACAGGTGAATCACTCGATACCGGCATGAGAAAATTAAAAACTTGGTGGAACATCGAAGGCGAATGGATCGAAGATGCTGACACAGACAAGGCCATGGTCGGTACTGTCTTTGCTCTTAGAAACAATTATAAACTTGGCGATAAAATTAAAATCGAAGGTTCTGCTGCGACAAAAGAATTTGAAATCGCAGGTATTTTCGATTCAGGCAGCGATGAAGATTCGCATATTTATCTTCCATTAAAAGCAGCCCAAGAATTGGAGGGAGTATCAAATGTTGTTTCTCGTGTTGAGGTTTCTGCCCTAACAACTCCTGATAATGATTTAGCAAGAAAGGCTGCACGAAATCCAAAGTCTCTTACCATTAAAGAATGGGAAGTTTGGTATTGCACAGCTTATGTAAGTGCAATTTGCTATCAAATTCAAGAGGTTATGACTGATTCAATTGCAAAGCCTATTAGACAGGTTGCAGAAAGTGAAGGAGATATTTTAAATAAGACAACTTTATTAATGGTTTTAATTACCGCCCTCAGTTTAATTGGTTCTGCTCTTGCAATTTCTAATCTAGTAACAGCATCTGTTATGGAAAGACGCGCTGAAATTGGCTTGCAAAAAGCAATTGGTGCCAATAACACAAGAATTATTACAAGAATATTGGTTGAAAATATTACCACAGGTATTATGGGTGGAATTGTTGGCTATTTCATTGGACTTGGACTCACTCAAATAATTGGTATAACAGTTTTTGGTTCCGGCATTCCGCCAACACCAATGGTAATACCGATTGTAATTATATTAATTTTACTGGTAATTGTTTTGGGTTCTATTCCAGCCATTAGATATTTGCTCAAACTCAATCCAACGGAGGTGCTTCATGGAAAGGGCTAAAACAAAAAATATAAAATTCTTTTGGAAGATGGTTGAGTCATCAATAGGAAGAAGAAAGGCCCGTATGCTTACTGCCCTTCTCGCCATTGCTATGGGAGCAACAATTCTTTCAGGGCTTGTTACAATCTATTATGATATCCCAAGACAATTGGGCAAGGAATTTAGAAGTTACGGGGCAAATATGATTGTCATTCCAAAATCACAGGATGATAAGATTGACGATAAACATATTGATGAAATTAAAAAGCTTGCAGGTGATAAACTCGTGGGCATTGCTCCTTATATTTATCAAAACGCAAAGATCAATGAACAGCCGTTTGTCATTGCAGCCACAGATTTTGATGGCTTAAAAAAGAACAGTCCCTTCTGGCTTGTCGATGGTGATTGGCCTAGCGAAAAAAGAACTGTTATGATTGGCCATGAAATTTCAAAAAAACTTGACTTAAAAATTGGAGATCCTTTCGTATTGAGTACTCCAAAGGAAAATTCACAAGAAATGAGAGACAACGATTTTACAGTCTCTTCAATTGTAACAACTGGCGGTAAAGAAGAAGATTTAATATTTATGTCCATTGAGGATATTAGATCCATTATGGGAAATTTAAATATCAATATTATCGAATGTTCAATCGATGCAAACAGCGAAGAGTTGCAAGCAATTGCAGATAATATAAACAAAATCGATAGCACTGTTAGTGCCAGACTTGTTAAAAGGGTTACTGAATCTCAAGGCGCAGTCCTAGAAAAACTCCAGGCCCTTGTATGGATTGTTACAATCATTGTTTTATTTATTATGATGATTTGTGTTAGTACAACCATGATGGCTGTTGTCGCTGAAAGAAGAAAAGAAATCGGCCTTAAAAAAGCCTTGGGTGCCCACAATAAATCAATCATTTATGATTTCTTAGGCGAAGGATTTTTACTTGGTCTAATGGGCGGAGCCCTGGGATCCTTGCTCGGATATTTATTTGCAAGCGAAGTTTCCAGACGCGTCTTTGCAAGAAGCGTAAACTTTTTATGGGCCCTCGTTCCAGTTACAATCATCGCTTCAATAGTAATTACAATTGTGGCTTGCATTATACCGGTTAAAACTGCAACTGCAGTTGATCCAGCACTTGTATTAAGGGGGGAATAATGAACATACTAGAATTAAAAGATATTTCAAAGATATACGGCGATTTAAAAGCACTAGATAAAATAAATTTAAATGTAGAAAAAGGCGAATGGGTTTCAATCATGGGTCCATCAGGCAGCGGAAAGACGACAATGATGAATATCATCGGCTGTATGGACAAGCCTTCTATCGGTGAAGTTTTGCTTGAAGGAATTGACATTTCAAAATTAAATCAAAAGGAATTGACCGAAATTAGACGGGATAAGATTGGCCTTATCTTCCAACAATTCCACTTGGTTAACTATCTAACAGCCTTAGAAAATGTTATGATGGCCCAATACTATCACTCAATGGTTGATAAGGAAGAAGCCTTGCAAGCTCTTGAAAGCGTTGGATTAAAAGATAGGTACAACCATTTGCCAAACCAACTTTCAGGCGGCGAACAACAACGTGTTTGTATTGCCCGCGCTCTCATTAATCATCCCTCCCTCATCTTAGCAGACGAACCAACAGGAAATTTGGATGAAAAGAATGAAATGATTGTTATGGACATTCTAGAAAGACTCCACAACAATGGTTCAACAATTATAGTTGTTACCCACGACCAAGAGGTTGGTGTGGAAGCAGAAAGAATAGTTTATCTCGAACATGGAAGAATTGCTAGAGAAGAGAAACAAAAGAGACAAAGGCCAATTTTGGAGGTTTAATATGAAAAAAACTTTACTATTAATTGCAGCTGCCTTATTATTAACAGCCTGCGGCAATAAGGATAACAATGCTAGCACTGATGGATACAAAGATGGGACCTACCACGGAGAAAGTCAAATTGATGAATGGGGTGGCAAGGTTACAACAGATATCACTGTTAAGGATGGGAAAATTGTTGAAGCAAGCTTAAAAAATCTACTTGCTGACGGAAGTGAAAAAGATGAAAATTATGGAAAGGCCAAAGAAGGGGCAACCAACCCAGGTCTTTATAAGATTGCCCAAGCTGCAGTTAAAAATTCTCAAGAATATCCAAAACTTTTAATTGAAAAGGGAAAGATTGAAGATGTTGAGGCTATCTCTGGTGCAACTACTACATTTAAATCTTTCACAGAAGCTGTAAACGATGCATTGAAGGATGCAAAATAAATTTATATTAAAATTATCTATAGTGAAAAATTGACTATAGATATTTTTAATTAGCCTTTACCAAGGCTATTATATATGACTTAAATAGGGCCATGCCCTTAAGTTAAAAAATCAGGAGGTAAATATGAATAAAAATAAAATTTTCGGAATTATATTTGTAATATTGGGTGTTCTAATTATGTTAACACCAGGTACAATTGCTCCAACATGTCCTGCAATGGCAGATGGAAAATTTATGAAATGCCATTGGATGGGCCAAGCAATTAAAGGCGCTGGCGGTGTTATGACTGTTCTCGGTCTTGTTTACACAGCTATTTGCTGCAAGAAACAAATGTTTTTTGCCCTAGCTATTTCCAATGTAGTGGTTGGGATATATGCAATCTTATTGCCTGCAAAATTAATTGGCGGCTGCATGAAGCCTGAAATGGCTTGCAGGGCAAAAACTATGCCTATGCTTTATATTTTGATCGGTCTTTATATCGTTATTAGCATTGTTGCTGCAATTTTAAATAGGCCTTGCAATGAATCTCATCAATGTAAATAATCTATCCAAATCATTTAGACGCGGTGAAAGAGATTTTTTTGCAATTGATGATGTAAGTTTTAATGTTTGTGAAAAAGATTTTATAAATATCATTGGTAAAAGTGGGAGTGGGAAATCAACACTCCTTACTCTTTTGTCTGCAATTATTGAACCCACGTCTGGAGATATCTTTGTAGAAGGCAAAAGTCTTTCCACAATGGATGATGAAGAAAAAAGTGGATATAGAAACGAATTTATTGGTTATGTTCCCCAATCACTTGGAACCCTACCAACCCTAAATGTCATCGACAATGTCAGACTTCCATACTTTTTTAAAAAGCGTGAGGGAGATGGAATCGAAAGGGCCAGGATGCTCCTTGATATGTGCGGCATCTTGGACCTGCAAGACGATTTTTGCAAAAATCTGTCAGGCGGCGAATTAAAAAGAGTTTTAATTGCAAGGGCCCTCATGAATGAGCCAAAAATTTTAATTGCAGATGAACCAACTTCTGATTTGGATTCAAAAACCACGATTGAAATTATGGATATGCTAAAAGAAATCAATGAAAAAGGCACGACTATTATTATAGTGACCCACGATAATGATTTATTAAAATATGGGTCCCGCCTTCTTGAAATGACAGACGGAAAATTAAATGAGGTGGCTTTATGAGATTAAATTCTAAAGAAATTGCCTTTAAAAATATTCAAAATAAAAGCGTAAGAAGTGCATCGCTTATAATTTTAACAGCAATTTTAACCCTTGTTTTATTCTTATCCAGCTTTTTGATTTTGTCACTTAGAAATGGCATGCATTCGCTTGCCAACCGTATGGGTGCAGATATTATTGTGGTGCCTGAAGGCTACGACTCAAAAATCAGGGGTGCAATCCTTCGCGGTGAGCCAAATACATTTTTCTTGGACAAGTCAGTTGTTGAAAAAATCAGAAAAATCGAAGGAGTTGAAATTGCCACTCCTCAATTATTTATTGCCACCCTTTCGGCCGGTTGCTGTTCATTCCCAATTCAGGTAATAGGCTTTGATTCGGACACAGACTTCGTGGTAAAGCCATGGCTGGCAACCCAAGCCAAGCTCCCATTAGAAAAGGGCGAAGTCCTGGTTGGCCACAATATTGTTGGCGATATGCATGAGCATGTAAAATTCTTTAACCAAGAATTTATTATAAGGGGTAGACTGGCAAAGACAGGAATGGGATTTGACAATACTGTTTTTGTAAATTTCGAAGAAGCCAGACGCCTGGCCAAGGAGTACGAAAAAATTCTCAAACTCGAAGACAAGGACCATGAAAATATGATTTCATGTGTAATGATTAAGGTTGATAATAGTGTCGACCCAGTTGAAGTTCAAAATAAGATTAGAAACGAATTTGCTGGTCAAGGTGTTTATCCCTTACTCTCCCAATCCATGATGAACGAAGTAAGTACATCGACACAAGATATGATTAAATATGTTTATATTTTAATTGCACTTGTTTGGCTCTTAGTCTTCCTTGTGCTCACCCTTGTTTATTCGATTACAATCAAAGAACGCAAGAGAGAGTTTGCAACACTAAGAATTTTAGGGGCCAGCAAAAAGCATTTGAGAGGAATTATTTTATGGGAAATATTTACCATAAATATTTCAGGTGCTGCATGCGGAAGTGTGCTCGGCTTAATTATCTCAATTTTATTTGGAACTTGGTTTAGTCAAAGTTTCAAAATGCCTTTCCTGGCACCGAACGCTTTAACACTTGCAATAATATTTATTGCTGTATTTGCAATTGGCACAATAATGGGTCCGCTCTCATCGCTCATCTCCATTAAAAAAATGAATGCAGAAGAGCTCGGCCTATTGTTAAGGCAGAACGATTAAAAATACTTTAATACTGTTAGCTATAAAAAATCTATAATGAATTGTTCATTATAGATTTTTTTGCACCTTTTGACATTTAGAATAATATATTTGTATTTTGAAATTATGTAAAATTATAAGTTTTTTGTCAATAGTTGTGGCATAGAAGCTCATATAAATGAGTAAAAACTATACTCTGTATGAATTTTTATTAATGATCATTTGAATTAAATAAAATGGCTTGTTTTACTTGGTTTAAGGCATAGCAAATACACCTTATCCTTTTAATCGGTTCTTTTATTCAATTAAAAGGATTTTTCTTCTGAAGTTCTCAAAGTTTGGCATGGTACATGTGATTTTTCTGCTTTATCTTGTTATGTTTTCCTTCTAGGCATCCATTTGTATAAGCGCGATCAAAGCTATTTGTTATTTTTGTGTTTACTAAACGGAGTATGTTACATATACTTGACAGAGTGAATATATTAGTGCTACAATATAAATATAAAATTAGATAATTATAGATAATTATAGATAATTCTAATTTCAAATAATAAAAGGATGTGTTTATATATGAAAGATAAAACATTACTTTGGAGCAAAAGAGATACATTAATGTTAATCTATGTACTTTTTATAATTGTAGGCTTTATATTAATTCAGATTGCACCAGAGTGCAGTTATAATTGGGCAGTTAAAATTAAAAGGAATATAGATGTTTCAATAATGGCGACATATAAATATATTTCAATCATACTAACTGCATTAATGCTTAATTTTATAGGTGTAATTGGTATTTTTCATAACTATAAATTCAAAGATTGATTTTATTCGTCCTTGTAAAAATTTTTTTAAATTTAATAAAAAATGTTTCGTAGTCAAAATATGAAGCAAAATAATAATTTGAAAATAGACACCAGTCTTAAGTGTAATACCCCCTTAAATCCGGACACGGAAATAAGGGGGTATTTTAATGAAAAAGCAAAATTTAATTTAATCGCAGTAATCACATTTTAAATTAATATGATTACAGGTTGTATTACGTACCTCGCTAGGAAGTTTTCCTTTATATCTTTTGTAATAGATGGAAAATTTACTAGCAGATAAATATCCAACAGATTCTGCTATTTCTTTTATAGGCAACTGTGTATTTAAGAGAAGCGTTTCAGCTACATTCATTCTTTTTCTTTGAGTATACTCTGTAATGCTTTGACCATATTTTTCTTTGAATATATTTTTTAATTTAGTTCCACTCATTTTAGATATTTTTTCAAGTGTCTCCTGATTTACATTAGTTGCGAAATGATCTTCTAAAAACTTTGCGACATCTTCAAGTGCTTTATCATCATCAATTTCAATTTTATATTTTTTTCTATTTAAATATGTGTCAATCACTATACTTATCCACTCATTTGCCTTTGCTTTAAAGAAAAAGTCTGCGGCCGGGGCATTCATCTTACAATTTAAAATTTCCATCGCCACTTTTTCTAATGACTTCGTAAGTATGATCTGATTTGTTTGAAGTAAAGCCTCGTAAAATGATTCAGGATCAATTTTAATAGATGCTAAATATTTTTCTAATAGCTCTTTTTTAAAACCAATTGAAACAGCAAGATAATAACAATTTTCGTGTAATAAAAAAACAAAATCGTCTTTTATATTGTCAAAATCAAAAGTACATAATGAGTTTGGAGTCAAAGTTTGATATGGATTAAATTTTTCGCCGTTTGCACTGACGATGTAACTTGAATAAATTGAAACATAATCTGCCATACTATAAGTGCTATTTTGAATTACTTCTTTACTGATATAAAAATCATGTATGTCAATAATGAAACCATCACCTTCATAAAACCAATACATGCCTTCCGCATAAGTTGAATTCTCTTTTTTCCAACAAAAAGTGTGCCCTGCACTTGAATACTTTTTATTAATTTTGCATTCATCTACTTTCATATATTCTTTTACAAAATCATAATAACCCATAATACATCTATCCCCTTTAGACAATATTCCTTTTGGACTTATTTTTTCAAAACTATTGTATTACTTATTATAGCTGATATATAATAAAAAAGCAAGGATAAATATTTATATAAAAATAAAAATATTTATCTAAAAGGAATATTTATGAAAGGGGATATTATTATGAAGATTTATAAAAAACTATTTGCTTATGTGCAGGATAAAAAATATCTCGGTTTTTTAGCTATAGTCTTTTCTGCTATATCTGCTGTACTTACGGTATATGGATTTTATTTAATCTACAAATTTCTGGATAATTTAATAATTAATTCAGATTTATCCGGTGCAGAGAGCATAGCATTAAAATCTGTTATCACACTAACAAGTGGAGCAATATTTTATTCTGTTTCAGGAACATGTTCTCACATACTAGGTTTTAGGCTTGAAACAAATTTAAGAAAAAGGGGGATAGACGGCTTAGAGAAAGCAAGTTTTAGGTTCTTTGACTTAAATCCATCCGGTCAAATAAGAAAGATCATAGATGACAACGCCGCGCAAACTCATCAGGTTGTAGCTCACATGATTCCCGATAGTTCTCAGGCAATAGTTACACCTATACTTGTACTTGCACTTGGATTTATAGTAAGTATAAGAGTTGGTATCACTTTACTTGCTCTTACAATAATCGGAGGCTTAATTTTGGGGGCAATGATGGGCGAGCAAAAATTTATGCAGATATATCAAGAAGCTCTATCTAAACTAAGCGCTGAAACTGTTGAATACGTTAGAGGGATGCAGGTAGTAAAGATATTTAGAGCAAATGTAGAGTCATTTAAAAGCTTTTACAAGGCGATAAAAGATTATTCAAAGTATGCTTATGATTATTCACTATCTTGTAAAAAACCTTATGTTTTGTATCAATGGTTATTTTTTGGTTTAATCGCAATTTTAATTATTCCTATAGTTTATTTTATGACTAGCTTAGGCAGCGCCAAGGTGATTTTACTTGAGCTTATCATGACTTTATTTTTATCAGGAGTTCTCTTTGTTTCGTTTATGAGAATGATGTGGTACGCTATGTATATTTCTCAAGGCAATTATGCAGTAGATACTTTAGAGGCTCTATACAAGGATATGCAAAAAGATAAATTGGTCCATGGCAATGTAAATAATTTTAAAAACTATGATATTGAGTTTGATAATGTAAGCTTTGCTTATAACGACAAAGCTGTCATTGAAAATTTATCCTTTAAATTAGAAGAAGGAAAGTCCTATGCACTAGTCGGTTCATCAGGCTCAGGTAAATCAACAGTAGCGAAACTTATATCGGGTTTTTACAATGTTAATGAAGGAAGCATAAAGATAGGCGGCATAGCAATAAGTGAATACTCTGACGAAGCCTTAATTAAAGCCATTTCCTTTGTATTTCAAGATTCAAAATTATTCAAGAAAAGTATTTATGATAACGTCGCTTTAGCTAATAAAGATGCAGGCAAAGATGACGTTATGAGAGCCTTAAAATTAGCAGGATGCGATTTGATATTAGACAAATTCCCAGAAAGAGAAAATACAATTATAGGCTCAAAAGGAGTTTATTTATCCGGTGGAGAAAAACAAAGGATTGCAATTGCTAGAGCGATTTTAAAGGATTCTAAAATTATTATTATGGATGAAGCATCAGCATCTATTGACCCGGATAATGAGTTTGAATTGCAAAAAGCTTTCAAAAATCTTATGAAAGATAAAACAGTTATCATGATTGCACACAGGCTTTCTACAATTAAAGACCTTGATGAAATTATTGTGATGGATAGCGGAAAAATTATAGAAAGAGGTTCTGACAAAGAATTAATGTCAAGTGATACAAAGTATAAGAGACTGCAAGAACTCTTTAACAGTGCGAATGAATGGAGGGTTTCAAATGAAGGAGTTTTATAAAAAAAGATTTGCTCTTACAGATAAAGGAGCAAGAAATTTAAGTAAAGCAACACTGGCTTCATTTTTCGTTTATTGTATAAACATGCTTCCTGCCATGTTACTAATGATTTTTGCTCAGGAAGTTTTGGAAAATATTGTTAAAAGCAAGGGATTTTATATAGCATTCTCAGTTTTGACCTTGATAGTAATGTATATTTTGCTTTCTGTCGAATACGATAAATTATATAGCACAACCTATCAAGAAAGTGCGGACTTAAGAATAAGGACAGCGGAAAATTTATCAAAATTACCTCTATCATACTTTTCTAAACATGATATTTCAGACCTAGCGCAAACAATCATGTCTGATATTGAAGGTATAGAGCATGCAATGAGCCACTCGATACCAAAAGTGGGTGGCATGGCACTCTTCTTCCCACTAATATCCATTATGATGCTAGTGAGCAATGTCAAGATGGGTTTAGCTGTTATTATTCCAACGGTTCTAAGCTTTATATTTATACCACTATCTAAAAAACATCAGGTTAAGGGACAAAAAAGATATTATGACGTCTTAAGAGAAAACTCAGAAAGCTTTCAAGAAAATATCGAGATGCAAATGGAGATCAAAGCCTATGGCTTATCAGAGGAAATGAAAGATAAGCTATATGAAAAAATGGATAAAGGTGAAAAAGTGCACTTAAAGACAGAGATAGGACTTATTTTAATTATGTCACTTTCATCAATTTTTAGCTTTATTTCTCTTGCTGTTGTGATATTTGTTGGCGTAAATTTAATTATTAATAAAGAAATAAGCCCTCTATACCTCGTAGGCTATTTACTAGCAGCTATGAAGATAAAAGACGCTCTTGATGCATCTAAAGAGGGCATGATGGAGATATTTTATTTAACACCAAAGATTGAAAGATTAAAAGAAATTCAAAATCAAGAATTACAAGAGGGCGAAGACTATAATTTGAAAAAATTTGATATTGATCTAAAAGACGTTGAATTTGCTTATAACAAAGACGCAAAAGTTTTAAATGGTGTAAGCTTTAAAGCTAAGCAGGGAGAGGTCACTGCCTTAGTAGGAGCAAGCGGCTGCGGTAAAACAACCATCTTGAAACTTATATCAAGACTTTATGATTATGACGAGGGACAAATCTTAATAGATGGCAAAGATATAAAAGAAATATCAACAGAATCACTTTTTGACAAGGTATCAATAGTTTTCCAAGATGTGGTTCTATTTAATCAAAGCGTTATGGAAAATATTAGGCTTGGTAAGCAAGATGCAAGTGATGAAGAAGTTAAAAGAGCAGCAAAACTTGCAAACTGCACAGATTTTATAGAAAAAATGGATAAGGGTTTCGATACAGTTATAGGTGAAAACGGTGCTGAGCTATCAGGAGGAGAAAGACAAAGGTTATCAATAGCCAGAGCCTTCTTAAAAGATGCACCAATCTTGATCTTAGATGAGATAGCAGCAAGCCTTGATGTTGACAACGAGAAAAAAATTCAAGAGTCTTTAAATAATTTAATTAAAGATAAAACAGTTGTTATCATTTCACACAGAATGAAATCCATAGAAAATGCAGACAAGATAGTAGTTCTTGAAAACGGAAAATTAGAAAGTGAAGGCAAACATGAAGAGCTTTTACAAAAATCAAAAGTTTACAAGAATTTAATAGAAAAAACAAAAATGGCAGAAGAATTTATTTATTAGAAGGCCAGAAGCAAAGATTTGCAATAGCATTTGTTATGTGTAAGGATTCTCGTTTGTATATTTCGACGACCTACAAGTGGTATAAATTATTTCAATATGATAAAAATTTGGGCAGCCTGTAAGCTGCCTTTATTTTTTCTTAGTTTAATGTAGCAAATCATATGATTGAGAGAAATTAACATTATATGCTATAATTAAATCAACAAATGATGATTAATATCATTTAAGCATAAGAAGGTGTAACAGTGATTTTATACAAGAGTATATTAATTGGTCTTTTGGGTTCATTTTTGATGTTTTTGGGAGACATGACCTTATATTATGAGCCTAATGATTACGATGGCAAGTCCTATTTACACCTATAATTTTTTAATTTTTACTCCACTTACTGAGAGGCTGCCGAAGGGCTTGCATATGATTATTTGCGGTGGATGGTTTAACTTAATATATTTTACTTACTACCTATCTTTATTGATAAACTATACAAATATGAATTTATAAGCTTATAAATCAGGGATTACATTTATTATTTACAGGAGAAATTTTTATGAAACAAGAAAATCTTATTGATAAAAAAACAAAAGCTGATTACAAAAATTGGGTTCCTAAAAGATTGTTGAAGGCTAAGATTGTTGAAAGTCTTGTATGTCTTATTTTATTCATCTTATTTGGCGCAAGTGATCTCATTCTTCAAGGAAGGCAAAGGATTATCTGGGGAATTATTTTGGGACTTGCAGTCTTGATACTTTTATTCCTTTCAATTATGCTTTCTTATATGTATCGGACTTTTGATTACAAGGGCAAGAGAAAGCTCGCCAAAATTATTATAGAAGGCGTCGCAGAGTATGTAAAGATCCCGGACGGTGGACTTGGACTTGATGTAGGTTGTGGCAGCGGAGCACTTACCATAGCTTGTGCAAAAAGAAATCCAAAAGCGACTATGGTGGGTTGTGACATATGGAGTGGGTCATATAAAAGTGAATTTTCTAAGGAACTCTGTGAAAATAATGCGAAATTAGAGGGAGTAGAAAATGTGAGATTTGAAAATGGCAATGCGGTTAAGCTGCCTTTTGAAGATGAAAGTTTTGATCTAGTGACTAGCAACTATGTTTATCACAATATAACGGGGAAAAATAAACAGAAACTTTTACTGGAAACATTTCGTGTACTTAAAAAGGGTGGAGTTTTTGTTATTCATGATTTGATGAGCAAGCCAAGATACGGTGATATGAATAAATTTATGGAAAAGCTGAAAAAAGATGGCTACGAAGATGTGCAATTAATTGATACAACAAAGGGTATTTTTATGAGCCACAAAGAAGCTATGTTTTTATGCCTTGGAGGCTCAACTCTTCTTATTGGGAAAAAATAAAATAGCATATGAATTGCTATAAAAAATTTTAGAAAGTTGATGGGGTGTGCAAGATGAAATACAAGGGTTTTTATTTCTTATTATTTAAAGGTCCAATGAAGAAAGTTCTTATAGAAAAATATAATAAAGCATATGCTTTAGAAATTATTAAAAATAGCAAAAAAGTTTATCGAGAACTTGTAAAAAATATGGACGATATCGGTGAGGATAATCCCATGGCATACAATGAGATGTTCGCCCTTGTCTTTGTTGCTCCATATATAGCAAGTGAGAAAAAAATTCCGCCGGAGACCGTCCAGGAAATGATGCGTCGCTCTCTTTATTCTGTTAAGTGGTATTTTTCCTTGATTGATCTCAATACTAAAAGGGGAAAAGAGGCTAATAAGAAAAATATTCTTAAGTATTACAAGTGGTATACAGAGGAAAAAGAAAAGCTCTATCCAACGTCCTTTAAGGTTGATTTTGTGGGGGAACCCTATGAGGGTGCTTGTTATTACAGAATTACTCGTTGCCCCATTTGTGCTTATACAAAGAAGTTGGGTGTAGATGAATTAATGCCACTATTCTGTGAACTTGATGAGCTTATGATAAGTCTTCAACATGGAGTTTTACACAGAAAAGAAACTATAGCCAAGGGAGGAGACTTTTGTGATTACTTCATCTTGGGAGATAAAGAGTAATAGATAATTTTATTATTAGAGAGGATATTTTTACTTGCTTTTGAAAAAAATTAAATAATGAGGAATTAAATGAACTTTATTAGCTACGGAAATAGAAATAACAAGTCAATATTATTTATTCACGGGCTTGCATCGACTGCGGACTTATGTTTCAAAGCTCTGCTTCCTTATTTACAAGACTACTATGTAATTTTCTGCGAATTGGACGGACATTATGGGACTAATCCCAAAGATTTAACATCAATGGAAGAAACCATAAATTTCATCGAAAGCTATATATTAAATGAAATGAGCGGAAGCGTCTATGGAATATGCGGTTTTTCTATGGGAGGGACCATCGCAGTTGAACTAATTGGAAGAGGAAATATTTCTGCTTCGAAAGTTCTATTAGATGCGGCGATTACTGCGGAGTTGGGGCTCATGGCAAGACCTCTTACCTGTGCTTTTATCATTGGGACAAGTAGAATCAAAAATAAAAAACCAATTCCTAAATTTTTATTAGATAAGATTATGGGCAAGGATAATCTAAGCGTAATAGAAATGATGTATCCGAAAATTTCGAAAAATACCATTAAAA
This sequence comes from Ezakiella coagulans, assembly GCF_003096635.1. Taxonomy (GTDB): domain Bacteria; phylum Bacillota; class Clostridia; order Tissierellales; family Peptoniphilaceae; genus Ezakiella; species Ezakiella coagulans. Next base: position 86,494 of record NZ_QEKV01000005.1, on the reverse strand, counting down.
ATGCCTGTAAGTTTATCTATCATTACAAGGTTCCGGAAAATTTAAGCAAGTTTTCAAATCCAATAATGTTTTGGAGGGGAAGCGAAGAGCCTATCCCTGAAAAAAGTGAAAAGATATTAAGAGAGTATCTTCCACAAATGAAAACAGAGGTATTTGAAGGAATGGGTCATGGACAATTTCTCCACGAACATCCCAAGGAATACGCGGAGAAACTAAAAATCTTTTTGGAAAATAAATAAGGAGAATATTATGGATATAACAAGAGCAATATTAGATGGAATTGCAATGGCTGCTATCTTTAATGGTGCAGTGGCAGCTTTTGTACTGATTAACCCGAGATTTTTCTTTGATTCCTATCCAAAGAAAATACAAAATTCGGCTCCGGAAAAGATGACAAAAGAAGAGAAAAGAATAAATTTAATACTTACGATTATAATTTCAGGAATCGTATTTGTATATGGAGTGATCTCTCTTTTACATACGGGAATAAGAGAACTTAGAGATCTTTTCTGGATGAGCTATATTCAGTGGATAATATTAAACTTGGGAGATTTTCTCTTGTTGGATGTACTTTTATTCCAAGGAAAGTTCAAAAACAGGATAGTCATACCAGGCACAGAAGGGCATGAGGACTACGAATTTGGAAATTGGATGAAGCATTTGGCTATTAAAGAACATTTTATCTTAGTGCCATTTTTGATAATTCCAATCGTATCTATAGTCCAAGCGGGGCTAGTGATTCTACTTGGATTATAAAATAAAATTTTAAAGGTATGACGAAAGTTGTGACACAAAAGAAGTTCTAGAAATAACATTTTAAAAAATGTGACTGATATACGATAATAATAAATAAAATAAATTTAAGTAAAGAATCACAAGGAGAACAATTTGGAAATTAGAAAAATATCAAAATCAGATTTAGAAGAATTAGCAAAGTTAATGGTGGACGTCTATAATGCTCCACCTTGGAATGATAAATGGACAGTTGAAACAGCCCTGGAATCCTTAAACGACATTTCAGATTTTTCAAAATTTTTTGGCAATGTAATTGTCGATGGAAATAAAATAATTGGTGCAATAATTGGTCATATAAGAAGATATACTTCTGAATCAACTTTTTATATTGATGAGTTTTTTATTGCTGAAAAATATAGGGGGACAGGTCTGGCAAAAGAACTTTACCAAACAAGTATTAAACAATTGCAGCAAAGAGGTATAAGTGGTGCGTTTTTTACAACTTTAAAAAACTCTCGAGCCTATAATTTTTATGTAAAACAAGGCGCCTGGGATTTGGAAGATTCAGCATGCTTCTACCATAAATTTTAGTATCTTTCTATCAAGTAGTATAGAAGATAAGAAAGATATAGCCTTGAGAATGAAAAAATATTTAGAAAAAATGCTTATGGAACAAAATTTGAAATATATTTAAGGTACAGAACGGGAGCAATGAATTTTTTGAGAAACCACGCAACTGAAGAAGATTTACAAGAGATGGAACAATTGATTAAAGAGAGAAGAGAAATGTTAAAGGATAAATAGAGATAATTAATATTTTATCCGCACGCAAAAAGCCACAGCAAACGCTGCGGCTTTTTCATTCTATTTTATAATTTCATAAATTCTTTTTCCGATATTTTTCCATGCAAAGTTCTCGATTTTTTCGGAAATTTCTTCCGTAAATATTCCGTCGTTCATTCTCCCGATTTGTTTCAAGATATTTTCCGCAAGTCTTTCGACATATGCGTGTATGTCTTCTGTGTACGGTTTGTCGACGTCATAGATACGAGGGAGTTTTGTAAATTCTATTATGCCGGTATTTATGAGTTCGTCACCCAGAAGTTTTTTCAGTCCCGAGATGTCCGATGCGACAACGAGTTTGTGGCATGCGAGTGCTTCGACCGCAATGAGTCCCAAGGCTTCGAAGTACGACGGCAGGACAAATATGTCGCTTTCCCTCAAATGGTCCGCCATGAGTTTTTGGTTTTCGGCGTTATAGATCATGAGCCCTTCCGAATAGTTTGCCTCCATCATCAATTTGTCGCGTTCTTCTTTGGTGGACTTGCCGACGATGTGAATCTCAACATTTTTGTGCTCCTTTTCGATATAAGGAAGCGTTGCAGCAAGGGCGTAAATCCCTTTTGATTCCGTAATTTTTCCGGCGTACATAATCCTTATTTTTTCGTCCTTCTTCGCTTCGGTTGGAGGATAGAAGACTTTTTCGTTGTAGCCACCGCCCACGAGATGAATTTTATTTTTGTCCACTTTTAAGATTTCTTCGATTTCTTTGTGCTCCGCCGGAGTGACGGTCAAAACCCCATCGAGGTCTTTTATGTGTGTGAGTCTTTTTAAAAATTTTTCGTGTTTTAAAACCTGCCTTATGTCAGTGCCGTGACAAATGCCGACGACTTTTCTGTCGTTAAAAACTTCTCGAACCAAGTCGGTCAGGAGAAAAAGATGGTGCGAGATGACTATGTCGGGGTCAAATTCTTTTTTCATTTTTTCGAGTTTTTCCCTGAAATTTTTTAGTAAAACATCGATTTCTTCTTCCGACATTTCGCTGTATATTGTTGAGTCATACGGCATTTCATCGCTCATGCCGCAAATGTGAAACGGCATCTCAGGCGTGTCGTAAAAAACCGGTTCAATAATTTTTGCGTGTACATCTATAAGTGCATGATGCTTTTTTTCGGTTCCGAAAATTGCAGCATTTTCAATTCCGAGATTGTTAAGACTTTCGATTAGATTTGAAAAGTATACTCCGCTTCCCGTTTTTGCCGGCAATTGCGTTAAAACATGTAAAATTTTCATAAATTCCTCCAAGTGTTTAAATTTATTAAAAATATAATTTCCATCTTTTATATACCCAAGCCGCCAATAAAATAAGATATTAATCAAATTTAATATGAATTTATTAAAAAATTGATATAATATTGATTTTAATATATAATATAGATAGTATTATGACGGAGGTGTTCTCATGATAAAAAGGGAGATTATAGATTCGACGATTTTGCTTCATGATCTTAATGATAGAGACAAAGAATTTTTGAGCGAAAATCTTGAAATACAAAAGTTCAAACGTGGCGATTATATTTTCCATCACATGGACGAAGCGAATTTTATGTATATTATGAAGAGCGGCGCGATGAAAATTTCGATGGATTTGTCGGACGGACGCGAACAAATTTTATATATCTATAGAAAAGAAGACTTTGTTGGAGGGCTTAATCTTTTGACCGCCGACAAATATGTCTACAATGGAATTGCTCTCACCGAGAGTGAAGTTATTAAGATTTCGAAACAAATTTATAATGATTTGTTGATTCACAATGAAAACTTTTTGCGAGAAATGCTAATTCAAAGTTTTTTAAGAATCAGAAAATCCGAAGAGCTCATCGACAGACTTTGCGTTATAAACGGCGACATGAAAGTTGCAAAAGGGCTCATCGATTTAGTTCACATGAGCGGAAAGAGGGAACCGGACGGAAGTTTTCTAATAAGTCCGCACATGAACAGAACGGAGCTTGGAAGTTACACCGGTCTTGCAAGAGAAACAGTCACAAGAAAGCTTTCATATTTTGAAGACATGGGATATATTGAACTGCTTCCAAAAGGGGCGATAAGAATTCTCGACATGGACTCTTTGAGAGATCTCACAATTTAATTTTAAATTATATGAATGCGGATTTATCTCTGCATTCATTTTTTATGTTTCGAGCACAGGTCGCAAAGTTTCTCATATTGTAAAAAAGTGCACGTTTTGATATAATTAAAACATGAATGAAGATATAAAAATTCGGAAAATGAATATTAAGGATGTACTTTCGATGCGCTCTTTCGGAAATAATAAAAATCCTCTTTTAATAAGTTATGATTTTTGGCCGAGGAGTTTTACCGAATGCGGTTATTGGTACTTAAAGAAGACCGAAAAGAAGGACAGGAGATATTTTGTCGCTTCTATCAAGGGGAAAATTATCGCATACTTATCTTCGAAGGACATCGATATGGACGAGGGAACATCGGTTTTGGGACTTGTTCTCGATCCGAATTTCCAAAGTTGCGGTTATGGAAAACGAATCATGGAAAAATTTCTCGCAATGTATTTTGACGACTACGGTTTTGACGAGATGACTCTTACTGTTGACATGTTCAACGAGAGAGCTTTTCGACTTTATAAGTCTTTGGGATTTAAAGTCGTGGGTCGCGGTTACCAAATTTTTGACGGCGAGAGGTGGCAGATTTCCAAAGGTGACGAAAAGTTTTTTGTCTTCAAAAAGGGACGCATATTATCCAAAATGCGGAAAATGAAAATTTCGTACGAAGATTTTTCTTTGTAGATTGGGGGAGAGATTTTGAGATTTATTGAATCAGAAAATTTAATACCAAGAAGGACGTCAATAAGTAATCTTTTTTTCAATACATTTTTAAAGGATGCGACAGGAGATGCTGTTAAAGTTTATCTCTATGCGTATTATCTTTGCAAGGAAAGCATTGCAATGACCAAAGAGGATTTTGCAAAGAGCCTTCATATGGAGGATGATACAATAGAAAGTGCGATAAACTATTGGATGAACATGGGTCTAATTGAGATGAAAGACGGGGACATGATTTTTCATGATCCGGATTCGCTCACGCTAAAAAATATCGTGACAACGGTTCCGCAAAAGACTGAGGACCCGGAAATGAAACTTATTGAAGCAAACAGAAATCCGGAGATAAGAGAGATGTTCCGTCAAGCGGACTATATTGTGAGGAGATCTCTCGTTCCGGAGGAAAAGAAGAAATTTATCACATGGCTCGAGACTTATCACATGTCGATTGAGATGATTCTTCATGCACTCAGTTATGCTTACGATGAACAAGGTGTAAAGCATCTCGATTATGTAGAGGGCATTTTAAGACGCTGGTATGATGCTGGTTACACTAATCTCGATGATGTTATAGATAATACAAATATGATTTCAAGTACGATGGAAATTGTACGGAAATCCTTGAATTTCAAACAGTCGCAAATGACGGAGCCGGTCAAAGAAATGATTGAAAAATGGAAGACTGAGCTCGGATACAGCGACGATATAATCTCGCTTGCGTGTGCACAAACGGTAAACATCAGAGAACCGAATGTCAGATATGTTGACGCAGTCCTTCGTGCATGGCACGATGAGGGCGTGACGGATCTCGTAGGGGCGAGGGCGGCGATTGAAAACAGACCGCAAAGACCGTCGGGCGGCGGAACTTCGAAACTCGACGACTATTATATGACGACCGAAAGGCAGACTGACGAATACTCCGACGATGAACTGAAAAAACTTCTCGGTTTAAGAGGGGGTTTATAGATGAATATCAGAGAACAGGTTGAAATGAAGCTGAAGGGGCGACGTGAGAAGAATTCGCACGACAGCATTCAAAAGAAAAACGAGGTTCTTTCGAAATATCCTGACATTTTAAAGCTCGAGAGCGACGCTCGTGACTATATGGTCGGTGCGATGATGGGCGGCGAAATAAATACAAAATATTTTGATGAACTCATAGATAAGAAAGAAGCTCTCATCGACAAATATGGCATACGCGAGGAGTTAAAGCCGATTCACGACTGTTATATTTGCGGCGACCGCGGCTATCTAAGCGATGGAAGCATGTGCAACTGCCTTAAAAATCTTTTGGAAGAGGAATATTTTAAAGTCGGTGAGTCAAGCAGAATAATAAAAAATGCAACTTTCGCAAATTATAATCTGGAAATTTTTTCGGACAAAATTATGCCGGGAGCCAAGATTTCACTTCGTGATTATATGAAAGAAAAACTCGAAGAGGCAAAAGAATATGCGGAGAGTTTTACCGGCAAGGGAAGCGGACTTTTGTATTTCGGAAAAAGTGGCACCGGAAAAACATTTACAACCGGTGCGATTGCAAACAGAATCAGAGAACGTGGTTTTACAGTTCTTTATATGACTGCGGTTGAACTCATGGATGCGGTTAAAGAAAAGGACTATTCGAACAATACCGGCGACGGTGAAACAAAGTATCAGCTTATAAAAGATGTGGACCTATTGGTGATCGACGACCTTGGAACGGAACTCGCAACGCCGTACACAGCTTCGGCACTTTTTGACATTGTAAACTACCGCTCGGGACTCGAAAAGCCGGTCATTTATTCCACAAATTTTGAATTGACACAGCTTTCAAAGAGATATCACGACAGAATTTTCAGTAGAATTACCGGCTCTGTGAAGCTGGTTGAATATTTTGGAAATAATATTAGATATATAAAAAAAGGAGAATAAGATGTTAGACATTAAAGACATTAGAAATAATTATGAATTTGTAAAGGAACGTCTTTCGGTCAGAGGCAAGGAATATCCTCTAGAAGAACTTAAAACACTCGACGAAAAAAGACGTGAAATAATTGGAGTTGTAGAAGAAAAGAAAGCATATCAAAACGAAATTTCGAAAAAAATTCCGATGATGAAAAAAGAAGGCAAGGACACAGAAGAGATTTTTAAGGAAATGAAGGAGCTTTCAAACGAAATCAAGAGTTTCGATGAAGAGCTTCAAGGTATTGACGAAAAAATCAGAGAAGTCATTTTGGAAATTCCGAACCTTCCTCACGAAAGCGTTCCGAGAGGAAACGATGACTCGGAAAATATCGAAATGGTAAAGGTAGGAACTCCACGTGAATTCGATTTTGAGCCGAGAGCACACTGGGACATCGGAACTATGAACGACTGGCTCGACTTTGAAAGGGCAAACAAGATTACGGGAAGCAGATTCTCTATTTTTAAAGGATTCGGTGCAAAACTTGAACGTGCATTGACACAATTCATGCTCGACCTTCACACCGAAAAACAAGGTTACACCGAAATGAGCACGCCTTTTATGGTAAACCGCGACAGCATGATTGGAACGGGGCAACTTCCGAAGTTCAGCGAAGATATGTACCAACTCGAAAGAGATGACTTCTATCTCGTGCCGACTGCAGAAGTGCCGCTCACAAACATGTATAGAGGTGAAATTTTAAGCGAAGATGACTTGCCGATTTACATTACTGAATACACTCCTTGTTTCAGAAGGGAAGCGGGAAGTGCCGGTCGTGACACAAGGGGGCTCATAAGAAATCACCAATTCGACAAAGTCGAGCTCGTAAAATTTGTAAAACCGGAAACATCATACGATGAACTCGAAAAGCTTACGATGAATGCAAGAGAAGTTTTGGATTTGTTGAAACTTCCGTACAGAGTTGTCACACTTTGCGGCGGAGACTTAGGATTCTCGAGTGCAAAGACATACGACATCGAAGTTTGGATGCCGAGCTACGGTAGATATGTTGAAATTTCGAGTTGCTCGAACTTTGAAAACTATCAAGCAAGACGCTCCAACATAAAATATCGTCCGAAAGACGGGGGCAAAGCTGAATTTGTTCACACATTGAACGGAAGCGGTCTCGCAGTCGGAAGAACATTTGCCGCACTCGTTGAAAACTACCAAAAAGAAGACGGCACAATCGAAATTCCGGAGGTTTTAAAACCATATTTCGAATCGAGATTAAAATAATGAAAAAATATAGAAAAATATTAATGGTAACGGCGTTTTTGATGCTGGTACCATTAACTGCATCCGCGAAAGATGTAAAGTTGTGGATTGACGGAAACTATGTGACGGGAGACGTCGCACCCCAAATTGTAAACGACAGAACCGTCGTTCCGCTTCGAATGATTTCGGAGAGTTTGGGACTTACTCCGGTTTGGAACGAACATGAACAGTCGGTCACAATTGAGGCGCAAAACATTTCGGTCGTTTTTAAGATAAATGATATGAACTATGTCTTAAACGGCGAAAAGAAACAGATGGATGTCGCACCGCAAATCATAAGCGACAGAACGTTCGTGCCTCTCCGAGTTATAGCTGAAGTTTTCGGTAAAAAAGTGGATTGGGACCAAAAGAATGAGACCGCAATTGTGGGAGAAGGATATGTTCCACCTGCTGCAACTGAAATTTCGTTTGAAAAAGCGACTGTAAAAAATGTGGTTGACGGCGATACAATTGTTGTAGACATCGATGGTGCCGAAAAGAAAGTGCGTTTTGTTGGAATCGATGCACCGGAAATGAGCACGCCGAACGGAAACACATCGAAAAAATTTACAGAAGACGCAATTTTAAACAAGACCGTCTATCTCGAAAAAGATGTGTCCGAAGTCGACAAATACGACAGACTTCTCAGATATATTTGGCTCGTTTCACCGAACGGAATCGAAATAAACGAAAATACTGTCAGAGAAAATATGCTGAACGGAAAAATGGTTGCAAGCGGAATGGCTGCTTCAAAAACTTATGCACCTGACACAAAATACCAAAACATTTTGGATAAATTGCAAACCGATGCGATAAACAACAAACTTGGCATGTGGGCACCTGCTCCGACCGGTGCGGTTGTAAGCACGCACAAAGTCGAAGGTTGGGGTCTTCAATTCGGCACATTCGTTCCGGAAAACAGAACGAAAATCGAAAGAAAACAAAACGGCAAGACTTACTTCGCCGACACGACACAAGGATATATAAAAGGAAATGCAAGTTCGAAGAAATACCACCTTCCGGGCATGCAAGGCTACGATAAGATCAGCGTTGTGAATGTCTGCTTTTTTAGAACTGAGGAAGAAGCGATTGCACGTGGATTTGTAAAAGCGAAAAAATAATGATCGCCCCAAATTTCGGAGACGAGATGTGGGGCTTTTTTAATGCAATTGTCTTGACAACTGCAATAATAAATAAAAAAATGATTATTAAAAAATGGGTAAATATAACGGATAATTTTAGTTAAGGGTGATGGAATTATATGCAAGGCTTTAAAAAATATAAAATAGACTACTCGTGCGGAGCACTTTATGTCGAGAATATAAATTGGAATGACAAAGGACTTGTTGTGGAACTCGAAAATGATAACTGCGAAATAATAAAACTCGTTTTTGAAAGCACGGTCTATCTTTATATAAACACAGCGGAGAGCTATAAGCCGGAGTTTTGGATTGAAAATCCGGAGGATTACTATCCGTTCTTGTACTCGGAAAACTCTAAAAAGATTCTCGAGCTCAAAAAAGAAGCAAAGCATATTGAAAACGAAAAAATAATTCACTTTGCAATTGTCGGAGTTGAAAATATCGTTGAAGTGCTTACGTCGAATTTTCCGAAAGTGTATTGGAAATAAACTCCGATTCACAGTTTAAAGTATTTTGTTAAATATTTTGTATTATTGCATCCGTTTTTTGTAAAGATTGATTTTAAAATTAATTGCACAATAAAAAAGTGAAAGAATTTGCATTTAAAGCCATTTGTTTAGGTTTTATATGAATAGTTTAATATAATTTATGGTATAATATATATTATAGGTAATAATGAAATTCAATAATAAATTGAAACTATTTTTGAAAGGAGATTATAATTTATGCGAAAGGAATTTAAAACAAAACGTTTACTTGCTTTTGCACTTGCACTTATAATGCTCATCACTGCATTTCCACTGCAAGCAATGTCAGCACAGCTAAACTACGATAATATAGGTGTACAAAAAAGCACTTATATTAACAATGTAAAGCCGGTTACACCGGCGAAGACTGACAAGGCAACGGATTATATAAAAGATCCAAAAATGCCTGAGATTTATACTTTATACTCAGACTATTTAGTTCAAAAGGATCACAAATGGAAGGTTAATTATCAACCCTATGTGGCAAGTGTCGGAGCAAATGCAACACCGGAAGAACAAGCTAAGGTAAATAAAACTATAAATTTACCGGCTTTAAAGGGATATGAAAAGCCACAAGAATCCTTTGACATAACTTATCAAAGTATAGTTGATGCAGCCAAAACTGGAGAAAAAACAGGAGATACATGGCAAGTAAATAAAGAATATAAATATGAAGCGAAGGAAAGTTCATTCTATGTAAAGCATGTATTCCAAAGTTTGACAGATTTTAACGAATATGGAAAAAAAGATGGCGAGGTTGAAGACCATTTTGGCCTAGTTACAGGTAGAACCGGTTCCATATTAGACATCCAACCCTTAGATGAAAGTTTAATTGAAGGTTTTACACCGGAAGCTGATAAATTAACAAGTATGGTGCCGGAAAACACAGGCGGTTTTCAAGTGGAATATCGCTATAACCGTAACGCATACGAAATAGATTATGACACAGATGGGGGTTCAGACCTTGATAGTAGACTTCTATATTATGGACAAGTAATTCCAAAAGTAGAAGTACCAACAAAAAAAGGCTCTGTTTTTCTTGGATGGAAACCATCAACTGAATTAAAGGGAACAGTTAATAATGTAGCTAAAACTTTTGCGGCAAATGAAATTATAAAAGATGGCGCAGGTAATGCAATTAAAGATTTGGATGCAAATCTAATAGTGCCGGCAAAAGATCTTGTTTTCACAGCTGTTTGGAAAGATGCTCCAAAAGCCGATTACCTTATTCAGTTTTGGACTGAAAAGCCGGATTACAACGATAAAGACGACACTCTTCCTTTGCGTGATCGCTATGACTATATAGGTTCAAGAAGAGTTGAGGATGCCGACACAGGATTAAGGCCGGACCTCACTAAATTAGATATCCACGGCATCACCTTCCCTGACTTAAATGACGGACGCTTGGGAAAGGCCCAAGATGATAAAAAAGAATTTGAAAGATATTACTTTTTAAATGAAGACTTGACTAAGAAGCAAAACCGCTCTAAAAAAGACCCAAACGTTCAAAAATCCGTCTTGTCTACAGGGGAAACGGTCTACAATGTTTACTACGACCGCAGAGTATATACCCTTTACTTTACAGCTGCTAATGAAGAGGCGTTTGATTTAGTAGGTAGCTTTTGGCCGATTATAACAAGAGATGGAAAAGTCATAGGGGAAGAAGGGTCTCCTTATAAAGTAGATGTTCGCTTCAACCAAAGCTTGGATAAAATATGGCCAAAGGATCCGGAAGTTTCAAATCTTCCGCCTGGTAGTGGTGATCCAGAAGGAGATACCGGCCTAATAGGTTGGACAATTAACAATAACGCGGGTGAACAAGCTTATCGCGATACTCCACCTTATCGTTTAAGTGCAGAAGATTTTATCGACAGTCAAGATGTAGTGGGAACAGGAGAGTTTGAGGGATTTGGTCACTCAGATCAAATACCTATAGGAGAAAACAAAACAAAAGAGAGGGACAAATATGAGATTTCCCTAGGATCGACATCCTATGAAAAAACTGTTGTCCATCACATTGATATTATAAAGGACGATTTTGAAGGCAAGGAACAAATAGATTATGATATGTCCTATTGGAAGAGCGATACGAGTACAGTCGAGTATGCCTTCGGTTTGCCTCATCTTCAAGGCTTTACTCTTAAAAAAGAGAGAAGGCCGGCAGAATGGATAGGACTAAAAAAAGGTCATGTTGGAAATTGGGACGCATATAAAACTTTTGATGAATTAAATGCAGAGAGAAATAAGAAAACGCCTTTTAGAAGCGACGCCGACAAGATAGAATACATCGACAAATTTCCTTGGGGCAAAAAATCCTTTAAAGGGGTAAATGCCTACAATCATGCAAACTACACTCGTAACAAGTATAAGTTAAAACTAAATAATGACCCTAAGACGATTAAAAACGACAATGAATACACAGATGGCATAAACCGCTTTGATGTATTTTATGAAATGTCATTAAATGACTTGCAATTAGACACAAATAAAAAACCTGAAAGGCCGGCTTGGGTGCCTGAAAACCGGGAATTTAAAGGCTGGGCTACAGATCCTGCCGGTGAAAACTTGTTAAAAGACGGCAATGAAACAAAACTTCATTACGATCAATTTCTTTTTGCCAAGTGGGGAGAACCTGACTATAAATGGAAGGTAACTATTGACCCAGATGGCGGAACAATGAAAAATATTACTGTTGAAGATTTAATCTTTAGAAGAAATGAGTACCACAATTTAAATAAGTCTGCAGTAAAAGAAGCAAATGATGGTAACAAGCAAATCTTTACAGTAAACCATAGAGAAAAGCTTAATAAGGTACAAGCACCTAAACGAAAGGGTTATGACTTTTTAGGTTGGCAAGTTATTAGACACAATGAAGATGGCAGCGTAGATACAAGTTATAGAAATAAATATGGCGTGCCTGAACTTTATGCTTTTGGCAATGATGTTGTTGGCGATGTATATATAAAAGCTATTTGGCTTGCAAACAATAAAATAGATGTTCCTGTATATCATCACTTTATTGATAAAGATGGAAATGAAATAATAAAGCCAAAGAAGTTTGTAATCGAAGATGCTCGTGCAAAATATTATACTGCCGCCACTGCGACAGAACAAAATCAAGATTGGATATTGATGCCTCATGAAGAACTTATGGATTTGCCAGATGAAAATAAAGTAAAGCAAGATTACATTAAGTACAATGAGCATCATAAGTTTGACAATACTGACATCCACTCCCTAAAAGTTGAACCGCTATTTATTTTGGGTGAGGATGGAAATTCTAAACCTAATCAAAAAGCAGAGTTCAATGAATTCCATTTCTATTACAGACGCTTTAAAACTCGTGACTACAAGGTAAATTATCTTGACAAAAAGGCAAAAGACAAAATTGACGAGATAATTAAAAATACGGATACTGTCGATGCAAAGAAAGAAGCTATTAAAGCTATTCTTAAGACTAACAGCATAATACCTCAAGAAGAAGTTGCAAGTAGAAACCGTCACTATGATGCAAGAAATTACAGACACGTACCAGGCTGGAAGCTTGCAAGTGACCCACAACAACAACTTTTCTACAATTTAGATGAAACTACAGGAGAGTTTAAAGGTATCAATGGAACAGGCCTTGATGAAATATTCTTCTATTATGAAGATGTGAGAGTTATAGATGTTCCAGGGAATGAACCGCCTCCAGAAGGATATGTAAGAATTACCTTTAAGGCAGACAAGGGTGGAGCTTTTACTGATAAAAATGGAAATCCAAAGACAGAATTATACTACGATGTAATAAAGGGACTTAAATCAGATTTATTAGTAGTTCCTCAAGAATTAGAAAAGGGTGTTGTCAAAGAAGAAGGCAAGTATAACATCACACCTGACAATGGAAAGAAATTTATCAAGTGGGACGAAAAACCATTATTAAATTCAAATACAATTATAGAAAATACAAAAAAAGATTATTATGTATTCACAGCAAAATTTGAATGGTCAGGATTATCAGCAAAGGGACTTGTAATTACAGAGGCTTTCGAAGACCCTAATAATACTTGGACAAATGACTTTGCACCAAAGATTGAAGATTTAAATAAACAGCTTGAATGGAAGGAAAAAGATGTTGTAAAACCACTTCCAACAGGAACAAAAATTGAGTTTTTCGATGAAGACGGCAATGAACTAAAGACAGACGAAGATGTATATAACTTGGTAAATGAAAAGAATGCTCTCGACAAAGACGAACTTGTTAGAACAGTAAACATCAAGGCTAAGGTTACTTTCCCTGATAAAAAAGAACCTCAAGAATTAGACATACCTGTTAAAGTTTACAAGAATGTCTATGAAGCTTTAACAACGGGAGAAAAACCATTATTCCTATCTGAAGCTGAAAAGGGCGACTTGAGGGATGTAACTGGAAACTATGTGATGGTTACAGTTGCACCTACTGGGGAATTGAAGAACAAAGACAACAAAGTTTACTATGTAAACAAGAATGCATGGGTAGAAATCCCAGAACTTCAAGCTGATGGAACTTCATTCATAAACTGGACAGCAGACAAAGAAGCACAAAATGAAAATCAAGAAGCCAATGGAAAATTCGATTTTACTAAGCGTCATAAATTCACAGAAGTTACTGTCATTAGTCCAAGATTCTCTCAAACAAATGAGCTTGTAGTTCACGAATCATATAAAGATGGTGACACATGGGTTAACGACTTTATTGCTAGCGAGCTTACAGAGAAGAAACTTAAAGAAGCCGTTCAAGTAAAAGATGCAAAAGGCAAAGCGATGGCATTAGGTACTGAGGATAAGATCGCTATAGTCGATGATGCAGGCAAAGCTTATGCGAACGATGATGCATTAAAGGATGCATTATATGACAAGCTACAAGAAAAAGACAACGATGGCATGCCAAGCAGAATTGAAAAAATAAAAGTAAGAGTAAGCTTTAAGGATGGAACAAGCCAAATTGTTGAGATACCGGTTAAGGTTATCAAGAACATCTACGAAGCAAAGACATTGACAGAAAAACCTTACTACGTTCCAGATGGATATGTAAAGGTTACAGTAGACCCAACAACTAAGGCTACTGATCCACAAAAGACTTACTACTATGTCAATCCAGATGCTAAAGTTGTAATACCAGGTAATGATCCAACAGGAGTTGACCCTAACAAGTTTATCAAGTGGATAATCGACGGAACAGATACTGAATACAAACTTTCAGAAAATCCAAGACATCAATTTGTAAGAGATACTACTATTAAAGCGATATACTCTGAAGATGTAATACCTCAAGAAGGTAACGACAAACCGGATGGAGTACCAGATTACTTTGTAAAAGTTACTTTTGTAGAAACAGACAAGGGTACTTTGGATGGAGCTAAGGTATACTGGGTTAACTCTAAAGTGGAAGTAACGATACCGGTTGCAAAACCAGTAGGCAAACAATACTTCACATTCAAAGAGTGGAAGATGGGTGCAGATGCTAGTGGAGCAGTTTACAATCCAAAAACTCCTACGAAGTTTACTAATCCTGAAACAATTATCACAGCGACATATGATGAAGAAGCGAATATAATTCCATACGATCCAAGTGCTACCGATCCAATGCAAAGACCAGATGGCTATGTGAGGGTAAGCTTCGCAGCACAAGAAGGCATCACTCTTACAGAAAATAAAGCATACTATGTAAAGAAGAATGCAGGTATATTGCTTGGAGATAAAGAACTTGTAAAACCTAACCTTGCTGTTAAGACTGGTTATAAGAATGATAAGTCTAAAGAGTGGGATAAGGATGACACACTTGAGATAAAAGATAAAGATGTAGTTGTCATTGCTACTGCTACTCATTTAGATCCTGTAATTCCTCAAAAGTATATTAATGGATCAGATAAACCAACTGGCTATGTAACAGTTACTTTTGTAGCTGATAAGAACGGCGAGATAAGAGATAAGAATGATACAAAGATAGATAAAAAAGTTTACTATGTAAACCCTAATGAGTATGTACGACTAGATGCACCTAAACCTGTAGGCAATACAGGCTACGACTTTGTGGCATGGAGCAAGGAAAATGTTCAAGGCGAATTCAGCATAGAAAACTTTATAAAATATACAGAAGATACAACTATAAAAGCAATGTTCAATCAAAAGGACGATGTATATCCAAAGCTTAAAGACGATGAATCGGATAAGCCGGCGGGCTATGTAAAGGTTACATTTGAAATAATTGGAAATTTAGGAAAGATTGCAGACAAGGAAGTCAAAACTTACTATGTCAATCCAGATAAATTAGTCTCACTTAAAGCTCCTAAGACCGTAGATGGCACGGGATATATCTTTGATGGCTGGAGATTTGAACCTAATACTACTGCTGAAAAAATTGATCCTGCAGATAGAAAACAATATAAAGAAGAAACAATTATCTACGGTAGCTTCAAAGAGCTTGATGATATCATACCAGCAACAAATGGTAATGGATCTGCTAACATGCAACCGGTAGACTACGTTGTAGTACTATTCGTAGGAGGAGAACACGCTAACAAAGTTGATGGACAAGTAAAATACTTTGTTAATCCAAAGGCGGGTAAGAAGATTAAAGACTTACAAAAGCCTAAGATAACACCTGACACAGGTTGGAAGCACAGTGGCTGGGACAAGGATGATGAGACAGAGATAAAAGGTTACATGTTTGTTATTGCAAAGTATGAAGCAATTAAGCCTGTAATACCAGCTCTTAAAGAGGATGGAACTCCAAATGATAAGCCGGATGGCTATGTAAAAGTTACATTCAAGGCGGGTCAAAATGGTAAAATAAAAGATAAGAATGGCAATCCAATTGCAGAGCTAGTTTACTATGTAAACCCTAACGAGTATGTTCAATTAGATGCACCAGAAACTGAAGGCAATACAGATTACAAGTTCGGTTCATGGAGCAGTGACGATAAATTCTTTAGCTTGGATAACTTTATCAGATATGAAAAGGACACAACAATCACAGCAAACTTTAATCCGAAAAAAGACGTTATACCTAAGACAAAGCCTGATGAGTCAGAGAAACTTGATGGCTATGTAACAGTTAACTTTGTACTTGAACAGAAAGATGGCAAAGATGCTGGAAAGATTAAAGCTGGAGAAACTATCACTTACTTTGTAGCTCCAAATAAATTAGTAACGATAGATCCACCAGATATAGAGGTGTATATAGGATACACATTTGTTGAGTGGAAACCAGACACTACTAAAGCAAGACAATACGGAGCAGACACAACAGTAAAAGGAACTTTTGAAAAGCTAGATGATATAATCAATACAAAGAACCCTGACGGCACAGTTAATCCTAAGCCGGAAGGCTATGCAACAGTTCGCTTCCTAAAGGGAGATCATGGTGTGCTAGATGGACAAACAACATTCTATGTTAATCCAAATGCAGGCAAGAGGCTAGAAGATCTTAAGCCTGGAGCTATAAATATAGTACCAGATTATACTTTCTACTTTGACAGCTGGGATATGCCTCTTACAACTACTATTACTACAAATTTAGTTGTAACAGCAAAGTACCAACAACATCCTGATATAATTAAAGCGGGGCCAGCTGATACAGCTCCAGCAGGTTATGTAGTAATCATCTTTGAAACAGATGGCAATGGTACTATAACAGGTAACATAGAATATGAAAAAGACAAAACTAATCCAGCAAAGAATGAAACAGAGATAGTTTACTTTGTAAATCCTAAGAAAGGTATTAAGCTTGCTAACTTAGAAGAAGGTGGAGCACCTACAGATAAACAACTTGCTGTACCAAGCACTACTCCAAATGATAAGTATCAATTCGAGAAGTGGCATACAGCGATTGACGCTGATACACCTATCATAAGAGGTAGAGTTCATATAGCGATATTCAAACCTAAGGAAGTTAAATTAATTTATGATGCAAATGGAGCTACAAAAGGAACAGCACCTGCTGAGGTGACAGTTGACTACGGTACAAGTGTAAGACTTGCACACCAAGGTGATCTTGAAAAGAAAGATGCAAGATTTGCAGGCTGGATAATCGATCGTAAAGACTATAAAGTCGGCGATCAAATCACCTTAATAAAAGATACCACGGCTTATGCAAAATGGACGACTGATGATACAATCATTAAGTACGATCCAAATGCTACCGACCCAACTCCAAGACCAGATGACACTTATGCAAGAGTTACATTCGCTGTGGACAATGGTCTTGAATTAAAAGAATTCAAAGCATACTACGTTAAGAAGGATGCGGGTAAAAAGCTTGGAGATACAGAACTTGTAAAACCAGGATACAGTGAAGAGATTGGATACAAGTTTGACAAGTGGGATAAGAATGACAATCTTGAAATCACAAGAGACGTGCTTGTAACTGCAAAGGCAATTAAGCTTGACACAGCTATACCAGAAACAAAAGAAGATGGAACTCCTAACGATAAACCAACAGGCTACAAGGAAGTAGTATTTAAGGTTGAAGACGCAAATAAGGGTATGCTTGAAGGCGTTACAAAGTTCTATGTTAATCCTACTGAATATGTAACTATAAATCCGCCAACAGCAAAGGCGAAGACAGGTTACGAATTTGGAGGATGGAATAAAGATGCTACAAGACCAACAGTTTACAAAGAAGACTTAACAACTATCACAGCAAGCTTTAACGACTTGAAAGCTGTCATACCAAAGACAAATCCAGATGGAACAGAAAACAAAAAACCAGCTGACTACAAGACAGTTACCTTTGTAATTGAAGGTAGAGGTGGAGACATTCGTGCTGGAGAGGTAAAAGTTTACTATGTAAATCCAGAAGAAGAAGTAAAAGTTCCACAACCAAAGACTTTAGCAGATACAGGCTACGAGTTTGTTATGTGGGATAAAGACACTACAACAGATAAGAAGTACACAGAAGACACAACTGTTAAGGGTAATTTCAAGAAACTTGACGACATCATTCCATCAACAGATGGCACTGGGCAAGCGAATGCAAAACCAGATGGCTATGTAAAAGTGACATTCGATAAGGGTGAACATGGTAAAGAGATAAAGGGACAAACTGTTTACTATGTAAATCCAAAGGCTGGTATAAAACTTGGCAATTTAGATATTGCTAAACCAACAGTAACAGCAGAAACAGGATACAAGTTTACTAAGTGGGATAGAAATGACACTGAAGAAATTAAAGACAATATAACAGTTACAGCACAATATGAAGAACTTCTTGATGTAATTGAAAAGGACAATCCTCAAGGTGGAGAAAATAAGAAGCCAGAAGGATACATCACAGTTACATTTAGCACAGAAGCAAATGGTAAGATAAAAGATACAGCTGATACAAAGACAAAGCTTGTATATCTAAATCCTAATAAGGCACATGTATTAAGACCATATGCACCAGATGTTACACCTAACACAGGATATGACTTTGCTGACTGGGATACACCAATCGACAAGAAGATCCAGTACGATGACGGCGACGTAATCAAAGCTCTTTACAATATAAAGGGTGACGTAATTCCACAAGAAAAAACTGATGGAAGCGATAAGCCAGAAGGCTACTTAACAGTTACATTTGTTAAGGGTGATCATGGCGAATTAGAAGGCAAGACTATTTATTATGTAAATCCTAATAAAAAAGTAACAGTACCTGCACCAAAAGTAAATGCTTCTGTTGGATATAAGTTTAGAGATTGGAACGAAGAATTAACTCAAACATTTACTGCTATTAATACAATTATTACAGCACAATATGATCCGTTAGACGATATTATTGAGCAAGAAAAGACTGATGGTAGTGATAAACCAGAAGGATACTTTACAGTGACATTCCTAGCAGATTCTAATGGATCATTGGTAGGAAAGACAGTTTACTATGTAAAACCAAATGTTGATATAGACTTAACAAATACAGCCAATGGAATTACTAAGAAGGCAAATGTAGGTTATACAAAAGATGGCGGAACTTGGAATCCAATAATAGAATCCAAGAAGTACGCTGCTGATGAGACTTATACATTTACATTCAAACCATTAGCTGATGTAATTGAAAAAATAGACGAGAATACTAAAAAACCAGATGGATATGTTACTGTTAAACTTATTCCAACAGCTAAGGCTACAGATGAAACAAAGGCAGATAAAGTTTACTTTGTAAATCCAAAAGCGGAAGTTACAATTATAAACAAGCCAGAAGGTAAGAAAGAAAAGATTAACGAAATCGAATACACTTACACATTCACTGGCTGGACAGTAACAAGAGGCACTATAGCATCTTGGACTGATGAAAATATCAATGGACAATTTACTCAAGAAACAGAGATCACTGCTAAGTACTCTACAAAAGTTGACATGGGAGAAGTGCTTCCATCACCAGTACCAAAGAAAGACGCTGTAACAGCAAAGGGTGATACACCAAATGCAGAAGATTTGATTAAGAACATTCCAGGTAGTGAAAACAATCCACTTCCAGAAGGAACAGAAATCAATTACACTGATGATGGTAAACCTGATGTAAATAATCCAGGAAAGACTACTGCAAAAGTAGAAGTGAAGTATCCTAATGGCAAGACTGTTGTAGTTGAAGTACCACTTACAGTTGTTGACCATGTAGTTCCACAAATTGGTGTAGAAGATGGAGACAAACCATTAGTACCGGACTCTTATGTAAAGGTAACAGTAGACACAACAGACAAGGCAACTCCAAATACGATGTTTACAAAAGTATTTTGGGTTAAGCCAGGTGTAACAGTTACTATACCAGGCATACTTGCTCCAACAGGAAAACCTGAAACTGATACAAATGGTGTAACCAATACAAACAATTTCAAGAAATGGAAATTAGTAGGAAGCAATCCTGAGAAGTTCTATGAAAATGAAATTACAGATACTTTCACAGCAAAAGAATCTACAATACTAGCAACTTATGAACAAGATAAGAATGTAGAACCTCAAGCTAAAGATGACCAATGGATACCACAAGGACATACACCAGATCCAAAGGACTTCATCAACAACCCATACAATGACAAAGATCCTAAAAACAAGGACAATCTTCCGCCGGGAACTAAATTCGAATTTGTGCCGGGAACAGAACCTGACACAAGAGAACCTGGAGAAAATAAACAAACAACAATTAAAGTTATTTATCCAAATGGAGAAGTAAAAGAAGTTCCAGTAATTTACAATGTAAGTGGTGACGTTGTTGAACAAACAGATCCAAACAAGAAGCCGGATGTACCGGATAACTTTGTAAAGGTCACTGTTGATACAACAGAACTTGCAACAAGAGATTCTTACTATGTAAAGACTTACTGGGTAAATCCGGACAGAATGGTCAAAATTCCAACCGAAAAACCGAAAGGTATAAAGGACGACAAAGACAACAGAGTATGGCTGTTTGATTATTGGCAAGCAGATTCTAAAAGTGGAGAAGGAACGAGATATAGAGATGTTATCGAAGATCGTTTCACCGAAGACACATATATCAAAGCTTACTACTACAAAGCCGACATTCCTGAGCCGGGCTCGGACTATGTTGTTACAGACGTCAATGTTCTTCCGAATGAGGATGAATATAGAAGTAAAATCACGCCACCTGATGGAAAGAAAATTGACTATGTAACAATTCTAGATCAACCGGATGTTTCGAAGGCGGGAAATAGAACACAAGCTGAAGTTAAAGTTGTTTATACAGACGGAACAAGTTCAACTGTAACGGTTAAAGTTTATGTTCAAAGACCGGGAGAAACAAATACTCGAATTGTTTACAGAGACAAAATCGTTGAAAAAGAAAAGATTGTTGAAAAGATTATCAAGATAAAGGACAACCAAAGACTCAAAGAAGTCAGATTCATGCAAGGTTTCGAAGGAAAGTTCAGACCGCACGACGGACTTACAAGAGCTGAGGCGGCACAAATTTTGGCAAATGCTTTGAAACAAGACGGTTACAAGTACAATCCAGCATATCCGATAAACTACAAAGACGTAAAGCAAAAATGGTACACACAAGCAATTGTTATTACCACACAAGCAAATGTCTTTAAGGGTTATGACGACGGATACTTCAGACCGGAAGAAAAGATTTCAAGAGCTGAATGGATTGCAACTCTTAAGAGATTCCAACAACTTAAAGATGCTGACGGAAATAGAATGGGACTCAAAGCAAATCACTGGGCTACAAGAGAAGTTGAAGCAGCTTATGAAGAAGGCTGGCTCCAAATTTATACAAACGGAAATGCAAAGTTCAATGCAAATGAACCGATCACAAGAGAGGAAGTTGCAGCTGTAACGAACAAAGCATTCGGACGTTTGATCGACAGAACTTATATTAGGAGAAACGACAAGAGTGTCATAAACTACAAAGATATAAATCCGTCGATGTGGTCATATGTTGATATTCTATGTGCAAGTAACTCGTTCATTCGCGACGAAAACTTCTATATGTCACACGGAATTGAGTATATCAATTCTATGACAAACAGTATCGAAGGAACTATTATATTTAATGTTCAACTTAAAAATCTTGAAATCATTCAAGATAAATTCCAAAGATATTTGAGATAATTTATAAGCGGCGATAAAAATGCGCCGCTTTTTTAATGGAAGCATTTTAGGTGGCAATTGATGTAAAATGTGGCATTTTATATTTTGAAAAATGCACACAACAAAATAAATCGCAGCCACATGTTATAAAAAAATATAGATGGGTATATAAATAAATAAGGGCTTAAGGAGGTTTGTCATGGAAAGAAATACCGGTTCCGAAAAAACGAATTTTAAACAATGGATAGTTGTTGGAGTGCTTGTTTTGGCAATTGCACTCATTATATACTTTATGGTTGTGACGAAACAAAAAACTGAAAGTTACAATAAAAATCTTAGTGCAAACATAACCGGTCTTTTGAATGCGAACAAGACTTATTACATTAAAGACTACGACAAGGAAGATGATTCTTCATACGATGTTTCAAAGTTTAAGTCGGTTGTTTTGCTCGGATATGACAATGAAAAGCCGGGAGTTGTTCAAAAGGTGAGCGAGTTCGGTGAGACAAAGGATGAAGATTATCTTTTCATTGCTGAAAGAAAGGGCAAGAAAGAAATCAGCGTTCTTTTGAAAAAGCCTGT
Organism: Ezakiella coagulans; assembly: GCF_003096635.1. Lineage (GTDB taxonomy): Bacteria > Bacillota > Clostridia > Tissierellales > Peptoniphilaceae > Ezakiella > Ezakiella coagulans. Next base: position 64,128 of record NZ_QEKV01000005.1, on the reverse strand, counting down.
AGTTTTGAGTCACGAGGTGACGACTGATTTAAGCACATCATCGGTCACAGAGACAAATAATCTCGTGTCGAATTTGAAAAGACAAATAGAAAAAGAACTCATAAGTTCGAAAGACCAAGAAAGTATTTTTGAAGATACAAAGTCAATTTTAAAGACATATCTCGAAGCTCTTGGATATGAAAGTGTGGTAATCACAGAAAAGTAGTAGTTAGCCGTGCATACGCACAGTGAACATAAATTTTAGAAAAGGGGAGATTAAAATGATTTCAGAAAGATTAGCAAAAGCAATTAATGAACAATTGAATTTTGAATTGGCAAGCGGTTATATTTACAAGGGAATGGAAGCATATTTCGGCAAGGAAGGATATGATGGATTTAAACACTTCATGAAACTTCAAGCTGAAGAAGAATATGAACACCATCAAAAATTTGCTGAATTTTTATACGAAGTGGATTGCACAGTTGAATACAAAGCAATTCCTGACGTAAAAAATGATTACGAAAGTCCAAAGGCAGCAATCGAATCTGCATTGGAACATGAAAAGGAAGTAACAAAGAGAATTCACAACTTGTATCAAATTGCTCTTGAAGAAAAAGATTATGAAGCAATCACAACTCTCGACTGGTTCTTAAATGAACAAGTTGAAGAAGAAGACAACTTCAGACACATTCTCGATCAATATGATTTGCTCGACGACGCAAAAACAACGACTTATTGGATTGATAAGGAATTGGGAAAAAGACAATAGAATAGGTGATTTAAAAGGTGGAACACGATAGGTGTTCCACCTTTTTTTGCGGGCCTTTTCGCGATAAAATTGAATGTTGATTGTAGAAACTGGTAAACACCGTACGTAGCGGCGACCGGTTTTTTTATCCATCGAACAGAAATCTTTGATTTCGTGGCGAGATGAGATAAAAAGGTGTGTCGCCGCAAAAAGCTCACTCCGAAAACACTCGATCTAACCGTTTCTCATCAAATTATCATCGCAAATAACAGTGTTTGCGGGGAAGAAATTTCATACGAAGAAAATATTGCAATGTGAAAATAAATTACTGTAAATGTTATCTTGTTGTATGTGATTACGTTGCCTGTAGCGTCGGGCTACGTCCCGACGCATGAGCTATGGATAAAAACACGTGTATAAGCAATATCGCGATACAAATTTTGAACGCTGCCCGTAGCGGCGACCAGTTTTTTTGCGGGTGAGGTAGAAATCTATGATTTCGTAACCGAACGCGCAAAAAGGTGTATCGCCGCCAAAAAGGAGAACGGGTGGGAGAATATCTTGATGAACACACAATGATGGATGGAGATAAAAATTGTTTGGATTTTTGGTTCGATATTTTATGTAATCAGCGTTGTTGGTGTAAAAACATATTTCACGTACACAAAAATGGGCGTCGGGATGTAACCCGACGCTACTGTTTGGGGAACGTACAGAGCGAAGATATGTTTATAAATGGTATGGGGTTTTGGGGTAATATATTTAGATGCATACACGCCGCCCGTAACGGCGACCGGTTTTTCCGACGCACGAAATAGAAATCTTTGATTTCGATATTGAGTGCGGAGAAAAGCGTATCGCCGCCAAGAGGGAAAATTGGTCGAATGAATTTGCGGAAACACACAATTATGTATGGATTTAAAAATTGTTTGGATTTTTGGTTCGATATTTTATTTGTACAACGTTGTTGGTAAAATACGTATTTAATGTACACAAAAATGGGCGGGAGGACATCGTTACTCCTAACGTCGTAACGTATGCCGTCCCGCTGCGTTGCGATTGCTAATGTCTGCAATTGCCAAAAATTCCATCACCACATCCCAACTAATTTGATAATGAATTGTTATGAGTTTATTCATAAATTATGTTATAATGTAATCTATGAATTATTTTTTTGAGAATATTAATAAAAATGAAATACTTAAATATCTGGGATACAGAACCGGAGAGGTGCCGGCGGACATTATGGAGGAGATCGACGAGGCGATTTCAATTGTAAAAAAATGTGCACGACCGAAGTATGTGTTCAGATTTTTCGATAAAGATGACGAGGTGTTAAAAGAAATTGCTGTCGGACGAGATATGGCGGAGCTTCTTAGAAGTTCATTCAAGGTGATTCTTTTTGCGGTCACGCTTGGAAACGAGATTGAGATGGAAATTCGAAAGCTTTCATTTACGAATCTCAGCATGAGTGTTGTGGTTGATGCGACGGCGAGTGCGGCGATTGAAGCGTTTGCGGAGGAGCTTGACAAGTCTTTTCAAAAGGAGTTTTCCGGGTTTTATTTGACCGACAGATTTTCGCCGGGATACGGTGATATGCCGATTTCGATTCAAAATTATTTTTTGACTGCGATAAATGCGAAGAAAGAAATTGGAATTACAACGACTGCCGAGGGGATTATGACTCCGAGAAAGTCTATAACGGCAATTATGGGTGTGTCAAAAGAGGTTCAACCGCATCGACACAGAGGTTGCGAAAATTGCAGACTTTTTAGAAATTGCGAGTTTAGAAAAAGAGGTGAAAATTGTGGATACGAAGGATAGAGTTGTGATTTTGGACGGAGCTATGGGAACGATGCTTCAACAGGCCGGAATGAAGGTCGGCGAGATTCCGGAGCTTTTAAATATAAAAGAGCCGGAGATGGTGAACGGCGTTTATAGAAAATATGTCGACGCGGGTTCGGATATTATTTACGCATGCACATTCGGTGCGAACAGGCGAAAACTTGGAGCCGAGAAGACGAGAGAGGTCGTCGCTGCGGCAACGAGAAATGCGAAAGCATGTGCTGAAAAAACGGGCGCAAAAGTTGCACTTGACATAGGACCTATTGGAGAGATGCTCGAGCCGCTTGGCACGCTCAAATTCGAAGAAGCAATTTCCATTTTTAAAGAGGTCGTCGAGGCGGCAAAGGACAATGTGGACATAATCGTGATTGAGACGATGACGGACCTTCTCGAGGTAAAGGCTGCGATTTTGGCTACACGCGAAACGACGGACAAGCCGATTTTTGTCACGATGACTTTCGAAAAAGACGGCAGAACTTTTGCGGGAGTTAGCATCGAAACTTTTGCAAATATGGTGCAGGGACTTGGCGTTTCTGCGATTGGAATAAATTGTTCGTTGGGACCGGGCGAAATGGTTTGGATGGTGAAAAAGCTTTCCAAAATCACGGATGTGGATCTTATTGTAAAGCCGAACGCCGGTCTTCCGGATATGAACGGCAAATATAATTTGACTCCGGAGGAATTTTCGAAAACTATGGGAGAAATTTTGGAACTCGGAGTAAAATATGTCGGCGGTTGTTGTGGAACAGACGAGAGATTTATCCGAAAATTATCGGAAAATTTCAAAGGTCAACCCGTTAAAGAAAGAGCTGTAAAAAGGATTTCGGGACCGTCTTCGGGACTTCGAGTTCTCAAAAATTCCGGATTTAAAGTTGTCGGGGAGAGACTTAATCCAACGGGGAAAAAGCGTTTTCAGAAAGCACTAAGGGAAGAAAATATGGACTTCTTTGTTCGTGAGGCGATTTCACAAGTCGATGCCGGAGCGGATATTCTCGACGTCAATGTCGGCTTTCCGGGGATTGACGAAGTGAAAATGCAAGCAAAGATTGTTAAGGCACTTCAATCCGTAATCGACACTCCACTTCAAATCGACAGCACGAAGCCGGGAGTAATTGAGAGTGCGCTCAGAGTTTATAATGGAAAAGCGATTGTGAATTCCGTGAACGGCGAGGAGGAAAAGCTAGAGAGCATTCTTCCGATTGTAAAAAAATACAATGCACAGGTGATTGCGCTTTTGATTGACGAAAGGGGAATTCCGGAAACTGCGGAAGAAAGACTTGAGGTTGCAAAAAAGATTGTGAGTCGTGCGGACGAAATCGGAATTTCACGAGACGACATATATATTGACTGCCTCACTCTTACAGTTTCGTCAAATCCGGAAGGTGCGATGGAAACTATAAAGACGATGGAGCTTGTGCGTGATGAACTTGGTGTGAAAACTGTGCTCGGCGTTTCAAATATCAGCTTCGGTCTTCCGATGAGAGAGGCGATTAACGAGGTTTTTCTCATGCTTGCTATGAACGCAGGACTAAATCTTGCGATTATAAATCCGAATACGGACAGAATGATGGAAGCGGTTCATGCATATAAAGTTTTGAAAAACGAAGAAGGTGCAGTTGACGATTTCATCGAGCGTTTTTCGAATAAGGAAACGGCTCCGGTTTCAAAAACCGAGTCGATGGACATAAAGACTGCGGTCTACAAGGGCTTAAAGGGAAATGTGAAGGATGAGGTAAAAAGGCTTCTTCAAGAAAAGACGGAGCTTGAAATTGTTGACGACTATTTGATTCCGGCACTCGACAAAGTGGGCGACGATTTTGAAAAGGGAGTGATTTTCCTGCCGCAACTTATAAAGAGTGCGAGCGCGGCGGAAGCGGGTTTTGAAGTAATAAAAGCTGCGATTTCAAAGAGCGGTAAAAAGACAATTTCAAAGGGCGACATTATTGTTGCGACGGTAAAGGGTGACATTCACGACATCGGAAAGAACATTGCGAAAGTCATTCTTGAAAATTACGGCTACAATGTGATTGACCTTGGAAGAAATGTGGACGCCGAAACGATTGTCGAAGAGGCTAAGAAAAGAAATGTGAAGCTCATTGGTCTCAGTGCACTCATGACGACGACACTCGAAAACATGAAACTCACAATCCTCCGTATAAAAGAAGAGCTGCCGGATGCAAAAATCATGGTCGGCGGTGCAGTTTTGACCGAGGACTATGCAGATGAAATTTGTGCGAATTTTTATCTAAAAGATGCAAAGAACAATGTTTTGGTAGCGAAAAAGGTTTTTGGTGAATAAATGACGAAAATTCAAAATATAAAATTCCCACTCGTTTTTGACGGAGCGATGGGAACATATTATCCCGACAAATCGAAAAGGATCATGCCGGAGTGCGAAATGGCGAATCTTTTCGATTCGGAAGTGATTTATGAAATTCATAAAGAATATGTAGACGCCGGTGCGATGGCGATTAAAACAAACACATTCCAAGCAAACACCGTTTCTTTGGGAACGGATTTTTCGGTTGTAAAAAATGTGATTGAGGCAGGGCTATCGCTTGCAAAAAGAGCAGTGAAGAACACAGAAACACTTGTGTTTGCTGACATCGGACCGATTCCGGGACACGATGAAAATTCGATTGATGAACACAAGGAAATCATCGATATATTTTTGGAAAACGGTATAAACGACTTTTTGTTTGAAACATTTTCCGAAATCGGCACATTGAAAGAACTTGCGAAATATATAAAGGCAAAAGACGAGAACGCATTTATTATAACCTCGTTTGCCGTCGGTGCGGACGGGCTCACGAGAACGGGCGGGGTCGGAGAGGACTTGCTGAGTGAAGCTGCGAAATCCACCGACATCGATGCGGTCGGTTTCAACTGTGTTTCGGGTCCGCTGAGACTGAGGGAATATATCGAGAAGATAAATTTACCGGAAAAAATAATTTCAATCATGCCGAATGGCGGCTATCCTACAGTTATAAAAAACAGAACCTACTACAGTGCAAACAAGGATTATTTTTCAAATGCGACGCTCCAATTTTTGGAATACGGCGTGCAAATTATCGGTGGTTGCTGCGGAACGAGACCGGAGTTCATCAGGGAAATCACTGAGCGAATTTCGGAGTATAGATACACGAAGACGAGACCTGAGAAGAAAAAGCACGCACGCCTTGAAACGCCGTACACAGAGAATCTTTTCAGAAATAAACTTGAACACGGAAAGAAACCGATTGTGGTTGAGTTCGATCCGCCGAAAGATTTAAATATGAAAAGATATATGGAAAATGTGAAAGCACTTTCAAACAGCGGTGCCGACGGCATCACAATCGCCGACTGTCCGGTTGCGCGCGTAAGAGTTGACGCAAGCCTCACCGCATACAAAATAAAAAACGAAATCGGAATCGAGCCGATTGTTCACATGACCTGTCGCGACAGAAATGTGAATGCGTCAAAAGCGCTTCTTTTGGGACTGAATCTCGAAAACATTTTGAATATAATAACGATTACGGGCGATCCGGTGCCAACTGCTGAAAAAGACGAGGTGAAGTCGGTCTTTCAATTCAACTCAACGAAATTTGCGACGCTTGTGAGCGACATGAACGAAAAAGTTTTTACAAACAAAATGAATATTGGCGGGGCTCTAAACCTCAACGCAAACAAGTTTGACCTCGAGATAAAACGTGCACAGGCAAAAGAAAAAGCCGGTGTGAATGTGTTTTACACTCAACCGGTCATCTCGAAAACTGCGGTGGAAAATTTGAAAATTGCGAGAAAAGAATTGAAAAGCTATATCATGGGCGGTGTCATGCCGATTGTGAGTTACAAAAATGCGCTCTTCATGAACTCCGAAGCTTCGGGCATTCGTCTTGACGACGAAATCATCGAGCAGTACAAGGGGCTCGAAAGGGAAGAAGCGAGCCGCCTTGCAGTTGAAATCACATCGGACTTTATGAGGCAAATTGCAGATTACGTTGATGGGTACTACATTATTACGCCGTTTAGTAGGGTGGATATTGTGGGGGAGCTGATTAAGCTATTTAAAAAGTAGTTTGCATTTGCGGGCCTTTTCGCGATAAACGCTTGATTCAATATTTCAGTCGCTGCGACATATTTTTCAATATGCCTCACTCCTAAAATATTTCATCTTAACCGTTTCTCATCAAATTATCATCGCAAATTGGAAGGGGTGTTTGCGGGCCTTTTAGCTACAAAATTGAATGTTGATTGTAGAAACTGGTAAACACCGTACGTAGCGGCGACCAGTTTTTTTATCCATCGAACAGAAATCTTTGATTTCGTTGTGAGATGAGATAAAAAGGTGTATCGCCGCAAAAAGCCTCACTCCTAAAATATTTCATCTTAACCGTTTCTTATCGAAAATTCCTCGCAAATAACGGTGTTTATTGAATGTAGAAAATTTTAAGACTTTCAAACACCTGCGCAATCAAAAATTGAGTTTGCGGCGCATCTCATCAAAATATCCTCGCAAATTGTTTATATATTTGCGGGCTTTTTCGCGATAAAATAATTGGAAATGTATGATTTTATGTACGCCGTCAGTAGCGTCGGGTTCACAATCTACGTCAACGACTCATTTCTCCTATTCGTCGAAATATCGTCGGACGTCTTTGCATAAGACCTACCATCGTCTGTTTGATTTTTCAAATCAAACAGTACGGGTTAGGTCTATAACATCCCGACGCATGAGATATAGACAAACACACGCGTATATGTAATAAAATTATATAATTAAATTAACGCCGTACGTAGCGGCGACCAGTTTTTTTATCCATCGAACAGAAATCTTTGATTTCGTTGTGAGATGAGATAAAAAGGTGTATCGCCGCCAAGCGGGAGAATATGTACGTATGTTTTGCAAACATATTGGTTGTAAATATGGTATAAGGGTTTTGGTTCTATATTTTATTTATACATCGTTGTTTGTGGGGTTGTAAATTTAATTGACGACATATATGGCGGGAGGACATCGTTACTCCTTAAGTCGTAACGTATGCCGTCCCGCTACAAAGCACTCGCGAATATATATAATTAAATAAACAAATCGGTGTGATAAATATTTTTCTCCATAAAAAACCCACGCTCTTATGTTGACAAACAAAAAACATGGGCATATAATATGTTTATAAGATATGGACTGTTAGCTCAGTTGGTTAGAGCATTGCATTCACATTGCAGGGGTCACAAGTTCGAGTCCTGTACAGTCCACCAATTTGCGTTCCGTTTGGGACGCTTTTTTTATGTACGGCGGAAAGACCGCCTTTTTATTTACATATCTATTTTATTCCGTTCATTATTTCTCTAAGTTTTTTCAAGTTGTTTTCTTCATACGGGCTGTGGCCGGCGGCGTCGGTTATATAAAGTTCGACGTTTTCAAGTTTTTGTGCGAGGCAATATGCGCCGATCGGGCGACAGTCGATGTCGTATCTTCCGTGAACGATATATGTTTTTATATTTTTAATTTTATCGGCGTTTTCCAAGATGTAGTTGTCCGTCGGGAAGAAGTTTTTGTTTTTAAAGTAAAAGCATTCATAAAATGCAAGGCTCATTTTTTGGTCGGTATATTCGTTGTCAACTTCTCCCGGAAGGAGTGTCACAAGTCCGTCTTCCCAATTTGCCCATTTGATTGCGGCAGCTTTCTTTTTTTCTTCGTCGTCGGACATGAATATTTCGTAGTATGAGTCCACAATTTTGTTCCTTTTGTTTTCCGGAAGGAAGTTTTTATATTCTTCGAAAAGTTCAGGGAAGTAGTAGCTTGCGCCTTCTTCATAGAGCCAATGCACGTCTTCTTCTCTTCCTAAAAATATTCCTCTTAAAACCAGATTTTCCACTCTTTCGGGGTGGAGAATCGCATATAAAAGGGCGAGTGTCGAGCCGTAGCTTCCACCGAATACGGTCCATTTTTCGATGCCGAAATGTTCTCTTATTTTTTCCATGTCTTCGATTGTGTGAAACGGGGTTACATTCTTTGTTTCGAGAAATGGTGTCGATTTTCCGGTTCCTCTTTGGTCGAAGAGTATGACGTGGTGATTTTCATTAAAAAATTCGAGCGATTTTTCTCCAACGGAGCCTCCCGGTCCGCCGTGTAAAAAAATTACGGGCACACCGTTTTTGTTTCCGCATTCTAAAATGTTCAGCGTGTGCGTTTCATCAACTTTCAGTTTTATATTTTCGATAATTTTCATTTGTTCCTCCTTATACAAAATCTATATTTCTTCTTTTGAGTTCTTTTTGAATCGAGCTTATGACTGCACATTTGTGCTTTGTCCAGTTCGGCACGATGAGATTTTCACGAACCGGATCGCCGGTGATTCGGTGGTAAACTATGTCACGCGGCAAAATTTCCATGCCGTCACAAACGAGGTTCACATATTCTTCTTCAGTTAGGACCGGAAACGGTTTTTCCATGTAGAGTTTTCCGAGTCTCGAGTGTTTGTCCACATAGAGGCTGTGAATTTTCACGCCGAACGGATGAAGCTCTTTTACATATTCAAATGTTTCGAGCATATCCTCTCTCGTTTCGGTAGGCAGCCCCAAAATTATGTGCACGATGATTTTAAATCCGTCGTCAATCAGTTCGCGTGCTTTTTTGTCAAAGTATTCGTGGCTGTATCCGCGATTTATAAAGTCCAAAGTTTTCTCGTGTATGGATTGCATGCCGAGTTCAATCCAAGCTTCGGTTTTCTTATCGTACTCTTTAAGGAGTTCAATTCTCTCATCATCTATACAGTCCGCTCTCGTTGCGATGTCGAGCCCCACTATTTCTTTGCCCGAAAGTGCTTCGTCGTAAATCTTTCGAAGCTCGGGAACCGGTTTATATGTGTTTGTAAAGTTTTGAAAATATGCGATGTATTTTTCGACTTTCCACTTTCCGCCGTACATAGTTTTTTGGTGTGCGATTTGCTCAGAAATCGTTTTTGCTCCGACGCATCCTGCAAATTCACCGCTTCCACTTTCAGAGCAGTAGATGCAACCCAATTTGCTAAGTTTTCCATCTCTGTTTGGACATGTGAAGCCACCGTCAAGACAGACTTTTCCGACTTTTACTCCAAATTTATTTTTCAAATAACTGCTTAATGAATAATATCTTTCCATATCTAAATTATACTACAAAGTTTTAAATATTCATAATTCTAATATTTTTCGTGGATAGCTGTTATTTTTTAGGAATTGGGGGTATAATATAAATAGTTAGCACTCACCGATTGAGATTGCTAATAATTAAACTCTAATGTTTGAAATTAGAGTTTATCTATGATATGGAGGTAGTTATTATGCAAATTAAACCACTTGGTGACAGAATTTTAATTGAAAAAGTTGAAGCTGAAGAAAAAACAGCAGGCGGAATTGTTCTTCCGACAAGTGCACAAGAACAACCGTCAATTGCAAATGTTATTGCAATAAGTGAAGAAATTCAAAATGATGAAAAGAAAAAGGATTTGCTTCACGTTGGCGACAAAGTTATATTTAGTAAATTTTCAGGCACTGAAGTAAAAAATGAAGGCAAAACCTATTTGATAGTTAAATGGCCTGACATTTTGGCAGTTGTAAAATAAGGAGGAAATAATTATGGCTAAAGATATATTATTCGGTAGTAACGCTCGTTCAAAGATGGAAGCGGGCATCAACAAGCTTGCCGACACAGTAAAGGTAACGCTTGGACCTAAGGGAAGAAATGTAGTTCTTGAAAGAGCATACGGTTCACCACTCATCACAAACGACGGTGTAACAATTGCAAGAGAAATAGAACTTGAAGATAAAGCGGAAAATATGGGTGCACAACTTTTAAGAGAAGTTGCAACAAAGACAAATGACGTTGCAGGTGACGGCACAACCACAGCAACTCTTCTTGCACAAGCAATTATTAAAGCGGGTTTAAAGAATTTGGCAGCTGGCTCAAATCCTATGATTCTACAAAAGGGAATCAAGAAAGCTGTTGCTAAAACTATTGAATCGCTAAAGAAACAGTCTGTAAAGATTGAATCCAAAGAAAAAATTGCAAATGTTGCAAGCGTTTCAGCAGGCGATGAAGAAATCGGAAAACTCATTTCCGAAGCAATGGAAAAAGTTGGAAACGACGGAGTTATAACTGTTGAAGAATCAAAGAGCATGGGCACAACTCTCGAAGTTGTCGAAGGTATGCAATTCGACAGAGGTTATGTTTCAAGTTATATGGTAACCGACACTGAAAAGATGATTGCTGAACTCGACAATCCGTATATTTTAATCACGGATAAGAAGATTACAAATATTCAAGATATTTTACCGGTTCTTGAACAAATTGTTCAATCCGGAAAAGCTCTCTTGATTATTGCTGAAGACATTGAAGGCGAAGCAATGGCAACACTTGTTGTCAATAAATTAAGAGGAACTTTCAATTGTGTTGCTGTAAAGGCACCGGGCTTTGGCGATAGAAGAAAAGCAATGCTCGAAGATATCGCAATTTTAACAGGCGGTACAGTTGTTTCATCCGACCTAGGATATGAACTCAAGGACACAACTCTCGATATGCTCGGAAGTGCACAAAAGGTTAAAGTTGAAAAGGAAAACACTGTAATCGTAAAGGGTGCAGGCGACGACGCAAAGATTAAAGACAGAGTAAAACAACTTCGTGCTCAATATGAAGAAAGTGAATCTGATTTCGACAAAGAAAAACTTCAAGAAAGACTTGCAAAACTTTCAGGTGGCGTTGCAGTTGTTCAAGTAGGTGCAGCAACAGAAACTGAACTGAAAGAAAAGAAATTAAGAATTGAAGACGCTCTAAACGCAACACGTGCAGCTGTTGAAGAAGGCATTATTTCAGGCGGAGGAGTTGCTCTTATCGACACAATTGACGATGTAAAACCACTTCTCGATGAAACTGAAGGCGACGAAAAGACAGGTGTAATGATTATCTTAAGAGCTCTTGAAGAACCTCTAAGACAAATCGCTGAAAACGCCGGAAAAGAAGGTAGCGTAATCGTTTCAGCAGTATTTGAAAAAGAAAAGGGCATCGGATATGACGCACTTAATGATAGATATGTAGACATGATTAAGGAAGGAATTGTAGACCCGACAAAGGTTACAAGAAGTGCACTTCAAAACGCTGCAAGCGTTGCTGCAATGGTTCTTACAACCGAAGCAACAGTGACAGATCTTCCGAAAAATGAAGAAGTAAATCCACAAATGGCAGGCGGCGGCATGCCAATGGGCGGAATGATGTAATAAAATAAAATGTGTAACATCAATCGGTGTTACACATTTTTTAATGCAACAAAAAAACGTGCAGATTTTACAATTTGCACGTTTTTATTACATATTATTTTACATCTTCCAAAAGAATCTTTTCGAGTTTTAAAGGTTCGATATATTCGTCGCCTTTGAAAGCACGCATATTTCCTCCTGAAATTTCGTCGATGAGCGCAACTTTGCCGTCAATCATTCCGAATTCGAATTTGATATCATAGAGTTCCAAGCCTTTTTTGCCGAGTTCTTCTTTAACAAATTCGCCGATATTTTTTGCAAGAACTACGAGTTCTTCATATTCAGCTCCGGTCATGATTCCGAGAATTTCAAGAGCGTCCTTTGTGATTAGAGGATCATCTCTGTCGTCATCTTTTAGTGTAATTTCAACATATGATGGAAGCTTCATTCCAGATTCGGCATATTGTCCGTAACGTCTGATGAATGAGCCGACAGCTCTGTATCTTACAATAACTTCTACACCGTGTCCGAAAACTTTTGCTTTTTTTACAACAGCTTCATTTTTTTCAGTATCTGCTGAAACGAAGTGTGTGTTTAATCCTTTTGCATTAAGTTTTTCATAGAAGAATTTTGTGAGCATGCAAGCTGAGTGGCCTGCGCCTTCCATTGTGAGTCCAACGTGATTTTGACCCGGGTCAAAAACTCCGTCTTTTCCGGTTACATCGTCTTTAAACTTGAGTAAAACTTCTTTGTCGTTTAATTCATAAACGTCTTTTGTTTTTCCTTGGTATAATTTTTTCAAAGTAAACCCCCCAATCCACTCATTATTTTATACCTAAGCGGCAAGTGTTGTCAAGTGATTCAAGATATATTTTCGAAAATATGAAAAAATTATGGTATAATTGAATTATAAAAAGGAGAATGATATGGATATAAAAGAATTGCGCCGCGAGTTTCATAGAATCCCGGAAATCGGCTTTAAAGAGTACAAAACAACGAAAAGAATTATTTCTTATTTGAAAAATATGGAAAACGGAAAATTAATTTATGGAAAAGCACTTTATGGTGAAGCTGAAATTTCAAATGATGCGGACATCGATGAAGGTTACACAGGAGCTTTGATTGAGTTCGGGCAAGCACCGTTTTTTATGTTTCGTGCAGACATCGACGCTCTTCCGGTTTTAGAGTCGTCAAGCGATGAACACATTCCGAAAAAGCTTGGATTCCGCTCGACTATCGAAGGAAATATGCACGCCTGCGGTCACGACGGACACATTTCAATCGCTTTAAAACTGGCTGAAAAGTTTAATTCGGACCCAAGTCTTTATTCAGGTCGCGGGGTAAGAATTTTGTTTCAACCTGCGGAAGAAGGTGTGCAAGGTGCTGCAAAAATTCCGGTGTTTGTGACAAAAGACGTCGATAAAATGATTGGATATCATATCGGACTTGGCGAACCGGAAGGCTTTATCGGAGTGGGAAGCACAAATTTTCTCGGTGTCAAAAAACTTTTCGTAAAATTCTTCGGAAAAGCTGCACACGCCGCAAACAATCCCGAAGATGGAATTTCAGCACTCAATATGGCACTTGCATTTATAAATTTAAATAGAACTTTAATTGAAGATTCAAAGAAAAAGCGTGTTATGAATATCGGCATGATTCACGGCGGAAATGCAATGAATATAATTATGGACGAAATTACACTCGGCATCGATCTTCGCTCAATTGACAATGATGTGCTCGATGAAATGTACGAAACGATTTTGAAAACATCAAGAAGTATTTCCGAATCAATTGGCGGCAGCTCATCGGTTGAAATCGAGGGAGAGGCGAGAGGATATGTCGAAGAAGACGGAGATCTTATGGACAAAGTTTCGAAGAAGCTCGAAAATGCCGGAATAAAAACAACTATAAATCCGAATTTCGGTGCAAGCGAAGACGTGACGAAGTATATTTTGGATGTAAAAAAGAACGGCGGAAAAGCGATTCACCTTTTATTCGGAGCTGACCTTGCTGGAAGCCATCACAGTTCAACTTTTGATTTCAATGACGACAATCTCGAAAAATATTATGAGGCTACACTTTTAACATATAAATCCATGCTCGAAGATTAAAGCGGTTATACCGCTTTTTTTATTTTTAATGCTTTGAAATTGTGCTCCAAATCACACGATATTGAAATGCATACTTAATTGAAAAAACTCACTTTAAAACACGCACAAAAATATTTTTTTTCAATTTTTTACATAAATATTATTACAAAATGATTAAAAGAATTATACAAGTGGTATAATATAAGTAAGCAAGGTTGCATGATAAAGTGCACTTGTGCTAAATGGCATAGAAATTTTAGAGAGGTTCAGTTATGTTAGTAATAACTATTAAAAAATTGTATAGTTGCGAGAATTGGGAGAATTTATTACATAATATTTCTGTGCAAAAGGCCGGGTTCTTTTAGAGCGGTCTTTTTTTGTAGATATTTTTCTTGCGAAATGCAAGTCTAATATAAAATGGGTTTAACCCACATTAAGGAGGTTTATATGAAAAAGTTATTTTCAATTGTGTTGTCATTACTTATGGTTATGACACTACTCGCCGGATGCGGTAATGGCAACAAATCATCAGGTACAAGGAAAGGCGACGCAGATACACTTTATGTAGCTAACGACGCAGATGCTATTTCACTTGACCCAATGGGCACAAATGACAACTCGTCATCAAAGGTATTGGTTCAAATTTATGAAGGATTATTTGAATTAAATGACAAAGCTGAAGAAGTACCACTACTTGCTGAAAGCTATGATAAGATTTCTGATACTGAATATGTTTTCCATTTAAGAAAGGGAGTTAAGTTCCACAATGGAGAAGAAATGAAAGCATCAGACGTTGTTTTCTCTTTGAAACGTGCATGCGAAGCACCTAACGTAAAGCACTTATTCAATACTATCGATGAAGATTCTATAAAGGCTGACGACGATTATACTGTAAGATTTAATCTTAAGTTTGCTTATCCTGGAATTATTGCATCTCTTATGCACCCGGGTGGATCAATTCTTTGCCAAAAATTTGTAGAAGCAGCAGGCGACAGCTATGGTACATCTACAGATAAGGTTTGCGGAACAGGTCCGTTTAAACTTGACGAATGGTCAAAGGCAAATGTTATTAAGCTAAGCAGAAATGAAGACTACTATGGTGAAAAGGCTAAGATGGCTAAGGTTGAATACAAGATTATCCCTGAACCTACAAACAGACTAGTTGAACTTCAAACAGGCGGAGCAGACATCGTTTATGAACTTCAACCTATGGACGTTGAAAAGATTGAAAAAGATGAAAATTTAGTTATGCTTAAATCTGATGACTATGGTACAACATATCTTGGATTTAACACTCAAAAGGCACCGTTTGACAATCCAAAGGTTCGTCAAGCTATTGCATACGCAATCGATATTCCTGATTTGATTCCGAAGGTATGGCTCGGTCTTGGAAAGGCAGCTTCAAACTCAATGCCTCCAACACTTGTATACTCTATAGGTGGCGAAACAAAACCTAAGGAAAGAGACGTTGAAAAAGCTAAGGCATTACTTGCTGAAGCTGGTTATCCTAACGGTTTTGACACATCTATCTCTACAAACGAAAGAAAACAACGTGTCGATATGGCAACTATTATTAAGGAACAATTAAAAGATGTTGGTATCAACGTAACTATCAATGTTATGGAATGGTCTGCATTCAACGACGTACTAAAGAACGGTAAACAAGATATGTTTGAAATCGCTTGGATTTCAGATACACCGGACCCTGACGCATTCTTGTTCCCATGCTTCCACTCAAGTGCAATGGGCGAAGGCGGAAACTATTGTTGGTTAAACGATAAAGAAGTGGATAAGTTACTCGACGATGCAAGAATGGAACTCGACACAAATAAGAGAGCTGAAATTTATAAAAAGGCTCAAGAGTATATTCTTGATCAACAAATTTGGATTCCTCAATATTGGTCAGAACTTACAGCTGCAACTTCAAAGAATGTTGAAGGATTTGAAATGAACCACTTCGGTTTCTACAAACTTTCAAAAGTTTCTGTAAAAGCAGCTGAAAATAAATAAGAATTTAAGGTGAGGGGAGAGAATTCTCCCCTTACACCTATATTAAACTTTTAAGATCGGAGGCAATATGCTTAAATATATTTTAAAAAGAATCCTCTATTTAATTCCGGTTATTTTGTTAGTAAGCCTTTTTGTTTTCTGGTTATTATACATAACCCCGGGAGATCCGGCCCGTAATATTTTAGGACCGTCCGCTCCTGAAAAGCAAGTAGCGGAACTTAGAGAAGAACTCGGTCTTAATGATCCGTTTTTTGTTCAATATGGAAGATATATTTCCAATTTGGTATTAAAGGGAGATTTGGGACGCAGTTATAGAACTAGAATGCCGGTAGTTCAAGAAATCGGAAACAGAGCCGGCGCAACTATAAGATTGGCATTTTTGGCAATCACATTCGCAGTTTTACTTGGAATTCCAATCGGAATTATTTCAGCGGTAAAACAATACAGTATATTTGATAACTTGACAATGATTTTCGCCCTTATCGGTATTTCTATGCCGGTTTTCTGGTTGGGACTTCTTTTAATCATGCTCTTCAGTGTTCGTCTCGGTTGGCTTCCGGCATCAGGATTTGACCGTCCGAATCAATGGGTACTTCCGGCTGTTGCACTTGGTGCACAATCGGTTTCTGTTATCACAAGACAAACCAGAAGCTCCATGCTTGAAGTTATAAGACAAGACTACATCAGAACAGCAAAAGCAAAAGGTCAAGAAGAAAGAGTTATAACAAGAAAACACGCCCTTGCAAATGCACTTATTCCAATTACAACCGTTATCGGAACACAATTTGGACAACTTATGGGCGGTGCTCTTATGACTGAAGTTATTTTCTCAATACCGGGAATCGGAAGACTTATGGTTGACTCCATTAAAATGAGAGATATTCCTCTTGTTATGGGTTGTGTATTGTTTGTTGCAGTTACATTTGCTCTTGTAAATCTTATTGTCGACATTCTTTATACTTTCATCGACCCACGTGTAAAGAGTCAATATGTGTAGGTGATCGATATGACAGATAAAAATTTAAAAAACGAAATCAAAGAAAAGAAGTCTAAAAGACAAACCGGTTTAAGCGAAGTTATTAAGAGAATGAAGAGAAATAAACTCTCAATGGTCGGGCTTATTATTCTTATCGTTCTCGTACTTGTCGCAATTTTTGCCGATATTATCGCACCATACCAATTCAACGAAATGGTAGGACCGACATACCAAACTCCGAACAGTCAATTTATTTTCGGAACGGACCACCTTGGTCGTGATATTTTTTCACGTGTTGTCTATGGTTCAAGAATCAGTTTGAAAGTCGGATTTATTTCCGTTTCAATTGCTCTTATTTTTGGAGTTACACTAGGAGCTGTCACCGGTTATTACGGCGGCAAAGTCGATACACTTGTCATGAGATTTATCGACGTTCTTCAAGCAATTCCTGATATTCTTCTTGCTATAGCAATTATGAGTGCTCTTGGGAGCGGACTTGGAAACTTGATGATAGCGGTTGGTATTGCGTCTGTTCCGGCATACGCAAGAATCGTAAGAAGTTCCGTTTTAACAATCAAGGACAACGAATTTGTTGAAGCTGCAAAAGCTAATGGCTCAAATGACTTCAGAATCATTTTTAAACACATAATTCCAAACTGTATGGCACCGATTATCGTTCAAGCAACTCTCGGTGTTGCATACGCTATCATAAATGCGGCAGGTCTTTCCTTTATCGGACTTGGACTTGAACCGCCGACACCTGAATGGGGAGCAATGCTTTCCGATGGTCGTTCGTATATAATGGATTTTCCGCACATAACACTTTTCCCGGGACTTGCAATCGTAATTACAATTTTCGCACTTAATGTTATGGGAGACGGTTTAAGAGATGCTCTTGACCCGAAACTTAAGAGATAGGAGGGCAATATGAAAAAAGGAAATTTGTTGAATATCAGAGGCCTATCCGTTGAGTTTCATACAGATTCAGGGGTTGTTAAGGCCGTAAACGGAATGGATTTGTCTTTAAATAAAAAGGAAACTTTAGGACTTGTTGGAGAAACAGGTGCAGGAAAAACTACAACCGCACTTGCAATCCTAAACCTTGTTCCTGATCCGCCGGGAATAATAACCGCAGGCGAAGTTGAATTTGAAGGCGAAAACATTTTAGAGAAAAAAGAAAAGGACATGAGAAAGATCAGAGGAGAAAAAATTTCTATGATTTTCCAAGACCCGATGACCAGTTTGAATCCGGTTATGACTATTGGAAAGCAAATCGAAGAAGTTTTTGCACTCCACACAGATCTCGATAAAAAAGAAATAAAAGAAAAGACACTTGAAATGCTCGATGTCGTAGGAATCAGACGTGAAAGGGTGAACGATTATCCGCACCAACTTTCCGGCGGCATGAAACAAAGAATTGTTATCGCAATGGCGCTTGCATGTAATCCGGAAATAATTCTTGCGGACGAACCGACAACTGCACTTGACGTTACGATTCAGGCACAAGTTATGGAACTTATGAAGGAGTTAAAGAGAAAATACGACACTTCAATCATAATGATTACACACGATTTGGGAGTTATCGCTGAAATTGCGGACAAAGTTTCGGTTGTTTATGCGGGGGAAGTTGTTGAAACAGGTTCCACAAAAGACATATACACCGACAAAAAACACCCATACACAGTTGGACTATTCTCATCAATTCCAAAACTTACGGGTGATGTCGAAAGACTTCAAGTAATTCCGGGAGCCACACCGGACCCGACAAACTTACCAACGGGCTGCAAATTCCATCCAAGATGCACAAAATGTATGGAAATTTGCAAAACAGAAGCACCGCCGATGTATGAAGTTACACCTGAACACTATGTAAAATGTTTCCTATACAAAGACTCGAAACAAGTCGATGTAAATGAAGAAGACAAGTAGAGGAGGAAAGCTATGACAAATAATTTCATTGAAGTAAAACATCTGTGCAAATACTTTCCGACAAAGAAAGGTCTGCTTCACGCGGTTGAGGATTTAAACCTAGAAATAAAAAAAGGTGAAACTCTTGGTCTTGTCGGTGAATCCGGATGTGGAAAATCGACAGCGGGACGTGCAATAATAAGACTTCACGAACCGACAAGCGGGGAAATTTGGTTTAACGGCGAAAATATTATGAACCGCCACACTAGAAAAGAAATGAATCAACTGAGACGTGAAATGCAAATCGTATTTCAAGACCCGTATTCATCTCTAAACCCGAGACTTAACACCTTTGATTTGATAGCCGATGCACTCTATGTAAATAAAATATATGAAAACAAAAAAGAAATTGAAAAAGTCGTTCTTGAAATGATGGAAACAGTAGGTCTCGAAAAAAGACTTATGAATTCATATCCGCACGAACTTGACGGTGGTAGAAGACAAAGAATCGGAATCGCAAGAGCACTTGTAATGAGACCTGAATTCATTGTTCTAGATGAACCGGTTTCAGCACTTGACGTTTCAATTCAAGCTCAAGTTTTGAACCTGCTACAAGATATTCAAGAGGATAAAAAGCTAACGTATCTCTTTATCTCACACGACCTTTCAGTTGTTAGACACCTTTCGGACAGAGTTGCCGTTATGTATTTGGGAAGAATGGTTGAACTTGCGGATTATGTACAAATTTTTGAAAATCCGCTTCATCCATATACAAAAGCACTTCTTTCCGCAATCCCTGTTCCGGAATACAACTACAATCAAGAAAGAATAATCTTGAAAGGCGACGTACCAAGTCCTATTGATCCGCCTGACAGATGTGTATTCTATGGAAGATGCCCGATGAGAGATGAAAAAATCTGTACCGGACCTCATCCGGGACTAAGAGAAGTCGAACCGGGACACTTTGTGGCTTGCCACATGGTTAAATAAAATAAAACTGACAGAGGGAAAACTTCTGTCAGTTTTTTTGATGTCTATTTTTTGGATTGTAGCTATCGATGATTGCTAAAATCTTTTCATTATCAGAATAAACTCTGTCCCTAATATCGTTCATTGAATCAAACAAATCAAGGATTACAAGATTTGAAGTTCTAAAATCTTCTTCGTTTAGAACTTGCTGGTCAATCTTTTTCATTTGAGTGTATTCTCTCAAATCTGAAACAAGATTTTCAAACGCATCTTGCGGTGCATATTTTACTTCATCGCGAAGGGAAGCAAAATTGCCAACTGATGCATTTCTAAGAGTAAACTGAATTTCACTTTCGATAAGAGCGTCTTTTTCAAACTTTATAATACTCTTTAGAAATTCTGCATAATCATTCATATATGTTTCGTAAAAGCCGCCTTTGTCTTTTCCGAGTTCTAAAATCTTATTCATAAGTTCGGACTCGACCGAATAAATTAAAGTCAAACTGTAGAAGTTCATTTCTATTATGCATTCATCTATATTTTCAACTGATTCAAATCTTTCTAAAAAGTTGCTCATAAAAATCTCCTTTAAATAATATGAATATATAATAACACAAAATGGAAAAACTCTCAAGCTGAAAATTTAGACATATGGTATAATAAAAGGACGATTGTTTACCTCAATTATTTTAGAATCAATCTTATAAACAGCACTAATATTCTCGGCAGTAATAACTTTTTCAGGAGGACCTTGTGAGACTATTTCTCCATCGCACATAAGAATAATTTTCTCCGCATATTGACTTGCAAGATTCAGATCGTGTAGAACTATTAAAAAAGCACGTTCTTTATCGCTCTTAACTAAATTCATAAGATGCAGAGTTTGATTGATATCAAGTGCACTAACAGGTTCGTCCATAAGCATTAATTCAGGATTTTGAGCAAAAGCACGTGCCGCCATTGTTCTTGCACATTCGCCGCCACTTATATTTAAAATAGAATGTTCTTTTAAATGATTTATGTTCATTAAATCAATAGATTTATCTACAAGAGCTTTATCAGCGTTTGAAAAACCGCCATACCATGACATAAAAGGATATCTTCCCATTTTCACGGTTTCTAAAACTGTGAAATTAAATGGTGTTTTCCCGGATTGATTAATCATGGCGAGAATTTTTGCACGCTCTTTTATTTTGTATTCTTTTATATTTTTGTTTTTTAATAAAATTTCGCCTGACGAAGGGGAGAGATATCCTGAAATTAATCTCAAGAGTGTGGTTTTACCACAACCGTTCGGGCCAATTATTATAACTTTTTCTCCGGCCTCGACTTTTAAATTAATATTTTTTAAAATAGGCTTTTTGCCGAAGCTGAAATTCAAATCTCTAACTTCAATCATATTGTACGACTCCTTTTGTGTTTGATGAGAAGCACTAGAAATAAAGGACCGCCTATAAGAGAGGTTATTATTCCTACGGGTATCTCAAATGTACCCAAAATCGAACGTGCAATTGTGTCGCAAATTAACATAAACATACCACCGAAAATCATTGAAGCCGGAAGCATAAATCTATGGTCCGAACCGAATATTAGCCTAATAAAGTGTGGGACAATAAGTCCGACGAATCCGATAATACCGCTTACTGAAACGGCGACAGATGTTAATAGTGCACAAAGCAGTAGTAAATTCCTTTTTAATTTCTTTACATCAAGACCCATGCCGGTTGCTTCCTCTTCACCCATAACAAGAACGTTCAAATCTTTTCCATGATAAAGAGTGAGGACAAAGCCAATTAAAGTAGGCACCAAAATCGTCAATACATGATCCCAACTCTTTGCATTAAAAGAGCCCATAGTCCAAGTTATTATTTTCATGGCTTCATCATTGTGGATGAACATTATAAGTGAAATAAAGCTTGAGAGAACTGAACTTATTACAATTCCCGACAGCAAAACGGAGAAAGTATCAACGCCGTTTTTAGTTCGAGATAATAAAAAGACAATAAGCGTTACAAGTATTGCAAAAATAAAGGCTATAATATTTACGGCGGTATATCCTCCGAGCATTGCGGTGGGTAGAAAGACAATAGCCAAAGTTGCACCGAAAGCGGCACCTGAAGAAACACCCATTACATATGGATCGGCCATAGGATTTTGAAATATTGCCTGATATGTTGCACCTGCCATCGAAAGAAGTCCTCCGGTTAGAACTGAAAGAATGATTCTTGGCATTCGAACATTAAAAATAATAAAACGGATGGAGTCATCAGCACTGACCCCATCCATTCCCTTCTTTATCCATTCAATTATAGAATTTACAATAATGGAAAACTCTATTTCAACCGAACCTCTGCTTATGGCAAAAATCATAAGCAAAAGTAAAGCGATTGACGAAATTGCTAAAAAAGTTTTTCTTTTCATTAAAATTCCAAAGTTTTCAAAATTTCAGGGTGAGCAATTTTTAATAGTACCTTTAAACCATCATCAACAACCCTTCTTGAAGGTCTTGAGAAAATATCTGCGTCAATTTCAATAACGCGACCATTTTTAACAGCACTTAAACCCTTGTATGCTTTTTCTGTCTTAACAGCTTCTGTTGCAAAACTCGGAGTTAAAATATAATACGGATCCTTTTGAATCAACTTTTCAAGAGTATAGCTGAAACCTTCTGCATCTGTAGGAGCGTTTGTGTATCCTGCAACAGTTAATATTCCGTTCATGAATGAATCTTTTCCATGAGTATATTCTCCGTATTGTCCTGTGCCGACAACAATATAAACTGAAGGCTTTGAAAGCTTCTTTGTTTTTATTGCAACAGTTTCAAGCTTTGCGTTCATTGTTGAACAAAGAGCACGAGCTTCGTAATTTTTGTCTAAAATTAAACCGATCTTCTTAATTATCTCATAAGTTTCTTCCATAGTTTTTGGAGTATCCATAGCGATAACTTCGATGTTTGCTTTTTTAAGTTCATTTAAAACTTCTTCTTTATAGTGAGTTTGTGCAATTACAGCTGTAGGTTTAAGACTTACAATCTTTTCAAGACTTGGCTCTTTAAGAGAACCTACGGAAGGAAGACTTAGAGCAGCTTTAGGATAATTACAATATTCACTTCTTCCAAGAAGCATCTTTTCAGCCCCTAAATCGAAAAAAGTTTCTGTGACCGATGGAGCAAGTGAAACAACCTTGCTATGATGCTTTGTGATTGTGTAATCATTTGCTTTTACAGGAAGCTTGCTTTCAGCAAGTTTTTTTATTGTAATTGTTTTTGTATTCTTGTCCCAACCTACTTTGTAGTTAAGTGTTTCAAATAAAATTCTTAATGGAATCAAAAGTTCTTTTTTTGCTACAACTGTCTTTGTATCCATTGTGAATGGAGTTTTATTGACAGTAAAGACATTTGAATTTTCGTTGAAAACGAGTGTTGCATTTTCATCTGAAATTGTGTAATTTGTTCCTTTTTTTTCAGTTTTAAGACCATAATTGGAAAGTTTCGAAAATTCAATATATGATCTTGAGTTTTGATTTATTACATCGCCTTTTTTCAAAGAGAAATCTGCTGCATTTAAGCAGATTGAAAAAACAAACATAAGCGAAAGTAATAATGCTAAAAATTTCTTCTTCATAAAAAACCTCCTTAGGACTGTAAAAGTCCAATTTCAATATTATAATATCATATGAAAAATTATTATTCAACAAATATTTAACTCGTTTACATAAAATTAAATATTAGTTACAAATCTGTAATTAAATAATAAATACCACGCCGATAATATCAATGTAATAATAAAATAAATAGCACTAGTAAATAAAAGATAACTATTTTGTAATTAAAATGTAATTAATATATTTTTTGCAATATGAGAAATATATGATATAATGAAATAGAAAGAATAAGAGGTATTGATTTATGGAAAAAATTGATGAATTAAAAAACTCTCTCATGGAGCTGAACTCAAAATTTGACGGACTTCGCGATGAACTGTTCAATATAATAATGGACGACCTTGAAAGAATTATGGAAAAAGATGCACCCGTTGAATTTAAAAGAGGAGTCGATGAGGGAATAAATCTTATTGAATATATTTATAAAACTGACGAGGATGGGCAAGGTATTTTGAGTTTTATAAAAGAAATGCCGGGAGAAAAAATTGTCGTTACTAATGAAGAAAATCTTATTGAAACAATCCTTAAAGAAATAGTCGCTCCGATAATAGGTATGAGCGGTAACGCAGAAATAAAAGAAGATATTGAAGAACTTAATCGTAAAGAGGAAAAAAACACCGCTGACTTTTTGAAACGTGTAAATATTAACACGATTTTCGAATCAATTGACAGACTTCTTGACTATATTTACGAAAAGTCGACCGAATTACAAGAGATGCCGGAAAACGCAAATGACGAATTTCACCTAGGCATAAACTATGTTTACGAATACGTCTATGCAGTCTATAAAGAACTCGAAGCTATAAGGGATAAATATGTTTTAAACTAAGCTCTAAATGAGCTTTTTTTATTACACACTTTAAATAAAATAAAACAAAATACTTTTCAAAACATAAATCATTGTTAAATAAGTATAGAAAAAACAAATACAACTTGTGACTGCTATTGATTAAATTTATAGTAATGAAATAATGGCTAAAAATGCACATTTAAAAGTTTAGAAGAATAAAAAATGGCGAATTTAAGCCCTTGACACAAAAAAACGGGAACGTTATCATATATTATGAAATTAAAAAATATCAAGGAGGTCATTATGACTAAAAGAATTTTATCATTAGCATTGGCAGTAGTTATGGCTGCTACAACTTTCTCATTCAGTGCTTTCGCTGCTGACAAGAAAGAAGAAAAGAAAGCGGAAAAGCAAGAAATCAGTTTGTTTGAAAAATACAACAAAAATGTTTATGACGCTTTCAAAAATGCTGCAAAAGCAAACAAAGGCGACTCAGCTTTAACACAAAAACAAAAAGAATTCATCAGCCTTTCAATCGGAATCGCTGTAAAATGTGAAGCTTGCACAAAGACACACTCAAAACTTGCTGTTCAAGCAGGAGCTACAATGGAAGAACTTGCTGAAATGGTTGGCGTTTGTGTTATGATGGGCGGCGGACCTTCAACTGCTTTTGGAAGACTTGCTCTTGAAACTGCAAAAGAAGCTGGAGCAAAAGAAGCTGAAAAGAAAATCGAATTAAAACCGATTACAGAATTTAAAGGCGAACTTGACAAAAACGATATCGTAAATGTTAACAAACCTGAATTTGCTAAAAAATATTCATTAATCGGCAAAAACGCAATGCAAAAAGGATATTTAACAGTTAAAGAAAAGGAACTTATTTCTTTAGCAATTGCTATCTCTGTAAGATGTGACGGATGCATGAAATACCACGGAGCACAATGTGCAAGAGTCGGTGTTACAGAAGCTGAACTCGCTGACCTCGTAGCATGCTGCAAAATCATGGGTGGCGGACCTGCATCACCTGCATCAAGAACAGCTATAAAAGTTTACCAAGAAGAAAAAGCTGTAATGGAAAAAGAAGCTAAAGAAGCAAAAGAAGCTAAAGAAGCTAAAACAGAAAAGAAAGCTGAAACAAAAACAGAAAAGAAAACAAAATAAGAATTTGTTTTGAAAGGTGCCTGGAGAGAGGCGCCTTTTTTATTTCATTTGCTGTATAGTATTTGAAAAAGTATGATTTTATGTACGCAGAACGTAGCGGCGACCAGTTTTTTTATCCATCGAGCAGAAATTTTAATTTCGTCGCGAGATGAGATAAAAAGGTGTATCGCCGCCAAAAAGGAGAATTTGTCGAGGGATTTCGGGAAGGTTGTTTTGCGAATATAGTTGTGGCAATTGTATTGGGGTTTTTGGTTCGAAATTTTATTGGCATAGCGTTGTTGGTGGGGTTGTAAATTGCACGAACGTGATATATGGCGTGAGGATTCACAGAACCGTCACGCTACGGCTGTGTTTGCGAATGCATGCAATTGGAAAACATTTCGGCGTGGGAAATATTTGCCGGTGATATTTTTGGTTCGATATTTTATTGACGCAGCGTTGTTGGTAATAATACATATTCAAAAAACACAAAAAAGGGCGTCGGGATATAACCCGCCGT
Organism: Ezakiella coagulans; assembly: GCF_003096635.1. Lineage (GTDB taxonomy): Bacteria > Bacillota > Clostridia > Tissierellales > Peptoniphilaceae > Ezakiella > Ezakiella coagulans. The sequence continues at coordinate 38,279 of NZ_QEKV01000005.1, read as the reverse complement.
TACGTTCTGTGGAACTCACAATGATGTGTAGAATCATATGTCGTAAAAGTTATACACGAAGAGAAAATTTTAAGGTTAGAATAAATTACTGTAAATGAATTATTGTTGTATGTGATTACGTTGTTTGTAGCGTCGCATTACATTGCGACGCACGAGGTATGGATAAACACACGTGTATAAGCAATATCGGAATACAAATTTTGCAAGTCGTCCGTAGCGGCTACCAGTTTTTTTATCCATCGAGCAGAAATTTTAATTTCGTCGCGAGATGAGATAAAAAGGTGTATCGCCGCTAAGAAGGAGAATTTGTGGGATTTTAAATGAATACAATTAAATCATTATATTTCTTTTCATTCATTCTTCAAAATATTTTCCCAAATTTTTTATTTTCAAATTATATCATTCGTTATTTTCGTTGTTTGTTGGGTAATAATATTTGTGAAGGGTTAAAAATGATGTGTGCACAATTTGCACAGTTTTTAATTTATTTAAGGAGGTATTAATATGGAAGAAAGAAAAGGTGCTATTACTTTTATGAAGAATCCGATGACTTTAATCGGACCGGAAGTAAAGGTTGGCGATAAAGCTAAAGATTTTGAAGCTACAAAGAAGGATTTAAGTGATTTTTGTCTTTGTGAATTAAAGGGTAAGACTGTTGTTATCAGTGTTGTTCCTTCAATCGACACTCCGGTTTGCGAAGAACAAACCAAGATTTTCAACAAAGAAGCTTCTGAATTTAAGGATGTTGTTATTCTTACAATCAGTTGCGATTTGCCGTTTGCACAAGCAAATTTCTGCGCTGCAAAGGGAATCGACAATTTAATTATGTTATCTGACTACAAGGCACACGACTTCGGAACGAAGTACGGCTTTTTGATCAAGGAACTAATGCTTCTTGCAAGAGGTGTCGTTATTATCGACAAAGAAGGCGTTGTGAAGTATGTAGAATATGTTCCTGAAGCAACAAATTTGCCTGATTTTGACAAGGCTCTCGAAGCTTTGAAGAGTTTATAGAATTATCTTTAGATAATTAAATAACCCGCCGTTTTTACGTGCGGGTTTTTCTGTACTTAAGGAGGTTTTTATGGACGGTTTTATTTTTAGAAATCCGGTCAAGATTATTTTTAAGGAAGGTGCAGTCGAACATTTGAAGGAAGAGATTAAACCATACAATCGAATTCTTCTCGTTTACGGCGGTGGCAGTATTAAAAAGACCGGAATTTATGACAAGGTTATGAAAGGACTCGAAGGAAAGTCGGTCACAGAACTTTCGGGCATTATTCCAAATCCTGAAACCACAAAGGTGTACGAGGGGATTGAGCTGTGCCGTAAAAATGACATAGATTTTATTTTGGCGGTCGGCGGCGGTTCGGTCATAGACTCCGCGAAAGCAATTGCCGCAGGGGCAAAGCTTGACGGAGATTTTTGGGATGAACTTTTTATGAAGAAGAATGACATAACCGATGCGATTCCGCTCGGCTCTGTGCTCACAATGGTCGGCACCGGCTCCGAAATGAATTCGGGCGGCGTTATTACAAATCCGGATGTAAAGATTAAATGCTCATACGGAAATCCACTTCTCTATCCGGTGTTCTCACTTCTCGACCCGACTTTCACATACACTGTTCCGAAAATTCAAATGGTTTCGGGAATTGTGGATATGTTCAGTCATATTATGGAAGTTTATTTCAGTTTGCCGGACGACGACAACATATCTGACAATTTGAGTGAAAGTTTAATGGCAGCTGTTATAAGAAATGCACGCATTGCTATAAAAAATCAGGAAGACTATGGAGCAAGAAGCAATTTAATGTGGATTGCAAGCCTTGCGATAAACGGTCTTTTGGCACTCGGCAAGGGCGAAGATTGGCAAAGCCACACGCTTGAACACACATTAAGTGCATATTATCACATTCCGCATGGGCTGGGTCTTGCAATCGTTCATCCGCATTATTTGAAATATGTTTACAAGGGTCACGGCGACAAGTTCAAGAGATTTTTAAAGAGAGTTTTTGATGTCGACCCAAGTGAGATGAATGAAGATGAAGCTGCGGAACTTGCGATTTCAAAGATTCAAGATTTATTCAAAGAACTCGGAGCTCCGACAAAACTTCACGAAATGGACATCGACGAGTCGAGACTCGAAGAGATGGCAATGAATACGGACGAGTTCAAAGTCGACTATTCGGATTTGAAGCACGAAGATATTTTAAAGATTTATAAATCTGCTCTTTAGAGGTGAGTTATGACAATTATATCAACTTGGGAGATAAGTTTTCAGGGCGTGAAGATTGCACGCGATCTTTTGAAAGAAGGAAAGAGTCTAGAGGATGCGATTTGCGGGCTCATAAACGACATTGAGCTCAATCCGGATTTTCACAATGTGGGATATTCGGGATGGCCGAACGAAGAGGGCGATGTTGAGCTTGACGCCGCAATCATGGACGGCGATACTTTGAGTTTCGGAGCTGTTGCATCTATGAGAAATATAAAGACGCCGGTTTCCGTTGCGAGACTCCTTGTCGGTAGACCGTATGACAATTTCATTGTGGGCGACGGGGCACTCCAATTTGCACTTGAAAACGGTTTTAAGAGCGAAGAACTTTTGACTGAGCCTGCGAAAGCAAGATGGCTCCAAAAGATTCACGACATGACTGACCTCGACAAGGGACACGACACAGTCGGTTCAGTTATTGCAAGCGGCGGCAGAGTTGTCGCTGCAACTTCGACGTCGGGACTTTTCATGAAGCGAAAGGGCAGAGTCGGTGACTCACCGCTTGTTGGTCCGGGGCTTTATGCTGACAGCGAAATCGGTGGAGCAACCGCAACAGGAGTCGGTGAAGATATTATGAAGGGAACACTCTCTTTTCAAATTGTAAACCTTATGAAGTCTGGAATGAGTCCGAGCGAAGCTGCGGGCAAGGCAGTTAAAGATTTACACGAAAATCTCATAAGAAAAAATCAAAAGCCGAGGGATTTTTCGGTTGTTTGCGTGAATAAAGACGGAGAATGGGGTGCCGCTTCAAATCGAGATGAATTTCCGTTTGTGGTTTGCACGGGTGACGAAGTCGAATTTTATGTTTCGAAAGATTTCGGGAAAGTATATGAAAAGAGAAAGAATCAATATGACGTTTAAAAAGTGAGGGAACTCACTTTTTTTATTTTTTTTAAAAAAATTTTTTAAAAAAAATGGACGTTATAATTTGCGTACATATTCTTGAAAAAAATCGCCCTGACTTATTTCATTTCTTAAATTATGAAAAAACGCTTTGACAAAATTATTTGTAGAAAAAATTGAAATTAAGTTTTGTATCAATTAATTTTATTTGACTTTATAAGAAGTTACATATTTATTTTCAGAGTTTTAAAAAGATTGAGAAATATTTGCGTAACACTTGTTTATTTACAGCAACAATAAATTATTCAATATTTTACACAGTTTACACAATTGAGAAAATGTATATTGAATATTATCAAATCAAGTTTGACAAAGAAAACCGTATATTGTATAATGATTGGCGGTAATGAAAACCATTATCAAATTCTAAAAAGGAGAAAACTATGAGACAAAGAATGTTGAGTTTGTTCACTGCGGGAGCAATGATTTTCAGTTCAATGGTCGGACTGACAACAAATGTTCGTGCAAGTGAAAACGTGGAAACGGTCAACCTCTTAGAGAGCAAGACCGATGTTGAGACACATGGAAACGGTCTAATGATGATAGACAATGTGTCAGAAAATGGGAGCAGAAATTTTGCTGAAGGTGTTCAGCCGGTTAGCTATGCTTTAACCGAAAAAGATTTTGGCGAGAAAACAGTTTATATTGTGGAGCTCAGCTCTGAAGAGATGAGAAGTGCGGTTAAGGAAGCACTTTTAAAGCTACCGCAAACGGAAATTAAGTACGAGTATAATATTTTATTTAATGGTCTTGCTGTTGAGACCGGAGATGGATTTTTGGACTATATTCTTCACATTGATGGAGTAAAAAGTGTTGAAAGAGCCGAAAAAGTTATTCCACTCATGGAAAATGCAAGAGAACTTACTCATGTAAATGAAGCAAGTGACTATTTAAAAGAAATCGGTGCAGATGAAAATTCAATCGGAAGAGCATTCGACGGAAGAGGAATGCTCATTGCAAATATCGACAGCGGAATGGATGCAAGACACAAGGATATGCGTCTTGATCCGGAAGCTGAAAAAGTTGCAAAGATAAAAAAACCGACGGAGTTCGGTATGTCGATGAAGATTCCGCACGGATTCAACTATATGGACGGCGGCAAGGATACTGTCGACAATTATCCTGACGGAAGTTTTTATCACGATCCGCACGGAATGCACATCGGCGGGATTTTGGCTGCAAATGCTACAGATGAAGATTTGAAAAATCACAGAGGTATCAGAGGCATTGCACCTAATGCACAAGTGTTGTCCTACAAGATTTACACATATACAAGCGACGCTTTTGCAGGAGATGAAACGATGTTCCATGCATTTGAGGACTGCATCAAGCATGATGTCGATGTTATTTCTATCAGCTCAGGTTTCCATGGAACCGGTTTAAAGGGCGAGAAGTATTGGGGGGCAATCAGAAAACTTCGTGAAAAGGGAATTCCGGTTTGCGTTGCAACAGGTAACTATGCGACTGCTTCGTCGGACTCTTCATGGGACAGATATGCTAACAACGCACTTAACATGACCGATACAGGTAACGTTACAAGAACTGCAGCACATGAAGACGCAATTGCGGTAGGTTCTGCAAGAAATACAAAAATCAGATTTAATGCTGTTAAGATTGGCGACAAAGAATTTAAATATTCACAAATAGGAGCATTCTTTGATAAGAATAAGTTTAAAGCCGGTGATTACAGCTTTGTATATCTAGGAAAGTGTCAAGATGAAGATATACTTGGTAAAGACTTAGAGGGCAAAATTGTAGTTATGGATAGAATCTTCTCTACAGACATGAAGTATGCATTTAAGAAGGTTCGCGACAAAGGTGCTGTCGGTGTAATTGTTGTAAACACAGTTTCATACTACAATAGAGATGACTGGGAAGCAATTCCGGCTATGGGATATGAAGAAGATGAAAAGACTAAAGTACAAGTATTTTCAATTTCAGGAGAAGATGGAGTTAAGCTTTGGTCGATGATCAAAGAGTACAATGGAGACACAGATTATAAATCCAATGGTAAGTATCGTGTTGACATGAAAAAGTACGATGAATTAAAGCCGGCTGTAGGACAAGAACACAAGCTTATGCTTGACTTCAATGTAGACGATATAGTTCTTGATGAACAACGAAGCGTTCCGGCCGGTTCAACAAGCTGGGGACCAAGAAACGACCTTCTATTGAAACCTGACGTTTCAGCTCCGGGAAAGAATATTTATTCAACGTTGAATGTCGTAGGGAATGATCCGATGAAGGATTCAAGATACGGATATATGAGCGGAACATCGATGGCAACACCGGTTGTTTCAGCTTCGACAGTTCTTATCAGACCGAGACTTAAAGAGCTTGTTAATGCTCAAGCTTTGAAAGAAATGGGCATCGATTTGGTATCGCTTACAAAAATTATGCTACAAAATACAGCATCTCCAATGCTTGATGAAACGACAGAAAACGATGGAAAATATTTATTTGCCTCACCGAGACAACAAGGTGCAGGACTTATAAACGTTTTAAAAGCAACAAAGAACAATGTTATCGTTTCATCAAAAGCTTTGGGAAGCGATGGACAAACGAACAGCTACGGTTCTGTAAGCTTGAGAGAAATTAAAACTGGAGAAAAGACATTTACTATTACATTGTCAAACACATCTGACAAAGATATTAAATTTACTGTAAGTGCGTCACCTGTTACAACAGATGGATATATTTCTAAGCTTAAACTTGATGAATTGGGTAGCACTGAGGATAAGGGTAAGACAGTTGCAGAAATTCACCCGGAAATTGTTAACGGAGCAGAGATAAAGTTTGATACTGAAGAAATTACAGTTCCTGCAAACTCAAACTTCAATTTGTCCGCAACAATGAAGACAGGGGATGCACACAATAAATTCGTCGAAAGCTTTATTAAATTTGAATCAAAAGATGAAGAAGCAAATCCTAGCCTAAGCATGCCGGTTATGGGCTTTGCAGGCGATTGGAACAACGAGCCGATTATAGATAAATGGGCATGGGAAGAAGGCTCGAAGTCTGCTGAAGTTGTCGGATATGATGAGAATGGAAAACCGAAAAGACCGGGAACATTGAACTCAGGTGTAGGTGGAGATCACGATATAGATGACTTCCATCCGGCTGGCATTATACAAAACACAAGAGATGGCAATCCGAAGCTAAAACAAGATCCAGAACTATTTAGCTTAAACAACATTGTGTTTGAAAACTATTATAGAAGTACAATTTTAAAAAAGTTTGAGAAGAATCCGAACGTTACACCATCACCGCTAATCTTAAGATCAGCAAGTAATGCAAAGATTTCTATAGTGGATGAGTCAAAAAATAGAACACTTAAGGTTATGAATGTTTCTCAATTTGTTCGTGGTATACTAAATTCTAAAAGAAATACAGCATCCGGACTTAAACCAAGTAGACTAAAGATATTAGGTGATCTTAAGTGGGACGGAAGGATATATAATCCTCACCATGTAGAAAAGAAAGAATTTGGCGGAAAAGAATATGAAGAGATTATTGGTGGAGAATATCCGGTTGCTGAAGGACAATACTACTACGAGTTTATGTATAGACTAACGCCTGATTATCCATGGCAAAAGTCATATATACCAGTTAAGGTTGACAATACAAGACCAACTATTGAATCCATAGATGTGAGCGAGCCGAATAAGATTAAAATAATTGCTAAAGATAAGTATCACAAACAAAAGGAGGATTTTGCTGGACAAACTCTTTACCATCAAGATCAAATCAATAACCCTGAGAAATTTGATGAAATAGAAGGCAAAGTGTGGTATTTAGGAGCTAAAGTAGGTGGCAAAGACCTTACAGCTTATAAAGATGGAGATGCCTCATATGTAATTGAGAATATGAGTAAAGAACTCTTAGGAAATACACTTCTTATAGCAGCAGTAGATGGTGCTGGAAATGCTAGTAAGGAGTATAAACTTGTATTTAATGAAGCTGTAGAAGGAAAGACTAAAGTCGATCTTTACGAAGATAATACTCTAATTAAAACTGTTGAATTAGATGCTGAAAAATTTGGTAAAAGGGAAAACAATGGCGAAGCAAATGATAAAGAAGAGACAGCTTCAGAATACAATTTCGCAGAAAAACCTAAGTTTGAGCTATATCAAAATGCATCATATAGAGATTTAAAGGAAGCTGATCTTAAAAAGAAGATAATAGAACCTATAAAAGCTAAGAGATATGACTTTGTTACTGGGGAAGAAGTTGAGGACGACGTATATGCAGACTGGAACGATCTTGATGATGAAGGATTCCCAAAAAAATATGAAAATGGAGATCCTATAAAATTTGAGAAAGAAAGTCTTTCTGATTTAAAGAAAGCTGGCCTTATTGGTGCTATTACTCCAAATGTAGATGGCGGCTTTAACATTAGAGGTAAAGTTACAAATGTAACTAAGTCTACTAATGTATACTTCCAATCTAAAGCTATGGCGTATCTAAAAAAGAAAGGAAAAGTAAGTGTACTAAACTATGATGATAGTGAAAAGACACTTGAGTTCGACTTGTATGCAAATAAAGATGATGTAGATAACGAAAATGGTATCGATTATAGAGAAGAGATTGCACTAATAGTTAAGAATTCAGCTGGTGAGAGCAAGATAAAGTTTAGAATGCCAAAGCAAGAAGTTAAGAAAAAAGAAGGCACAGCTCCAATCATACCTGAATTACGTTCTATTGAAGACTCGGCAACAGGTGATTTCAACAACAAAGTTAGAATTGAGGATAATAACGGTAAAAAGAGATATTTTGTAAGAACATCCTTTAAAATTGCGGATGGTTACACTATAAAACTTGTATGCTACAACCCTGGAAAGAAAGGCCTCGAAGCTATTGAAGACGCAAAATATTATTCAAGCGATAAGTCTGAAGAATATGTCGATATAGAAATTCTGCCAGGATTCAATATGCTTAGAATGGAAGTATTTAAGGCTGAGACAAAAGACAAAGTCAATGAAGCTGATGTTTATGAATCAAAAGGTTTCTGTTTATATTATGACGAAGACGGTCCTGAGCTCGATATGAAAACTTCAACATTTAACCCTGATAAAGATGGAACTTTATATATAAAGAAGAGCCCACTTGTTGTTGAAGGCGTTGTAGGCGACAAGGGCGGCTTTAACTGGCACATGAGAATAAACGAAAGCATGGTTGACGAGTACCTTATCTATGGGGACTTAACAAGCGATAACCACAGACCGTTCAGAGTTGAAATCCCATGCAAGGACAAAGATGTTATGGACTGGAATGTAAAGGACTATGCGGGCAATTCACCGGATAATTTCAAGGCACAACATATAATCAGAATTGACAACACAAAGCCTGAAATTACAATTGAGCCTGAAGTTCAAGGCGATGACTATAATATCAGTGGAGAAAATTCAAGATTAGGCATAACGATAACGGACAAAGTTGACAACGGTGACAAAGGAAGCATAATGCTTAAAGAAGTTTTTGTAAACGGAAAACCGTTCGAAGCAAACAAAATGCTTGAAGAATACACTTCAAACGACGGCAAGTACACGATCTTTGTTCGTGCTGTCGACTATGCGTATAATGCGAGCGTAAAGACTTATATTTATGATCCGAAGGCAACTGAAAATAAGATTGAAGAAGTAGCAAATGAAGAAGTTACGGTTAAAGTTGACAAAGGTAACGGCGAAACAGTGCAAGAATTTAAGGCTAAAAAAGGTGAAGACTTCACTTTGCCTGAAGTCAACTTTGAAATTCCTGAAGGAAAAGTTTTTGCAGGATGGGATGTAGAAGGTAAGACTATGAATCCATTCGAAACTATATATGTTGACAAAAATACAACTGTTCGTGCAATCTACAAAAATAAAGAAGAAAAGGTTTATGTAAATATTCACTTTGAAAGAAACGGCGGACGTGACAATATGGAAGACATTAAAGCTGAAGTCGGAGCTACGATAAAACTTCCGCTAAACGGCTTTGATGCACCAAGTGGCAAATCTTTTGAATGTTGGATGGTCAAGGGAGAAAAGAAAAATCCGGGAGATACAATTGTAGTTGATGGAGATTTGACGGTTACAGCAATTTGGAAAGCTGAAATGAGAAAACCGGATAAAAAACCGGATGTTCCGTTCGTTCCATACACTCCGGAAGAAGGACATGATTATTTCAAACCGCACAGAAGAATAAATAACAAAAAAGATGCAACTAAGGAAAAGAAAAACAAAACTGTTATAGTTAAAGACGAAGGCAAAAAGACAACCGCAGATGTGAACACAGACTACAATTCGCATTGGGCAAAAAATGCAATCGTCGAATGTTTCGACAAGGGAATCTTTAACGACTTTGCAAATAAGACAGTGTTTATGCCGGAAAAACCGACAACAAGAGCCGAATTTGTGACTGCACTTGGAAGGCTTATGAATATAAATCCTGCGGAGTTTAACAAAAACATCTTTGAAGATGTCGACAGTAATGAATTCTATGCAGCATTTATTAATTGGGCAGCATCAAAGAAGATTGTTTTGGGTGTTGATGAAAAGCATTTTGAGCCGAACAAGACTCTTACACGTGAACAAATGGCTACGATTATCATAAGAATTTTGAAAGCTTACGGCTATAATTTCAACACAAATCTTATGAAGCCTATTTATAAAGACGACAAAGAAATTTCGGATTGGGCAAAAGAAGCGGTTTATGCACTCACAAATCTTGGAGTTGTTCAAGGTAATGGAGACGAAACTTTTAATCCTAAGGGATTATTAAAACGAGGAGAACTTTCAGAACTCGTTTTAAAACTTACAAAAAAACTTGAGAAATAGTTTTTCCCCCTTTCGGGGGTACATAAATTGGGTGTCTTTGTGATTGACACCAAGTGTGCCATGTGATATAATTATTATAATCTTTTGAAAGGAATGCGAATATTATGAAGTGCACGCCAAATGAAATTATGAAAAAAATGCTCCATGTGCTTGAATATGCGATTTGCGTGATCATTTTGATTGCGGTTATCGCAGGGCTTCCTGATTTATTCAGATATATTTGGGAATTTGCAAAAAATCCATCTTCAATCATAAGCTATAAAGCTTTTTCGGATTTTTTGAAGCATGCATTGATGTTGGTCGTCGGGATTGAGCTTATTTATATGATTATAAGCCATCAAAACGAAAACATTTTGACGCTTGTTTTGTTTGTTATAGCGAGAAAGATGCTTGTGTTCGCAGACGGCATGGTTGATATTGTGCTTGGAACTGTAAGTATCGTGTTGATTTTCATTACGCTTAAGTTCATTGTTATCAGAGAGTATAACATAAAGAAGCTTGACGGAACTTTTTCAGCAAGCATTTTCTTGAAGGATTTGAAAAATAATCACAATATGAATATTGATTCTTCGGAAAACACACTTGGTGGTCTTGTTGCAAGACTTGCAGGTGAGGCGGGAAATAAGCCGAACGAAGGTGACGTTTATTCGTATGAAGGTTATGATTTTTCAATTAAAAAGATGACCGACGGTGTTATTGATCGTATTTTAATTACAAAGAAATAGCTTCGGCATTTCAATTTGCACTTGTAGCTCAGTTGGATAGAGCAACGCCCTCCTAAGGCGGAGGCCGGAGGTTCGACTCCTCTCAGGTGCGCCAAAATTCGGGAAGGGGTAAAACCTTTCCTTATTTTATTTGTATGTGTAGCTCAATGGATAGAGCGTTCCCCTCCGGAGGGAAAGGCTGGGGGTTCGATTCCTCTCACATACGCCATTTGCATATTTATAGATTTTAATATATAATTATAGTAGAACAGGTGATGCCTGAGACTTGATTAAAAGTGTTTTAAAAAGGGAGGATACCTTTGAACGATTTAGTTTATGTAGTTGACGATGAAAAAACGATTACGGATATAGTAAAATTTAATCTCGTGCAGGAAGGCTTTGAAGTAAAGACTTTTCCGGACGGCAAGGAAGCACTTGAAGCGGTTTATGATAAGCCGTGTGACCTTATGCTTCTTGACGTTATGATGCCGGGCATAGGCGGTTTTGAGGTGCTTAAAACTTTGAGAAAGACTTACACTTTCCCGATTCTTATGCTGACAGCAAAGGAAGAAGAAGTGGACAAGGTTTTGGGTCTTGAACTCGGTGCCGACGATTATATAGTTAAGCCTTATTCAATGAGAGAACTTATTGCACGTGTCAAGGCAAATCTTAGACGTGTGCAAACGCCGAACACTGCAGGAGATCTCACAAAATATGGGGACCTTGTAATTGATTCAGGAAAATATGAGGCACAGATTGACGGAGCAAGTGTGAACTTGACAACAAGAGAGTTCGAGCTTTTGAAGTTTTTGTCGGACAGCCAAGGCCAAGTTTTTACTCGTGAGCAACTTCTTCAAGAAGTTTGGGGTTATGAGTATTTCGGCGACATCAGAACTGTCGACGTTACGATTAGACGTTTGCGTGAAAAGATTGAAAAACCGGGCGAAGATCCGAGATATATTATTACCAAGAGGGGTATTGGTTATTACTTTGGAGGATAGAGATGCGTTCAATTAAGTGGAGATTTGTTTTAATTTATTTTCTACTTGTGCTTGCAGTGCTCCTCATTGTTTCGACGTCCATTATAGGAAGGCTCGATTCAACGCTCACAAACGATAGAATTATGAGCGTAAAAAATCAAATAAATTCGCTCCTATCAAGCTCGAGTTATTTCTCGGGTGAGCTTTTAGATGAAAATATCAGAGGTATAAAGGCGTCTTTGAATGAAAGACGTTTTTCGGATACCGATGATATTTTTGTGCTTTCAAGCGAAGATTTTGAAACTATTATTGCTTCAAAAACCGATGATTTATCGACTTATGATGGGCAATACGCTTATAATATTGAGGAGTTAAATGTAGCACTCATAAAAGAAGGATATGCAGGAATTGAGAAGAGAATTATTTTGGAGAATTATGAAACGGGAATTCGTTCTGCACATTTGGTTGTGCCGATAACGGGTGTCGACAATAAAGTTAAGGGGCTTTGTTATGCTATTATAAATCTGGATGTCATCACAAAAACTCTTCAAAGTGCAAAGAGAATCATTTTTGACTCGGGACTTATTGCACTTTTAATAACAATTATTCTAAGCTATTTTATTGCGTCGGGAATTACCGGACCGATAAGACAGGTAACAGATGTTTCAAAGAAGATGAGTGAAGGTGACTTCAATCAACGAGTCGAGGTTAAGAGTAATGACGAAATCGGACAACTTTCCAGTATGTTTAACCAAATGGCTGTCGAGTTAAAAAATAATATTCAAAGAACTGAACTTGAACGTGCAAAACTGAACACTATTTTCAACCAAATGATCGAAGGTGTTGTTGCGGTTGACAAGTTTGGAAAAATCATTCACATAAATGAAAAGGGAAGAAATCTTTTCGGGGTGAAAGAAGATATGCCGCTTTCGGACATCGAATTAAACCTAAAGACGCTCGGATTAAGTTCGGTCAATTTCCAAAATCCGTTTACACTTGCAGGAGAAGCAGACTTTGTTTTAAATGACAAAAACTACAGAATTCTTTATGCACCGTTTGAGGACAAAGACTTGAACGTTGGGGGAGTTATTGCGGTTTATCAGGACATGACAAAGGAAAGAAAGCTCGAGGATATGAGACGTGAATTTGTAGCAAACGTAAGCCACGAACTAAAAACTCCGATCACATCTATAAAGAGTTATGCGGAAACGCTTATGAAATATCCAGTCGATGACGAGACTGCAAAGAGCTTTTTGACTGTAATCGACAACGAATCGGACAGAATGGCACACATAGTGCGTGATCTTTTGATTCTTACAACGCTTGACTACAAGACCGAAGAGAAAAAGCTTTCGCCGGTTTCAATTAATGAACTTTCGCACTCGGCGGTTGAAAGAATGAAACTGATGGCGAAGGAAAAGAATATGTCGATTTATGAGCATTACGAGGATTCGCTCTCCGTGCTTGCGGATGAGGAAGACTTGCTTCAAGTTATCATAAATCTTATTTCAAATGCCGTAAAATACACTCCTGACGGTGGAGTGATAAATGTTTCAACATCGACAGATGGCATAAATAATTATGTTAGTGTTTCTGACAATGGTGTCGGTATAAAACCTGAAGATCAAAAGAGAATTTTTGACAGGTTCTATCGTGTTGAAAAGAGTCGTTCAAGGGCTCTTGGCGGCACAGGTCTCGGGCTAGCTATTGCAAAGGAAATGGTAAACAGCATGAACGGCGACATCAGAGTTGAAAGTGACGGTAGAAACGGTTCTACGTTTACACTAAAATTCAAGGCGGTGAAAGATAATGGAGAGGCTTAAAAGCATTGTACTCAGCGTGCTTGTTTTGCTGTCAATATTTCTTTCGTACGAGCTTCTTTTTAAAGACAATGTGAGAGAAAACGAGGCCATCAAGGTTGACGATAAAAATGTAATAAGCTATAAAAGGCTTTACAGCACAAATCCGAACAAAGAGCTTTTGGATGCGATTCCGTCAGACGATTTGTCAGATTTTGTTGCGAAAGTTATTTCTAATTCAAAGAGCTTTCGTGACGAAGACGAAGATATTTTGGATTTTAAAAAGCTTAGCGAGTCGAGAGATAAATCTCCACTTATGCATCGCGGCTATCTTGCAATTTCAGGATTTGAAATACCGGTAAAACTTTTAAATCTTTCGGTGGATTCAAGAATCGGGGATGTGCCTTTTGAATCATTTAATAAATTTTTTATAGACAATCAGGAAAAAAGACTTTATATAAAAACTGATGTCGGAATGAAGTCGGCGGAATTTGACGTCGAATTTCATACGAAAGAGTTTAAAAATTCAATACTTTTTGATAAATTCTTTGTTCCTGAATCCACAAAAGGCGTGAACGCTTTTTCGGTTGTGCAAAATCCAATTTCGTCTTTCAGCAAAAAAGATAGACAGAATTTTGCGGAAAAGTTTTTGGGAACAAAAAATATTTACGAAATAAATGAAAGATACTCATATATATATTCGAGTGAAACGGCAAGTATCGAAATTAAGAAAAACGGCGATATAGTTTATCTTAGAAGTCCGGGGCCGGGGAAGATGAATTCAAATCTTTTCGATTCACTCGTTGCATTTAAGAATTTTATAAAGACTTCGCTTCTTTCATTTTCGGATTATCGAATTCTTTCTATCGAAAATATCCAAAATAACGGATTTAAAATTGTCTTTTGCCAAGGAAAATTGCCACACTATTTAAAGGACGGCGAATTTTATGAGGCGGAAATAAAGAATAATCGTATAACTTATTTTAAATATAATTCCGTTACGGTGAAGGCGTATATGGAAGTTTCGAGAAAGCCGGAAATCGGTGCATATAAAGCTGCATTTTTAAAAGGCGATGATGCATTTTTCATGTACAACGGACAAAACACCGGAAATATAAATGTTGTGGAGTTGAGGTGATTTTATGGACTGGAAAAAAGCGAAAACTCTTATGATTTATGTTTTTATATTTATCGATTTGTTTTTGTTGTCATTCATTTATATTCGAAACAAGGACAGAGTCGATAATTTTGACATTGAGCCTATTTTGGAAAACCATGATATCAAGATTGATGCGGAGATTCCAAAAAGCATCACGACGGACATTTTGGAGCTCAATTATAAAGTGTTTACGGATGACGAGATTATGTATAAATTTTTCGACAGTCCACTTGTGAAATCGACACCGGAATCTTCGACATTTAAGGAAGGTGACAAGTCACTAATTCTTTTAAATAACAAGCAAATTATTTATGTTGACAAGCCGGAAAAGACGGATACAAAAATCGAAACACAGGAAGATGCAGTGAATTTTGCACTTGAATTCTTAAAGGAACGCGGACTTGATTTCAATCTTAAAGTGCAAAGAATTTCAGAAGCTGATGGAAAGCTTTATACAGTTGAATTTGAAGAAGTTGAGCCGGAGAGTGGCCTATTTCTCGAAGACGCATTTGCAATTGTATATTTAAATGAAAACGGTATTACGGGATTAAAATATCAGGCGTTTTCCGGAATAAATAAACTTGACGGCAAGATTTCTATAAGAGATCCGAAGCGTAAACTTTTAAAAATTATCAGAGATCCACTTGCAAAGGGACGTACAATTGTTGATGTTTCGGTCAACTATTATTTTAATCCGTCTAATCTTCCGAGTGTTGAAAATATAGACAAAATTACAAGCGGCCTTGCAAATCTTGCTCTTCGAGTGACTCTTGACAACGGCGCGATAATACAGATAGACTAGGTGATTAATTTGAAGTTTTTTTCACTTCAAAGCGGTTCAAACGGAAATTCGCATTTGATACAATCAAATAATACGAGCATTCTTATCGATTCGGGGCTCTCCGGAGTGAGAACGAAAAACATTCTCGCCGAGGCGGGCTTTTCGATTGAGGATGTGTCGGGTGTTCTTATAACTCATGAGCATGACGACCATGTGAGCGGTGCGGGTGTTCTTTCGAGAAAATTCAAAACGCCCGTATATATAAATCGAGCAACTTTTAAAATGGCTACTATGAAGATGAAGCAAATAGATGAATCGCTTCTCCACTTTATAGATGGCCCTTTTTGCATTGGAGATATTGTTGTGACACCCTTTAAAATTTGCCACGATGCGGCAGATCCGTTGGGATATGTTTTAGAGTCCGATGGGAAAAAGATTTCAGTAATAACGGATACGGGCGTTATAACCGATGAAGTTATGGCCCTTACAAAAAATTCGGACTTTTTTTATGTGGAGGCAAATTTTGACCCGATTATGCTTAAGCATGGACCGTATACACCGGCACTTCAGGAAAGAGTGCGAGGTGATTTTGGACATCTCTCGAATTTTGAATGTGCGGAGTATCTTATAAATGCAATCGGAGACAGGACAAAAGCTGTTATGATTGGGCACATTTCGCTTTTTAACAATGACGAAACGCTCGCGAAACTCACAGTTGAAAATGCAATTGCGGAAGCGGGACTCGATGTGCCGGTTTTTGTTTCGTCGAGATTTAGACCGAGTGTGGTGATTGAAATATGATAAAAATTATTGAAACCGGAAAAATTCCAAAGGAATATCAAGTTATAATTGATGACTTTATAAAGAAAACAAGTCCTTATGAGAAAGTTCAAATCGTGAGTTTAAAAGAGATTAAGCTTAAAAAAGATGAGTCTAACTTGAATGAGAAGCTTCGAGATGAAACACAAAAGGCGATTGAATCAGCGAGCGGAAGGATTATTTTTTTGGATGCGAACGGAAAGAATCCGGATTCCGAAGAATTTAAGAATGAAATTATAAAATCGAAAAATATAGGTGAAACCATATCTTTTGTGATTGGCGGCAGCTATGGTTTTGACCACAATATGATAAAATCATATGAAAAGATAAGTTTTGGAAGGATGACACTCCTTCATCACATGACGACACTAATTTTAACTGAGGCGATTTATCGCTCGTTTAAAATGACACAAAACAGTAATTATAATAAATAATGGGTGATTTTATGGTAAAGGTATATATAACCGGGCACAAAGTTCCGGACACGGATACAATTTGTTCCGCTATTTCTTATGCGGAGTTTTTGAAAAAATCGGGCAGAGCTGAGGCTGAGCCGATAAGACTTGGAGAACTGAACAATGAAACTAAGTTTGTTTTGGAGCATTTTAATGTGGATGAACCACGTCTAAAAACTTCAATGCAACTAAAGGTGCACGATTTGGAACTCGACGAACCGACAATAATTTACAGAGATACGCCGGTAAAAAGAGCGATTGAACTTTTACAGGAGAAAAAGACACTTCTTCTTTCGATAACTGATGAGTATCACAAACTTTTGGGAGTTTTGAGCCTCTCTGATGTGACGAAGTCATATATGAATGTTTGGGACGATATGATTCTTCATCGTTCAAACACGCCTTTAAACAACATCGTCGACGTTTTGAGTGCAAAGGTTTTGAATGAAGCAAAACGTGAACTCACAGGAAAGATGGTTGTTTATGCAATGGAACCGGATGAACTTGGCGACAGAATTAAAAAAGGCGATGTCGTGATTGTTGGCGATAGGGACAATGCACAAATTGATGCAATCAAAAGAGACGTAAGTCTTATAATTGTATCGGGCGGCTACAAAATGAAAGATGAGATTTTGGAGCAAGCACGTGAAAAAAATATCAGCGTTCTTTCCACAGAACTCAACAGTTTTATGGCAGCACGTCTTCTTCCTCTTTCAATTCCGGCAGAGTTTGTTATGACAAGCGGCGAGATTAATGCTGTTAATATAAACGACACGGTTGACGAAGTGAAGGAAAAACTTGCAAAGACAAGATTCCGCTCATACCCGGTTTTGGATGACGAAGGAAAAATTGTCGGAAACCTTTCGAGATATCATTTGATTACGGGAAAACCTAAGAAACTGATTTTGGTTGACCACAACGAAAAAGCACAGTCAATCGACAATATTGATGAAGCGGAGATCATTCAAATCATCGATCACCACAGAATCGAGCCTGTTTCTACAAATTCTCCGGTGTTCTTTAGAAACGAACCGGTGGGTTCGACTGCAACAATAATAAGCAAGATGTTTTTTGAAGAAGGAATAAGACCGACAAAGGAAGTCGCAGGTCTTCTTTCATCTGCAATAATTTCTGATACACTTTACTTCAGAAGTCCGACAACCACTGATGATGACAGAAGAATGCTTGAAAGAATGGCACTCTATGCTGAAATCGAGCCGGAAGAATACGCAAATGAAATGTTTAAAGCGGGCACATCTGTCAAAGGTAAATCTGTTTCGGAACTTTTAAATATGGACGTAAAAGAATTTAAAATTATGGAAGAAAGCGTTCGCATTGCACAAATTTTTACGCTCGATAAAGAAAGCGTTTTGGAACTCAAATCCGAAATTATTTCAGAGATGAAAAAAATTAGAGAAGAGAAAGGCAACGACACATTTGTATTTGTAGTGACGGATATTTTTGATGAAAGCTCAATAGTTTTTGTTTGCGGGGAATATGGAGTCGAAATTGCGGGAGAATTTGGAGAAAAAATCGAGGAAAACGAATTTTTTGCACCGGGTCTTTTGAGCCGAAAGAAACAAATGGTTCCAAAGGTCACCGACGCAATAAAAAAAGCAAAGGAAAATTAATATGAATCTTATTTTGGGAGCGATTGCGGGAGATATTGCCGGAGAACCTTATGAGTTTGGAAACAACAGAAATCCCGATGCACCGCTTTTTACACCGCAGTCAACTTTTACAGACGACACAATTCTAACTGTTGCAGTAATGAAAATTTGTTTGTCGAATGATTTTTCAACTGAAAACATTGCGGACACGATGGCGGACTTTGCAAGGCGATATCCTTCGAGTTATGGTGTGAGATTTAGGCAGTGGATTCTCGATAAAACTCCATACGGCTCACTTGGAAACGGTGCAGCAATGAGAATTTCGCCGGTGTATTATCTTAAAAAAACACTTCCGGAAAAAATCGAAATTGCAGAGAGAATCACAAATGTGAGTCACAACCACGAAGAGAGTATAAAATGGGTGACAGCACTTGTGAGACTTGCGGAGCACTTGAAAATTGATAGAAATTTTGACATTCGGGGATTTATGAAAAATGAATACGGAACAAATCTTACGAATGTGAAATATTTGAGAGAGAATTATGAATATTCCGAAAAAATTCAAAATACAGTTCCCGAAAGCATCACAATCTTAAATGACTCGAAGAACTTTTCGGAAGTTTTGAAAAACTCGATTTCAATCGGCGGCGATGCGGACACAATTGCAGCAATTGCTGGTGGAGTTGCAGAAATTATTTATCCGATTGACACTGAAACAAAAGAGAAAGTGTTTCGAAAATTGCCGGAAGAGTTTAAGAAAATTGTAAGAGAATTTTCCGAAGAGTTCGCAACAATGAGATTATAGAGCGAAATATAATTGATAAATTTAACGAAATATGGTAAAATTTAGATAGAAAAATAAGGAGGAGCGATATGTTTTTTTATCAACAACTTGAAAATGATTTGTATAGAATTGGAGTGAACGACAGACGTACGGCGAGATTTGAAAATATGTTCCCGATGCCGGACGGAGTAAGCTACAATTCATATCTCATAAAGGATGAAAAGAAAGTTCTTTTTGATACTGTTGACGCATCTTTTATTAATGATTTTTATTCAAATTTAAACCATGCGCTTGGCGAAGACAAGCTCGACTATCTTGTAATTACTCACATGGAGCCGGACCACAGCTCAGCAATTAATATGGTTTTAAAGGATCACCCGGATTGTAAACTCGTGGGAAATAAAAAAACTTTCCAATTCTTGGAACAATTTTTCGGCGATGAATTTAAAGATAGATATTTGGAAGTTAAAAACGGAGAAACGCTTGAAATCGGAAAGAGAACACTGGAATTCATATTTGCACCGATGGTCCACTGGCCGGAAGTAATGTTTGTGTTGTCAAGCGAAGGAGAACTCTTCAGTGCTGACGCTTTCGGAACATTCGGAGCAATTGAAGGACACTACTCAAGCGACTTAATTGATATGGATAGAGCGTTTATCGACGAAGCAAGAAGATATTACATCAACATAGTCGGCAAACAAGGACGTTCTGTTATAGCTATATTAAAGAAACTTGAAGGCAAAGAAGTTAAAATGATTTTGCCTTTGCACGGCCCGATTCACAGACAAAAAGATAAAATCGAATACTTCATCGAAAAATATAAAACTTGGGGAAGCTTTGAAAGCGAAGAGGACGGAGTATTGATTGCATATTCTTCAATGTACGGAAACACAGAAGAAGCTGCGGACATGCTTGCTTATGAACTTTCTGAAAATGGCGTGAAAAACATTCACATTTACGACGTTTCAGAATACGACTACAGCTACATCATCTCCGATGCACACAAATTCTCAAACTTCGTATACACCGCAATCAACTACAACACCGATCTCTACCCGAGAATGGATGCATTCCTAAGAGAACTCGTTTGCACCGGCTTCCAAAATAGAAAAGTCTCAGTTATCACAAACATGAGCTGGGGCGGAAGAGCCGAAAAAATTGCAGAAGAAATTTTGGAAAGTTCAAAACTTGAAAAAATCGGCGAAACAATCTCTCTTAAATCGTCACTCGACGAAGAAAAAGTGGGAGAGATTAAGGAGCTCGCCAAAGCTATTGCAGATTCAATGAAATAAAATGAACAAAAAGAAAGGCTATGTCGCCTTTCTTTTTATTTGCGCGCTAATTTGCGATAAACGGTTGATTCCGTGTTTTCGTCGTTGCGACGTACTTGCCAGTACGCCTCACTCCAAAAACACTTCATACAACCGTTTCTCATCAAATTATCATCGCAAATTATATTTTATTATTTATACTATTCTGCGAGCACACTTGCGCAATCAAAAATTGAGTTTACGGCGCATCTCATCAAAATATCCACGCAAATTGGTGAGAATATTTGCGGCCCTTTTCGCGATAAACGCTTGATTCATATTTTAGTCGCTGCGACGTATTTGCCAGCACGCCTCACTCCAAAAAAGTCTCGCACGGAATTATTCTTGCTAAAATGGCGACTAACTTGCTTTTCAGAAGTTCCCAACCTGCGACGTATTTACCAATACGCCTCGGTTGGTCGCTTCTTCCAAAGCGGCGTTATTCATCCATTTTAGCGAAGAATGTGGTGTGACAAAATACCTCGGGAACACTGCGTCTCCATGGTGTTTTTTTATAGAGGTGTGTGCGCACTGCTGTAACGGTGGGTTTTGGGAACACATCATATTCATCGAACAGAAATTTTTAATTTCGCCAGGAGATGAGATAAAAAATCGTGTCGCAGCAAAGGAGGGATAATATATAGAGCATACAATGATGGGATTGATTTATGAATTGGGGTTTGTTTCGATATTTTATTAACACACCGTTGTTGTTAGAGTTGTAAATTGCATATACGAAATATATTGCGGCGGGATATAACCCGCCGTTACGTTCTGGGGAACTCACAATGATGTGTAGAATCATATGTCGTAAAAATTATACGCAAAAATAAAATTGCAAGGTTAGAATAAATTACTGTATATGAATTATTGTTGTATGTGATTACGTTGATTGTAGCGTCGGGCTACGTCCCGACGCATGAGATGTAGATAAACACACGTGTATAGGCGATATCGCAATACAAATTTTGCACGCTATCCGTAACGGCGACCGGTTTTTTTATCCATCGAACAGAAATCTATGATTTCGTCGTGAGATGAGATAAAAAGGCGTATCGCCGCCAAGATGGAAAATGTTGGGCGAAGGTTTTGGTTTCGCTCTTTTATTTGCATATCGTTGTGTTTATAAAATTATAACCCGAAACCTCATACATTTAAATTTTATATTTTATCATACTCGCCTTTAAATATTTTTATCTCGCAAAACAATATGAACAATGTTCGAAAAAGATTTTATTTGGGTATATAGATATAAATAACATTTGGAGGTGTATTATGGTTAAGAAGAGAACGCTTTTATTCATTTCGGGTATTGTGTGGATGTTTGCGGGATTCAACGTAATAAAAATTGGCATCGAAGCATATATGGACAATTTCTCAATTCTAAATGTATTTTTGTCGATTGCGGTCATGCTCATATTCTGGTTTATGGTATTTGGAAAACTTGTCGACAAGCACAACACAAGAATCAGGGCATACAAAGAAGAGAAGAAGTATTTCTGGAATTTTTTCGATGTGAAATCATTTCTCATTATGGCATTTATGATGACATTTGGAATTTTAATCAGAAAATATTCCCTTATTCCCGACTCATATATTGCATTTTTCTACACCGGACTCGGAACTGCACTTTTCGGTGCAGGCGTGAAATTTATGGTGAAATTTTTCGGATATAATAAAAATTAAGATTAGAAGATAATCTATCGGAAAACTATATAACCGAAGTCATTTGGGTATATATGTTTTGGAGGTAATTATGAAAGATTTAACACTTTTTGTTTCAAGTAAATGTCCGGACTGTCCTCCGGCAATTGAGTATGTAAAAAATTCGGGGGTTGACGTGAATATTGTCGACATAACCGATTCAATGAAAAATTTGAAGCTGTTTTTAAAATACAGAGACGTTGATCCGTATTTTGATATAACGAAAGCTGCAAACAATGTCGGCGTACCGACTTTTATGGTCGGTGACGGAGAGAAGTTCTTTTCATTTGAGGATGGGATGGATTTGAAAAAGGAAATTATGAAAGACGCCTGATTATGTAGGGCGTCTTTTTCTTATTTGCGGTCTATTTTGCGACCTGCTTGCAAACATCAATTATTTGATTGCTCGGAGTGCACTTGAGCACACCTGCGCAATCAAAAATTGAGTTTACGGCGCATCTCATCAAAATATCCACGCAAATAACGGTGGAGTTTGGCTGAAAATTAGCAAATGGTTCTTGTTTAGATATTTTATTGCGAATATAGGCGTGAAAATTATTTTTGGTTTTGGTTTGAGATTTTTTAAGGGTACCCCGTTGTTGGTGATACTACATATTCCACGTACACAAAAATGGGCGGCACCCTTCCCGCGTTCAAATACGAAATCGAAGATTTCTTTTTCATGCGGTTGGGCACAGGAAGGACTTCACAGTCCGTCCCGCTACGGCGTCATTTAAATTTTCATACATAATAATTCGCAAATAGACCGCAGATATATAATCAGTTTGCGATGATAATTTGATGAGAAACGGTTAAGATGAAGTGTTTTTGGAGTGAGGCGTACTGGCAAGTACGTCGCAGCGACTAAAATATTGAATCAAGTGTTTATCACGAAAAGACCCACAAACAACAAGAAAGGCGCAATAAGCGCCTTTCTCTATTTCTCTTATTTATTTGTGTTCGGTGTGTTAATTGATTTATCTTCAAGCATTTCAACAGCGTCTTTAAAGACTTCACTCACTGTCGGGTGTGCGTAGATCATGTCGGTCAAGTCTTCAACTGATAGATCGTTTGTCATTGCGATATTTGCAAAGTGAATCATAAAGTCTGCTTCGGCACCCAATATATGGCAGCCCAAAATTTTCTTTTTGTCCGGGCTTGCGATAATTTTTACGAATCCTTCTGTTTCAGATGCGGAGAGAGCTTTTCCGTTCGATTGATAGAGGAATTTCGATTTAATAAACTCTGTTCCTTCTTCGGTGAGTTCTTCTTCTGTTTTTCCAATCATTGCAACTTCAGGAGTTGTGTATAGAACAGATGGTACGAGATCTAAACGAATTTTCGTCTTCACATTTGAGAATTTTTCAACCAGCCAAATGCCTTGAGCTGATGCAAGGTGAGCGAGTTGTGTATTGCCGTAAATTACGTCACCGATTGCGTAAATGTTTTCAACATTTGTCATAAGATTTTCGTCGACAACGAGTCCGCCTTTTTCGGTTTTAAGTCCTGCTGCTTCTGTGTTTAAACCGTCAGTGTTGCAAGATCTTCCGAGTGCGACAAGTACATATTCAGCGTTGTATTCTTTTTCCTTGTCTTTGCCGGTCATTTTTGTTGTGACTTTCAAAAGGTCGCCGTCTTGTTCAATTTTTTGTGCACGTTGCTTTACTTCAAATTTTAGCGTGTCGGATTTTAAAACACTTTTAAGTCTCTTTTGAACTTCACCGTCAGAAACTTTGAAAACATTGTTTCCGATAACTGTTACATCAGTTCCGAAAATGCTATAGATTGAGGCAAATTCAAGACCAATGACACCTGTTCCAATGACAATCATGGACTTTGGAATTTCCTTAAGGTTTAAAAGATCTGTCGAACTTAAAACGTTTGGAAGCTCTTTTCCCGGAAGCGGATTCATATCTTTTGATCCGGTTGCAACAATGCATTTGTCGAATGTTAGCTCTTCTTCGCCACCTTCATTTTTCTTAACAATAACAGTTTTGCTGTCTTTAAAAGATGCAAAGCCCTTTATATATGTCAGGTTCGGATAACCTTTGAAAAGGAAATCGATTCCATCTTGAAGTGACTTTACAACTTTTTTCTTTCTTTCGTAAATAACTTCTTCATTTAACTTGTAGCCTTCGACTTCGATGCCGAATTCTTCGCTTCTTTTAATATCTTTATATAAACTTGCAATTTTGACGAGTGTTTTTGTCGGAATACATCCGATATTTAAACAAGTTCCGCCAAGTTCGCCTTTTTCAACAAGTGTAACATCGTGACCCAATTGAGCTGCACGAATTGCAGTTTCATAACCTCCTGGGCCTGCACCTATGATTAATAGTTTCATGTAAAAACCTCCCTTACTATTCTTATTATATTATAACAACAAAACTCAGTTCCTTCAATAGGAAATGTGGTGTGAGTTTCTAGAATTTTGTGTTAGAAAAAACATTAAAATATATTATCTATTGTAATTTATAATTATATTAATGTTTTTAATTATATATATATTTTGATGAGTTTAAAAATTTACTTGCCAATATAACTGCAAAAGAAATATTTTCAAGTAAAAATATAAAAATAATATTAAATTTGATGTGAAAAAAATCTTTGGAAATATTTTTATTTAGATTATATTATTTTTGAGATTGAATGTTGGTTATATAAATGTTTATATGATTTATAAATTAATATTATAATAAAATTTAATTTAATTAATAAATTATTAAAAGCTTAAAATTAAAATTATCATTATAGAGTTTATAAATAAAAATCTGAAAAACGATTGAAATTTTCTATTGGATATTGATAAATCGTTGTGATATACTTGAAATATAAGCTATTAAAGGAGGTTTATATTATGAATTCATACGAAAGAGCAAGAGAATTCGCGAAAAAATATGTGGATCCGATTGCGACAAAAATTGATGAAGAAGCAAGATTTCCAAAAGAAATTTTTGACAAATTAGGAGAAGAAGGATTTTTTAAATTAATGATCCCAAAGGAAATGGGAGGAGAAGGCGGTACAATTAAAGACCACTCACAAGTTTGCCAAGGTTTAGCAGAAAGCTGTGCAACAGTCGGTCTCTGCTATATGATGCACAATGTTGCACTTATGTGTATCTTAGGACAAGGTTCAGAAGAACTTAAGAAAAAAATTGTAGGCGAAGTTATTAATGAAAGAAAATTCTGTGCACTCGCATACAGTGAACTTGGAACAGGAACGCACTTCTATAAACCGGAACTTAATATTAAACACCTTGACGGAGAAGCTGTTATCAGCGGTAAAAAGTCAATGGTTACATCTGCAGAATATGCAAGCTATTATTTAGTTTTGGCTCCTTCAAAGAAGGAAGGCGAAATCGACAACTGGGTAGTTCCACTCGGAAGCGAAGGCTTGAAATTCGAAATGGAAAATTGGCACGGTATGGGAATGAGAGGAAATGCTTCATGCCCAATGGAATTAAACGATGTACATCTCGATGAATTATACAAAATCGGCGAATGGGGAAGCGGACTTGGTCAAGTATTCTCAATTGTTGCACCGTTCTTTATTCTCGGTCTTGCAAGTGTTTACTCCGGACTTGGACGTGCAATTTCAAGAGCTGCAGTTGAACATGCAACAGCAAGAAAATATCCTGACGGATCAAGCCTTGCAAATATTGAAACAGTTCAAATTCACCTTGCAAAAATTTACAACCGTGTAAATGCAGCAGCAGCACTTACAGCTCACGCAGCAGATAAAGCTGTTAGAGGTGATGCAGATGCAGTTGTTGATATTATTGCAGCAAGAATCGCAGCAAGTGAAGCAGCAATTGAGACATCAATCGACGCAATGAGAGTTGGCGGCGGAAAAGCTTATAACAAATCAGGTCCGCTCGAAAGACTCATGAGAGACGCATACGCAAGCCAAATCATGGCACCGTCAGTTGACGTTTTGACCATTTGGCTCGGAAAACTCATTACAGATCAACCGATTCCATAGGTGATATTATGACAAATAAAATTAGAGTTGGTGCAGTTATATACGATCCGAAGGTTACAATTATTTGGGATATGATCCACAAGTTCTTTATTGAACGTGGCATGGATGTTGAAGGTGTTTATTTCAAAGATTATGATTTGCAAGTTGATGCAGTTGTAAACGGCGACATAGACATCGCATGGAACAGTCCGCTCGCATGGCTTCAAACTCAAATAAGAACAAAAGGCGAAAGTGAAAATGGTCCAATGAGAGATACCGACCAAGACAGAAAGACTATTTGTCTAGTCAGAAAAGGTGGAGATATTAAATCCTTTGAAGACTTAAAAGGCAAAAAAATTGGTTTCGGTGCTTTCGACAGCCCGCAAGCAAGACTCATTCCAATCTACTATTTAAAGACTAAGGGTCTCGAATATGGAAAGGATTATGAAGAAGTCAGATTTGACAAGGGAGTTGGTCTAAACGGCGACCACGTCGGAGGAGAACTCGATGCTGTTAAAGCCCTTGAAAACGGAGACGTTGACTGCGCTTTCACAATCGACTTAAACTACAACGCTTGGACAAACGACGGCACGATTGACAAAAATCAATTGGAAGTTTTGGGCGAAACACCACACTTCGACCACTGTATTTTCTCAGCAAGAATAGGATTCCCAAGTGAAGATTTTAAAGATTGGTCAAAAATCCTTTTCACAATGGATTACAACGATCCTGAACATAAGAAAATTATGGACATGGAAGGACTCAAAGAATGGGTTCCGGGTCGCACAACAGGTTTCGAACAAATAACAAATGCGGAAAAGTATTTAGACTTTTTCGGGAAATATCGTGACTAAATCGTTTTCAACCTCACTTATTGGAAGCATGCCAAGAAACGATGAGATTTTAAGAGCCCTTAGGAAGAGATCCAAGGGCTCTATAAGTGAGGCGGAGTTTTTAAATATCATCGATGGCGAAGAAGATGAAGTTGTAAAGCTTCAAGAAAAAAACAATATCACATATATTTCATCGGGCGAGCTATCAAGAGACAACTATGTTTCATTCATTGCAACTAAGCTTGCCGGAGTCAGAATGATGTCTATGGCTGAAATGCTAGACTATGTCGAAGACAAAAAGGCATTTGAAGAAATTTTGTCGATCTTAGATGTTCCTGCAATAAGTATAAAAAATGCAATTTGTGAAGGAAAAATTTCTAGAAGGACAAATATTGTTTGCGATGAATTAAAAAGACTTAAAAAGAGAACGGATAAAAAAGTTAAGATTACTCTTCCGGGGCCTTATCTTGTGACTCGTTCAATGTGGCTTCCGGCACTATCGAAAAACGGATATGATTCGAAAGAGGAACTCGGCGAAGATGTCATAAAGATTTATGCTGAAGAAATCAAGGAACTTCAAGAAATCGGAGTGGATATAATCCAATTTGACGAACCGGTTTTGACAGAAGTTGTTTTCACTGAAGGAAAACCTCGAACATTTATGTGTGCTGCACTGTCCGAAAAGAAAGACCCGACCCAGGAACTCGAATTTGCTACGCATCTTATAAAATCATGTATGGCAAAAATCGACAGAACAAAATCGATGAGAGCACTCCACGTTTGCCGTGGAAACTGGTCGAAAGATGAATCGATTCTTCTTTCCGGACCATACACGCCGCTTATAAAGCTCTTTGAAAACATCGACACTGATGCTTTGATGCTCGAATTTTCAACGAAAAGAGCAGGAGAGCTTTCGAGTCTTTTCGAATCAAAAAAGATAAGAGAAGAAATCATTTTGGGACTCGGAGTAATAAATCCGAGAACAGATGTTATTGAAAAGCATGAAGACATGATTGAAAGAGCTGAAGAAGCACTTCGATTTACATCGAAAGAAAGACTATTTTTAAATCCTGATTGCGGATTTGCCACATTCTCAAACAGACCTGTGAACACTCTGGAAATAATAGATAAAAAACTCAGCGAACTTCAGACAGCGGTAAAATATTTGGAAGAAAAATATGACAAGTAAGGAAATATTTGACAGCTCAAAAGAGGCGGAAGTTTTCGATTTTACAATGCGAACAACTTCGAACGATCTTAAAAGAGTTAACACATACGGAGATGCAAGCTATATATCGACTGATCAAGAGCTTCCGTATGACAACGAAAAAGACGAGCTCTCAAGCGTTGAAATTTTTGTTGCGGGAATTATGGAATCGATGATTCTTACAATTATCCGCGAAGCGAAAATTGCTCGAGCGGAACTCGATGAAATCGAGGGAAGAGCAAGCGTTCGCGTGACAAATCCGCTTCGTACTTTGAAAGTTGTGGGAATAGAGGAAACGCCTGAAATAGAAAAGATAAAAATTAAAATTTATTACTACATCGACGACTTCACACATGAAGAAGGCGAGAAATTTATGAGAAAAGCAATTGAACGAGACCCGGTCTATCAAGGAGTGAAAGAAGGCTTTGAGATAGATGTGGAGTTTTTATTTCAACTATAATGGGGGTTATTTGCGGTTATTTTCGCGATAAACGCTTGATTCAATATTTCAGTCGCTGCGACGTACTTGTCAGTACGCCTCACTCCTAAAATATTTCATCTTAAGCGTTTCTCATCGAAAATTCCTCGCAAATTATGGTGTATATATAGGAACCGGAAATCATCGGTTCCTTTTTTGTTTGTGAGGTAATTTGCGGTCTATTTTGCAAATGGTTTTTGTATAAAATTGAAAACACCGCCGTAGCGGGATGGCATACGTTACGACGTAAGGAGTGACAATGTCCTCCCGCCATATTTGACGTTCGATTTTTGTGGAAACCAAAACAACAATGTTGTGTCAATAAAATATCGAACAAAAAATCAATTTCATATTCAAATTCACCCATCATGGTGCATTTTCCGGAACGTAACAGCGAATAATTGTATGAATTTAAAATCTTCATATTATATAGCTATAAGAAAAAATAATAAGTATAAGGAACTCTATTCATAATTCGAATAGAGATTGTTTAGATGTGTTTAAAAAAGGTTTGGGGGTATAATAATATTGGATAAAAAATCCGAGAAAATCTAAGGAGGAAATTATGAGTTATATTGACGAAAGAAAAGAAAACGGAGAAATGAATAAAGAACTTGTAAAATCAGCACCGGAAATAATGAAAGCATTTGGAGATCTTCACGCTGAATATTCAAAAGAAAGCGCAACGACACTTGTTGAAAAAGAAATGGTTGCACTCGGCATCTCCATCACAATAAAATGCATCCCATGCATGCTCGCACACATCACAAGCTTTAAAAAAGCAGGCGGCACAAGAGAACAACTTGTTGACGTAATAAAAACATGTATTTTAATGAACGGCGGACCGGGAACGGCATATGGTGCGAAGGCACTAAAGATGTACGACGAATTGGATTAAGAAGAATTGGAGCTGGCGATTGCCGGTTCTTTTTTTGTTGTTTGCGGTTATTTTCGCGATAAACGCTTGATTCAATATTTTAGGAGTGAGACGTACTTGCCAGTACGTCTCACTCCTAAAATATTTCATCTAAGCGTTTCTCATCGAAAATTCCTCGCAAACTGGGAAGGCGTTTGCGGATTTGTTAAATTGAAGGATAGATCGTCGTGGGAAATGATTGTTGGCGATATTTTGGTTTGATATTTTAATGGCGATGCGTTGTTGGTGGGGTTGTAAATTGTACGGGCGTGATATATGGCGTGAGGACATCGTTGTTCCTTACGTCACAACGTATGCCGTCACGCTACAACGCGTTTGCGAATGTATGCAATTGTAAAATATTTCGGCGTGGAATGTATTTGTGTTGGTATTTTTGGTTTGATATTTTAATGGCGATGCGTTGTTGTTGGGTTTGTAAATTGTACAGGTGTGATATATGGCGTGAGGACATCGTTGTTCCTTACGTCACAACGTATGCCGTCACGCTACAACGCGTTTGCGAATGTATGCAATTGTAAAATATTTCAGCGTGGAATGTATTTGCATTGGTATTTCTTATTTTATGACACCCACACCAACAATTCCACCCAAAACCACAATCCATAATTTAAAATAAAACATCCATATTTTACATCAATTATTTTATTTTGATTTTCGTTTTACAAAGTTTTCAAGAATCAATTAGTTTTAAGTTTAAAATAAAATTTCTAACTATATTTTATATGATTTTTTTAAATTCTTTTATAAAGGTGTTGATTTTTATCTCGTATTTATGTTACAATATGGTTACGAAGCGATTAATAGATTAATCGCTGATTCGGGGTTTTCTTGCGTATTCCATTTTAACACACTAAATAAAAACAATAATGAATTTTTAAAATTATTTTGCCCCGAAAAAATTTCTAGGAGGTTTTTTATGAGTAAGAAATTTATTTCAATTTTGCTCTCAGTAATGATGGTACTAAGTGTCTTTACAGGCTTTAGCACTATTGTGAGGGCAGAAGAAAGGAATGAGTACATCATCAATGTTGACGTTGAAAAGCTTGTTCCCGGATTTGAAAAAGCGTACACCGGCCAAAACTATGATTTGGCAGTCAAACTCTCAGACGAAGCTCTTGATAAGTTCGAAGAACTTTTAAAAGAGGAGCTTCCAAAGGTTGAGGTTTTTGACAGAATTGAACTTTTGGTTCCTGCATTAGTCGCAAGGATGAATGTTGAAGAACTTGAAAGTGCAAAAAAGTTATCTAATGTAATAGAAGTATTTGAAAATTATACGATTAATGAATCTGATATCGTTCGTTCAAATATGGCTGTTTTCCAAAGCAGAAGTGTTATGGATGAATCAATCAGCATGGTTAATTCAAATGATTTAATTGGAAATGACGATACTTTCCAACAAAAGTACGACGGTAGAGGAAGAGTTCTCGCAATTATCGACAGTAACATGGATCCTACTCACAGTGCTTTTTATTTGTCACCGGGTGTTAGACCTAGACTTGCAAAGCTTGACATCAACAATTTCTTAAACGGTGGAAAGCTTTCAATCAAGGACAATTCTGCTGATAAAAAATTATATGAAGATATTTATCGTTCTGAAAAGATTCCTTTCGGATGGAATTATAATACAAACAATAAGGATTTGAATCCGGAAAAGGAAAAGGCTGCTCACGGTCAACACGTCAGCGGTACTGTTGCCGGAAACAAATTTGATATAAGCGGAAAGACATGGAGAGGTGTTGCTCCTGAAGCACAACTTCTCATGATGAACGTTATGAAACAAGGTTCAACATCATCCAATATCTACATCAGAGCAATGCAAGACGCAATTGTTATGGGTGCAGATGCTGTTAACATGAGTTTAGGTTCAACAAAAGGTCTTCCGGGTCAAGCTGATGGTCTTGTAGGAAAGGCTATTAACAATGGTTATGCAGCTGACACAAACTTTGTTATCGCAGCAGGTAACGAAGGGGAATATCAAGGAAAGTTAAACATAGACAATCCTGATTTTGGTACAATGGCTGCACCGGGTATTGCAACAAATGCAATCACTGTTGCATCACTCGAAAACAAGACAATGTATGTTCCTTTAATTACTTTTGAAGGAAATAAATATATTTTCCAAACAGGCGGCGATTTAAGATTCGAACCTAAGGATTATGAATTTGTAGATTGTGGTCTTGGTAAAAAAGAAGATTTTGAAGGAAAAGATTTAACAGGAAAAGTTGCTCTCATGAAAAGAGGCGGCATCACTTTCAACGAAAAAGTTTTAAACGCACAAGCTGCAAAAGCTGAAGGCGCAATTGTATACAACAATGTTGAAGGTCAACTCTACATGAGTGTTAAAGGAAACAGCATTCCTGCAATTTCAATTGAACTAGCAACCGCTGAAAAGATGCTTGCAAGTAGTACAAAGACTGTTAATATTAAAATGGATCCACAAGAAACGGCAAACCCTGCTTTTGGTGAATTAAGTTCTTTCACAAACTGGGGTCTTTCAATCGGCGGATATATGAAACCGGACATTACAGCTCCTGGTGGACACATTTATTCAACACAAACAATGGGCGATACATTCGGCGACATGAGCGGTACATCAATGGCTACACCACACGTAACAGGTGGAGTCGGTATCATTCGTGACCGTTTGGACGACATGATGTTTGCAGGAGAAACACATAAGGCAGCTCTTACAAAGACAATTCTTATGAACTCTGCAGTTCCACATGTTGACCCGAAGACAAAAGCAACAACATCCCCACGTCGTCAAGGCGCAGGTGTTATGAATCTTAAAAAAGCAACAGAACTCGATTTCACAGCTGTTGACAAAGATACAAAAATTGCATCTAAATTTGTTGGAAATGTTGATGACAAGATTACTTTAAATCTTCTTGTACACAACTATTCATCAAATGTAAAGGAACTCACACCGTCAGTTCAAGCTACAATTGAAGCAAAAGATGGCAAGACTCTTCTTCTAAGACCGGACGAACTTTTCTCTGAAACTTACGAAGACAAGAAGTTCACAGTTCCTGCACAAACAGAACAAGAATTCTCAATCACATTCCCGATTGAACACATGGAAAAGGTTAAAGACTTTACAAACGGTGCTTTCGTTGAAGGATTCCTTCACTTAAGAGACCAAAACGGCATGGAAATTTCATTCCCGTTCGTTTCATTTAAAGGTAGCTATGACAGCATTCCATCAATCGAAAAACCTGTTTACGATTTTGATTTCACAACTGAAAAACCGATGTATTGGAATTTGAAGACAAGAAATCATGAATGGTTCAGATATTCAACACATATCGAAACAAACTATGGAACATACAAAGATGAAAAGGGTAAAACCTACAACAATATCGTTATTGCAGGTATTAAAAACTTTGAAGAAATAGACGCAAACAAGAATACGGACAAAGAACCGGCTCCTGAATTTGAACCGATTGTAATTTCTCCGAATGCTGATAATTATCAAGACGTATTGGGCATCAATATGGTTATGGTTAGAACAGCTACAGTTAAAGCTTCTATAATCGACTCAGAAGGAAAATCAACAGATTATCCTATCGGATTGAAATATACAAACATTTCAACTGATCCGGACAACGACAAAAACAGAGAACAATATCTCGGTTTCACATCTCCGGGTGCAGTTCCACTAAAGGACTTCAAAGACGGAGAATATACTTTAAGGCTTACAGCAGCTGCTACAAAGGCTCCAAAGGAAAGTTATCCTGAAACTTACAGAGACATCAAGTTTACTATTGATACAGTAGCTCCACAATTTGAAAATGCTTTCTATGATGAAGCTACAAGAACTCTCACATTTGATATCAAAGAAGAAGGTTCAGGCGTAAGAGATTTTAAGATTGACGCAAATGAAAAGGCTATTGACTTCACAAGAGAAGGAAATAAAGTTACAGTTGTAATTCCTGAAGGAAAAGAACTTTCAGATGTAAATATTTACGCAATCGACAATGGACACAATATCAAGAATGCAACAGCTGAAATGCTCGTATTCAAAGATATGTTCGGAAAACTTGACGTTGAAGTAAAACAAACAGGAACAGAAGCTTTAAATCTCGAATATAAGGTTGTAGACGAAGCAGGTAAGGAAGTTAAAAACACTGAAAACCTCAAGTTTGGAAAATACAAACTCATCGTTACAAACTATTCAAATAAATTCGAACTAAAAGGCGAAAGTGAAATTCCGTTTGAAATTTCAAAAGAAAACAAAGAACACAAAATTGTTCTTGAATTTACAGCAATTCCAACAGGAAGAATCACAATTAAAGTCGCATCAAAAGACAATCTTGAATGGGCTGACTTTACACTTCTCGCAAAGAATGTTAAGACCGGAAAAGTTTTCGGATTCGTTCAAGACGAAGGAATTTACGACAAATATTTTGACGCAGATCTTCCATACGGCGACTATGAATTTTATGCAGAATTTAAACCTGGAAAAGACGGTTACACCATTACATTCGGCGAAGATATGCCATTTACAGTAAATAGTTCTACAAACTATTCAACTATTACTGCAAATATCAAGAGAGCAGATTTCTATAAAGTTCACATCACAACTGAAGGGACTCAAAGTCAAGTAAAATATCTTGCAAAGGATTCAAAGAACGGTTCAATCGTTGAACTCGACGAACTTGCTGAAGGCACATGGATGATATTCCCTGAAAAAATGCCGGAAGGAATGTTTGTTGAAAAGCCTTATGAATATGTAACACTTTCACAAGAAAAACCTGAAGCAAATGTAACATTTACATTTGAAGAAATTGGTGATAAAAAGTTTGCATTCACAATCAAAGACAACTATGAAAAAGCTGATTATTACATCTGCGATTTCTACAAATGGATTGGTAAAGAAGGAAAAGTTTACGACTATACAGAAGGTATGGAACTTACACCGGGAACATACTTTGTTGAAGCTATTGCTGACAAAGAAAGATTCGGTGAAACAACTATCACAATTGACAATCAAAGCTATGCTCAAACATCAAGAACATTCAGATCTACAACAGATCCTGTAGAAGTTGAATTCAATTGGATTAAATACGCTGACTCAGATAAGATGAGCGAAGGTGCTATATTTGTTAACGATGACAATCTTCCGGCAGATTTGAAAAAAGCTTCATACGAATATGTACTCACAGGAACAAAGGGCGAACCTATCAAGAAGACATATATCAAGACAGGATTCAGCACATGGTTTGTCGATCTCCCATACGATTACTATCAAGCAGAAGTTAAGGGAATTCCTGAAGGCTATACAGTAAATAAAAAAGAATTCATTGTAAACAGCAAAGAATTCCAAGTTGAATTCGTAGTTATTCCTGTTGGAGCACCGGAAGAAAAAGTTTCTATAGATGTTAAATTTATGAAAGACGGCACTGAAGTTACACCTGTAACATTTATGCTTGATGATCAAGAATTTAAAAACGGAACAATTGAAGTCGCACCGGGAACATATGATGTTGAAATCGTAGATCCTACAGGACTTGTACCGACAGAAGAATTTGAAACAGTTACAATTGAAAAAGATACAAAGAATTTGACAATTGAACTAAAAGAAGGAAAAGCTGCTCCACAAGGAGAAGGAACCCTTAAGTTCGAAGTTTATGAATCAGACGGCACAAAAGAAACTAAATTAAATACATTCATGATGGCTTATGCAAATAGCGAAATCCTCATGAACAATGAAGAAAAAGCTCTTCCATATGGAAAATACGACGTTAAACTTTCCTCAACATGGAATATGCAAGGCAAATATGACGAAGCAAAGTCAAAGATAAGCGATACAGTAACTTTGAGCGATGCAAACAAAAATGCAGTTGTTAAATTTGTTGTCGTATTAAAGAATGCAACACCGGGACCGGATCCGCAAAATCCTACAAAAGGTAAAGCAAGTTGGGATATCAACTATACAGGATCAAGAACGGGACTCAAATTCTTTGAACAAGTTAAACTCTACAAAGTTGTAGACGGAAAAGATGAAGAAGTTAAACTAAGTTTCGCACAAGAATACAAACATGGAGCAATTGACCTTGAATATGGCAAATATGCTTATGTATTGAATGACTTGTCAGATTATTTGAAAGTTAATGTAAAGAACAAGAGAATTGAATTTACACTTGACAAAGAACATCCGACATTCAATGCAGTATTTGAAATAGAAGACAAAAAAGAAGTTCAACAAGTTGAAGTAAGAATCCCTAAGGATGCAAAAGAAAGCTTGAACGATTACAAAATCACAGTTTTCGACATGAATGGAAAAGAAGTTGAAGGCGTAAAGATGACTGAAAAGGGATTTGAATTCCCGGCAATTTCAGGCGTAGATTATGAACTTAGACTTGACGGCACAAAATATGCTTACTATCCAAACATCATCAATGCATATCCAAGCCCAACATTCGCAAAATATATCAACATTGTTGCACCGCTTATTTTAAAGGTAAATTCACTTGCAGGTGAAAGAAAAGTTGAAGCTGACTACGCAGTTTATGCAAAGACAAACTACGGAGTCACATATGTAACTGACCTCAAGAAAGTTCCATATATCGGAAACGGCAACCAACTTTACCAAGTAAAATTCCTCGGATGCGAACAAGGATATAAACTTAAAGATGAAGAAATCAAAGAATTTACAGTAACTGAATATTCAAAACAAGAACTCACATTCAATTTTGAACGTGACGAAAGTGTTGAATTAATCAATAAAGAAGAATTAAAGAAACTCGTCGCTGAATATGACGAAATCATAAATTCAGAAAGCTACAAAAATGCTGATGAAAACTTGAAGAAAGCATACGACGATGCAATTCTTGAAGCAAAAGCTGAACTTAAAAAATCAGTAACAACACAAGTTGCAGTTGATAAACTTGTAGAAAAAGTTACTGAAACAAGAGATGCTATAATCGGAAGCAAAGTTGAAGTTGTAAAAGAAGAACTCAAAAAACTAATTGACGAATCTGAAGAAATCAAAAAATCAGACAGATACAACTATGACACTGAAGAAGACAAGAAAGCATACGACGTTGCAATTGAAAATGGTAAAAAAGTTTATGAAGACGAAAACGCAATTGAAAAAGATGTAAACAAAGCAATCACTGACATCAAAGCTGCTCTAAAGAACCTCGACGGAGTTCACGAAGCAGATAAGACTGAACTCAAAAAACTTTTGGCAGACTACAATGAAGTACGCCATTCAGACAAATTCATCTATGCTACTGCTGAAGAAAGAGACGCATACGAAACAGCAATCGTTGACGGAACAAATATTGCTAACAAGAGAGAAGCAACACAAGAAGAAGTTGACAAAGCTGTAGAAGAAATCAAGAGAACTTACGAAAAATTAAGTGGCGTTGTAATAGAATATGTTACAGTCACATTTGATCCGGACAATGGCGAAAAACCATGGACTTCTGAAATCGAAAGCGGCAAGACAATCGAAGAGCCTGCAGCACCGACAAAAGAAGGATATGAATTCAAGGGTTGGGCTCTAAACGGTGAAGCATTTGATTTCAAATCAATCATCACAACAGACCTAACACTCAAAGCTGTTTGGGAAGAAATCGTAGTAGAACCTACAGAGTTCACATTCGACGACATGTTCTACAGTGGACAATTCGACCACTTGAGAAGAGACATTGAAATTGGTTGGATGAGATACAGATACGGCATCGATCTAACAAAGAAAATGTTAAGAGATGCAGACGACCAAAGAACTACACTGGATGCATATATCGACCACGAACGTCCAACAGTTGTGCTCTTGGGAGACATCACCTCATTCAAAGCAAAGAAAATGTGGAAAGACGTTCTCGATATGGAAGAAAAAGATTTCAACCTCGTAAACGGCATCACAACAGGAACAAAATGGCAATTGAACAGACTTCTTAAATCAAGAGAATTCAAAGGTCAAGACAAATACTTTGCAAGAAATGCAGGAACGATCCACTTGGTTGCACCGATTGCAAAACCGGCAATGTTCATTCTCGACAAAGACGGAAGACTCATGAACTATGGCGAATTTGATATCGAACTTATGAAGAAAATGGTTGAAAAAGCTCAAAATGCAGTTGCAATTCCAGTTGCAGATGAAAATAATGCAGAAAAAACATTTGATTCATATAGCAAAATGGGTCTTTATGAAGGATTAAGTGACCTTGAACTTGAAAGAACTAAGAAATTGTTTGGAAAAGAAATCGATGACAAACTTGTAATAAACAATAACCACAATCTTGTAAGATTTGAAAAAATCAATCGCACAGAAAAAATGACAGTTGTTCTCTTCGGAAATTATAAAAATAAAGATAGAGAAGAAATGTTTGAAGATTCAAAAGCTCTCATCGATGAAGGTTTCAATGTTAAATTGGGCCTTGTCGATGGAACAAGATGGGATTTTGAAAGAATGATTAAAGATCATAATCTAAGAAATTACAACAACAACTTGTTTAGAGGTGCTCTAAGCTTGAGAACATTCACAGGTCTAAAGGGTAATGCAGGAATTCTCCTCGATAATGAAGGAAAAGTAATCTGCGTATTCGAATACAACAACATTAATCAAGTAAGAGAAATGCTTAATAAGTAAGGATTATTAAAAGACGCCTAGTTTTTAACTAGGCGTTTTTTAATGGCTCTATAATATCTATGGGGGAGTAAAACCCTCCATAGATATTTTTATGTAAAAAAATTGCACTTATACGCAAAACATCCTATACTAAAAATAGAAACAACAAGTAAGGAGGTGCATA
>NZ_QEKV01000004.1 GCF_003096635.1 Ezakiella coagulans | reverse complement strand
TTCAAAAGAGCATCTTCCCTTGATACAAGGACTCTAATTGTATATTTAGGATATCTCCTAGCTATCGCTCCTTTTTCTACTAATCTTCCAAAAAAGGTGTAGCAAGAGGTTTTACTTATATCGTACTTTTCCATCAATATTTTTGATAAGGCAAGAGCTTGGATTTCTCCATTTTCATCTAAGACATCACCTTTCCACAACTCTTCCATTACCAGTAGTTCTCCATCTGAAAATTCCAACTATATTACCTCCTTTATATATAGTTTCGTTTGCCATTATATTTTTATTTATTTAATTATTTTCAACTTGAGTATATCATAAATTTAAAAAATGGTCAAGTGTTTTGACCATTTAAAATTACAATTTTTATATTTTAATACATCTCGTTTTAGTTTTAAATTTCTTTTTCAAATTCATATTCAAAACTAATAATATCATTAGGAGTGCAAGATAGAGCCTTACATATTCTTTCTAAATTCTTAAATGTAATTGGTTTATCCTTGCCCATTTATGCTATAACACTTGTTGTATCCATGCCATAACTATTACATCTGTTTTTTAGTCCTTTTTTGCTAACTGTATCCATAATGGTTTATAGTTAAGTGCTATAATATACCTCTTTTTCTCTATCCATTAATTTCTTCTCCTTAATCTATAAATTTCAATTAAAAAAGTTACTGAATTTATATTTCAATCGCTAAATGTCTTATATATTAAATTGTTTTAAGTCGGACTTCTTATCCTTACCATTTTTACCTCCTAATTTTGAGTATAAAAAAAGACGATAGAGTTTAATTATCTATCATCTCTTTCGTTTCTATTTAATTATTTGGCTCGACAAACTGGTATTTGTTAATTTGTAAATCTTAACAAATACCCATTGGGATCTTGAATTAAAAACTCTATTTGCATTTCTTCTATTTCATTAACTTGATATATGTTTCTGGTTAGTTCTCTGTATAATTCTATATTCAAATCATTCACTAATTGATACAGTTCTTCAATATCATCGACAGCTATTGAAAAATTTATTCCTCTTCCTAAAGGATATACTAGCTCACCTATATTCCAACCATCATCATGAATTTGTTCGAACATAAACTGACTATCTTGAAAAGACATGAAAACGAATTTATCTTCAGCACGTTCATATTCAATTTTAAATCCTAATTCACTATAAAATTTTTTAGTCAGATTAATATCAAAAACTGATAATTCAGGGATCATCCTACTAAAATCCATATTCCCTCCTTGACAAATTCTAATTTATCTAGTTATATTATATCACATAGTCCCTCGCATGTGTAGGCTCTTACAGTAAATATTACAATCTTGTTATCACTGTATTACCATTTATCTTAGCTTTACACTTTCGAGTAATATACTTTTCAATATCAAAAACATTTCTCTCATCACAATCTTCCAATAACTTATAATTCTTATGTTTTGTAATATCAAATTTATCAGACAAGAAATGTCTTACTACTCTTAGATAAAAATATACCAATTTTAATAATCTCCGTCTAAGTAATCCTCAAGTTGATATTCTTTCCCATCAACTTCTATAAACCATGTGCTATAAGCATCTATATTTAAAGGATTATCATCAACAACATAAGTTTTATAATACTTTGTATATATACTATACACGAGATTCTTTCTTGTGTCATTCTTATCTATTTTCCCATTATAAAAAGATATATATACATCAGATACTTTTGTATCTTTTTCCCAATATTTGCTTGCAATTTCATCCATGTGATTGGTATTTATGAATGGTTTTAATTTATCTATTACTTTTTTTACATCATTAATTTTAAAATTTTCAGATGTAACAAAATTAATATATAAGGATGGTCTTAAAAATTTTATTTGAATCTCACCTATTTTTTTATTTGATGACATCTCTTCTTTAAACAAATGAAATTCTTCACTTTTAACATTTTTTTCTTTAGAACAAGAAGTTATAAATATCAACCCAATCATTAAGGTCACTATTATTAAATTTTTCCTGTTTTTATTTTTCATTTAACCTAACTCCATCTTTTTTTGATGAATACCAGAAATTATTCACATAAAGCAAGTAATGTAAAAATTCTCAAACTCAATACTCTTATTCTCTCCACTTCCAAATATAATAATTTTTATGTTGGGTAACTTCCACAAATGCTTCGATCTCTTTATATTTGAATTCATAGATATTCTCCATCACTAACTTATCGGCGTCGATAGTTTCCACATATGTCCACCCTAAATTTTTCATATAATCACCCAAATTTAAATCTTTATTAGCAATCATAATTTTAGGATATTCTTGAATCTCATAGTAGTCTTTGTTTAAAATGCAAACTTGTATAAATCCATTTGTTACACGTAATGGATTATACACTCCAAACACGTCCCCGGAAATAACTGTACAAAAAACAACTATTAAAACTATTATAGTAGTTAAAAGAATAATACTCTTAATTCTCTTATTATTCATTTTAATCTCCTTCATTTATAAATTTTCTACAACTCTTTTTCGCTAAACGTTTTTCTTGAAATTATATAACTTATACCATTCCACCCTTATTTTGCCATAAATTTCTTTATGCCTAATTATAGATTGTAAAATGCTTATATCTATCGATTTTTTTACAAGATTTAAAAATTTTTCATATAAGCTTCGCTTTTTCTCATCGCTGATAGATAAAAGCTTATAATAATGGGACCGGGCCAATTTAACATACAGTGTCTGGCAAATTGGATATGATAAACATTGTCTTTAAATCTATAGATTGTAAAAAACTTATATTGATATCATTTTTAATTCAATCCCTTAATTATTAAATACCGTTAAAATACTCATCAGTATATAATACCTCAACTTCTCCGGACCAATTTAGTATAGACCCAATAAAGTCATTGATATCGATTCCGGGCATTTCATAAATTTCTTCATCTCCAAATGTTCCCGAAGCGTCTTCAATAAAAACAGTTTCATAGCCTCTGTCGGAACATAAGATGCTGGAAAATAAACAACAATATTCCGTATTAAAACCGCATATATATACTTTAGACACATTATTGTCTTTTAATACTTGGGCAAGATTGGTTTTGTAAAATGGATTGCAGGACGTCTTTTCAATAGTATAATCGCCCAGCCCTTGAATCTCATCCCATATTTCCGCGTCTCTGGAGCCTTTAAAATAAGGACTGTCAACATCATCTGAAAGATGCTTGGTTAAGATTACAATGTCACTCTTCATTTTAAAATCATCAATTAGAATTTTAATATTATTTAAAGTCTCTGAAAAATCCTTTTTCTTCAATATTCCTTTTTGCACATCCAGTACAATTAATGCATTCATCATATTCTCCTTCAATTGTAAATTATTTACAGCTATTTTTCATTAAACATTTTTCTTGAAATCAGTTAATTTATAAAATCTCCGTAATCATCTTACCAAAAACTGTTCATTTCACAAGACTCAAACGCATAAATTAACAGCCCATAATCCCGAATACAAAAACTAAATCTCGAGATTAAATCTCTTCACATTAAAACTTTCGCCATCTCTTGTGACTTCGCCTTCCGAAAGCGACTTTGCGGACTTCTCTTTCATTATAAGTAACAAATCATAGTCGTCATCTTTAACCGTAAAAAGAATTCTTTCAATCGGATAAAACGACTGAATAAACTTGATTGAAACGTCAATCGCCTCTTCTAAGAACATGCTGCGATTAAAAATATCAATCGAAAGGTTTCCGCCGTACTCAATAGCGTCGATCGAAAGCGTCGGCAAAATCTTTCCAACGCCTATAACAGCGTCATCATCGATATACCACACCTCTATCTCCTGGTCCTTGCCACGCATAGTGCGTGCCGCCTTTTTCGCCTTAATATATTCATCTTCATTATAGTCAAATTTTCCGTAAAATTCTTCACAGAAAAACTTAAATGACTCAAAATACTTTTCATTTGGAATTGAAACTCTCATAATACACCTCTTTTATGTAAAATAAAAGCCGACACATTGTCGGCACATTTATTATATTTCCATTATTTCCTTTTGCTTTTCTTCAGCAATTTTGTCAATATCTTTAATCATATCATCTGTCAATTTTTGGGCTTTGTCTTCAGCTTGGAATTGCTCATCTTCTGTGATTGCTTTGTCCTTTTCAAGCTTTTTGATTTCGTCCATCAAATCTCTTCTGATATTTCTGATATTTACTTTAGCATCTTCAGCGTTTTTGGAAACAAGTTTTGTTAAATCTTTTCTTCTTTCCTCTGTGAGTTGTGGAATTACAAGTCTTACAACTTTTCCGTCGTTTGAAGGATTAAGTCCCAAATCACTTGATAAAATCGCCTTTTCAATTGCAGGAATTACGTTTGCATCCCATGGTTGAATTTGGATGAGTCTTGGCTCCGGAGCGGAGACGTTTGAAATTTGTCTAAGTGGAGTCATAACCCCGTAATAGTCAACTTCTACTCTGTCCAAAAGTGACGGGTTTGCACGTCCTGCACGAATAGAGCCCAAATCTTCTTTGTAGACTTCGATGCTCTTGTTCATCTTTTCTTCAGCTGCTTTAAAAACTTGCGTAGTCATTTAGTCCTCCTTATTATCGACAATTGTTCCAATTTTTTCCCCGTTTAAAGCCTTTGTAATGTTTTCTGTTTCATCAATTCCAAAGACTAAAAGCGGAATGTTGTTGTCTTTCGACAAACTTATTGCGGTGCCGTCAAGAACCTTCAAATCCTTTTCAAGCACTTCTTTAAATGTTAAATGCTCAAATCTTGTTGCACCCTCAAATTTGTTTGGATCGGCTGAATATACGCCGTCGACACCTTTTTTCGCAATGAGTATCGAATCCGCACCGATTTCAGCTGCTCTCAAGGCAGCGGTTGTGTCGGTTGAAAAATATGGATTTCCGATACCGGCTGCAAAAATAACAACACGTCCTTTTTCAAGATGCCTTATGGCACGTCTCATGATATAAGGTTCAGCAACTTCTCTCATTTCGATTGAGGTTTGTACTCTTGTCGGTATTCCCGCTTTCTCAAGAGCACTTTGTAGTGCTAAAGCATTCATGACAGTGCCGAGCATTCCCATATAATCGGAAGTCGCTCTTTCTATTTCGAGTCCGTCACGACCTCTCCAAAAGTTGCCACCGCCACATACGATAGCAACTTGAAGAGAATCATTTTGTGCATCCTTAATTCGTTTTGCGAGCTCTCCTACAAAATTCATGTCAAGACCTGTTTTATTGTCACCTGCCATTGACTCTCCGGAAAGCTTTAATACAACTCTTCTGGATTTACTCATAAAAGACTATTTGCC
Source organism: Ezakiella coagulans (assembly GCF_003096635.1). GTDB lineage: Bacteria > Bacillota > Clostridia > Tissierellales > Peptoniphilaceae > Ezakiella > Ezakiella coagulans. Next base: position 188,535 of record NZ_QEKV01000004.1, on the reverse strand, counting down.
CATTTGTTTTGCAACTTCGTCTGCAAAGTTTTCTTCTCTCTTTTCGAGTCCTTCACCAACTTCAAAACGAACAAAACGTCTAATTTTAATATTTTCGCCGATTTTAGCGATTTTTTCTTTTAACAATGTTTCGATTGACTTATCAGGGTCTTTAATGAAAGGTTGTTCAAGAAGAACAATTTCCTTATAGAATTTTTCAATTCTTCCTTCGACCATTTTTTCTGCAATGTTTTGAGGTTTTCCTTCATTCATAGCTTGTTGAGTCAAAACTTCTTTTTCGTGGTTGATAATTTCTTCAGGAACTTCTTCACGTGAAACGTATTTTGGACTTGAAGCAGCGATTTGCATTGCTACGTCCTTAACAAAATCCTTGAATTCATCTGTCTTTGCAACGAAGTCTGTTTCTGAGTTAACTTCAACTAAAACCCCGATTCTGCCGCCGTGAATATAAGCTTCAACAAGACCTTCAGCTGCGATTCTTGAAGATTTCTTTGCAGCTTTGCTGAGTCCTTTTTCTCTTAATAGGTCAACTGCCTTATCTAAATCTCCATCTGTTTCTTGAAGTGCATTTCTGCAATCAAGCATACCTGCGCCTGTCTTTTCTCTTAATTCTTTAACTAAACTTGCACTGATCTTGCTCATTTTTCATCCTACCCTTCTTTATAATATTTAAATTTATAATAATTTACTATTTGTCTTCCTTAGAACTTTTTTCTTCTTCCTTTTTCAAAGCTTCTTCCATGCTTTCTTCGGAATCATCATCTTCTGTTTCAGGAGCACTGTATTGTTCACCTTGTTTTGCTTCAATAACAGCATTTGCAATTGTTTCAGCAATAAGTTTAACAGCACGGATAGCGTCGTCGTTGCCAGGAATTGGGAAATCCAATTGTTCAGGGTCACAGTTTGTGTCTACAATACCGACAACAGGGATTCCGAGTTTGTGTGCTTCTTGAACAGCGATGTTTTCTTTTTTAGGGTCAACCACGAACAAACAATCAGGAGTTCCGTTCATGTTCTTGATTCCGCCTAAGAACTTTTCAAGACGTTCAATTTCATGTCTCAATTTGATGACTTCAACCTTAGGAAGAATGTCAAATGTACCGTTTTCTTCCATTTCTTCAAGTTCAAAGAGTCTGTCGATTCTTGTCTTGATTGTTTGATAGTTTGTAAGCATTCCGCCCAACCATCTTTGGTTTACATACGGCATTTCGCATCTCTTAGCTTCGCTTTCGATAGCTTCTTGTCCTTGTTTCTTTGTTCCTACAAAAAGAACAGTTCCACCTTCTTCAACAATTTCCTTAACGAAACGATAAGCTTCTTCAACCTTCTTTACAGTTTTTTGAAGATCGATAATATAAATACCGTTTCTTTCAGTGAAAATGTAAGGAGCCATCTTAGGGTTCCATCTTCTTGTTTGGTGTCCAAAGTGAACACCTGCTTCTAATAAGTTTTTCATAGTAATTACGCTCATATCTACACCTCCGGTTTATTCTTCCGCATTTATCACATACACCCGACAACCGAAAAACGGCAACCTCGCGGAATGTATCAAAATGCGTGGCTAATTACATCAACTATTATAACATAAAAAAGTTGCAAGTGCAAGCTTTTCATTAAAAAAATACAAATAAAAAACGGCTCTTATTTAGAGCCGCAAAATAAAAAATAATATTATCTTGACGCAAAAGTGCCGTTATTGTCCAAATCGAAAACTTCATAGAGTGATTTGTCGAGTGCATGTGCAATATCACTTGCAAGCTTCAATCCCGGTATGCATTTTCCTGTCTCAATTTTACTGATGCTTATTCTTGAAACGCCAACTATTCCGGCAAGTTTCATTTGAGACAAACCTAGAGCTTTTCTTAATTGTGCTATTCTATTGTTCATCTTAACCCTCCTTGATTAAAATTTTTAAAATAAATAATAAATTAGGTAGCCTCGGTATTTTAAATTATTTATATTACGCTATACACATGGCCACGACATAATTATACCACCATCGCAGCGTAAGAAAATTAAAAAATAAATAAAGATTTTGTGTATTTTTTCATTAACTTTGTTATACATGAAAACAAAACAATAAAAATCATTTGACGCAAATAAAAAATCCTACACGATAATAAAATGCCACCGGTTACTATTATATACCTTTACTCAAATAAAATCAATCAAAAAATTAAACTTTTTTAAAAAATTTATAAAAATAATGCAAACTTGAGAATTAATTAACTTTTAATTATCAAATTCGATATCTTAAACTTAAAATTTACAAATGAGATTTTAAATTAAAAATATCCTTCAGTTCCGCTTCCGAATAACCGTCAGTTTGCCTTGATTCAGTCATATAGTACTCGTCAAGCTTTGAAGAAGAATTTTTGTCATTCAAATTAACGGGATATATATTTTTCCACCCGTTAAGAATCGAATTTCTCAAAATTAATATCTTCTTGTCGTCACTTCCTGCTGAATACGAATCAAGCTGCTTAAAAAACATATCGACAACACTCTCGTCAACAGATTTCGACTTTGCTCTCTCATCAAAAAACACACACAAACAATCCCTAAGCTCCGGATTTGACGTATACTCCAAAACTTTAGGGTGGAAATCAAAAGTATTTATGACACTTTTTGTTTGTTTTTGTTTTCTTTGCTTTTCTTTGCTTTGCTTTTCTTTGCTTTGCTTGGCATACGTTTGCATTGCACTTGCATTCGTTTGTATTGCACTTGCATTCGTTTGCATATTTTCATTAATATTAACATTTTTTAAACTTTTAAAGTTCTTTCCGTCTTTACTATTTGATAAATTATCATTATTTTTCTCTATAAATTTTTCTACTGTTTCTCTCTGAGCTGGTTTTTCATTTATAACTGTACAAAAATTAGACGACAATGCCTCGTCGTCTTTAAAATCCTTATTCTCATTTTTCTCATCATTATCCTTTAAAGATGTATTATTTTCAGACTCTATATCTTCATTCTCATGAGTCTCTTTATTCCATCTTTTATTGGCTGCATTTCTTCTCTTTTCTGACAAATCTCTAACTTTTTTATCCTTCATCTCCATCCTCTCGTTAAAATCGGGAGAATAAAAACGACTCCCATCTTCATTAAACTCAAAAAGGCCGAAATCTTCAACAATCGACCTAATCTTTTCACTATCTACTCTAAAATCATACGCCATAACATCATAATTTATCGACGACGTATAATCGCTCTCCTCGCGAAGACGCTCCAAAATCATAAAATATATCCCGTAGCCCTCAGCCCCATGTTTAATTCTCACAGCAAGAAGCTTGTCCGAATTTCTTGCGTTTGAATCGTGCGAAAAATACGGTGTAATAACTTTTCTCGTCATAAAATCTCCTCCCCTAATTAATCCCTGATATAAAACTCAGAGCATTCCTATAAATATTCATCTTTTTATTAAAATCTAAATTATAAATATAATCACTCTCTATAAACTTAAAATCCGTCACGCCCGCAATCGACGATACAAAAAGAATCGGGTGCATGTCCGCATCCCGAACCTCATATTCGTATTCGTCACCTTTCGTGGACTCCTTATAAACAAGAGTGAGCCCCTCGTCGTGTAAAAACTCTACAAATTCTTTTAAATCCATAACTTCCTCCTAAAATCTGTCGATGAGCGTCAAAAGCTTCTCGTAAATCTCGAACTTGTCCTCAAATTTCAGAGTGTCCACATACTCATTTTCGTAAAACATAAACTCTTTCACGCCGTCATAAACCACAAACTCCATAAACGGCAATTTGCCCCGAGAAATCACCGAAAACCTATAACTTATAAGCCCCGGTGCATTCTCCTCGAGAAACACAAGAAAAAGTCCCCTTTCCGCAAGAAATGTTTTCAATTCATTTTTATTCATCCAAATCCCTCCCGAAATTTAAAGTTTGAAAAAAACTGAGAAAATAAATATAAAAACTCACCTTCTCATCTGCACTCATGTCGCTCATAAAATCATTGTAGAAAAAATTGAAGTTCTTTCCGTTTTCGTCCATATAAATCGTCGCAACCGTGCTGCTGAAACTGTCCATCACCTCGTACGTGACCGACTTTCCATGCGGCGAAAGAGTCTCTGTATAACTCGTATAAAGATCCATCTCCGCCAGCCTTTCCATAAAAACTGATTTATCCATAAAATCACCTCCAAAAATATATATCCTCAGAAAGTCGATTTTAGAAAACTATTTTTTGCAAACAAAAAAAGCGGCCCAGACTTTTACATCTGAACCGCTAAAATTTTAATTCTATAGTTTTTTATTATTTTTAATTTTATTACTGTTATTACGTACTTTATAAATTATTTGTCGCAAACTATTTTTTGCTATTTAATGCTTTATTGATGGTTTCTTGAATAAAAGGACTACAGCATTTACCCAAAGGATTGTTAATTTCGCACTTTGCATTTTTCATTGCCCCTGTAAGTCTAATAATATCTTTAATATTCTTTGCACCATCATCTAAAACAGCGTTTATAATTTGTTGCTCTGTAACTTGGTTGCAATAGCATATATATTTGGGATTTGCATCCTTTTTAAACCATATAGGAACTTTTACATCTTCCTTATAAAAAACTCTTTCATTGTTTAAGTTATAATACACGACATCACAATCTTCATTCATACATAAATAGTAAGTTTCTTCATCTACAACCTTTCCCATAAGGTTTTCTGATACCATATGCTTTACAGTTATATTCTTAACCTTTTCTCCTATTTTGTGACATTTGGGGCAATTTGCTTTTTCTTCCACTGTACCAGTGGTTTTTTGTATTGAACCTCAGCAAGATTGATTTATCTTATTTTCTTGACTCACTTTATTTCCTCCTGTCTAAATAAATATTATTTCTATAGTTAATCAGGATATCTAATACCTCTTTCAATGGATCTACAGGTTGCAGCTCTTTTTTAGTCTTATTTGTTCATTTTTCTTTCTACCAATAAGTGCCATAATGGATATAAAAAATTACTATATTATTATCACTTATCCGTTTTATTGTTAAGATATATTATATCATAAATAGGCTAATAAAGCAATTATCCTATTTTTTGCAAACAAAAAAAGCGGTCCCCCGCTTTTAAAAATTTTATTTATTCTATTCTTCCAAATCGTAAATCCATGTCTCAAAAACATCTTTGACTCCGCTCGAAAAAATATTTTTTAATCGCATCGCACATTCGTCAACATCGTCCGCTTCAAAAAATATCGTATCATAATCACAAAACATCTTCTCCGCCACCGCTCGAAAAAAATCTTCAGCAATTTTTAAATTATCTGAATAAACGTACGCAATTTCATTTTTCTCAATAAATGCAAAACTCATTCCGCCCTCTCGGCTAAAATAAATTTTCTCAGGCAAAATCTCCTTAAACTCATTAAAGCTTGCACTCACAGGATTTATAGCTTCATGAGAATTCCTATAATAATCAAAATAAATTTTCGAAAAATTCTCATAAATCTCATCCTCTGAATTCGCCTCACAAATTTCAATCGTTCGATTCTCATGCGAAATCAAATCATCCTTCGTGACCTCAAGAGAATAACACGATCTCATCTTTTTAAACCCCCACGTCTTTGCAATATCTCGTTTTAAAGTATTGCTCGAGTCAACCATAAATTGAAGCGGCGCACATCGTGAATTATAAATCTCCAAGAACGAATCCGTTTTTTTATCCTTCAGATCTTCATATTCAAAATCTATATAAACATTTCTGTTGTGAAACGCATTTTTCCATGTTCTAATCATAATACCTCAACATAATTAATAATAGATATAAAACAAATATACTTATTTCTCTCATACCCCAAGCTCTTTCATTAAATCTTCGATATTGTCATAGGCTTTAATATCTCTATCCAACGCCACTCTTCTTCCTTCTTCTATAGCTTTTAGTGGTTTTGCTGGTTGGATTGTTCAATTTTATTTCTTATCCGCAATTTCGTCGTACGAAAAATGGCTGAGCCTGTAATATTGCATCATATAATGAAAGAGCTTATCTTTCTTGGTCTTTTCGCTCGGGTCGGCGGTGAGCTTTCCGTTTTCCGAAATATAGGACGACGCATCCACCGGATATTCCTTGCGTCTCTCGCTCAGATACTGAATATACGGCGTTTTATAGCCCATCTTTTCGAGTGCATAAGAAAACAAATAATAATTGCTCATCGTCGGAATTTCTCCGACCATATCGTCTCCGATTTTCTCTTTTGCGGCGGAATTTGCCCAAATGATAAAAGGTGTCGTATAGTGCTTAAGCCAACCTTCCGGCGAATCAAAACCAATATCTACGCCCATCTTTTCATAAATCTTGCCCTCTTCGCCAAGCCGTGCCAAATGGTCCCCATAAAAAATCACAACCACCGGCGACTTCTCTTTCTCGAGCTCTTCCGTAAAATTGAGAAGCTGATCCGCAGTGTCCTTCACTCCGTATAAATAGTTGTTCGCAATGTTATACTCTTCGTCGGTGCCATTAAAACTCTTTCTGTCGAGATAATCGTCAATCCCCTTGTCCTCCGAGCTGTATGGCGTGTGATTTTGCATCGTAATCACCGAGTTAAAATACCTCTTACTCTTGTCACGATTTCTGTAATACTTTAAAACAAGCGGAAATAGAATCCTGTCCGGAAAATAGTCCGCTTCTTTATTTACAAAATATTCATCAAAATAATTCTCCGAATGTAAAAATTCATCGAATCCCAAAAATTGATTTGTGTTTAAACGATTGTAAAATTTGCCGGTGAACGGATGCATTGACTTTGTAGCGTAGCCCGCATTTTTGAGCATCCAAACAAATGTGTTTATATTTTTTATATATGGCGGAAAACTCTCAGCACCCTGATAAATATACCTCTCCGCTTCAATCGTGCCGCCGCCGAAAGTATAATTTTGAATTAGCCCGCATATACTTTTGTCCTGGAGCTTTCGAAATGAGCGATAAACCTCAGAGTCAACTTTCGCGCCTTTCTCCTCCAAATCCGCAAACGACTCGCCCAAAATCAAAAATATATCCACCTTTTCGTCGTCCATCGGCATCGACTCCTCGTATGAATCAAGCTTGTCCATAACCATTTTTTCGTCATACACATCCGGCTTCTTATAGAAAAAATCCTTGTAATGATAAAAGAAAGTGTAGACCAAGCCGCGATCCTTCGCACGTTCAACTTCAATATAAGGGTGAAAAAGGCTCATAGAATTGTTCCAATAAGTGTCACGCACAGTCATAAAATTTGAAAGAGTGTAAAAGCCGACGAAGCACATTAGAATAGCCCCCGAAAACCTCATAATCTTCTTTAGCCTAAACTTATCGATTTTCAAAAGATAATAACCGCCTACAATGAGAATTGATGGATAAATGAAATAAAGCGGACTAAGCTTGATTGAAACTCCGGACTTCACCATGCCCAAAGTCTCCTTTAAAAGCACGATATCCGTAATCTTGAGATTGTCGTCGCGATAAAAAAGCTTGTTTTGATTTGCGACGCCCATAATAAAAATCATAGCCCCGATTGACAGGAATGCCCCTCCGACACTTCCGAGCGCAAAATACATAATGAGCATCAAAATAAAAACCGGAATAAAATTCATAAAAAGAATCGTCGGTTTTTTAAGCAAAACAAACGGAATCGAAAAATGCACAACCCCGTCAATAAATAAAAAACTCGCAAAAGTCACCACAAGCGATAACGCAAAAATAAATAAAACATCATAGAAAAAATTCTTGCTGAAATACTTCTTAAAAAACTCCGCCATAACTCTCTCCTACTATAATCTTTGTTTATCATTATATACCTTTTACACGCTTTTATCAAATGATTTACAAAACGGACTTATTATATAAAGTGAAAAGAATATATTTTTTAGTTTTAGATTGTAATAACTAAAGTTATACGAAAGAATCATACATAAATAAAATAGAAGGAGTTAACCCTATGAAATCGCAAAAATTTCTGAAGCACAAGGTCAGTACCAATACTTTAATCAAAATCATCCCGTTTATAGTTATACTTTTAATTATTATTTTGGATATTATTTTTTATCGAGCAGATGTTATGCTAATGCCATATGTGACTATTTTCTATTCGCTCATAATAGCTTTTTTAAAAAATAACAACCGCAGAACATTAATAATCAGCTATATATTTGTTGCAATCAGCCTGATAATCTTTCTATATTTGAAGCCCAACTACACTATTAATCAAGCGAAACACAAACTTAAACAAAACAACTTTAAAAACGTAGAAATAGCGCAGCTGGGATATATAAAACCGAAAAATATATTGCTTAGAGGTGCATATGTATTTCGTACAGAAAATAGAAAATTAATAATTTTCAACAACAATAATGGTGAATTTTATATAGTGAAAGACTAAGATATGTCGGAATTAATAAAATATTAAATCTATAAAATCTATGAAATTTACCAAACTCAACACTCTGTTTGAATCCATTGAGAGTCAGATAATGATTTAAGCATCACCTATTTTATACACTCATGTATTTTTCAATACTTATCCTTGTTCTAGCTCCTATCCCGTTCTAACTATTATCAGATTTTTGAATCAACTTATGTCTCAATAACATTTACCCGCTCATTACTCTTTTATCCCATCAGTAATCTTTTATCCCCTCAGTAATCTTTTATCCCATCATTAATCGTTTATCCCTCATTAATCGTTTATCCCCTCATTAATCGTTTATCCTCTCATTAATCTTTTATCCCCTCATTTATCTTTTATCCCCTCATTTATCTTTTATCCCATCATTAATCGTTTATCCTATCATTAATCGTTTATCCCCTCATTAATCTTTTATCCCTCATTAATCGTTTATCCTCTCATTAATCCTTTATCCTCTCATTAATCTTTTATCCTATCATTAATCTTTTATCCCCTCATTAATCTTTTATCCCTCATTAATCTTTTATCCCTCATTAATCTTTTATCCCCACATTAATCTTTTATCCCTTAATTAATCGTTTATCCCATCATTAATCTTTTATCCCTTAATTAATCGTTTATCCCCTCATTAATCGTTTATCCTATCATTAATCGTTTATCCTATCATTAATCGTTTATCCCCTCATTAATCATCTCTTTTTTCAATAACATCATATCCTTACAAATTTCTCTCCTTTTAATCTATTTCTTTTTCAATCAAAACTCTCACAAAAAACATTCTTTATAAATTTATCCATGTAACCTATTGTTTGCATGCATGATACAAAACATTTATTACCGAAATCAGTTCATATAATCAACCAATTTTCGTATAATCATATTATTATATTTCAATTCTCTTACATAATATTTTTGTTACTTTTTTTGATAAAAAGATTAGTCTATAAATCATTTTTTCTATAAATTATCTTTCTTAAATCTACACTAATCCCTCCAATATAATTTCTCTTAAATCTACACTACCCTCTCCGAAATCCCTTTTAAAAAAATATCCCTCTCATATTATCCATGTAGCATATAGTTTGCATGGATAATATAAAAAACATCTTAACTAAAGTCCACTTATTAATCAATCAATTTTAATACAATCATCTCACATATACTAAGCATATAATATTTTAAATCTAACACATAGAATTATTGTAAGTTTTACTGATAAAAAAATATTTTCCATAAATTATCATCTCGTTAAAATATTTTTCCTAAAAATATTATTCCATAGATTATTTTTCCATAGATTATTTTTTCATGGTTTATTTTTTCTGAAATTATTATTCAATAGATTATCTTTTCTATAAATTATTTTCTTAAATCTACACTACTCTCTCCGAAATCCTTTTTTCAGAAAACACCCCTCTCAAATTATCCATGTAGTCTATAGTTTGCATACATAATATAAATCATTTTTTCCGGAAATCAGTTCATATAATAATCACACAAAGCAACCCCATATAATCTTTATATTATTCTTAAAAACTCACACAAAATTCATTCTCTTTATAATCATCTTTTTTATACTATTATATTCTTAATTTTTTTACATTTAAATGTATTTAATTTTAAATCAGAACTCTCTCAAAATATACTCTCTCAAAAGTTCTTATTGAAAATTATCCATGTAGTCTATAGTTTGCATGCATAATATAAATCATCTTTTTTGGAAATCACCTTATTTGATCTTTATATCGTCTTTCAAAACTCTAGCAAAATATATTATCTCATTAATCAGCTCTTTATTATAAAATTATATACTTACAAATTCTTTCTTAGTTTAAGCCGTTTAATTTTCAATTACAACTCACACAAAATACATTCTCTCTAAAATTTCTGTCCCAGATTATCCATGTAGTCTATAGTTTGCATGCGTAATATAAATCATCTTTTTTGGAAATCACCTTATGTGATCTTTATATCGTCTTTCAAAACTCTAGCAAAATATATTATCTCATTAATCAGCTCTTTATTATAAAATTATATACTTACAAATTCTTTCTTCGTTTAAGCCGTTTAATTTTCAATTACAACTCACACAAAAAACATTCTCTCTAAAATTCCTGTCCTAGATTATCCATGTAGTCTATAGTTTGCATGCATAATCTAAAACAATCGTTTAACTAAAATCAGCTTATATAATTAAAACATTATATTTCTAAGTTATTCAAATAATATTTACTTTAGATTTTTCTGAAAAAATAATCATCTTATTCTCAAAATTTTTTCTAACTATGTATAATTCTCTGTGAATCACCTTTAATAAGGTCATTTTCTCTAATTATGCATGTAGTCTATAGTTTGCATACATAATCTAAAACAATCGTTTAACTAAAATCCGCTTATATAATTTAAACATTATATTTCTAAGCTATTCAAATAATATTTACTTTAGATTTTTCTGAAAAAATAATCATCTTATTCTCAAAATTTTTTCTAACTATGTATAATTCTCTGTGAATCACCTTTAATAAGGTCATTTTCTCTAATTATCCATGTAGTCTATAGTTTGCATGCATAATCTAAAACAATCGTTTAACTAAAATCAGCTTATATAATTAAAACATTATATTTCTAAGCTATTCAAATAATATTTACTTTATGTTTTTCTGAAAAAAAATATATTATTCTCAAAATTTTTTCTAACTATGTATAATTCTCTGTGAATCACCTTTAAGAAGGTCATTTTCTCTAATTATCCATGTAGTCTATAGTTTGCATGCATAAGATAAAATATTTTTTCTGAAATCAACTTATATAATCAATCAATTTTCATATAATAATTACACGTATTTTAATAACATTATATCTTTACAATTTTTCTCCTTTCGATCTATTTAACTTTCAATCAAAACTCTCACAAAAAACCTTCTCTCTAAAATCTCTCTCCCAAATTTCCCATGTAGTCTATAGTTTTCATGCATATCTAAATTCGATTAAATCAATTATTTTCAACATTTAAAAATATATTTTTTCACCGAGGCTCTAATCTAAATCCAAACAACCTCAAAGTTCATCCCGTTTTAACTCGAGCGTTTCTCTAAATAAACTCCGGATTTAACACTAAAACTCTCGATACTCCGACAACATATGCGAACACAAAAAAGCGAAAGATTTCTCCTTCGCTTTTCTTTAAATATACAAAAATTTTCCCGAAAACTCTCAATTAATTTTCGCAATATATTCAATTTCTATAATTCCACCTGTAAAATCCTATAGTAAAATCAATGGCTAAATCTGCTAATTTTTAGATCTATTCAGGTGGATTACTATCATTGTAAACTGAGATTCATGTAACAATTTTATGTAATTATCATTTTAATTGTCTTTCCATTATAACAATTGTTCCCTGACCGTTATCGCTTTCTATTCCTTTTGGTATGAAATTATTTTTATTCCAAAATGCCGCACTTTGAGAGTTTCCCTTCATATAACCAAGTCGGATTGCTGAAAAACCAATTTCCCTTAATTCTGAGAAGCATTCACCTATAATTTCTGTCCCTACACCAGTTCCTTGTTTATCAGATAATACCATGAATAATCCAATAAATGCGGTGTCTTCATTAGGATAATATAGAATCAAATCCATAATAGCAATAAGCTCCTTTTCTTCAAAGAAACCAATATAGTATTTATCTTCTAATCTCTTTTTTGGTGGCAGAGCTTTCATATCATCTAACACACTCTGTATGTTCGGAGTAGGAGGACAATACTCAAAATAAAGCGGGTTTGTACATTCTAGTTTTAATACAGCTGCAGCATCTGATGCCTTTAGTTCTTTTACTTTATATTTTGAAGATAATTTGTTTATTTCTATTCTCATGCTAACACTTCCGTAAATTGCAATTTAGATAATTATAATCTTTCATCTGTCACAATGTGTAAAATTTCTTTATGTTTAGATTGTAAATATGACTTCATAAATACAGGATATGCCACAACCTTATCAAGGTCTTCAATAGGTATCCAATGCATGTTTTCTTTAACTCCTTGAGTAAAACTATTACTCATTAATTTTTGTGTCCCTCTTGATTTCATCAAAAAATATAAAGCTATTTCATGAGAATCTAATCCTTTATATTTTCCTGTAGACTCAACAAAGAAATTTTCATGGATAATTGCAAGAGGTTCAATTTCATAATGAATTCCCGTTTCTTCAAACACTTCTCTTTGCACGGCTTCTTCGGCCGTTTTACCAATATGAACTCCTCCGCCAATCGAATAGTAATAGTCATTTATTTCATTTCCGGCAAATAGAACACAGTCATTTTCAACAATAATTGCTGCAGCTCTATACCTGAATCTTTTATTTTTACTTTGAAAACAACAATCTTTCTGCATCTTTATTCTATCTTTCCCTTTATGCTGATGTACTGTTTACAACATTTATTCTTGCAATAGCCGCTCTAAACAGCACACCAACTATTTATTTTTTGAGTTTTAAACTTTGGTAGAAGTCTTGAACTCCTTATATTTGCATAAGTATTTGCCTCTATCACTATTATAGCGCGAAACCCCAGTGTACAATCGTATAGTGATATCAACGCCTTTAGATGTAAATAATCTATCTATTCAGGTGGATTACTAGTACTATAAACTGGAAGTTGTCTATCTTAAATCTAGATACATTATGTCGAAATCTATATATGAATCTACAATTTTAAAATAAGCTGAAAAAGTTCCAATTTATAAATCATACACGGCTACAATTTCATTGCCACACATTTCTCCATTCTCGGAAAAGCCATACTTTAAGTATATTGCTCTTGCTCTAGTGTTTTCTGGTTCATACGACAACCATACCTTTCTTGCCTCACCAAATGGGAATGTACGTATCAAATCGATTGCGGCATCAATCGTCTGCTTTCCCATACCTCGTCCCTGATATTTCCTATCAATCATTAGTCTCCAGAGGCAGTAGTTTTCTTTGATTAAAGGACTTTCTTCTTCATTGCCAACGGTTCCTTTTCCGATCATAACAAATCCAATCAGGGTGTTATCATCATATACTGCAAGCGGCAACGCATTATTGCCTTCATTTCTTGTTGAATATGCTTCCGCCAAGCTCTGTATGTTATCAGCAACAAAATCTTTTTGCTCTTCATATGGCTCTAATGCACAAACTTTCCAAATATTTTTATTCGTAATTTCATCAAATCTAATCATTTTTATCATCCTCCACAACTTCAAATTTATTTATTCAATTACAAACTAACAGTTATTATTACTTTCCTTCTAATCTTTTAGTGCCACTATCACCAAGTTTTTCAAGTGACATTAATTGTGTTCTAGCAAGTTTTCTAAGTTCCATCATTCTTTCTTTTTGCTCCATACCTTTTCCAATAAGAATCGCATTATAGCTTTCCATATTGGCAAGTACAAGTAACTCATTCAGACTTGCATAGTCTCTCATATTACCTTTTAGGTCTGGATTTTCTTCACGCCACTGTTTCGCTCTTTTGTTAAATAAAGCAACATTTAGCATATCTGCTTCACTTGCATATTTATAAGACAACTGTTCGTTGGTAAGATCTTTTAAGAGATATTCTTTGATTGCATCTGTATGAATTTTGTAGTTAATCTTAGAGATTTCACGATTAAGGTTCCAAGCTAATGATAATTTTGAGTTTTCATCTTCTTTAAGTCTCTTATAGTCTTGAATAATATACAGCTTAAATTCTGGTGAAATCCATGAGGCAAATTCCATAGCTATATCAGGATGAGCAAATGTTCCTCCTCCTCGCCCAGACTTAGAAACAATACCTATTGCGTTTGTCTTTTCAATCCATCTTTGAGGAGATAAGGTAAACGCATTTGTTCCCGCTTCCTTTCTAAAGGAGTCGAATTCGACCCCTTTAAAATTAGGATTGTGAATAGTTTCCCAGAGACCAAGGAATTCAATTGTATCTCTTACTCTTAACCAATTTTTAACAACGTCTTTAGGTTCATGCACATTTTTATATCTTGCAATATCCGTAAGACTTATATAGTCATTTTTAAAGTCTTCAGTATAAATCTGAATAGCAATCTTCTTGCCGTAACAAACTGTTCTAAATTGATTTTATGATTATATTTTATAGATGCATATTTATCTTTAGCAATGATAGTTTCATTTATATCAATATCATTTAATGCGGCAATTGCAATAGCATAATGTATTACATCAGCCAACTCATTTCCCAATTGAGACTTCAAATCTTCATCACCAAAAGATTTCCTTCCTGCCTTTTTGTTTAAGACCTCTGCCACTTCTCCCATCTCTTCTACAAGCTTCATAAATAAGCTTTGATCAATTCCACCATTTATATAGTTGTCATATAAATAATCTTGAAGTTCTGATATTAAAATTTTCATTTTGTATTCACCTTATAAAATTCAAATATATATTTCTTAATCAGTTTTTTTCTTTTTATTCTTATCATTATCTTCCTTCAAATTACCTTCTAATTGGAGGAAAAAATCAAAATCGCTTTGAAATAATCTATCTTGAATCACTCTATATTTTTCAAATTCAGCTAAAGCATGTTGTTTTGCCAGCTCAGCCGTAACTTTACCAGCATCTTGAAGAATATCTCTATCCCATAAAGTTAAGAAAGCACTTAATCTTTTCTCCCAATCTTCCATAGTCATAGGAATTTGTCTAAGCGCCATGTCTTCAGCCATATCAAGATATGCTGAAACAATCCTTTGCATTTGAATCATCTCGGTTTCCGATAAATAGTTTTTAGCAACTATTACATCGTATTTATGAATCTTTTCTTTAGGAGAACCATCCCATGTAGTAAGGCCCATATTTTCTTTAGAACTATCTGCCCTATCATAGATGACTTCCGCAGCTGTTTGGCCATGTACAGCATAATGAAGTTTATTCTGTACGGCAGAAAAGAATCTCTTTGTTATTTTTGCATTCTTGTCGTAATCAATAGCAGTCGAATAAATATCGGTAATCTTTTGATAGAATCTTCTCTCTGAAAGACGAATTTCACGAACTTTCTCTAACTGCTTTTCAAAATAATCCTTATTTATAACTGTTCCAAAATTCTTCAGTCTATCTACATCCATTACCCATCCTTGGATGGTGTAATCTTTTACAATCTGGTTAGCCCATTTTCTAAACTGTACAGCACGCTCATTATTTACCTTAAATCCAACTGCAATAATAGCTTGAAGATTATAGTGATTTACACCTCTAGAAACCTCACGGTCACCCTCATTTTGAACTATTCGGTATTTCCGAATAGTTGCTTGTTCATCAAGTTCCGAATCCTCATAGATATGTTTCAAATGCTCATTTATTGTCGATAGTGCAACATCATATAACTCAGCCATCATCTTTTGTGTAAGCCATATGTTCTCATCTTCATAACGAACCTCAAAAGTATTTTGATTTTCACCGTTTGAAGCAATATAAGATAAATATTCAGCTGTTGATGATCTAATTTGTAAATTATTTTGTTCTTGAATATTTTTTTCTTTTTTCTTACTCACTATAGTTATCTCCTCTCTCTCCTAACGTACTGTTTATAACATATATTTTCGTAAAACTCTCCTAAGCAGCACACCAACTATTTATTTTTTTAGTTTTAAACTTTGGTAGAAGTCTTGAACTCCTTGTATTTACATAACTATTTGCCTCTATAACTATTATGACACGAAACCCCCTCTCACGTCAACTTATGACAAAAAAGGGGTTATTGTTATGTAAATTAAAAGAGAGCGATTGCTCACTCCCTTTGCTACTTCCATATTATGTTCAATACTTCGTTTCCTTCACAGAATACTGAGTCTATATATTTTTCCATATCCTTGTTGCCAACTCTAAAGATAAGTTTTAGAATACGTTCTCCATATTCTCCGCCTTGTTCAGTCTTTTCTTCTTATTTTTTTCTTCTTTCTATTTATATTATAGCTGGCCTCTCGCTTTCTTACATCACCCCAACTGATGATTTTATTTTTTATTAATCTTGTTCATAGTAGGCAGTAAAGTCAAGGCCAAAGTCATCAGGATTTTTTTCCTCAGCAGTAAATACTACAACAAAGACATGATCCGGTGAATACCAGAAAATTTGTTTTTTCAGGTCTCCGGTTTCGGGGTCCACATCATCAAGTGCTTCATAGTGGGCTCCCGGCTTGCCAATGTAGTCTTTGACTTCTTCATAAGTCATCCCTACTGTTTCTTCATAATTTTCATCAAAGTATTTAGCTTTTTCTTCAAGGTCTTCTTCGCTAATCTCCCATTCATCCCCAGGACTTATATATGGGTTTCCGTTTGTAACCTCCACCATGCCTGTATCAGGTGAAAGTTCTGCTACTATTTCTTCTACTTCGTCACTTTCTGATGCGTCTTCTTCCTCTTCATCTTCGTCAAATTTCCTTGGCATGTATCCAGCCATTGTTAAACCAAAGTCATCAGGACTGTCCTTGTAAGCAGTAAATATTGTATAAAATAAGTAGTCTGGTGAATACCAATAAATGTTTTTTGTAAGCACTCCATTTTCATCTTCGTCATCATGTTCTACAAAGTGGGCGCCCGGCATACCAATGTATGCTTCTACCTCTTCGTAGGTCATGCCCTCAAATTTTGTTAAATGGTCCTCATCAAAGTATTCAGATATCTCTTTTAATCTTTCATTGCTAAGCTCTTCGATACCTTCTGGAGTTGTAAACATTTCATCACCTTGAACATCTATCATGCCCTTAGCCTTTGTTTCTTCCTTCTTTGCTTCTTCCTTCTTTTCGTCTTTCTTTACAGTGTCTGCCTTTTCGTCTACAGATTTTTTACCGCAGGCTGCCAATGAGAAAATCATTGCCACTGCTAATAATAATGCTAATCCTTTTTTCATATTTATATCCTCCTGTTTTTTTAATTTACTTGCTTAACCATAAGCTCTACTCATTTTTTAATAAACTCTAATCCTTGGGTATGAGCGAGTTAATAATTTCATACATATCTACCGAATAACCATGCTCATGGATCAGGCTGTCCCAATCCAAGAGACCTTCAGCATTTATAACTTCGTCCGGCAAAACCGGGCTGCCGTCTTTTTGGCTAATGCTCGGCGTAAATTCCAAGACATCGTCCCTGTACCTGATAGTAATCTTTGCATTTGGAGCGATCTCGCTAGTATTTTGGCAGATAAAAGTTGGTCCAGCACAAGCAGTTTCGTCCATATAATTATTTTCCACCTCTGCCAATTTTACCATTCCCCCGTCGTCAACGATTTCCAATTCTTTTAATGAAACAGATGCGTTCCTGTACTTTGGAACTATCAAATAACATTCTTGACCATTAATAAAAGGTATTTCGCCATCGTCAGAATACATGGATATTAGCATGGGCGGGTCATAGTAATCCATAAAGATGGCTGACCAAGGTTGGAGTTTTTTCAAAACCTCTTCCAAGCTGGGCTCGTTATAGGCGGCTCCCAGATAAATTATAAAGGCCTTGTACCTATCATCGTAAGGATCGATGCCAAGCCGTCTTGCCATCCGCAAGTACACGGTGGAGATTGGATCCTTGGCAAAGGTATTTGCCTTGAGCTCCAGGGTTAGCGGGCAAGGGATCGTATTTACAATCTGATACTGAGTGAGAATAAATTGGGGTCTGCCGGCTTGGTCTATATAAATTTGCCGGTCCAAAGAATCAAAATTATCCCAGAGGTCATTTAAAATCCTGCCAACGTGGTTAGACGAATTATAAATAAAAGCGTAATCCTCGACATTACCGTAGTAGGTGCCATTCGTCAGCTCACATTCTTCCATGAGTGCGTCTTCTACCATGGTCAAAATCTCGTCCTCGTCCACTCCAAAATGCTTCATCAGGTCCCCATCACCTATAAAGTTGCCGTCCGGCAGGGAAAAATTGAAAGCCCTATAGTATTGAACTTCTTCACCCAAATAATCGTAAATACTAACCTTGATGCTCAAAAGATCTTCGTCTTGATAGGTGGAAAAACTGGCGTAAAAACCAATTTCAAAATTCTCGGGCTCATCCTTATACTTCTCATACATTCCCATGAGGTCCTCTGCCATCTTATCGATCTCAGCATTTGCCTCATCGGCATCCGCAGAATCCAATAGAATCCTCGGCAGGTGAACGCCCATATTAATCCTCTTTGCAATGGCTATGTGCCGGTCGTCAGAAAAGCCTTTCCAAATCTCCCTGTCTTCAACATATGAAGACACAGAACCAACATCGCCACCCTTAACATAATTCAAGTCTTTCTTGGGCTTTGCCTTAGCGGATTTTTTATTGTCAGTTTTTTCGTCTTCTTCATCTTCGACATCTTTTGAATCGTCCGCAGCGCTTTCTTTCTTGTCCTTAAAACCCGTGTCTTCTATGGGCTTGTCCTTCTTGCAGCTAGTGGCTAAGACCAAAGCCAAGACCAGGATAATAATCAAAAACTTGAGTTTGATTTCATAATAACCCTCCTTTGTTTAAATGACGAATATGGCTCGACCGCGGGACATCGAGTCTGCGTGTTCGAGATGTCCATATTTCTTGTTAAATTTGCATAACACATCTTTCAATAAAATTGACCCTACAAACACTCTTAAAAATATCCGTTGGAAAAATTCCTTACGAAAATATACGTCGAAAAAAATTTTCTCCTTTCTTATATTTATATTATGAATCATAATTCGTTTTATTACATCATCCAAAAGGATGATTTTTTGTAAAAAAATGGCCCTGGCAAAAAGCCAAGGCCGCAAAAAGAAATAATGTTTGCAAAGCATCCGCAGAAAAACCACACGGACTCTTGCGAGGACTTATATTTATCTACTGATTGTTCTAATTATTGTTACTTGTTTAGTGGCATTATCCCAGAAAATATCTTGCCCATCCTTTAGTCCAAGTGCTCTTGCAATATTTGCAACAGGCATAATTGTCCTGCCGTCTACAATTTCTGGTTTAACATCACTAATATAAGTTTCACCGTTAACTATAATCTTGTTGGTATCGATTGGAATTTCAACCCTAAAAAGCAAGTCTTCGATGATAACTGTCCTGGTATTCTTGTCCCAAGTAACTCCCATGCCCAAGGCCTCCGCTACAAATCTAATATGAATTTCTTTAAGATGATTTAGATATTCAAGCATTTCAGCTCTTTTTAAGTCTTTTTGTTTATTTCTCTTTCTAGCAATAAGTGCCACAATGGTTTATAAGAAATTGCCATATTATAATTTCTTATCCATTTAATTGTTAAAAAATATTATATCATAAATGGGCTAATAAATCACTTATCCTATTTTTTTCAAATAAAAAAAGCGGATTCCCGCTTTTAAGAATATTATTTATTCGCTTTACTTAAAATTTTTTTATCTGTATAATTATTTTCTTAATTTAGATATACTACATAAATAAATCTGAATGTGATCCGGCTCTAATAAGCGATAGAACTAATACATTTTCAATCTTTTCATAAATCAATAAAAAGTCCGGTTCTATATGACATTCTCTTGCATTTTTAAAATTTCCTGACAAGGCATGATCTCTATATTTCAATTCGAGAGTCTCTCCATTTGCAATTTTTTGGACTATTTCAAACAACTTGTCAACACTCCGTCCTTGTTTTTTTGCAAGTTTAATATCTCTTTTAAACCTATTGGTAACTTTTATCTTATACTTCAAGCTCTTTCCTCAAATCTTCGATGCTGTCATAGGCTTTAATATCTCTGTCCAAAGCAACTCTTCTTCCTTCTTCTATAGCTTTTACGGTCTCACTATTTGGAGTACTCAATTTTAAATCAAAAGGAATTCCGTTTTCTCTTATACTTGCTCGTAAAAACATATTTATTGCAGTCGTCATATTTAATCCCAAATCTGTATATAATTTTTCAGCAGCTTCTTTAACTTGTCTATCTGTTCTTATATTTAAATTTGTTGTTGCCATATTCTCATCTCCTTTAATCATATTGTACACTTAAATCTATGCGTTGTCAATACAATATCATTATATAAGTACAAAAATTTGCAATATATAAGATCACACAAAAAAGCGAAAGACTTCTCCTTCGCTTTTCATTAAATACTCAAAAATTTTTCCGAAAACTCTCAATTAATTTTCGCAATATATTCAATTTCTATAATGACGCATCGAGACAGCCTAAACAAATTTCGAAATGTCTTTCACATCAAGTCTGACGGATTCGTGGTATTCATAGTCCGCTTTGCCGATTGCGATAATCATGACCGGCACATATCTTTCCGGGTCGAGTCCGAACTCCTTAGCGATTATATCTTCTTCGAAGCCGCCGATCACATTTGTGTCGTAGCCGTGCGCCCTTGCGACAAATTGTAGTTGCATCGCCATCAAACTAGAGTCAATCTTCACAACGTCGTTCATCTTTTGTCTCGAAAAACTCTTGTATGCCGGAAGGAAAAAACCCATCGCGCGCTCTTTGATCTCTTGCGGCATATACCCACGTCTCACCGCTTCGGAGTAAATCTCGTCGGCTTTTTCGTAGCACTTCATATCGCCGAAAATGAGTATCATTGCCGAAGACGTGTCGTTTTGCCTGGTGTTAAATTTTACAAGCGGACGCAGCTTTTCCTTTCCCTCGTCCGACTCCACAACCACAAACCTCCACGGTTGCAAATTCACCGAAGACGGTGCCTGTGTCGCTTCCTGCAAAATCTCAAGCATTTCCTCCCTTGGAATCTTATAATTCGCATCAAATGACTTGATTGAATGTCTGTTAAATACAATATCTTTAAAATCGTTGTTTCTCATAACTCCTCCATATTTTAATCTATACTAAACAGCCTCACGCTCTCTTGAAGCTTTAAATTTATTCGAATAAATAAATCCTATTTATCTATTACCCATAATAACTCCGCATTCATCACAGCAGAGTTTAAATAAAAAAGCACGCATAAAACGTGCCGTTAATCTAAAAAATAGATTCTACTTAATATTTAATTCTTTTTTTAATCCCTCTGTCAAAACCTTTGAAAAGTTAATATCACTTGCTTTTGCCATCTCATTTAAATAACTGGGTATTGTTACCGTCTTCTTTACCGTTTTTGAACTCGTACGTCGAATATAATCGTCCATATCAATATCAACCATAGTCTTAAAACTCAAATCCATATCCGAAAACCCATCATCTTCAATCGTGACATCTTCAAACTTCGTCGCCTTTGGAAGCTCTTTTCCGTCAATATAATCATCATACAAAGAGCAGCCCAAAAAGTCCTCCGCCATATAATACCCGTCGCTTACATTGTCTCCGCAAGTTGCGCCGGTGTGTATATCCGGAAATATAATCGAGTAACCTTCGCCTTCCTTATCTTTGTAAAAAATAGCCGGATAAATTAATTTCATAAAAAACACTCCTTTTAATTAAAGTAAGGGGCAGGGCTATTTAAGCCCCGCATCTTTCAATATCTTCTGCTCCGTACCCTTTTTGAGTTCTCTGCCCTCGTGATATGGAACGACAATGACCTTACCTGTCTTCGGATTTTCAAACTTTCTGTGAGAACCGCCATTGTTGCCCTTAGGCTTCCAGCCGTTTTTCTCCAATAGCTTGACCATCTCTCTTGGCGTCATTGGCATATTGTTTCCTCCTTACATAAATTATTATACTACTTTATACGTATAACTTCAAGCATTTATATAAATTGATTTAAAAATCTGTCTTTAATAATTTTCCTCCGCTATCTGTCCGATGACATTATATTTCCAAGATTATTTTACGCCTACTAGAAAAAGCAATAAAAAAATCGCACGATTACTCGCACGATTAATTCGCTATTATTACACGTTTTATTCAATTTTCACAAGATTATTCGCACGATTAATTTTTATTTATGCTCTGCAAAATATTTATCAAAAGCCTCTTTATGCGCTTTATCTTTTAATTGCAATATATCTGAATTCGGATCTGCTAATATTTTTTTTGCTTTTTCAATATCTTCAACAGAAACGTTTTCATCAATTGGCTTTCCTCTTGTGAAAGTATATTTTGAATATGAAACTTCGCCTTTATTGAAATCGTCAGGCTCGTCTATATATTCAGTCCATATCAGTGCAAATCTCCCATCTTCTAATTCGCATATCAAACCGCCGGTATCAATATATCCGATAGCTTTTTTAAATTCCAACACATTCATCGCCCCCCCTACAATTTTATATAATTTAATTCCTTTTGATTTTAAGTTGTCTATTGTGTTTTGGCTTCGTAGACCTTTTGTAAAACATATTTCCGAAATATCGTCAACTCTTAATTCTCCGTGATATTGCAATTCAAAATATCTTGCTCCTGTTTCGTCTAAAAATGTATGTAAGATTTTAGGCAAATTATGTTTTATCCTCTTTAATTCTTGTATGTTGAATTTAAATTCATTGCAATATATCTTAAATCTTTCCTCCAATAATTATAGCATCTTCTTTTAACATTATATATGTGCTATCCCAATCTTTATAAAACCTTTAATAAATGCTCCCTTTATTCCTTCAGTTCCTATAATTATTATTTCATATCTTCTTTACCCAACATAGAGTCATGAATAACATTGAGTGGCAGCAATTTAGAAATGACAGTTATATTTCTTTCTTGTCCAAGATTGTTTTTTAAGTGAATCAAATAGCCGTCTTGCGCGAGGAATTTTTCAATATAAAAAATAGAATAACCGTTGATATCGTTCTTTTTAAGGTAATTATTTACGCTTAGTCTAATGAGAATTCCCTTGTAGTTAAAAATCAGAATAATCAATAAAATAAAAATAATCGTCCGAATCCATTTTTCATTACTTTTACCTCCAAACCATTTTTACTTATGTAACCCATTTTATTCACTTTAATCATAATATATTTATTTAAATTTGTAATTCAAACGCTCTAAGTACTAAAAAAGGAAGTGTATTTCAACTTCCTTTTCGTTTTGGTGGAGATGAGGAGAGTCGAACTCCTGTCCAAAAAAACTATGCATCAAGCATCTCCGAGTGCAGATGTTTTTAAAGTTTCCTTCAAATTTCTAAAACATCAAACTCCGTCCGAAGTAGCTTTTGTTAATTTATATGGCTAAAAGCATCACCAAATAAATCAGCTCGTAAGTTGTTAAGGTCTCAGCCTCCACACGAGAGATAGGATTCGAGACGCGCCGCTTTTAACTAAGCAGCAAATGCAAAATTATTATTTTCTTCTGCGTTTAAAGTTAGTTGCTCTTTTTTAACGTAGTTTCGCGAACTACGACTCGCTTCTTGATACATCCGTATTCCTGTCGAAACCAAATACATCCCCTCGCACCTTTATTATAGCACATTTCTCCGCTTTTTTCAATCAGTATTTCATACGGTCGAGTGCTCTTTTCACATCTTTTTCCTTTTTGGATTCGCGCTTGTCGTAGAGTTTTTTCCCTTGCGCAAGTGCAATTTCCATCTTTATTAAGCGTCCTTTCGTGTACATCGAAATCGGAATGAGCGTGAGCCCCTTCTCTTTAACCTCCGACGTTATTCGAATAATTTCTCTTTTGTTTAAAAGAAGTTTTCTGTCGCGAATCGGGTCGCTGTTAAAAAGGTTTCCCTCTTTGTACGGCGACACGTGCATGCCGACAACAATGATTTCACCGTTTTTAACCATGCAGTACGCCTCTTTGAGGTTCGCCTTGCCCGCACGAATGCTCTTCACTTCGGTTCCACGAAGTTCGATGCCCGCCTCGTATGTCTTTATTATGAAGTACTCATGGCGCGCTTTTCTGTTTTGTGCAAGAATTTTTTCGTTGTTATCTGCCATCTTCATCCTCCAAAAGCATAAAATCTATTTCGCGTCTATTCATGTTCACGTTCACAACTTTTACACGAACCGGTGTTCCGATTTCGTATTTTTTGTTGTTGTGCGTCGTTATTGCGGTCATTTCCTTTTCGTCAAAGAGATAGTTGTCCATAAATTCCTCGTTGCAAATAAGTCCCTCGACTGTGTTCGGGAGTTTTACAAACATGCCGAAATCCGTTATGCCACTCACTTTGCCGTCGTAGATTTCATAGACCCTGTCCTTCATATATTCGCATTTTTTAAGGCTGTCCGCTTCTCTTTCAAGGTCGACGATTTGTTTTTCGCGGTTTGACGCTTCCTCCGCCACTTCCTTCGCCTTGTTTCCGAAGTATTTTATATTTCTCTCCGTTAAACGGTTGGACATTTTTTGCGAAATGATACGATGAATGAAAAGATCCGGATATCTTCTTATAGGCGAGGTGAAATGCGAATAGTCAGCGAGTGCAAGTGCAAAGTGTCCGATGTTTTCGTCGCTATAGTTCGCCTTCATCATCGACCTCAAAACAATATCGTTTATTCTTTCAAAAGATTCGTGTTCGCTCAAATCTTCCAGAAGTTTCTGTATATCTTTCGCCGAAACTTTTTCCGGCACTTTCACGCCGAACGGTCTCAAAAGTGTTCTCATGCCTTCGAGTTTTTCGTCGGTCGGCTCCTCGTGGATTCTGTAAATAAACGGCAGCTCCATCTCTCTGTATTTCTTCGAAACAACTCTGTTTGTCGCAATCATCATCTCTTCGATGAGTTCCTCCGCCTCTCTTTGCGGACGCGGAAGAATGTCGACAATTCGATTCATGTCATCCATAATAAACTTCGCTTCGCTCGACATAAAGCTTATTGTGCCTCGTGCTTCGGATTGCGATTTTAAAATGTTATAGACTTCCCTTGCGGTCATTAAAAATTCTTTGAGCTCATCGTTATAGTCCGCATTGTCGCCCGTTTCAAAAAGCTCACTCACGCCGTCGTATGTGAGTCTATAGTCTGAATTTATTATCGCCTTGTCAATCGAGACCATCTTCGGCTCGCCGCCGTTTCTTATTTCCATCTTGACGGACATCGTATATCTGTCCTCGTTCGGATTTAGTGAGCACACGCCGTTTGAGAGCACATGCGGTAGCATCGGAATCGTGAGTCCCGGAAGATAAATACTGAAGTCTCTCTTCTTCGCTTCGACGTCGAGCGGCGCCCCGTCTTTCACATAGTGGCTAACGTCGGCGATGTGGACATAAAGAAAATATGAATTTTCCCCCGTCTTTTCGACACTTATAGCATCATCGAAGTCCTTTGCATCTTCGCCGTCGATTGTGACAGTGAAAACATCTCGATAGTCCACACGTTCTGACGGCAAAATCTTTTCCCTCGAAACGAAGTTCGCATTTTCAATTACATCCTCCGGAAAATCAATAGGCAAATCGTACTCCGACACAAGTGTTTTTAGATCTAAATACTTGTCGTCGTCCGTTCCTATAAACTCGACCACTTCTCCCATATATTTCTTTTTTCTCTTGTCGTAATCGAGAAGTCGCACCTTGTATTTTCCGTCTTTGTATTTTCTGCCCTTCGGCGGAGTTTGAAGATGAATAAACGAGTCGAAATCCCCCATCGGCGTGACAATCATTTTTCTATTTTTATTTTTTATATCGCAAACGACATAGCGTTCCTTTCGGTCGGTCACCTTGATGACCCGAGCAACAGTGCGCCCCGGACCCTTGTCGAGCTTTTCAATCAAAACCACGTCGCCTTCAAGCGCACCGTTTTTGTCCTTGCCCGGAATAAAATACTCCACCCCGTCCTCGGTGTTAACAAATCCGTAGTTGTAATTTGTTTCGCTAAACACGCCGTAGAGTGGTTTCCGCTCTCCGAGAGTCAAAAATCCCCTCTCATTGATATCCAAAGTCCCCTCTTCTCGCATTTGCCTTAAAATATGCTTGAACTCTTTCTTTTCATATTTCGATATTCGGAGGAAAATTTTAAGATCATCCACTGTGACATTCTTCTTTGTGGACAAAATCTCCTTAATCTTTTCTTTAATTCCCATGGTCCCTCCTTAAAAAAATACGGCTCTATAACTTCGAGCCGTAACCTGTGTGATGGAACAAATCCGAATCAAATCTATAATTTGTTTCTTCTTCTTCTTTTTTTGCAGATATTGCAATCTCAATCATGCGATCTAGCAAACTTTTAAATGTATATCCGACATCTTCCCACAAATAAAATGCGTATGAACCCGGAAGTGTATTAATTTCGTTAACGAACATATTTCCCGCTTCGTCCATCAAAATGTCGATTCTTGCATTTCCGCGAACGTCTAAAACGTTAAACGAATACTTTGCAAGCTCAGTTGCCTTATAGACGGTGTCTTCATCACGAATAAAATTATGCTTACCGCCAATCAGCTTCGACTTGCCGTCTTGCGACATGTATTTTTGTTGATAGCTGAAAACCTCATCGGCTCCGAGGGGACTTTCTACGCTACTAACCTCTACATCACCATTTCTACCCATAACTGCGACATTTAATTCAGTTGCGTTAATAACAGCTTCTTCAAAAATAATTTTTCTGTCAAAACTCGATGCGACTTCAGTTGCTTCGCGAAGTTCTTCCTTTGTCCTTGCAACCTTTATACCGATTGAAGAACCGAGACTTGCCGGCTTTACATAAATCGGGAATTCAAGTTTACTCATGACATAGTCGAGCGTATCGTTCGGCTCAACCTTAAATCTGTCGCGGAAAACCCATGTATATTTCACAACCGGAATGTTGTGCGACTTATAAACGTCTTTCATTATAATCTTGTCCATTCCGACGGCACTTGACATAACGGAAGGTCCCGTAAACGGAATGCCGTTTGTTTCAAAAATGCCTTGGAGTGCTCCGTCTTCACCGTGTGAACCGTGAACTCCAAAAACTACACAGTCAATTTCAACAACTTCGTCTTTTTTAAAGAGTCCCTTGTTTTCAATGTAAAGATTGTGGTCGCCATAGCTTGTACCGAAACGGCATGGCTTGCTGTCCGGGAATTCGTTGTTTTTAAAATTCTTAAAATCCTTGTAGCATTCGCCCGTAAACATCACGCCCGACTTGTCAATAAAAACAGGAATGACATTATATTTTTCCTTGTTCAAGTTTTCAACGGCTTGAATCCCCGTTATAACGCTAACTTCATGTTCAACGGCTCTTCCGCCGAAAATAACAACAATATTTTTCATAAAATCTCCTTATCAATATATATCCGTCAAATCGTTTTCAAACAAAACTACATCGCCCGGTGCGAGCAAATTTGGGAAAAGCGCTGTCGCTTCCTTCAAACTGTTCACAACAAAGGACTTGTGTGTCTCGATATTTTCATCGCGTACGCCGTCTTGAATCGGCTTTGTTATTTCCGCACCGACCAAAATGCTTATGTCGGTCATCCTTGCAATCTCTTGACCAAGCTTATAATTCTCATCATACATCATATCCCCAAGCTCGACCATGCCCGGCGTCACAATGACTTTCTTGCCGGACTTAAAACTGTTCAAAACGTTCAGAGCGGCTCTCGCTCCGTCAGGGTTTGAATTGAATGCATCGTCAATAACGATGAGCCCCGCCGGATTTTTTATAACATTTAGTCTGTGTTCAACTTGCGGCAGCTTTGAAACTGCAGCTTCTATTTGGTCATTTGAAATATTAAAACGCCTTGCGACTAAAATTGCCATCAAAATATTTATAATATTGTGCTCGCCCAAAAGCGGTGTCTTCAAAACGCGAACCTCTTCCGGAAAATGCACTTCAAAACTCGTCCCGTTTTCATCGGCTGAAAGAATCTTTGCGCTTATTGTCGCATCTTCACTTTTAACCGAAACTGTGCCCGGGTTGAGATTTCTCTTAATCATCTCGTTTTTAATGTTTTCGTTGTCCACATTCAAAATGAGATAGCCGTTTTTCTTCACAGCATCCGCAAGTTCAAACTTTGTCTTTATGATGTTTTCAATGCTTCCAAATGTCTCGAGGTGACACGGACCGATATTTGTGATAACGCCGATGTCCGGCTTTACAAGCTTTGCAAGCTCCTCAATCTCGTTTACATATCTCGCACCCATCTCTGCAATAAAAACTCGTGCTGTCTCGTCGAGCTCGTTATTTATAACTTTCGAAAGACCCATAGGAGTGTTAAAACTCTCAGGGCTCGTGTATGTCGGGATATAATCTTTTATAATGTTATAAAGAATCATCTTTGTCGAAGTCTTACCGTATGAACCGGTGATTCCGACGACTGTGAGTCCGTTCTTCTTTAAAGATTTAATCTTTGATTGTGCTTGTTTGTAGAACTTTCTGTGAATCAACGCCTCGATCGGTCTGTTCACATTGAGCGCAATATATGTGATTGCATTTTGATAGAAAATCATGACGATTTCTGCAAAAACAAGTGCCAACAACAGCAAATAGAATGTAATGCCGTCAGGTTTTCTTATAAAATAAAATACTACAAAGAGTGCAATAATCAAAAAGTTCAAAAGCATTTGCGTGAATATAAGTCTTTTCACACGCGGAGTGTAAACAAGCGGCTTTTTAAACTCGTCTTTGCTCTTTTTAAAAGTGAAAGCACGGTTCGGGTGATTGTTTATCCACTCACGATATTCCTTTGAAATATATCCGATTTGTTGCGCCATGTGAATGAAATAATTGGAGCGAATATACATAAGCATAAGCCCCAACGCACCAACCAAACACAAAAGTATCAATTCAAGAATTTCCATTTTTACCTCCACTAGGACAAAAAGTCCAAAACAGCCTTTTTAAAATTTATCGAGTCGTCAAGATATGAATAATGACCGCCGTCAAGAACGACAAGCTTTGAATTTGAAATCTTTTCATTCATGATCTTCCCCATATAAAGAGGTGTGTCGCCGTCTCTCTCGCCCCAAACAAGAAGTGTCGGAACTCCAATGTTCGAAAAAAGATGCGTCAAATCCTCATTCACAACCTTAACTAAAATATTTCTTACAATTCCGTCCGCAGCCTTGTAGTCCGCAGAGCCGAAACGTTTGTAGAACTTGTCGATATTCTCTTCGCCAAATAACTTTATGTAAATGGCTTTCATGATCTTGAAAATCTTCACCTTGAACTTGGTCTTACTTGATAGCTCAGGCTTTATGCCCGACGCGTCCACAAGCACCAACCTTTCAATTGACGGATGATTGTGTCCGGCAAGATAAATGCCGCACTTGCCGCCGAAAGAGTGACCGATATAATAACAATTCGTTATGGAAAGCTTTTCCATAAACATCGAAATCACATCTGCATAATCCGCCGTTCCAAACACCTCTGTCGGAACGTCGCTCTCTCCATGAGCCGGCAAATCGATCGCAATCACATGAAAATCGTGTTTCAAAATGTTCACAATCGGCATAACGGTCTTAATATTCGCTCCCCAACCGTGAACAATGAGAACAGTCTTCTTCTCAAGTGAGCCCTCTTCCAAATAATTCAATTGAAGTCCATCAATGTCAATTTTCATCATAATCACCACTATAAAATAAGAGCCGACAGGGCTGACTGTAAGGAACAATCAGCCTCCGGTCAGCTCCTTATATTAGAACAATAATCCTGAACCGCCGTTGAAGTTTAGGAACAAACTTGCAAATACAAGACTTACGATAGTCATGAGTTTGATAAGGATGTTTAGTGACGGTCCTGAAGTATCTTTGAACGGGTCACCGACAGTATCTCCTGTAACAGCAGCCTTGTGAGCATTTGAGCCCTTTCCGCCATGAGCGCCGCCTTCGATAAATTTCTTAGCGTTATCCCATGCACCACCTGCGTTACTCATGAATATAGCCATGAGAACACCTGTTACAAGACCACCGGCTAAAAGACCGCCGAGTGCTTCAGTTCCAAGTAAAATTCCAACGAGAACAGGGCATAAAACAGCCATAAGTCCAGGAACAATCATTTCTTTCAATGCTGCACCTGTTGAAATTTCAACACATTTGTCATATTGAGGTTTTGCTTTACCTTCCATAATTCCAGGAATTTCTCTGAATTGACGTCTAACTTCTTCAATCATTTGATTTGCAGCCTTTCCAACAGCGTCCATTGTAAGAGCACTGAATAGGAATGGAAGCATACCACCGATAAAGAGACCGGCAATTGTTGTCGGCTTTGTAAGGTCGATTGAAGACAAGCTTACAGCTTGTGTATAGCTTGAGAAAAGTGCAAGAGCTGTCAAAGCAGCACTTCCGATAGCAAATCCTTTACCAACTGCAGCTGTTGTATTACCAACTGAGTCCAAAGTATCTGTGATTTCTCTAACATTTTCAGGGAGTTCGCACATTTCTGCGATACCACCTGCGTTGTCAGCGATTGGTCCGTAAGCGTCAACAGCAATAGTCATACCGCTGTTTGAAAGCATTCCGATAGCTGCAAGTGAAATACCGTAAAGACCGAAAACTGCATCTTCGCTTCCACCTGCAAGGAAATAACTCACAATGATACCGATTGCAATAACAATAATAGGAACAGCTGTACTCATCATACCAACTGAAAGACCGGAAATAATATTTGTTGCAGCTCCTGTTTCAGATTCTTCTGCAATCTTTTGAACCGGCTTGTGGTGATCTGATGTATAAATTTCTGTAATCTTTGCAATGATAAGACCTACAACAAGTCCTGAAACAATTGCAATAAATGGTTTAATACTTCCTTCAAAGAAATATCTTGCAAGGAAGAATGAACAAATAATTGTAATAATTGAACCTACAAGAGTTCCTGTATTAAGAGCCTTTTGCGGATCATTGTTGCCGCCTCTTACGAAGAAAGTTCCAATAATTGATGATAAAATTCCGATTGCTGAAATAGCAGCTACAAAATAAATACCCTTATCTCCATAAGCGAGAGCGCCGAGTGTAAATGCAGAAATAATAGCACCTACATAACTTTCGAAAAGGTCAGCTCCCATACCTGCAACGTCTCCGACATTGTCTCCAACGTTATCAGCGATAACAGCCGGGTTTCTCGGGTCATCTTCCGGAATACCTGCTTCAACCTTACCAACAAGGTCAGCTCCAACGTCAGCAGCTTTTGTATAAATACCGCCGCCAACTCTTGCGAAAAGTGCAATTGATGAAGCACCGAGACCGAATCCAGTGATAATATCAGTGCTCTTGAAAATCAAATAAGCACCTGCAACACCAAGAAGACCAAGACCTACAACGCACATACCCATAACAGTACCGCCGGCAAAAGCTACATTTAAAGCCTTTGGCATACCGCTTTCATGAGCTGCATTTGCAGTTCTTACATTTGCCATAGTTGCAACTCTCATACCGACATAACCGGCAATAATTGAGAAAATAGCTCCGACAATAAAACAAATTGCTGTTGTCCAATTGATAACAAATCCTAAAATTACAAATAATGCTGCAACGAAAAATGAAAGTGATCTATATTCACGTTTCAAAAATGCCATCGCACCTTCGTGAATATAAGTTGAAATTTCAACCATTCTTGCATTTCCTGCAGATTGCTTTCTAATAAATGATGCTTTGATAAAAGCAAAAACAAGTGCCAAAAGTCCGATAACGACTCCGGCAATTAAAACATTTTCCATTTCTTCCTCCTAGCTTAATGCTGCTAATAATAATGTTGAAACAAAGAAAATAACAGCTGAAATAACTGTGATTCTCTTCAAAGTCGCTTCTCTTGATACTGACTTATTTCTTCCCCAAAGTGCTTCAGGAGCAACTCCCATAAGCACACTGCTTTGGTCGCTTCCTTCTTGAATCATCATAAGTCCGATTAATGCTAATGAACTTAAAAAAACGATTACATACAATGCCGTTGTCAAAACAAATCACCTCCGTTCCTAAAATTACCTATCAACTATTTTATCACATATCATCGACAATATCAATAGTTTATATAATAAATTCAACAAAATAACTGCAATTGTAAAAATAAATTTTATTTATAATTTTTATATTTAGAAAGTGTTACCTAAAACGTAATGGCAGTCTTTTGTAAATGATGGTGCGTCCCCCAATCCGTAACGGCGGGTTCTGTGAATCCCGCCGCAATATATGTCGTTATTTAATTTCTACACCCCCACCAACAACGTTGTGTAAATAAAATATATTTATTATAAAACTAATTCATATTCCAATTCATATTCGCTTTGCACGTTCCTAAGAACGTAGCGCCAGGTACTGTGTATCGTGCCTGTGCCCAACCGTGCGAAAAAGAAATCTTCGATTTCGTTTTTGAGCACGGGAAGGGTAGCGCCATATTTGTCGTTTAATTTTTTGTACAACCCCACCAACAACGTTGTGTAAATAAAATATGTTTCCCATAACCATAATTTCAATTTATAAATCTATATTCGCTCTGTGCACCTATAAAAAAAGTAGCGTCGCATCACATTGCGACGCCCATATGTGAGTTTTTAAAATATGTTTTATCACCAACAACGCTATGTATTTAACGCTGTATAACCCCCTATCACCCTCAAACCAAATTTGCCCGAAATCTTCGATGAGAAACGGCTAGATGAAATATTTTCGGAGTGAGGCATATTGGTAAATATGCCGCAACGACTAAAACACGAGATCAATCGTTTATCGCAAAAAAGCTTTCAAAATATCCCCTAACAAAAACACCACAAATTTGCCCGGAATCTTCGATGAGAAACGCTTAGATGAAATATTTTCGGAGTGAGGCATATTGGTAAATATGCCGCAACGACTAAAACACGAGATCAGTCGTTTATCGCGAAGAGGCCCGCAAATTTCCAATTATCTTTTGAAGGTAATCGGCGTCTGCGACATAATACACCTCATCGCTCTTATCCCCATTTTTTCCGAAATAAATCCCGGTGCCGGCGGTTGAAGTGTCAACAACCTCCCTGCCGCTCGAAACATGCACAAACTTTAAACCCAAATCCTTGATAAGTTCAATCGTATTCTCCCGAACTCCTCCCGAAATAATCTCCGGCTTTTCCAAAGTCAAAAGCTCGCGAATAATATCTTGCCCGTCGACGAGTGAATTGCCTCCCTTTGTAAGAATCCTCCTCACTCCGATTTCGGAAAGCTCCCTTGCAGCGGACATCTTGTCCTTCACAACCTCAAACGCCCTGTGAAACACAACATCCATATCGCCCGCCTTCTCGCAAAACCTCTTTGAAAACTCAAAATCTACAGTTCCGTCCGCATTAAGTGCACCGAAAACAACACCTTGCACCCCGGCTCTTCGAAATGCCTCAACATCTCGAAGCATAACCTCCTTGTCGAAATCCGAATAACAAAAACCCGCAGCACGCGGCCTAACCATCGTCATAGTCGTGATCCCCCTCTCGAGGACCGCCTCCAAAAGCCCGATCGACGGAGTAATCCCTCCAACCTCGGTCAAAGAAACAAGCTCCACCTGATCCGCCCCGGCCTTTATCGCCGTAACCGCAGATTCCAATGAATCTACACAAACCTCAATAATCATAAAACACCTCTCTATTTATTAAGCCAAAATTGTATTTATATAAATTATATCATTCATAGTTTTATAAAACAACGTGAATATTAAAAAGAGCGAAAGATTTCTCTCTCGCTCAAAGTGTTTCTCCCAAATATCGTATTATTTTCGGGTGAATTCTATTTATTAATTTCTTTTTCCAATTCTTTGAGTGCATTTATAATCTCTTCAAAACTTGGATAGGCTCCATAAATCATTTCTGACATAGCTTTATAATCTTTTTCTATTTCAGAAAATCTAAACTCATCTGGAACTAACCTCAAATTTCCATCTAATACATTTTCGTACTTTGCCCAATTTCTAGGGTAGAATTTCATTTTAAATTCAGTCACTTTCTTTAATAAGTCCTTATTCTCCAAGGCTTTATTTTTAAAATCTGAATTTGATATTTTATATAAATCATAAAAGTGTCTTGCATATCTATGTGGCATATGAGAAGACTCCGGTCTATTTGCTTCGTGGTGTAAAATTGTTGCTTTTTCCCAAAAGGTTCTCTCTGCCGATACAGTTCTTATTTTTGTTTTTTCTTTAAATACATTCGGATAGACTTCTCCAATTATCGGCAAAATTTCAACATCAATCGCAGGTGTCCATGCTGCGAGACTTCCTATTTCAAGTCTTATATTTTGTGATAAATAATTCGATTCAAAGATTTTCGGATATTTACAAAGAATTGTTTGTGGATCTATTGTATCTATTGAAAATTCAAAATTAAAATCCTTTAAATCTTGTTCTAAAACTGTTAAAAATTCATCTCTTAAAAATACTTGTGTCTTTTCATTAACTTCTTTGTTGAATTTATCTTGCTTAGTATTTGACCTTTCTATCCATGGTTCTTTTTCTTGATATCCTAATACTCGCCAATCTAAGATTAGATCTATATCTTCAGAAAATCTTTCTATAAGTCCAAAACACTTTGAAAGTGATGTGCCCCCTTTAAAGGTAAAATATTCTTTCCATTTATTTTCATTAAACAAATAATCTAAAATAAAAGTGACCCAATAATCTTTTTCAATAACCGCCTCGGAAATACCTTTCTTTCTTGCTGTATTTACTATTAAAACTCTTAAGTCTTCTTTGTTTTCTATATAAAACTTATTCATTTTTGCCCTCAGAAATTTCCCTAATCACCTCATATATCCATGATGGGACCGATTTAGCTTCATCCATTAAATCCGATATTTCTTCTTCAGTTAAATACTCTCTAATCTTTCGAATAACTTCGCTATTTATATTTTCTTTGCCCAAAGACTTAATCGCCTGAATAACTGTCGCCGTCTTTAAAGACATATTGGCAATTTCTCCTGGATTTACTTTTTTAAATTCTAAAACCGTATGACCAATTGTATATTTCTTATATCGTCCACTGGAAATATACTTATAATGAGTCGGTACTTGTGTTGACAATCCAATCAAATTTAAAGCTGTACTACTGCACGGAGCAATATTCCAATTATATTTTCTTGCAATGGCAAGTGCTAACTCATGAATAGAAACCGCTTCATACTCTCCAATCAATTCACTGTATCTTGGATTATAATAAAATCCATCGCTAACACGCTTAATTTTTCCTTCATTAACCATTCTATTTAATATCTTTCTGACAGTTTCATAAGAAGCAATGTCTAAAAAGTCATTAGCAAAAAATACTTTATTTGAGTCAAAACCATTTATTTTATCTGATATTTTTTCTGTGTATGAACTCATTACAATCCTCCTTTGTCCCAAATATCATATCATATCCGGGACAAAAATTCAATTGAGAGCATTACAAAAGTCTAGTATTGTTCTACTATTGTCAAACATATATGACAAAAACCCTTAAAAATAAATTTGAAAAAAGCTGCATCTTCTTTTAAATATATTATTCTATTGAGATGCATTTTTGAATTCTTCAAGTATTCGATTTAGCATTTTAAATCCTGGTACCTGTTTTGTATGTTATTTTTTTCAATTTGTTATTCTATGCTTAACTTTATTCTTTTACCTGACATAATATATACTATCTTAAAATAAAAAAACGACTAGATTTTTATTTCTAATCGTTTTTCAGCTTAGTGTTTTAATACAACTTGTTTGGTTGCTTCTATTTTTTTATCTGCCCATATTACAACATCTTTTATAATAAGTTTCTTAACAACCTTTATAAATTTATCCATAAATATATAATCGACAACCTTATTGTAATATGGTATTTCTACTTCGGTATTTTTTAATCCTATCTTAGTAGCTTTTGCATTATAATCAAATCTTTCTGTTATTGATTTTCTAATACATGACATTATATATAATGCAATATCTACGTTCATATTCTCATTTTGTAATACACTAGTAGCTCCATGACCATCTTTTAAATAAAATGGTGTTTGTAGATAAACAACATTTTGATTGTTTGAATGAACCAATATAGTTGGCAAAGCATTTTATTATTTAAAACCTCTGCCTTTAATGATTCATAACTTATTATTCCGTTGTTATCAGTAGCTTGACCATAAAATGGATATTTTTCAGAAGTTTTATCTTATAATTCATTCAATTTCAACGGATCTATCTCTGAAATACCAGTCTGCCATATCAATAAATCTTCTAATCTAATCTTGTCTGTCTGTCTGTCTGTCTAAAGAATTATCTGACATTTTTTCAAAGTCGTCAAGTATTTTTTAATCTTCTTTTGTCAATTTATAATCTTTAAGTCCAGTTGCCATTAAATACGCTTCGAGTTCCTCGATGCGGTCCGCTTCGAGTTCCTCGATAAATTTTTCCATATAGGAAAAATTTATCTTGCCATTTAAAAATGGCAAAGCTACCAATATCTCTCTTGCTTTTTCTCTGTTAAATTTATTTGCATAATCAAATAAACCTTGTGTACTCCTCTTAAATGCCGAACAAAAATATAACATACTCTTCTTTGTCCAATTTTCACTATCATACGGATACATTCCTTGAATGTGAGAGTATCCTATAAAATCTCTGGGTTGATAAAATATGCTATCTGCTGTAGTAGTATCACTAAAAGTAATAATTCCTTTTTTCTCTAAAGGATCTAAATCCACATACCCACCAACGCCATTATTTAAGCTTGAATTGACAATTATCGGCGTTTCTCCTTTTGTTTCAAATAATTTTACATTAGTTAAGCCATAATTTTTAGTTGGATGTATATCAAATAAATCTCCAACTTTATATTCTTTCCATTCGCCCCCGCTTTCTATAAACTCTTTTTCAAGTTTTTCTAAACGAGGGATTAGGCTTTTTTTTGATGTACTTTCCTCACTTTTTAAAATATTGGATA
This sequence comes from Ezakiella coagulans, assembly GCF_003096635.1. Taxonomy (GTDB): domain Bacteria; phylum Bacillota; class Clostridia; order Tissierellales; family Peptoniphilaceae; genus Ezakiella; species Ezakiella coagulans. The sequence continues at coordinate 151,505 of NZ_QEKV01000004.1, read as the reverse complement.
CTTCCCAAGCTATATAATCAGCAACGGTATTTTTAAAATCTTCAAGCTTTGGCTTTGTATCTATTTTCTTGTGCTGTTCAAAATTCCAGTCATTTCCACCATCACTTATAAAATCTTCTATATAAATTTCATCAATATCCCAAAGATTTTCATTTACTTTTGCGTTTTTTCCTGCTTTATATATTTTTATTATATCTTGATATCTTTCAGTAGGACTATCAATTTCGTTTAATCCTCTTTTTGTTCTTTTGTATCCGTCATTTCTAAAATCTATGAATTTAACTGTTTTTTCATAGTCATGCGGTGTTCCTGCTTCAAATACATAGATACTTGTTTGAACGCCTGCCATTGGAATAAATAAATCTACTGGCATTTTTATACTTGCAAGAAGAGTATTATTTTTCAAAATTTCTTGATTGCTGGATACAGCTCTCCCACTTCCTGCACTATCTTGTATGATTATTGCTGCCAGACCTCCTTTTTCCATTTTTGATAAACCGAATCTTATAAATGGCATGCCATTTTCCTCAAATGAAAAAGGTGGGTTTAAAAGAAGTCTATTAGACTTAAAGTTTGTATATAATTCCTCCGGAGTTCTAAATGTGTTGCCTTTTCTAATATTACTTGAGCCATCTCCCCTGAGAATCATATTTGTTGCAGCTAGTGTAAACATTTCAGCATTAAGTTCAACTCCCAAAAGTTGTTCTTTTTTTATTTCTTCTATTTTTTTGTTAGCCTTGCTTGTATCTTTCCCAAAAGTTTTATTAGCATCGTCAATCATTATTTCCATAGAACTTATTAAAAATCCTGCCGATCCTGTTGCTAAATCCATTGTTCTTGAATCTTTATTTACATTTAACATTTCAGCCATCATTTTTGTTACATAAGGAGGAGTAAGGACTATTCCTATTTCTTTACCATCTCCTAATGCGTATTTCAAAAACTCGGAATACATCTCTCCCATAATATCCAAATGTCCAGCCATTGCATCAATAGACATGAAAATATTATTAAAAATATATGTGAAAATTTGCTTATTTGTACTTGCTTCTTTATCTAATAATTTAGATACTAGCTTATCTAAATCTGTTGGTTCATCTCTTTGATTATCTTTTGAAATTTCACTAAATGAAGATAACATTAAGTCCACTTTTTCTTGCTTAATTTGTTTTTGTTTAAGATATTCTTTAATTTGATTTGTAATTAATATCCCATCTCTTTTAGTGTCAGTTTTTGCTCCCAGTAAATCTTCAGGTATAAGTCCTCTTTGTATCATATTCCCATTTTCATCTACTATATCCTGCATAGACAATAGCATTCCCGACACATATAACACTCTTTGCGGAGCTGTAATATTATGATTATGCATTAACTTATTTAATTCGCCTGCATATTTTTGCAAAAGTGTTCTACTAGTAATTAATATTTCATGTTTTTCTTCTTCTGTTAAAACGCAGTCTTTATAGAAATGAGAAAAAGTTTTTTTATTCTCTAAAAAATCTATGTTAAAATATTCGTCCATTCTTTTAACTGATTTGAAAGAAGAACCGAAAACATAATATATATCAAATTTTACATTTTCCTCATTATCTCCTGCTACTCCAATCGCCACCACTTCTTTGTATTTTCCACTAGCTATCATCTGTGTAGCATAATGTATGGCACCATTAGTTGCAAAATTCCGAATAGATTTTTCATCATTCTTTATTCCATCTTTATTCTTAGATATTAATTTCTTGCTACCTAATTTGTCTTCAAATATTACTGGTATATCATATTTTTCGATATGAAAGTCCGGCTTTCCAAAATTAGTTTTTGTTTTTGTTTTTGCAGAGCCTTTTAACGCATCTTTCATATATTCAGACATACCAGATTCGACATTATAATCTTTTAATTTTTTTAAATCTATTTCAGATAACGTGTTTTTAACAAAATCATTTACATCATCTTCCAGTTTCCACTTTTCAATCATTTCCTATTCCTCTTCTCTAAAATTATCTTAAAGTTTTTAAATATTGTTGATTTATCTTTACCTTTTCTGCCATAAGATTTGTTATAAGTCCTGCCATGGCTATTACATCAGTCTTCTTTAATCCTTTTTTGACTTGCTGTATCCATAATTTTTATATTTAAGTGCCATAACATCACTAATTTACTCACTTTTAGATTTACTTAATTATAGCATAAATATTGTTTTCATTCAATCTTACATTGATTTATTATTTTATTTTCATTTACTATTGTCAAACATATGTGACACAAACCCTTAAAAATAAATTTTAAAAATATTTCTATTTCTTAAATTCCTATAGTATCTCATTTGAAGTTTTAAAACCCGGCATTTGTTTAGCTATGATGTTTGGTCTTGTGCTGTATTTCTTATACGTTTTGTATAATTCTTCTTTACTATTAAATCTTTTTTATCATAAAATGGTTCGTTGTCTGTTCTATATCTTCTTTCCACATGTTTTAACCGATTCAACAGTTTAAGCTGCATACTTTATATTTATCACTTCTATATTTATAAAAGAAAATTAAAATTAAATAATATTTAAATTCTAATGGTTCAACTCAGCATTTAAGCTTGTTTGCAATCGACCAAATAAAATTGGCTTCCGCAGTAATATCTATAGGTGCATCTTGTAACACAGCTTGTGATAATAAATTCTCTGACATAACATAACCCTCCAAAATAATGAGTCCAATTAATTAAATTATATCACAAAAAATAGATATTAGCTAGGTAAAGTGCGATATTATATTTTCGAATAAAAGTATAGGAATCTATAGCAAAATCCTATAATAATATTGTATTTCGAGTATTGCATAATAAAAAGCGATGCCCTGCAGCACCGCCTTTAAACTTTTCAACATTTATTCAAAAATAAACTCAACTATCTCATCCGCAATAATTTTATTTCTCCTATTTATTTCATCCCCCGTCCATAGAGGTTTGTCATCCATTTCAAATCTTTCGACAATTTTAACCGGCACGCAAAACACGCTGTCTCTGTAGCCTTTCTTTTCTTTTACCGAAGATTTGATTTTAGAGCTGAACCAATCGTTTATTCATAAGATAAATCTACGTTCTTTTCTTTAGCGTAAGATTTGATTATTTGTCTTTGATTTGAAACAGAGTTGCTTTCATTGCTGTCTCCATCTTCTCTTGAAAGGCGAAGATACATACACGCAGTATTTCTCATAACAATCCTCCTAAAATAATATTTTGGCAAATATTCGTTTAGGAAGATTTCTTCTACCACCTATATTTTACCGCACCCTATTTCTCTTTGTCAGCACCTCAAATTCTTACGTAGGATTTACATAGATACATCTCAACAATATCCAGTAAATCAAGCTTTTTACTTTCGCTTGTAGCGTAGGTTATTTTCTTAGAATAATCATCTGCTATTTGCTTTTTATCCTTATCTTTTTTAATTTCTTTTTTCTTATTCATAGTTTTAATCTCACTATTGTTTGTAATAAGTTTTATGACATTGTGAGGTGCATTGGCTGCTACATTTGAATCTCAACACCATCCCTTATTAAGACGAGCCGGCTTAAACCATTGAAGTACCATGCATCACGAGATATATTGCCAAACCTATCTTTTTTGTATTCAAATTTATCGATCTTTTTCTTTTATCCTTGGCACTTAAAAGTATTCATTTAAACCAATCTCTCAGCAGATAAGTCTAGGCATAGTTCATAATTTTCCACAATGGATAACGTCACACCTTGGTCTATTCAGTTGTCATAGATCAATTAGATATCAGCTATGTAGGATTCTTTGCTTAATAACGGACTGAACTTTTTCTTCTATCTCAAAAGCAAGAAGGATAAATTTTCCCCTACACTTTAATAGTGAAAATTTATCCTTCTTGGTAACCAGATTTATGAAATTTTTTAAAGAATGCACCTATAAAATTTTATAGATACAAAATTTAAAAGTTATTTATTTTTACTAAATGACTTTGTATATCGATTAATTATCTGATAACCATTTAGCTTGAATGAATTTAATAATTTTTCAACTTCTTTGTTATTCCCATAGACTCCATTTTTGACAACCCCTTCTGCAAACCCTCTTATTGCTTGTGAGAATTCGTCCAATAATTCAGGTGTCATAATTCTCATGTCTGGACTAGGTGATGCCTCAGTTCTGAAAGTATCACTATTATGAATCATAATTGGAGTATATTTTTCTTCAAGAATATAATGATTCTTAAACCATTGTATCGAACTAAGTAACTGCGCACAGTCATCTTTTGAAATTAATTCTGTTGTCGTTCTATTCTTACATTCAATAATTACATATTCAGAATTTGAAAATGCTAGTAAGTTATCAGGAGCTTCTCCTCCAAACTGAACTTCTGGGCGAGAGGATGCAATACCTATAACTGATGCTACATCATTAAGTGCTTTTTCAAATCGTTTCGCAGGATTATCTGAAAATTTTAAATCTTCCAATATAGCCGATACATGTAGAATATATTCATTGGCATTTAATTTATTTTCTTCAATATATTTTATAATAGAGCTAGATTGTCCATTATTTGTACTAGTTAATTTTGAAAATTGGATTCCCTTAATTGGTTTTAAAACCATAGAATTAAGGTTTCTTGCTGAAAGTAATATTTCCTGTGCCTCAGCTGGATTGCTGAAGTTCTTATATTCAGCCATATATTGCATCAATAACCCTTTAGTTTTATTATCATTTGTTTTATTCTTTTCTTGCTCTATAATCGAAAAACTTTCTTCATAATTTTCTAAGCATTCTTTTTCAAAAGCCTTCCGCATCGTAAGAATCAAAGAATCTACATTACCAGATTTATTGTACACAACATTAGATAAATAAGATTTACTAGCAGAAATCCAATCTGGGTTACGCTCAAACATATAATTAGTCAAATCAAAAATATTTTTTATAGTAGGACTTTGTGTCGATTCCATTAATTGGTCCCATAGTTGCTGAGAAAGATTCCATTGTTCTAGTGTTGCTGAACTAAAAAATTCTTTACCATGTTGATTTACAATTACATCCGCTAGTTTTTCTCCCATTAATACTATTGAGCAGAAATCATTATTTGATCTAACCCCTCTACCCATTCCCTGTTCAATTTTCTGAATTTGTTCTCTGCACAATCTGTTGTCATTTGGATTCATCCCTTGTATTGCTAAATCATGCTCACTCCATATACTTGGTAATCCATCAATAACAAGCATTCGGCAAGCATCATCTGGTAAATCAATTCCATCATACTTATTTACTAGAATTGTAATTCCCGTGAATTCTCCACTCTTTAATTTATCAACACCACTTTGTATATTATCTGCATTTGATGAAAGAATTTGACTAGAACTTATATCTTTCCAAAAATTAGCTCTATCAAAAGATGGTACAATAACTACAACATTATGCTGCTTAGCAATATTATAAATTTCATTTTTTATCTCTTCATCTGTTATCTTAGCATTTAAATGTTTAGGAAAAATTATGAGCCTTTCACCAATATCATTTGCCTTTTCAGGTGTAATGATATTTGAAAGCTCTTTTTCGTTTAATCCAATACTAGATACAAATACACTATCATCCGCTAGTGTCGCACTCATAAATATCCTACGTTGGGCTTCTTCAAAACTAGTTATTTTATTTATAGGAGTACCTTTTAATGTTATTTCGACCCTACGAGCAGAAATAACACAATTAGCTGTTTTCCAATTATCACGCATCAATGGAAGATTAAACAATACGAATGGTTCATCCTTATAATCTTCATCAGAAATACTATTATATATATTTTGACATTCTTTTTGCCAAATCCAAAATGGAACCAAGTAACTATATCTCGGATCATTTCTATCTTTTATATCACAAAAATTTTTACTTTCCTTGACTTCTGTATAATTAGATACATATGAAATTATTTTTTTATATAAATCATGATTAGATTCAATAGTTATTGTGTGTTGCTTTTCTATCGTATCTAAACAAGCGTGTACATCATCGATTATGATACTACCAATTTTAACATTATTACTCGAGCGTAACCCAAACACGCTTTTACCATTAATTAATTTGTGTATATTTGTCACTAAAATTGCTTTATTATTCTTGAAATAATAATCTTCTTCACCTTTCGCACCTTCGTTATCATAAGCAACCCTAATTCCTAGCTTTAGTGCTTCGTCGCAAACTTGCTTTATTAAAAATTTATCTGGAACAATATACACTGCAGGACCTTTTCCTTCGTTTAAACAACTCTGTAAAATTGTTAACCCCACAACAGTTTTTCCACTTCCGGTGTTCATTTTTATTATTGTATTTTTTTTATTGCGTTTATCAAACCACTTTTTCCAAACTTCTGTTTGAACATCACGAGGATACCCATAGCTTTTATCCTTTTTAGGCAATGCCATAAAAATATCTCTTGGTTCTATAGATGCTTGGTTAGAAGAAGACTTCAATTTCGAAAAATCAATAGCCATATTATCCCCTCTCTTTTATAAATAATACAAATTAAAACTCTGTAATTTTTAAATTTATTTTCTGAATATATGATATAATTATACCATTTTTAAACAAATTTTTCCATATAAAACGGTTCTCTTTGGTGGATTGTATAATCTTCCGGAATATCAAAACCGTCTCTTACAAATCCATCTTTTTCTGGCAAGTCAACGCCATAGTTTTTTGACCGGAATTTTAAATTTATTTTACTTTCCCATCAAAAAAGCGATGCACATCGCACCGCTTTTAATCATTTATTCATTTTTAAAGTTCTTTTAGTTTTTTAACCCAACCATCTCATTTTTATGCAAAGAACTTTTCCATGTCTTCATCGGCGGTGGTTCTTTGTGCTATGCCAAAGTTTTCTACAAGTACGTTCACGACGTTTTCGCTCAAGAATGCCGGAAGTGTCGGTCCGAGATGGATGTTTTTTATGCCGAGTGAAAGAAGTGCAAGGAGCACTATTACAGCTTTTTGTTCGTACCATGCGATGTTGTAGATTATCGGAAGTTCGTTTATGTCGTCAAGCCCGAATGCATCTTTTAGAGCAAGCGCAATCATCGCCAAGCTGTATGAGTCGTTACATTGCCCCGCATCCAATACTCTTGGAATTCCCCCTATGTCGCCGAGTGCAAGTTTGTTGTAGCGATATTTTGCACATCCTGCTGTCAATATTACGGTGTCTTTCGGGAGTTTTTCCGCGAATTCCGTATAGTAGTTTCTTTCTTTGTGTCTTCCGTCGCATCCGCCCATTACTACGAATTTTTTTATAGCACCTGTTTTTACCGCATCTATGATTTTATCTTTTAGAGCGAGCACTTGGTTGTGGGCAAATCCGCCGACAATTGTGCCTGTTTCAATTTCTGTCGGAGGCTCACATGTTTTTGCTTGTTCAATCAAAGCCGAGAAGTCTTTTTTGTCTCCGATTCCACCCGAGATGTGCTTTATATCTGCAAATCCCGCAGCACCTGTTGTCCACATTTTGTCTTTATATGAATCTTTTGGCGGTACGATACAGTTTGTCGTCATTAGTATAGGTCCGTTAAAGCTTTCAAATTCTTCTTTTTGTTTCCACCAAGCGTTGCCGTAGTTGCCGACGAAGTTGTCATATTTTTTAAATTTCGGATAGTAGTGCGCCGGAAGCATTTCCGAATGGGTGTATACGTCGACTCCCGTTCCTTTTGTTTGTTCCAACAACTCTTCCAAGTCTCTCAGGTCGTGTCCGGAGACAAGTATGCCCGGATTGTTTCTAACGCCGATATTTACATCTGTGATTTCCGGATTGCCATAGGCTTCAGTGTTCGCTTTGTCAAGAAGAGCCATCGCTTTCACACCATATTCTCCCGTCTTTAAGGTTAGAGCAATCAAATCATTAATGCTGATTGAATCATCCAAAGTTTTCGAGAGAGTTTCTTGTATAAACACATCCACTTCTTCATCATCTTTAAGAAGCATGTTTGCGTGGTTCATATAAGCAGCCATGCCTTTCAGACCATAAGTGATAAGTTCCCTCAAAGACCTCTTGTCATCATCTTCGGTTGATAGAACGCCGACTGCATTGCTTGCAGCTTTTATCTCATATTCATCTTCATTTCCTTGCCATAGAGCTGCATCGGAGAGTCCGTTTTTTGATTCGAGTTTCGAAAGAAGTTTAGCCTTTTTCTCCAATGTATAAGTGATAGCTTCAATGATAGCATTGCGGTCGAAGTTTGCATTTGTAATCGTTATAAAAAGATTGTGTGTGACAAGATGATTTATAGATGCGCAAGGGTTTTTCCCCTCAGTTCTTAATCTTGTAGTAGTTTCAGAAAGCCCTTTTGTCACATAGACAAGAAGGTCCTGCATAAGAGCAACTTCCGGTGTCTTTCCGCACACTCCCTTGACTGTGCAGCCTTTGTTATTTGCCGCTTCTTGGCATTGATAGCAAAACATATTATAATCCATAATTTCCCCCTTAAATCTTTTAAACATAAATTGATTTCGGCATATTTTGCCTTAATCATTATGTTGATAATGTAAACACTTTTATAGTATATTTTTTAATTTACTGAGTTTAGATATTTTTAATGTCATAACAGAAAATCTATTCATAAAAATTCTCATGCAATAACTTCCCTTTATTTCTCAGTCTATATGTATTATAATAAAGATAAATTATGTTGTATGTTGTTATAACAACGAAAGGTGGATTTATGGATTATAAATTTTTATCTGAAACAAATTTGTTTAGAGGTCTGAGTGAAGATGATATAAAAAATGTTCTCCCCTGCCTGCGGCCGGTTGAAAGAAGCTACAAGAAGAACGAGATTGTTCTTAATAGAGGCGACGTTACCGATAAAATTGGAATGGTTTTAAAGGGCGGCGTAAATATTTTTGTGGCTTCATATTGGGGACAAGGACAAATCTTCGGGCACGTAAATCCCGGCGAAATTTTTGCAGAAAATTACGCAGCAATCCCCGGCAAAGAACTTCTTTGCGATGTTATCGCCAATCATGATTCCGAAATTCTTTTCTTTGATTTCTCCGCCCTTGTTAAAACTTGCCAAAAATCATGTCCGTACCACAATGAGCTGATTTTAAATCTTATAAGAATTGCCGCAAGAAAAAATCTGCTCTTCTCGAATCGTATGATCCACACCAGTTCAAAGTCGCTTAGGGGTCGCATAAGTTCGTATTTGTCCGAGCAGGCAACCATAAACAACAGCAATCTCTTTTCAATTCCATTTAACCGCCAGGAGCTTGCCGACTATTTGAATGTGGACAGGTCCGCGCTTTCAAATGAGCTAAGCAAGATGCAGTCGGAAGGTCTATTGGAGTTTTATAAGAATTCTTTTAAGTTAAACAAAAAATAAATTTCTCTATAAATGAACACCCCCTTAAATCCGAAAACGGAAATAAGGGGGTGTTTTATTGAGCTAAAGACCCAAATGTTTTTTAATTCCTTCCATATTTTGCACAAGTTCCATTGTGCCAAGGTATGTGCCGTTTTTATCCCTTACGGCAAAATAAGATACAAGAAAATCTCCTTCTTTTTTGTTCATATAGACCTCGACTTTGTCGCGAGCTCCGGACTTGAAATCGCCGATAATTGCACGCACCATCGGCTCAATCTTCGGCGGATGACATGAAAAAACATCCCTTCCAAGTGCCATTGACGGTCGTTTGAAGACTTTTGGAACTTCGTTGAAAAATCTATTTATGTCCCCGGCGTCCACAAAAGTTACTTCAAGAGGCAATGTGTTTAAAACAGCAATCAACTCTTTTAACTTTAAAACTCCGCCCGGCATCTTGATTTCGAAATCCATATCAAGGTCGCCTTCTTCCGCTTTCTTCGCATCATCCCAAGTTTCATCTATTCCAAACGCTATATCGTAATCTTTCGAATCAAAATAAATTCCATGCCAATCTTCTTCCGTAAAATTTGCAGCACAAAGTGGAAATAAAATATTTTCTTCTTTGTAAATCATTTCCTTGGCTCGTGTCAACACCTCGACAGCCTTGTCCTTATCATAAGATTTTCTAAGGTCTCTTAAGCCGTCTCTGATTTCATCGTCAACAGTCCACATAACATTTGACGGTCCAAACATTCCATACTTTTTGTTTAAAAGCGGATAAAGCAAATCTCCCTTTTTTGCATAATGGATTGATAAATCAGAGATGCCTTTCGGAAGCTCTTCGCCGGGATTCGATAAAAATTCTTCAATGAGTTTTGATGCGCATTCATTTTCCTTTGAAAAAGTTGAGAGAGGGTGCCCGACAATCGTCTTATAATTGGCGGCAAATTGTTTTTTATTTGCCCTTTTTTCTTCCAAGCTGAGCCCATTAGCACCGACTCCATGAATTTCCTCAACGCTCATTCCATGAAAGAGCGAAGAGTGAACATCGCAAAGCTTTTTTATTTTTTCTACAGGCATGCCATCTTTTATAAGCTCTTCTTCAGCAGCCATAATCTCGCTTGCATCGACCGACTCAAAATTTTTCACAAAGTCCGCCCTCACCTCTTCCAATTGAGCCTCATCTTCAAGCCTTTGAAGATATGACTTTAAAAGAGACTTTCTCTTTTCCCTTTCATCATTCGTAACTCCTTGCTCGTCCTTTGCCAAAGCATTATTAGCAGGAGTTGAACTTGCTGCTTCATCAGTATCCGGTTTATCAAAGGCAAAGCCGTTCTTTTTAAGCGCAAGAATAATATCAATCATCTCAATTCCCTTGGTCTTTGCACCTTTTGGAATAGTCATAAACCTTCCAACAGAATTTAGCATCACAGGCTTTTTAATCTCCGAAAAACCAAGCTCATCCATAATATCCACAAGCTCCGGATATTCCTTAACAAGGTCGTAAACACTCTTATTTAAATCAATATATTTCATCATATCCTCCTTAAAAATTTTTATAACATGAATTTTATACTCAATAATAATTTAATTATATCTATATCTATAATAATACCAGAATTTCATCTAATTAATATCAAAATTTTATCTATTTTAACATAAAAATTCTATCTATTTTAGTAAAAAAATTCTATCCGTTTTTATAACAAAATTCTATCTGTTTTTATAACAAAACTCATAATGTAATTTGCAGATTTCGCTACTAACTTTATTTTATATCCCAAATAAATTATACACATTATTGATTTCAATGTATGTTGTTTTAACAACATAGGATTTAATTTTTTATTTTTTGTGATTGTTGAGCCTGAGTTTAATTAATTTTTGTGTGTTTTTAGGTGATTTAGTAATTGAATATATATAATAAAATAATTCGAATTAGTCCAAAAAAACTTTATTTTATATCTTAACTAAATTATACACATTGTCGATAGAACCGTATGTTGTTTTAACAACATACATGTATTTTTTTATTTTGTTTGATTGTTTAGCCTGAGTTTAATTAATTTTTGTGTGTTTTTAGGTGATTTAGTAATTGAATATATATAATAAAATAATTCGAATTATTCCAAAAACAACTTTATTTTATATCTTAACTAAATTATACACATTGTCGATAGTTCTTTATGTTGTTATAACAACATAGAATTTATTTTTTTGTTTTTTTGGTAACTGTAAATATTGAATATAATTATTTTTTGTTTTTTTATAATTAAAGATTTTAATACTATTATAAAATTTGACTATAAAATTTGACATGAATCAATCCAAAAACATCTTTATTTTATATCATAACTAAATTATACATATAATCGATGGAACCGTATGTTGTTTTAACAACATAGGATTTATTTTTTTATTTTTTGGTAACTGTGAATATTGAGTTTAATTATTTTTTGTATTTTTATAATTATAGATTTTGATACTATTATAAAATTTGACTATAAAATTTGTCATGAATCAATCCAAAAACAACTTTATTTTATATCTTAACTAAATTATACACATTGTCGATGGTATCGTATGTTGTTTTAACAACATAAAATGTAATTACATATTTTTAGGTTATTGTTGAAATTAATTCTATAACCAAATACGACGTGAATTATTTCAAAATTAACTTCATTTTATAGCACAACTAAAATATACACATTATCATTATACTGTATGTTGTTTTAACAACATAGAATGCAATTCCTGATTTTTAGAGAATTGATTGATATTACGTTCTTTAGATAATTTTATTTTTTATTGATAGTTATTTTGCGAACATCTAGATTGTGATTTTTAGAGAATTTATCAAGATTACGAGGTTTAAAGATTTTGATTCTTTATAATAAATATCTATTGTGCATAATTAGAGTTTTTGAATTTTTGTGTAGTGATATAGATTACACGTGTTTAGAGATTTTTGTTATTATGATGTTTGGCGATTTGTAATTTTTAATTGATCCAAAGTATATTTGCCGTGCATTACTCATCGTTGATATTGTGGATCTGCTATAAATTATTTTTTTGCACTATTATTACTAATTTTGGAATAGTAATTCTCCGAAAATATTCAACTTAATCTCCCCACAAAAAAAGCACCTACAAACATAAGTGCCTATTTATTCCCCTTAAAAAGCGAAACGGAGTTTATTAAAATTGATATTAGAACAAGCACCCAAAGTGCAGTGCTAATTGTCGGTACTGTGTCCATGAGAGCGCTCCAGTCTTTTTCGGCGACGTCTCTCGCCGCACTCGAGTAGAATGCGCACACAGTTACTGCGGTGAACGACAGGCTTAAATATCTGTACAGTTCCGCATTTTTCTTTTTCAGTGTAAAAACAATGTTTAAAACCGCGAATATTATTGCCGCGATTCCTAATACAAGCTCCATATTTCCCCCTTAGTTTCCTTCTTACAATTTTATAATAACTATAATCCCTACAATGAGTAGCACCGCTCCAATTGCAAGTTCGATTTTTCCAACTTTTTTCGCATATTCTTCTGTTTTTCTTCCCACTTTTAAATCCGATTCGTAGCCGTTTATCAAATCATATCTTTTTTTCGAGTAGATTAAGTATCCGAATGTGAGAAAAGAAACTCCGAGAAGGATAAGCATGATTTTTAAAATTAACATGATTCACTCTCCTTTCATTTATTATACCACAGACAGTGCATTATTTCACGGACAACATATTCATAAATTAAACGCAATCAAAAGCACAGTGAATTCTTAGATAGATGCAATTTTCATGTGCTTTATTTATTCTACCAAGTGTTTTAAGTATCCGTAGCCTTTCTCGTCCATTTTTTCGAGCGGAATGAATTTTAATGCTGCGCTGTTTATGCAGTATCTTAGTCCACCCTTCTCCTTCGGTCCGTCGTTGAACACGTGTCCCAAATGCGAGTCGCCGGATCTGCTTTTAACTTCGGTCCTTTCCATATTGTGCGAGTTGTCTTTGTTGTATTTTAGCACATCTTTTGAAATCGGCTTTGAAAAAGACGGCCACCCGCAACCCGAGTCGAATTTGTCGGTCGAACTGAAAAGCGGCTCGCCTGTAACGACGTCAACATAGATTCCCTTTTTGTTGTTGTCCCAAAATTCATTGTCGAATGCAGGCTCAGTTGCACTTTCCTGGGTGACTTTGTATTCTTCGCCGGTCAATTTTTTCTTTATTTCGTCATTGGACGGCTTTTTGTAATCGTCCTCGTCGATTATCACTTCATTTGCCTTTGAAAGGTCGATGTGACAATAGCCCTTCGGATTTTTCACCAAATAGTCTTGGTGATAATCTTCGGCATTATAAAAATTGTTCAGCTTTTTTACCTCAACAACAATTTCGTCATCATATTTTTGCTGTTCTTTTTTAAGTTTCTCAACAATTATATCTCTGTCGGAGTCGTCGACATAATAAATTCCCGAGCGGTACTGCGTTCCTTCATCATTTCCCTGTTTATTGAGGCTCGTCGGGTCCACAACCATCAAAAAATAACTGAGGAGTTTTTCTAGCGAGATTTTTTTCGGCTCATATTGCACCTTCACAGTTTCAGCGTGCCCCGTTTCTCCTGTCGAAACTTCTTCATAGGTCGGATTTTCGGTTTTACCGTTCGCATATCCGCTCGTCGCATCGTACACGCCGTAAATTCTTTCCATATATCCTTCGATTCCCCAAAAGCAACCGCCGGCAAAGTAAATTGTCTTTAAATCACTTGCGTCGATAGTTTCTTTCGTTTTATTTATTTTCGGATTTTTATTCTGTTTTATACAACCCACAAGAATGATTGCCGCCAAAAGAATTGCGACAAGTCTATATTTATTTCTATTCATATTATCAACCTCTGTTTTTATTTATACCCTGAGAAGTGTTAAAACAATTAACTGCAACGAATTTTTATGGCACCGGACAAACGATTTCTCTTAATTTATCATGTTCAAAATATCATTCCAAAGTTTCATTCCAACAAAAAAGGGCGTTTAGCCGCCCAATTTATTTTTTATTTCTTTCGTATTCTTCCTCATAGTCGCAGTTCAAGCATTTTATGAGATTCGTTTTTGCCTTTTTCCGTTCCGTCAATACTCCGCCACATTTCGGGCATTTCTTTTCGATTGGAAGATCGAATGACGCAAAGTCGCATTCCGGATATCTGTTGCAACCGTAGAAGACTCTGCCCCTCTTGCTCTTTCTTTTAACGATGTCACCTTTGCCACACTTCGGACACTTGATTCCGATTTTATCCTCAATCGGTTTTGTATTTTTGCATTCCGGGAAACCCGGGCATGCAAGGAATTTTCCGTACGGTCCTTGTTTAATGACCATCATTCTGCCGCAAAGTTCACACTTAACATCCGAGACTTCATCTTTTATCTCGATTTTTTCCATCTCTTCTTCTGCAACTTTCAAGTCTTTCTCAAAAATTCCGTAAAATTCTCTCAAAGCTTTGCTCCAATCTTCTTTGCCTTCCGCAATTTTGTCGAGCATTACTTCAAGCTCCGCAGTGAATTTAACATTTATAATCGACGGAAAGTATTCAAGAAGAATTTTGTTTACCAGTTCTCCGAGTTCTGTCGGCTTTATGCTCTTGTTTTCTATGACCACATAAGTCCTGTTGACAAGTGTAGAGATTGTCGGAGCATAGGTTGACGGTCTTCCGATTCCGTCGCTTTCAAGTGTTTTGATCAAGCTTGCTTCGGTGTATCTTGCCGGCGGTTTAGTGAATTGTTGTTCTTTTGTGAATCTTTCATGTGAAAGAAGGGATCCGACTTTAAACATGTTTAAGTCGATATCCGTGTAGCCCGGTTCGATGCCTGACGCTTTCATATATCCGTCAAATGTGAGCTTGTTGACCACATTTCTAAAAATGTAGTCGCCGTTTTGAAGCGAAACTTTTGTAGAAATAACTTTTGCTTTTGCCATTTGTGACGCAACAAATCTTTCCCAGATAAGTTTATAAAGCTTGTATTCTGTGTCAGAGAGATATTTTTTCATCATCGACGGCGTTCTCATAACGTCGGTCGGACGAATCGCTTCGTGCGCATCTTGAGTGTTTTTGCCCTTGTTTACATAGTGCTTAGGGCCTTCGTAATACTCTTTTCCGAATCTATCGACTATAAATTCACCCGCAGCTTGGATTGCTTCAGGTGCAATTCTCTTCGAGTCGGTTCTCATATATGTGATAAGACCGATTTCTTCTCTTCCCACTTTCACACCTTCATAGAGCTTTTGTGCAATTTGCATTGTAAAACCCGATTTGAAGTTCAATCGTCTGTTTGCATCTTGTTGCAAAAGCGAAGTTGTGTACGGAGATTGAGGACTCTTTTGTCGATTGTTTTTGCTGTTTTCAATGACTTTATATTTATTTTCGCTGCAATATTTTTCTATTTTTTTTGCAGTTACTTCATTCGGAACTGTGAGATTTTTGGCTTTTCCGTTTTCCATGATTTGCTTTAAATCGAACCACAAGTCTCCCTTTTTCTCAAACGAAGCTTTAAGATTCCAATATTCAGTCGGCTCAAACGCATTTATTTCGTCTTCACGCTTGCAGATAAGCATGAGTGCAACCGATTGCACTCTTCCCGCGGAGAGTTTATTTTTAACTTTTTTCCACAAAAGCGGACTTATACTGTAGCCCACAACTCTGTCGAGAACACGTCTTGCCTGTTGACTGTCTACGAGGTCTATGTCGATTTCTCTCGGAGATTTTATCGACTCCAAAATCGAACGTTTCGTGATTTCATTAAAAACAATTCTATTCTTTTTGCCTTCCACATCGAGCACTTTCGAAACATGCCATGCGATGGCTTCTCCCTCTCTATCGTTATCTGTTGCGATATAGACATTTGACGACTTTGCAGCCGCTTTTTTTAAATCGCTGATAAGCGGTCCCTTGCCGCGAATGGTTATATATTCAGGCTCCAAAGTTTCCATGTCGACTCCCATGCGTGAACGCGGAAGGTCCTTTATATGTCCCTTTGTTGCCAATACTTTCTTATCTTTTCCCAAAAATTTTGAGATAACACGCGCCTTTGTAGGCGACTCAACTATAAATAAATCCAATTGATCACTTCCAATATATTCTTCAAAAACTTATATTAACAGATTATTAAAAAAAATGCAAATTATTTCATTTTTAACATATAAGTGCCGCGCCTTGTCGAAACTATGAAGTCCATGAGTTCGAGTTCCGCAAGTGTGACTTGAAGCGTTGTAACGTCAAGTCCGGTTCTCGCTATAAGCTTATCGACGTTTACTTCGCCGTTTTATTAACCGCAATATAACCTTAAATGCTTGCACAATAATTTATATTTTATCTCTCAGCTGGTCTATATCCTGCCGCTTCAGCTTCTCCAATAGTATTAAACCAAATAACATTATTAACAGAAATTTTATCATAACTATTCTGCCCTTGTACGTGATAAATCTTACTTTTTATATTTCCCTTAATTGGTCCTTGCGTTGTGTCAGCAATATATGTTTTTCCCCTGTTTGTAATTTCTTCGGTCGTTTGAACCCATTTTACTTGATCAGTGTTAACTTCCTGTGATTCTGAAACAGCTTGTTGTTGATTGTTTTCATTTTCCCATTTCACTCTTTCAGTTTCATTCCAAATACCTTTATTAGCTATGCGAGCACTAGTTTCAAGTTGAACGAGCCAGTCAGAATATTTTACATAAGGTATAGATTTTGAAACTTTAGCATAACCTTGACGTACCAAATAAGCATTCAAACATTGATTTTGAAATTCCTCATAAGTTGGGTTGTATGGATGTTTAGGTAAAGTTGTCCATATATACCTATATGTTAATTGATATCCTTTATCGTCAGGTAAATCTTTTTCGATATAAATCTCCCTGCTGCCATTAAGCTTTTCTACTATACATTTAACAGTTTCTTTAAATAGATAATCCGGAACATTGTTAGAGTTGTGTAATTTGGGTGTGCCAACTCCAATAAGTTTAACTTCTGTACTAGAACCATCTATATTAACCTCAAATGTATCAGCATCGTTTATTAATGAAAGTTTAGCTTTTTTAAAATCAGCAACAGCGTCTACCCCATCATAATTATTTGTATCGAAATCATCAAAATCGTAATCTTTTGAATCATTAGTGCTTGAATAATAATGTTTTGATTCATAATTCGAAAATTTACTTGAACTATTGTAATCATCATTTTTAAGACGTAAACAATTCTCGCAAGAAAACAGAAAAATTCCAACTAGTATAATAAGTACAAACAGGTCTTTCATAATACGTACACCTTCTAATATATATTTTCATTAAATAGATTATATTATAAATCAATTTATAATGTCAAAATTTCTAAAAATTTTTATACTTAAAATGCAAATCATTTCATTTTTAACATATAAGTGCCGCGCCTTGTCGAAACTATGAAGTCCATGAGTTCGAGTTCCGCAAGTGTGACTTGAAGTGTTGTGACGTCAAGTCCGGTTCTCGCTATAAGCTTATCGACGTTTGCTTCGCCGTTTTGAAGTTCGTTTATGATTAAGTTTTGCACATCCGTAAAGTTCGTGCTCTTCTTTTCCTTTTTCGGTTCAGCAAGTTCTCGAAGCTCACGAATTTCCGAAACAATGTCCTCAACACCCATAACGAGTTTTGCACCGTCTTGGATGAGCTTATTCGTCCCCTTCGAATAGATGCTGTTTATGTTTCCCGGAATTGCAAAAACATCTCGTCCTTGCTCTGCGGCAAACGACGCCGTGATAAGTGTGCCCGACTTTTCTTTTGCCTCGACAACGACAACGCCGAGCGAAAGTCCGCTTATAATCCGGTTTCTTCTCGGAAAATTGTACGGCGCTCCTTTCATTTTCGCCGGAAACTCCGTTATAACCGCACCTTTTTCGGAAATTTCTCCATATAGCACTTTGTTTTTCTGCGGATAAATAACGTCGATACCCGTTCCCATAACCGCAATTGTTCGATTGTTTTCTTTAAGAGCCGCACGATGAGCGATTGAGTCCGCTCCGTCAGCCATTCCCGAAACAACAGTTATTCCGAGTTTTGAAATCTCGCTCGCAATAAACTTTGTCGCTTCTTTTCCGTAGTCACTCAAACGCCTCGAGCCTACAACAGCAAGTGCGATGTGATCTTCAGGTTTCAGCTCACCTTTGATATATAAAATCTGCGGCGCATCTTCGATATTTTTCAAACTGTACGGATAGTCCTCGTCTTCAATCGTCATCACGTGAACGCCGAGATTTCTATAATATTCCTTTGTCCACTCGAGCTTATCGTAGTTTTTATTTTCTAAAATATAATCGATATCTTTTTCCTTCAAAATTTCGAGACTCATAAAATCATTCTTCGTCATTTCGAAAATTTCTGAGATGTTTTCGAGACTCTCTTTGATTGCAATGATTTTTTTGTTCGACAAATTTATAGAATTTAAAAAGATATACGCATCACAATTTGAATAAGCCATATCTAGAAATATTTCGAGTCGAACGACCTGTATCTCAGGGCTTCGAGCACATGCTCCGTCTTTATTTCGTCGGACTCCGCAAGGTCCGCAATAGTTCTTGAGAGTTTCAAAATTTTGTTGTATGCACGTGCGCTGAATTTGTATTTTTTGTACGCCATATCTAAAATTTGCGTTTCCGCTTCGCCCAGATGTATAAACTTCTTTATCGCCTTGCCATTTAGCTCGGCGTTGTTAGTTATGCCGATGTCCTTATATCTTTCGATTTGACGATTTCTAGCTTTGTTTACACGCTTTCTGATTTCTTTTGACGTTTCCGCCGGCTTATCGCTCTTTAGCTCATCGTATTTGACCGCATTCACTTCGACGTGAATGTCGATTCTGTCGAGGAGCGGATTTGAAATCTTTCCGAGATATCTGTCGATTTGGCTTTGCGTGCAAGTGCAATTGTGGTTCGGGTCCCCATAATATCCGCATGGACAAGGGTTCATTGAGGCGACGAACATAAAGTTCGCCGGGTATTTTATCTGTGCGTTAATTCTTGAAATGCTTACAACTTTGTCTTCCATAGGTTGTCTTAAAACTTCGAGAGTGCTCCTTTGAAATTCCGGAAGTTCGTCGAGAAAGAGAACCCCGTTGTGTGCAAGGCTCACTTCGCCCGGCTTCGGAATGCGACCGCCGCCCACGATTGAAACCGAGCTTGCGGTGTGGTGCGGAGATCTGAACGGTCTCGTGC
This sequence comes from Ezakiella coagulans, assembly GCF_003096635.1. Lineage (GTDB taxonomy): Bacteria > Bacillota > Clostridia > Tissierellales > Peptoniphilaceae > Ezakiella > Ezakiella coagulans. Next base: position 131,936 of record NZ_QEKV01000004.1, on the reverse strand, counting down.
GCATGAGTCCCGTTTCCTTTAAAAGCCCGCTTACGCTATATATTTTTGTGCTTTCGATTGATTCTTCAAGAGTCATGTCCGGAAGAATTGTCGGAAGTCTTCTTGCCGCCATGGTTTTTCCGGAACCCGGCGGTCCGATAATAAGTATGTTGTGGTTTCCTGCCGCTGCAATTTCAAATGCTCTCTTCAGATTTTCTTGCGATTTGATTTCAGAAAAATCCACGTCATATTCCGGCTCAAGGTCCATCGGTTCGACAATGTGTGACGGTGCGATTTCTAGATTGCCGTTTAAAAAGTCGACCGTTTCCTTTAGAGTTTTCACCGGATATACTTTTACATCATCAAGAATCGAGCATTCCATTCGATTTTCATATGGTACGACAAATTTCTTAAATCCCATATCCCTCATCGATAAAACCATCGGGAGCACCCCGTCAATTGGGACAATTTTTCCGTCGAGCCCAAGTTCGCCCAAGAAAACAAAGTCGTCCGTGCGTCTTTCTTCGATGACGCCGTCAGCTTCAAGAATTGAAATTGCAATAGGAAGGTCTGTGTGCGAGCCTTCTTTTTTTATGTTTGCAGGCGAAAGATTTATCGTGATTTTCTTTTGCGGAAAACGAAATCCGCTGTTAAAAATCGCCGCCGTACATCTTTCTCTGCTTTCGTTTATCGCCTTGTCCGCAAGGCCTACTATAGTAAAATTGCATTTTGCTTGTGCAAGGTCGCATTCAACTTTTAGCTCCGCGCCGACAATGCCAAGTAAAACTGCACTTCTTATGCTTGAATACATAACTCCTCCATCATCTATAACTATAAAATGCGTTTTCAATATGATTTATATAATTCTCATCGAAAACAATTTCCACGATGTCAAATCTGACCGTTATATCCGACCAATTCATTTCTCTCATAAAGCCGTCCGAAACGTCGACAATGTGACGAATTTTTTCATCGTCAACGGCGTCCTGCGGATTTCCAAACATCCGATTTTTTCTCGCCTTAACCTCGACAAACACGAGAAACTCATCCTTAATTGCAATGATGTCCACTTCTCCGTATCGATTTCTATAATTTCTCTTAAAAATCATGTAACCATGTTTTTCAAGATATTCGGCGGCCATATCCTCCCCGAGATTTCCTACAATTTTGTTATTTGATTTCATAGCTTCACCTTGAAACTTTCTCTGTGAAGCGGTGTTCTTCCATATTTTAAAATCGCTTCACGATGAGCTTTTGTGCCGTAGCCCTTGTGCTTTAAAATGCCGTACTCCGGATACATCTTGTCCCAACCGTAGCAGAGTCTGTCTCTCGAAACTTTTGCAATAATTGACGCAGCTGCGATGTTGTACGAAAGGTGATCGCCGTGTATGATTGAGAGCGTCTTGTACGGAATGTCGAGCTTCACGGCATCCACAAGAACTATGTCAGGTTGAACTATCCTCGCTGCTTCATTGAGTGCTCTTGTCATCGCAAGCTTTGTCGCATTTAGTATATTGATTTCGTCAATCTCTTCTTTTGACGCACTTCCAAGCCCGATTGCACACGCTCTTTTGTAAATTTCGTTAAAATATATATTTCGCTTTTTTTCGGTAAGTTTCTTCGAGTCATCGATACCGACGATGTAGTTGTTCTTTTTCATGATTACCGCAGCACATACGACATCGCCGAAAAGCGGCCCGCGACCGACCTCGTCTATGCCGCAGATATATGTTTCATCGAGCGACTCTTCAATATATCTCATCGACCGACTCCAATGTCAAATTGCCGAGAACACCCTTTCTAAATTCGTCGACCAAAATCGAACCGGCTCTTGAGTAGTCATACTCGCCGCCTTTTATGAGTGCACCGCGCCTCTTTGCAATGCCCTCGAGCACTGCGAGCGGTTCTTCCGATTCGTCAACTCCGTATCTGTTGTTTAGAAGTCCCGGATAGCGAGTTTGCAAAATCTTTATCATTAAGAGTGCCGTTTCAGCCGCATCCACTTCCGATGTGTCAATCGAGTTTAAAACCTCGAGATTCGTCACTCTGTTTTCCTCGCTCCTACTCATCATCAAAATGCCCGGCGTATCCAAAAGAAGAATGTCTTCACCTGTTCGCACCCACTGCATATTTCTCGTAACTCCCGGAGTATTTCCGACTTTCGTACTCTTTGTGCCTTTAAACGCATTCAAAAAACTCGACTTACCGACGTTCGGCATGCCGACAACCATGACCTTCATCTCAAAATTTTCACGCTTTGACTTTTTGTTTTCAAGAATATCTTGTTTCACATCTTTTAAAAATCTCTTGAACGATGAAATGTCTCTTTTATCAAATGTATTTATCGCAAAAGCACTGAAACCGTCTTCACGAAATTGTTTCAACCATTTCGCCGTCTCTTCTTTGTCAGCCAAGTCTTTTTTTGTCATAAGTAAAATATGTTCCTTATTTTCCGCAATTTTTGCGACGTAAGGATTCTTTGTGCTATAAGGCATTCTCGCATCAATAACTTCAACGACTACATCAACCAGTTTAATCTTTTCTTTAATTTCGTCCAATGCCTTTTTCATATGGCCGGGATACCAACTCATAAATGCCTCCTTCAGCAAAATAAAAATAAGTATATTAAAAGGATGAACCTATGCATAAAGATACTTCGGCTCATCCTTATAATTAAAATTTGATTTCTTTAACCTTAGCAGCTTTACCTTGACGGCCTCTTAAATAGAAGAGTTTAGCTCTACGTACATGACCTTTTCTTACAACTTCCAATTTTGCAATTCTTGGAGAGTGTAAGAGGAATGTACGTTCTACACCTACACCATAAGAAAGTCTTCTTACAGTAAATGTTTCTTGAACTTGTCCGCCTTGGCGTTTAATAACTGTACCTTCATAAACTTGGATTCTTTCTTTTTCACCTTCAACGACTTTGTAGTGAACTTTAACAGTATCTCCAACTCTAAATTCAGGAATATCATTCTTTAACTGTTCTTGATTAAGTGCATTAATAACGTTCATCATATCCTCCTTCCTTCATTTTTATAATGAAATTTCTAATTTCTTTGTCTTCAAATTTATCCGCGTCCAATTCATCAATCAAATCGGGACGCAATCTCTTTGTAAGTTTTATACTTTCCATCAAATTATATTTATCGACCAGCTTGTGGTTGCCGGAAAGAAGTATATCCGGTACTTTGAATCCGTTGAAATCATATGGTCTCGTATATTGAGGATGCTCCAATAAACCGTGATAAAAAGACTCTTCGGTATAAGAATCCTCCGATTTAAGAAGTCCCGGTAACAACCTTGATACTCCATCAATGAGCATCATCGCCGGTAATTCCCCTCCTGTCAGGACATAATCCCCAACACTTAATTCGAGATTCACATAATTGTCAATAATTCTTCTGTCTACGCCTTCATAGTGTCCACAAAGTATTGTCATTGCCGGAAGTTTTGAAAGTTCATTCAAGACTTCCTGGTTGATTGTCTTTCCGTGCGGCGACATATAAATCACCGTTCCCGGGTTTTCAATCGACTTAAGAGCGTCATATATCGGTTGACAGCACATAAGCATACCGTTTCCGCCACCGTATGGATAATCGTCGGTACGCTGATTCGGATCATTCGAAAAAGCACGAATATCTACTGAATTAATACTCACAATTCCCGCCTCAACCCCTCGTTTAATCATCGAGTAGTCCTTTATGGAATCCGTAAACGACGGAAATGTTGTCAAAATATTTATATCCAAGGTATCAATCCTTCCACAGGTTTAAAATTTACTCTCTTTGACTTTGTGTCGACATCTTCAAAAAAAGCTTTTACAAACGGAACCATTGCTTCATCTTCGCCATTTGTAATGACAAATATGTCTTGTCCCGGTCCATTTATAACATCCTTCACCTCGCCGATTTCCTTTTCGCCGACAAAAACTTTGATACCAATCAAATCGTTTACAAAAAATCTTCCTTCCTGCAAACTGTTTTCGTATTCATCGTTCGAAACATAAATCGAATAACCGATTCTCTTTTCGATATCGTCAATCGAATCAAGTCCCCTTAGTTTAACATAGAGACTTTTCTTTTTAGTCCAAACGTCTTCAATTTCAAAACTATCGCTCATTCCAAAAATAACCATTTCTGTAAATTCAAAAAACTGTTCATTTTTGTCGACCGACGGCATGACTTTGAAAGCACCTTTAAGACCAAAAGGTGAAGCGATTTTTCCAACCTCTCTGAGATTATTCACTAATCGACTATCTCCACAAAAATATTTTTGCCGGATTCGTTTTTGGAAGCACGTGCAATAGTTCTGATGCTGTTTGCAATTCTTCCTCTTTTGCCGATAACCCTTCCCAAGTCTTCATTTGCGACTTTGAGAAAATAAGTAATCTCTCTATCCTTTTCTTCTTCCGTAATTTCAATGGCTTCGGTATTTATAACCAAATTACTTACAATATGATACAATAAATCCTTCATATTTCACCTATTCTTCTGTTTATTCAGCTTCTTTTGCTTCTGGAGCTTTTTCTGCTTTCTTGTCGCTCTTAATATTATAAGTTTTTAAGAGATAATTTACTGTATCTGTCGGTTTTGCACCAACTCCAATCCAGTATTCAACTCTTTCCTTATCAATCTTGCAAGCTTTTGGTTCGCTTACCGGATTGTAAAAGCCGATTTCTTCAATAAAACGTCCGTTTCTAGGTGCTCTTGCGTCTGCAACAACAACTCTATAATATGGTCTTTTCTTTGAACCCATTCTCTTTAATCTGATTTTAACTGCCAAATCATTCACCTCCTCAAAAATCTATTACCTATTTAAAAAATGGAAATCCCATTTTGCCAGGTTTCTTTTTCTTTGTCATATTGCCGAACTTCTTCATCATCTTCTTCGTGTCTTTAAACTGTTTCAAAAGTTTTTGAACTTCGACAGGTGACGTTCCGGAACCATTTGCGATTCTCTCTTTTCTCGAAGCATCGATAATATCAGGATTTATCCTTTCCATCGGTGTCATACTTCTTATTATCGCCTCAATGTGTCCCATTTGCTTTTCATCAACTTCAATGTTGCCAAGTGCTTTACTGTTCATTCCCGGAATCATTCCCAGAATGTCCTTTATCGGTCCCATCTTCTTTAGAGCCGCCATCTGTTCGAGGAAATCGTCAAATGTAAAACTCATATCACGCATTTTTTGCTCAAGTTCTGCAGCTTTCTTTTGGTCATAAACCGCTTCAGCTTTTTCAATCAAGCTCAAAACATCGCCCATGCCAAGAATTCTTCCTGCAAGTCTGTCCGGTTTAAAGGACTCGATCTTGTCAAGTTTTTCACCTGTTGTGATGAACTTTATCGGCTTGTCAACGACCGATCTGATACTTAGTGCGGCACCGCCTCTTGCGTCACCGTCAAGCTTTGTAAGAATAACGCCCGTAATCGATAAGCTTTCATCGAATGTCTTTGCAACATTTACAGCATCTTGTCCCGTCATCGAGTCAAGAACGAGTAAAACTTCACTCACCGGCACAGCTTTTTCAATATCTTTAAGCTCGTCCATCAAAGTTTCGTCAATGTGAAGTCTTCCTGCCGTGTCGACCAAAATTACGTCGTGGTTTTCTCTCTTTGCATATTCATAAGCTTCGAGAACAGTTTTTGACGGAGTTTGAGTTCCCCTTTCAAAAACCGGTGCACCAACTTGTTCACCCACAACTTGAAGTTGTTTAATTGCTGCAGGTCTATAGATGTCAACACCGACCAAAAGCGGTCTCTTGTTATCCTTCTTTAAAAGCCCTGCTAGCTTTGCTGTGGTTGTAGTTTTACCGGCACCTTGAAGACCGCACATCATGATTACTGTCGGCTTTCTCGAAAAATCAAGTTTTTCTTCCTTGCCGCCCATGATATTTGTGAGCTCTTCATTAACAATTTTTATAACTTGTTGAGCCGGTGTGAGGCTTTCCATAACCTCTTTTCCAATTGCTCTTTCTTTGACGGTTTTAGTAAAGCTTTTAACAACTTTAAAGTTTACATCTGCCTCCAAAAGTGCCATCTTTACTTCTCGCATTACCAGGTCTACATCTTTTTCGTTGAGCTTGCCCTTTCCGGTAATCTTTGCGAGACTGGATTGTATTTTTTCACTTAAACTTTCAAACATATAATCACCTTTAATCAAATTTCATCGAGCATACTTAGAATTGCAAAAATTTCTTCTTCAACATCTGTCGGTAAATCTTTTTTCTTTACAGAGTTATTATATAAATTCTCAAGTTTATCTTTTGCACTTTCTATAATATAATAATTTCTCGCAAGTTTCAGATTTTCTTCGAATTTTTCGAGATTTGAAACTCCGTTTTTGATATTTGTTGAAACCGCCTGTTTACTTATGCCAAGTTCTTCCGCAATTTCAATCATTGTCAAATCGTCATTGTAATATAGATCAAGTGCTTCTCTTTGTCGATCGGTCAACAGCTCTTTGTAAAAATCATAAAGCCGTCCCAACTCAAAATATTCTATCATAACAACAACCCCTTGTCAACCTTTTTTGTTGACATAGATATAATATCAAATAAATAACCGCTTGTCAATAGTTTTTTCGCAATTTTCATAAATATTTATAAATTACTCAAATATAGCATTTACAAAGAGTTCCGGCTCGAAAGGTTGAAGGTCGTAAATCGATTCTCCTACACCGACAATCTTTACCGGAATTTTTTCTTCGTATTGAATCGGAATTATAACTCCGCCCTTTGCAGTGCCGTCGAGTTTATTTAAAGAAACACCTGTAATTTCAGCGGCTTCTTTAAATTCTTTAACTTGAAGGAGTGCGTTTTGTCCCGTAGTTGCGTCGAGTGCCAATATAACTTCCATTGTTGCATTCGGCATCTTCTTGTCAATAATTCTTTTTACCTTGTTGAGCTCATTCATGAGGTTCACTTTGTTGTGAAGACGTCCCGCTGTATCGATAATTGTGATGTCGATATTGTTTTTGATTGAATAATCGAGTCCGTCAAAAACAACTGCAGCAGGGTCCGAGCCTTCTTTTTGACTAATGATTTTAACGCCTGCTCTTTCGCCCCAAACTTCGAGCTGTTCGATTGCGGCAGCTCTAAATGTGTCAGCAGCGATAATAGCAACACTCTTGCCCTCTTGTTTAAATTGATATGCAAGCTTTCCACATGTCGTTGTCTTTCCGACTCCGTTAACACCGACAAGCATCAAAATTGCCGGTGACGGTTCGAGGTGAAGATAATTGTCCTCGATATGTTCGTTCATAACTTCCAAAATAATTTCTTTTAAAAGTTCCTTCGCTTCCGAAGTTTTGTGTATGCCTTTATCGATAATTCTTTCCTTCAAAATGTCAATAATAGTCATTGTTGTCGAAGCTCCGATGTCACCCATAACCATAACTTCTTCAAGTTCTTCATAGAAATCGTCGTCGATATCGTTTTCTGTAAATACGGAGTTGATTTGGTAGCTGAAATTCTTTCTGGTCTTGTTGACGCCTTTAATAAATCTCTTGAATATGCTTTCCTTTGTATCTTTCAGCTCTTCTTCGTCATTCGTATTTTCAAGTTCTTTCTTCACTGCTGCATGAATCAATTCTTTTTTCGGCTCTTCATATTTTTCTTGAACTACTTCCTGCTTCGGTTCTTCTTTTATTTCTTCATGAGTTTCAATCTTTGGAGCCGGTTCAACATGCTTTTCTTCGGTAACAACTTCTTTTACAACAGGTTCTTCTTTCTTTTCAGGAACTTCTGTTTTTATAGTTTCATTTTTAAATGCTTCTTCATGAGTTTCAACCTTCTTTTCAAAAGTCGGCTCATTTTTTATTTCATGTGACTCGGTTTTCTTTTGGAAAATCGGTTCTGATATTTCCGCTTCATCAACTTTTTTTGTTGACTCCTCTATAACTTCTTCAATCTTATTCTCATCATTTTCTTTTTTCTTAGAAAATTTGTTTTTAAACCAATTAAACATTCAATCTCTCCTTAATTTAACATTACATTTAATTATACATTAAAATATATTTCTTTTCAATCATTATACACACAAAAAAAGCGACATCTCTGCCGCTTTCATCAAAATATTATTATTTATTATTCTTCTTCATATTCTTCAATTCTCATGCTTATGATATCGCTTATACCCTTCTTTCTCATGCACACACCGTAAATTGTGTCCGCAACTTCGAGTGTCGGTTTTCTGTGCGTGATGATTAAGAATTGACTGTCTTCGCTCAACTTTCTTAAGAAATTTGTATAACGCATGATGTTTGCGTCGTCGAGTGCCGCATCAATCTCGTCAAGTATACAAAATGGTGACGGTTTAAGTTTTAAGAATGCAAAGAGAAGTGCCATTGCGGTCAATGTTTTTTCTCCGCCCGACAAAAGGCTAAGCTGTTGTTCTTTCTTTCCGGGCGGTTTTGCAATAATTTGAATTCCTGTGTTCAGCGGATCATCAGGATCCGTCATCGTGAGGTCCGCCTTTCCGCCGTTAAACAGTTCTTCAAAAACATATTTGAAGTTGTTTCTTATTTCTACAAATGCCTCGTTGAACTGCGACTTCATATCGCGATTTATTTTTTTCAAAATCGAAAGCAAGTCGTCAATCGAATCCTTGCAATCGGCAATTTGTTTTTCATAGAAAGTCTTTCTCTCAAGTGCTTCTTTATATCCTGCAATTGCCGACATATTAACCGGTCCCATCAGCTCAATCTTTGAGTTGATTTCGTTTATATTTTGGGTGAGTTCTCTTAAAGACGCTGTTTCTCTTTCGCTTGAGATAAATTCGTCATATGAAATATTATATTCATTCAATAAATCATTCTTTTTAATCTCGAGATTTTCATCTATTCTCGCTATTTTTAAATTATCGGAATTTATCTTTTCGTTTATCCCCGTAATGTTTTCTCTTATCGAGTCCTCTTGAATCGAGAGAGTTTCAAACTTTGCTCTGAGCTCATTTCGTTCTTTATAAAGTTCATTCGTTTTTGAATCGATTAATTTTTCCTTTTCTTCAAACTCAGTCATACTCTTAAAGAGTGAATCTTTTATTTCTCCCTTTTCTTCGAGCATTTTCTTGTTTTCTTCGAGAGTCTTCTTTAGATTTCCGTTTTCAATTTCCAAATTCTTAACTTGCAAATTGTTCTCATCGATTCTCGACTGTGCGTTTTCTTTTTTATATAAAAAGAGCTTTATATTGTTTTCCTTTTCGTTTAACTCCCTCAAAGTTTCGTCGGCCGACTCCTTGAATTTCTCGAACTCGGACTTGTAGTTTTCGTATTCCGTCTTCGATTTATTGTACGCTTCGTCCGAAATCTCATCAATCAAAATCCAGCTCTTTTCGGCATGAATCTTTTTTAATTCCTCCAAAAGTCCGGCTTTTCTCTCTTCAAGTGCGCCGAGTTTGTCTTCCATAAGATTTTTCTCGTTCTTATCTTTGGCAAATTCAATTTTATAATTTTCATAATCTCGAACACTCGAGTCGTACTTCTCTTTAAAGCTGTTGAAATTATTTATAAGTGCCTCGGCATCGCCCAATTTTTTAAGAGCCTCTTCATTCGCGTTTAAATCCGTTTTTAACGCCTTGATTTCGTTTTTGATAGAGAGAGGTGTGATTTGCTCTTTCTTCCCTTCACCGCCCGTAATAGAGCCGGAAAAGTGGAGAAACTCTCCGTCAAGCGTCACGATGCTCGAATTATATTCACGGCGTTTTAAAGTCGCACTTTTTAAATCTTTAAATATCACAATCGGTCCCAAAACACTCCTGATAAGATTCTCGAGTTCCGGACTTGTTTTAACATGATCCGCCGCATAACCGAGACAGTCTTCGTCAGGTTTTAAAGCTTTGAAATTTGTCGGCTTGTTGTAAAGCTCGAGCGGTAAAAATGTCGCCCTTCCGAATTTGTTCGTCTTTAAAAATTCAACCATTTCCTTTGCATCGTCTTGCGTTCTCGTTATTATATAGCCCAGTTTTGCACCGAATGCAGTTTCAATCGCCTTTGTGTACTTCGAATCGACATCGATATTGTATGTGACTTCGGCAAGATAGCCCTTGTCATTTTTAAACTTTTCGTTCACTTTCTTGTTAGAGAAACCCGAAAGTTGATACTGCTCTAAAATATTGTTCTTTAGTGCGAGTTCATATTTATAGTTTCTGATTTTGTTCTCGAGATTTTCTTTATTTCTATTAAACTCCTGAGTCTCTTTTTGCATGCGTGCTAAAGTTTCTCGAGATTCGCCTATCGTGCTTTCGAGTTCTTTTAATGACTCATGTTTTTTCTCCAGACTTTCGCATAAATCCTCGAAATCTTTTCTCGAAATTTCGAGCGTACTCTTTAAATCTTCGAGAGAACTTTCGAGATTTTCGATTCTTTCATCATAAAACTCCTCACGCTTCTTGTTCGAGTCAAAATCGAGTTTACTTTTGTTGTACGAAAGATTTTCGCTCATCATCTTGTCTCTAAGAGCTTCGAGATTTTTCGACATCGCATCTAACTTTTCTAAAAGTTCTGTTCTCTTTTCCTTTTCGTCACTTGATAGTCCGCCGTCATCCGTAGAATTTAAAATAATTGCCAATTCTTTGTTCGCAGTTTTATATTGCTCGATTTTTTCGAGATTCGTCTCGATTGTGCTCTTGAAAGTTGAAATGTCCGACTCGAGTCTCTTGATATTTTCAGCTTCGAGCCTGTGGTTTCCCTTTGACTCGGTGAAACTTCTGATGACTTCCATTTTCTCTTTTGATACATTGTCGATTACAATTGAAAGTTCGTCGATTTTTTTCTCGATTTCTTTCGAGTCTTCTTTGAGCTTGACGATGTTATCGTTTTCACGTTTCTTGTCGTTTTCATAAATCTCAATAGAATCGATAAGCTTCTTTCTGTCTTCGGCGTTTTTGATTAAATTTTTGTACATCAAATCGAGCTCCAAATCTTTTTTTACAATTGCAAGCTCTGTATATTCTTTCGCTTTTGAACTTTCCGTCTTCAAGCGTTCATAATTCTTTTTTATTTCGCTGTAAACATCAGTGAGTCTGTCGAGATCGTCATTCGCGTTCTTTATTTTCGTGAGTGCTTCTTCTCTCTTATAACGGAACTTGCTTATTCCGCTTGCCTCTTCAAAAATAAAACGTCTGTCCTCAGGCTTCGTCGAGAGAACATTGTCGATTTGCCCCTGACCTATGATGCTGTAGCCGTCACGCCCCAAACCTGTGTCCATGAAAAGCTCACGCACATCTTTCAGTCTCACCTTATTTTTATTTATGTAGTACTCGCTTTCTCCGTCGCGGTACACTCTTCTTGAAACAACGATTTCAGAATATGGAAACCTTTCGAGTTCACATTCGCTGAACTTTATTTCAACTTCCGCAAATCCGACCGGCTTGATATCATCCGTTCCCGTGAAAATAACATCTTCCATCTTGTTTCCGCGAAGAGTTTTTATACTTGTTTCTCCCAAAACCCATCTGATGGCATCGGAAATATTGCTCTTGCCGCTTCCGTTTGGTCCGACAATAGCAGTAACCCCATGAAAAAAATCAAGCTTTGTTGTATTCAAAAAACTTTTAAAACCTTTTATGGTCAATTCTTTTAGAAACAAAATAATCCCTCAACTTCAAAAAATAATCCGGTAGATATGCCCACCGGATAAATTACCATTTCTTAAATGCTCTTTTTAACAAACTTAATGCAATCGCCGATTGTTTCAATCTTTTCTAAATCATCATCATCCGCTTCGATATTAAGCTCTGTTTCAAGAGCCATGATAAGTTCAACTAAATCGAGCGAATCCGCATTCAAATCTTCTTTAAATGAAGTGTTTTCATTCAGAGTGTTTGCTTCAACGCCAAATTGTGAAGCTATAGACTCATAAATCTTTTTTTCAATATCCATTATTCTTCTCCTTTAAACGATTTTTCTATCTTTTCAATCATGTTGGACTCAATAGTGTTTTTCGCAACTATAATCGAATTGTAAATTGCGTTAGCATCGGAACTTCCGTGTGCTTTTATGACCGGTTTTTTAAGCCCCAAAAGAGGCACACCGCCATATTGTGAAGAATCCAATATGCTCATTTCCTTTTTTAAGCCCGCTTTTGCAAGTCCCAAACCGATTTTTGTTATGAAACTTTTTTTAGCAGCACTTTTCAAAAGATAATTTGTAAATCTAAAACCGCCTTCAAGCGCCTTGACAATTGCATTTCCCGCAAAGCCGTCCATAACGACAACATCCGCATCTCCGTCAAAAATATATCTTGCTTCCATATTTCCGACAAAGTTCAAATCGCTGTTTTTGAAAAGCTGATATGCTTCCTTTGTAAGAGCGTTGCCCTTGTGTTCTTCGGCACCGTTATTTAAAAGTGAAATTCTCGGATTTTCGATATTTAAAATCGACTCCGCATAACATTTTGCCATAACCCCGAATGAATAAAGCACATCCGGCGTGACGTCGACATTAGCACCCATATCTATCAAAACGACATATCCTTTTTTTGTCGGGACATAAGTCGAGAGTGCCGCTCTTTTGACGCCCGGAAGTCTTCCTACAACAAGCATACCGCCTGCAAGAACTGCTCCGGTGCTTCCTCCTGAAACGAAAGCATCCACACTGCCCTCTTTCAAAAGATTAAGTCCGACAACAATAGTGCTGGTCTTTTCTCTTCTGATTGCAAGTGCCGGATTTTCGTGATTAGGAGTAATCTCTGTTTCAGCCGGTACAAACTCAATGCCCGCTTCCTCGACCTTTTCTTTCAAATCGGGAAGACCGACAATTGCAACTTGAATATTTAAATCATTTTTGGCTTTTTTGGCAGCCTCAATGACAATGTCGGGTCCTTTATCAAGACCACTCGAATCAAGTAAAATTTTCATACCGACCTCCATATATAATAATTATATGATAAAAATCATATTATTTCAAGCGTAAAAAAGAGCCGTACTTTTAACATCAAAAGTAAGGCTCCCAAACAAATTATTGTTCTACAGTTATAACTTCTCTTTTATTGTAATATCCACAGTGTGGGCATACTCTATGCGGTCTCTTAGGTTCTCCGCATTCCGGGCATTTCATAACGCTAACTCTTGGAAGAGTGTAGGATGAAGCTCTTCTTTTGTTCTTTCTAGCTTTGCCCGTTCTTCTCTTAGGTACTGCCATAAATTACACCTCCTAAAAATTTATCAGTCAATAGGATATTATAAACTATTTTTTTGTGTTTGTCAATAGCTTATTTATTTTCCGTAAGTCTTTTTGTATCTCTTGCAATCATAAGTTCTTCATTTGTAGGAATTGCCATAGCAATAATCTTTGAATCGTCTGTGCTTATGATAGCTTCTTTTCCTCTAACATTGTTCTTTTCTTTATCGACTTTAACGCCCATAAATTCAAGTTTTGAAAGAATTTGTTCTCTCATTTCGATTGAGTTTTCACCAACACCTGCTGTGAATACGATTACATCTACGCCACCCATTTGTGTTGCGTATGCACCGATATATTTTCTTACACGGTTAGCAAATTGATTTAGAGCAATTTCCGCTCTCTTGTTTTTGCCAACTTCAGCTTCGATGTCTCTGAAGTCAGATGAAATGCCTGAAAGAGCTAAAACACCGCTCTTCTTATTCATAACATTGTCCATTTCCTTTGGAGAAAGTCCTTCTTTTTCCATAATGAATGTAACAATTGCAGGGTCCATATCTCCGCATCTTGTTCCCATACATACACCTTCAAGCGGTGTGAGACCCATTGATGTGTCGATAACCTTGCCGTGGTCAACAGCAGCCATTGAGCTTCCGTTTCCAAGGTGACATGTGATGATTCTTAAATCTTCACGTTTCTTTCCTAGCATATCAGCAGCTCTCTTTGAAACAAAATTGTGGCTTGTTCCGTGGAAGCCGTATCTTCTAACCTTGTATTTTTCATAATATTCATAAGGAAGAGCGTATAAATAATTTTCTTCCGGCATTGTTTGGTGGAAAGCTGTATCAAAAACTACAACATTCGGTACATCCGGCATCAAACCTTGAATAGCTTCAATTCCCATAAGGTTTGCAGGATTGTGTAGCGGTGCAAGTGCAAAACATTCTTTGATTTCTTGTAAAACTTTGTCGTCTACAACAACTGAATCATTGAACTTTTCACCACCGTGAACAACTCTGTGTCCAACAGCATTGATTTCCTTCAAATCGGAAATTGCTCCGTGTTCTTTGTTTAAAAGTTCGTCCAAAACAAGTTTCAAAGCAACTCTGTGGTCCTTCATTTCTGTTTCTGTTACAAACTTTTCTCCGTCTTTCTTGTGTGTCAACTTCGAGCCTTCAATCCCGATTCTTTCAACTAATCCACTTGCCATAACATCTTCGTTTGCCATATCGATCAATTGATATTTTAAACTTGAGCTTCCGCAATTAATTACTAAAATTTTCATCTAAACACCCTTTCTTTATTTGAAATTAATCTCTCATATAATGATATACCAATTGCGAATAAAAATCAAGTGAAATAACGAAAAATAAGCATTAATTAAAAATTATTCCCTATCATACCACTTGCAGGATACCTTCCTGATAATTTATATCTAGAATTTACAAAAGTATTAGATTTAGTAAATTTTTCAAGTATTTTGTGGGAATTCTTTAATAAAAAAACATCTACTTTCGTAGATGCAATAATCATTATTTAACATAATTTTTTAAATTAATTTCCCATGACTCAGTATTTTCCTTTATTCAATCTATTTCACTATCTCCATATGGAAAATAATCTGTTCTAATCTTCCAGTTATTCTAGATATATCTTTGTTATCAGCATCAGTATATATATACATACTGTAATAATATGAACATTTACTATTAGTGCTGTTAACATAATCAACCCCTTCATAACTTAATCTGAATGCACATATATAGTAAGTATTAATTCCCTTAATATTATATGCAGCATCAACTTTATAAACATAGAAAAATTTTTTAGGTAAATAATCTACAGCTATTTGTATTCATTCATCTAAAGTGTATTTTTGGGATTTTGAATCTTTTATATAAAATTCTATATATCCTAAGCTATTATTGTCACTCGGATCTTCTAAAAAGAAGAGTGTGCTTTTTTGTATTCAATAACATTATCTTTTCCCGCTTTGTAGTCATTACTTAGATACCGTCAATTTGTTTTAACAGCATTATCACTTCTACTTTCGTAAAAATTTTTTACATCATCAATATCATCAAATATTCTTGGATAATTTTCAGTTTTAACTAGTTTAGACACCTCTAAATTAATTCTATCTAAATTATCTTCAGAACCATCAAAGTTTTTTTATTTATTAAGTGAGTAAATCTACAAAAAATGCGGTGAATAAAAGGATTAACCCTATAATAATAATCTGTTTTAAGGTAAACTTTCTTCTTGGTTTCCTTTTATTATCCTTATAGTCATTCTTATCATATGTTTTTGTTGTATAAACTGGTAGTTGTGACCTGTTAGCAAAATCATTAATCTGACTTCTTGCACTTGATAAATATCTTTCCTGTTCTTCACTAAATGATATTTGTAAATCTTTATATAAGTCTACATCATTTATAAAGTTATCAACTGCCGTCTGAGTTAAACTATAAGCGTAGGCTAATCCGCTACTATCTACCCTTATGTTCTTTATAGGTTTTCCTGACTGAATATAAAAAGACTCCCTACTTGTTAGTTTTACAGCTGTCACTTTATCAAGCTTATATTCAAAACCAGCTTTCTCAGCAACAAATATTATCCTTTTATTAGTTATAATATAATCACCTGCAAATTCTTCTCTAACATTTTGTCTCACTACACTACCACCACTACCTCCAGTTCTTACAGTTAAACCTTTGGCAACTCTCATGCTTACACCCGCAGATTTACCAGTATATCCCATTGTTTTTTCCTTCTCTACATATGAATATGCCGGAACCACATAGATTATTGCCTCATTCTTTTGTGGAAAAAATCCAGTATAGTTTACTTTTGGGAAGCTCATCTTCAGCTCAAAAGGCAATACATCACAGTATGGATTATTTTTATTAGCTAGGTATACCCTCTCTTTCATTTGGTAGTCTAAGTTTATGTTATCCACAATTTCGCCTCCTTACAATATTTTAATTAACCCTATTGAATTAACTCTTTAATAGTATTTATATTGTATAACTTTAATTATTTACACTTAAATTATATACACTTTTATTATTAAAGTCAATGTTCTTATGTATGTCAAGTTTAGAAACCTATTATAAAAACGTTAAAAAACTAATAATCTTCTATCATCATAAACGGATTCGCTTTTATCATTTCCGCATCCTATAACCCTGTCAAGAGCCATTTTGTAGAAATAACTTCATCTATTTTTTGTAGATTTTTCTTGATCTGCTTTTACATTTCCAAAGGTCGAACTTTCTAAATTAATTTTTTTAATGGTTTTAATTCCAGCCTAATTTAATGAGCCATTGTTGTTACTATCAAGATTTTATTTTAATTTATTCATCATCTGATTTAACTAATATCGTGTCAAACTGTATGTTTTATATAAATATAACTATTCTAAAATCCTTATTTACTTTTTTCCATTTTAATTCCTATATTTAAAGCATATTTAGTAGTATCATATATATCTAATTAACTTAAGCTTTATCTTCTTGTATTAAAATTGCATAATACACACTAAAGAAATATTAAAATTTCATTAAAGATTAATAGACCGCAAACAGCCAGAATTTAATTATCAACTTACTTTATCGCAGTGTATCGAAATGTTGTCTAATTATATTATTAGACAAACAATGTAGTGAGTCAACATGTTTGCGTGGTAGTTTTTTTTATAAACTTGCAATTAATTTATTTCAATTATATAATTATATGTGAAAGAGAGGATATTATGACGACACTTGGAATTGTTGCGGAGTTTAATCCGACGACCGAAGGACACAAGTACATAATAAAAAAAGCACGCGAACAATTTCCGGACGCAACAATTGTCGCAATTATGAGCGGAGACTACACAGTGCGTGGTGAATTTGCAATTTTCGATAAATGGACACGTGCAAAGACCGCAGTTGACGCCGGAGTTGACATTGTTCTCGAACTTCCTGCAATCTACTCCTTAAACGGTGCGACAGTGTTTTCAAAAGAGTCCGTGCGAATATTATCCGAAACCGGAATCATCGACCAAATTTTCTTTGGTGCCGAGCACGCTGACAAAAACTTTTTATCCGGTGCCGCAAAATTTATTTCGGAAAAAAGAAAAGTTCTCGAAAAGTTTGACGACAAAATCTCGTACAATATTTTTCTTCGAGAAGAAATTCGAGAAAAATTCGGGATATATCCTGAAAGTAACGACCTGCTTGCTATAGAATATATCGAAAATCTTCCGAAAGAAATCGGATTCTTTCCGATAGAACGCGTTGTGAGCGACTACAACAGCACAGACCTTACAGGATTTAGCGCAAGTCCGATACGGGAAAAAATTAAGTCGGAAGGAGGGGTGCTTTTTAACGCAAATGACAAAATCTTTTCGTCGATCTTGATTGCCGCAATAAACGGAGAATTCGAAAATCTGGACGACTCCGACGTCACACGCATACAAACTGCTGCATTCAATTCAAAAAATTTCGACGAATTTATTGAAAACGCATACCACAAAAGGCTCTCTCGCTCCCGCATAAAGAGGGAAACTTTAAAGGCGGTAATCGGAATGAAAAACAGCGACTATATAAACCACAAGGCCACAAAATTCATTCGCCCTCTCGCCGCAAGCGAAAAAGGCATCGAAAAACTTTTGGAAATAAATAATAAAGATGCACTCATCTTGAAGCATTCGGACATAAAAAAAGTTCCCGAAAAATCTCGAGAACTCTTTTATCTAAACGAAAAATTCACAGAAGTCTATCACGCGTTCTATGACCGCAAGCGTTATACCGACAGAACGAGAAATATTTTTACAAACAAAGCCTGATAAAATCGGGCTTATTTTATTCTTCTTTTATAATTTCTATAATCGGTTTTTGTAAAATTTTTCGAAGAGTTATATTATAAATAAAAATATTTATTACATAAACGAGCACTGACGAGATTAAGAATTCTAAATAACCATATTCTTTGAGTAAAATTTTGAAATTAAATTCATCCGAGAGTGCTGACAAAATAAACATAAACGCAAACGTTGTAACAACTGCAATTACAAACGATTTTATCTCCTCCACAATAAATTCCTTTCTTAATAGCGTGTGAATCATTTTCTTATCCATTCCGCACGAATAAAGACAACCTATCTCCCTCTCTCTACTCATAAGGCTGAGGTTGATTGACGAATATGCATTTGTTATATTTAGAATGATTATTATCGCTGAGATTACAAGCACAATAAGTTTAAACAATTGCGAAGACTTTTCTTGCTTTTCCTGAATTTCCATTCCGATTTCATAGTCATAGCTCTCTCCTTTCGACAAGTTTTCATTAATTGTCTCCGAGATAAATGATTCGAGTTTTTTAGAATTCAAATCGTTTGTGTGTAGTCTCAGCACAAACGACGAACCTTCATACCGCGGCTCACTTTTTTCGCCAAACAGTTTAAAATATTCATCAAAATCCGTATATATTAAAATTACATAAGGTCTAAAATATGTTTCAAAGTCTTTTCTGTCACTTATAATACCGTCAATATGAATTTTCTTCTCCTCGCCATTATAAAGTTTTATTGAAAGTTCATCCGGCTCATCTATATACGAAACCATTTTTGCCTTGTAATTCGGCTCATACATATCCGTCTGCACATTGTTAAAGAGTAAAATTTCACCCTTCTCTCCGCCCAACTTTTTAAATGCATCGTCATCAAGCGCAATTACATATCCGTCGAGCGATTCTTTTTCTTTAGATTTCAGATATCTTTTGAGATTTTTATCAACATTATTAGAGATAGCCTCATCCGATAAATCAAAATCATATTTCACTGAGATGTATTTCTTTTTCGAAATATAACTCTTGTCATTTTGAACTCCATTAATGATTTTTTCAAAAACGGTTGGAATTTGATTTTTCCGACTATAATATTGTACCAAAATATTGTAACCGTCATCGTAAAAGTAGTAATCATTAAAATATGAGTTGATTGATAATGCAACAATGAAAAATGAAATTATTATAATCCCGATTGACGAAATATATCTTTGCGATTTTAAATTTGCTCGATTGTTTTTACTAAGTTCCGCCCAAATGTTTTCGCTCCTTCTCTTTTTAGATTCTTTGTAATCTATATTTCCTTTTATGCCGTCGATTATATTGATTTTGGACACTTGCCGTGCAGGAGAAATTATCGAAAGCAAAACCACGATAAATGAAATCGCAAGAATAACAACACTCAAAACTGAGTTAAATTCGACTTTTATAAATATTGAAGGCGCATCAACTCCGCGTATATATTTAAACAAAAAGAAAATTCCAATAAAACCTATAATATGTCCGATTAATATCGGAATTATAGAAATAAAAACCGCTTCCTTAGAAAGCATTTTATAGATTTGAAAATCCGTCGAGCCAATTGACTTATAGACAGAGAGTTCTTTTATTTTTTTGATTGCCCAAACCTTGAAAAGATTTCTTATAAAAAATACAAACAAAATTATTGTTACTAAAATAATGAATATTGTTACAATTTTTGATGCAATTTTTGTTGTGAAATCTCTGTCCGCGCTGTAATAATGCACAAGTGATTGGTTAAACCTTACACTCTCTGTTCGACCCAATACTTCATCTATATTTGACTCAATTGATTGACTGTTCTTATATGCATGCACAAAATCCTTGAATTTTAAAACCGGCACAAGACTCATATTTACATCCGGCATCATAAGTCCATAGGCGATTTTTGAATTTTTATTATATTGATTCTCATATATGCCGACAAGTTTTAAACTTTTCGTAAACTCGGTTTTAAAAGTTTCATTTTTTATAACTGAGTCTATCGGATTTATTTCTTCTCCGTTTATAATTCTTTTTCCAAAACTTATTTCGACATTACCACCTATTTTTAAATCGTTTTTTTCGCACACATCTTTTGAAAGCAAAATTTCATTCGTATTTTTCGGAAACTCTCCATCCAATAAATATGAAAATTCATGCATATTTATCGCATCTTGATCTTCGTAAGAAATTGCAATCCTTGATTCATTTATTAACGCTGAAGTATTTTCCGGGAGCACTCCACCTGCTAAAACCACATTTTCTACATTGTTTAATTTTTTTATTTCTTCCGGCGTGAGCTTTTCTCCAATTTCGGCATGATAGTAGTTATCTGAAAGCACTAATTTTTTGTTGGAATTTATATTTGAATATCCTTGATAAAATATAAATGTAATGAACACGCTCATTATAAGTAGAGATATAAAAATCGGGAAATTCTTTTTATTCATTAATCTCATCTCCTGCTATTTTCCCGTCAACAATAGTTATGATTCTATCAGATTCAAGTGCCACACTTTCGTCGTGTGTAACAAGAATTATTGTTTGATTCGAAGTGTGATTGAAATATTTAAGAATTTCAATTATTTCATTTGAGTTTTTGCGATCCAGATTTCCCGTTGGTTCATCCAATAGCAAAAGCGACGGTTCGTAAATCAAACTTCTTGCAATTGCAACCCTTTGATTTTGACCACCCGAAAGTTCGCTTGGAAAGTTGTTTAGCTTTTTTGAAATTCCAAGTTTGGTCACAATGTCATCGAAAAGCTTCTCATTCACTCGCCTTCCGTCAAGCGTAAGTGGCAACTCAATATTGTGTTTCACAGTCAAATTTGGAATTAGATTGTAAAACTGATAAACGATACCGACCTTTCTCCTTCGGTATAGTGCAAGCTCCTTTGAGTTGTAATTGGAAATGTCAGTTCCTTCAATATAAATCTTTCCGTCGTTTGGACGATCCACCCCTCCAATTAAATGTAGGAGAGTCGACTTACCGGAACCACTCGGTCCAACAACTGCAATGAACTCCCCTCTTTCGATCGAAAAACTAACATCATCTACAGCATTTACAAGATTTTCCCCTTTGCCATAAATCTTTTTTAAATTTTCTATTTTTAATATTTCCATAGAATGCTCCTTTCACTAACCCAATCTTACATAATGAAAGTGACTTTTCTGTGACAAGTGAAAATCATTTATAAAATTTCATCGAAAAAATCGCACCTTTTTCTCCATTCTTTACAGAAATCGTGCCGTTGTTTTTTTCGACAATTGTCTTCGCCATATTAAGTCCGATTCCGAAACCGTTTGAATCAGGTGATTTATAAAAACGTCTAAAAATCTTCTTAAATTCCGTATTATCTATTCCCCCTCCGTCATCTTCAATACAAATCTCAACATAAATCGGATTTTCGGAGCTTGAAATTATAATCTCCGACGATTTTTCGGAAGCATTTTTTAAAATATTTATCACAGCTTCACTAATCCAATAAAAATCGCCGGTGAACGACTTGCAATTATAACTTTCTGTTATTTTCATACTGTCATCCGATAAGTTCAAAATATCAAACGCATATTGTAATATCTCGGCAATATTAAGTTTTTCTTTCTTCATCTCTGTCAAATTTGCATCGAGACTCGAGAGTTTTAGAAGTATATCCGAAAGTGAATTTAGTCTTTTAAGACCATCGGAAATACATGAAACATTGACACCATCTTTTTTTATAAATTCCAAATCAATAAGCATTGATGTTATCGGCGTTTTTATTTGATGTGCAATATTCTCGAAATTTTCAACTTGACTTTTAGATAATCGTTTTATATTTTCCCGCTCCTCGACATTTTTCAAAAACAACTTGTAAATACTGTCTTCCAAAATCGAGAAATTATCTTGCTTCATCGGAGTATAATATTCTCCATTGTTAAAATTTTCAATCATCAAAACCATTTCTTCAATTCTTTTATTTTCTCGCTTTTTCATAAAAAAATAGCAAATAACTATTGAAATCGGTATAAAAAAATAAATCATATTATTCCATCCTGTATCCAATTCCTCGAATAGTTGTAATAAGATCCTTCGAAGTTTTATCTCGAATTCGCTTTATTGTCGTCGTCAATGTGTTGTCGTTTACAAACTGCTCATTGTCTTCCCAAAAAATCTGAAGAAGATGCTCTCGTGTAAATATTCTGTTCGGATTCTTTATAAAAAGCGAAATCACGCCATATTCAAGAGCAGTCAAATTCACTGGACTGTTTTTATAATAGACTGTCCCTTCATCCATATTTATTTTTAAATCTTTAAAAATAATATTCTCATCGCTAACACAAACAGTTCTTAAAGTTGCGTCAACTCTCGCCCTCAAAACATTTAAATCAAACGGTTTTGTTATATAATCATCGACACCTTTATCAAGAGCTTTCGCAATATAATTTGAATCATTTTTTACAGTTGTAATTATAATTCTAATATCCCGTTCTTTAAAATACTTAATTAATTCATCTCCCTTTCCATCGGGAAGATTTATATCAAGTAGCGCAAGATCGATTGAAGCATCAGTTTTTTCATAAACTTCATCAATTGACGATGCCACGATAATATTAAAATTGTGTTCGCTCAAAAACATTGAAAGTCTTTTTAAAATATCCTTCTCATCTTCAACTATTAAAATCTTTCTCATAAAATTCCTCGCTAATTTTTTTATAGTATATTTATTATATCATAAAAATTTCCACAACAAAAAAGACACAAGAGCGAAAACTCTCATGTCCTTAAATTAAATTATTTTTTCAAGCTTTCGTCAATACAAACTTATTTCTATAAAAAAAGCTCGATTTAAATCGAGCATAATATTTTTTACTATTGATTATTTCTTTTGATTTCCGAAGCCATCTCTGCAAGTTGACGACGATTGTCATTTAGAGTATCAATAACTTTATTCAAGTTTTCTTGAGTGCCGTTTAAAATTTTGTCGGTGTACTCAATTGAGCCCATAGAAATTTGAACGGACTTTTCTGTTGCAGCTTTAATTATTTGTGCTGCTTGTTTCTTTGCTTCAATCAAAACACTTTCTTCCGAAAGGAGTCGACCGAGCTCAACTTTTGCGTCATTGATAACTTTGTCCGCATCCATTCTTGCTTCATTAAGTATTCTTTCTCTTTCGCCTTTAATCCATGTTGCTTGTTTGATGTCATCAGGCAATTTGAGCCTTAAATCACTCAAAAGTTCAAGAATTTCTTCTCTTCCGACTGCAACTTTGTTGCTGAAAAATGCCGGTTTTGCACCTTCAACTAAATCTTCAATGGAATCTATAATTTCTAAAACATCCATTTAGCTACCTCCTCTTTATTTTAGCCTCTACTTCACTTATAACAAAATCCGGAACCATTCCGGTTAAATCACCGCCAAATGTTGCGATTTCTTTTACTAAACTTGAACTCAAAAATGAATATTTCGAGTTTGCAACCATAAATAATGTCTCTGTGTCGCCCTTCAATTTTTTGTTTGCAAGAGCCATTTGCAACTCGTATTCATAATCCGACACAGCTCTCAATCCTCTAAATATAATCTTTGCACCGATTTTTTCTGCATAATCTATCAGTAATCCGCTAAAAGGTTCAATTTTAACATTAGGAATATCTTCCGTCACTTTTTCGAGCAGGCTAATCCTTTCCTCAACTGTGAAAAACGGCTTTTTGGATGGATTTGTAAGTACAGCTACATATAATGTATCTGTAAGTTTTGCCGCACGTTGTATAATGTCTATATGTCCATTTGTGACCGGATCAAAACTCCCCGGATAAACTGCTATCATAGTTACCTCCGATAATTAAAACTTTTCTCTTTCCATAAACACGCTCTTTTATTATATTCACATTGGAAATTGAAAAATCTTTTACCGTTTCAATAATAATTTCCGTGCTTAGTTTTATTATATCAGATTTTTCAATAATATTAAACACTTCCAGCAAATTTTTTTTATCATCATACGGCGGATCGAGATAAATATAGTCAAATTTCTCCCCCGATAGTCTTGAAAATACACTATTTACATTGGATTTAATGACTTTTGCATCTTCAATATGTTTTGTTTTTTCTAAATTTTGTTTTATAGAATTTATCGCCTTTATATTGTTGTCCACAAAAACCGCACTCTTTGCACCGCGGGACAAAAATTCGATGCCGATTTGACCGGAACCCGCAAACAAATCCAAAACGCTTGACTCCGGCATTATAGGTCCAATTAAATTAAAAATATTTTCTTTTAACATGTCGTCCGTCGGTCGTGTCGTCATTCCCTCAGGTGCTACTAGTTTTGTTCCTCTGTTTTTTCCCGAAATAACTCTCATTAATTTAGTACACCGCTTTCTATTTTCCCGAGCAAAAGCTCCGCATTGTTTTTTAGCTCCGTCACTTCAGCTTCGCTTGCATTTTTTATATATTCATCGAAATCATTTTTCGCTCTCATTACAATGTTTAAATCCGTCTCAAAATCCAAAAATTTAAATTTCTGTGCACCACTTTGCTTGAGACCCAAAATTTCTCCGGGTCCTCTTTGCTTTAAGTCCTCCATTGCAATATAAAATCCGTCGTTGCTTCTTTCAATAGTTTTAAGCCTTGAGTATGTTTCATCATTCTTTGCATTGTGAGCAATAATACACGTGCTTTTATACTGACCTCTGCCCACGCGTCCTCTAAGCTGATGTAGCTGTGCAAGACCGAATCTCTCGCCGTTCATAATGACAATTGTCGTTGCATTAGGCACGTCAATCCCGACTTCTATAACAGTTGTCGAGACGAGAACATCTATTAAACCGTCTTTAAAGTCGGTCATGATTTTTTCTTTTTCTTCGTCGTCAGTTCGCCCTGTCAAAAGTGCCACATTTTTTCCGGTGAATTCTTCTTTTAATCTTTCATAAAGTTCCGTCGCTGAGTTTAAATCCGACTTCTCACTCTCCTCGATAAGCGGACAAACATAGTACGCCTGTCTACCGTTTTGAAGTTCACGCCGAACAAAACTGTTTATGCTGTCCATTTCTTTTTCCGTCAGCACATAAGTGTCAATTTTTTGCCTTCCCTCCGGCATTGTTTTTATCTCGGAAATATCCATATCGCCGTAAAGAATAATCGAAAGACTTCTTGGAATCGGAGTTGCGCTCATAACAAGAACATTTGTACCGTTGCCCTTTTCAATCAAATTGTTTCGTTGATTTACTCCAAAGCGATGTTGCTCGTCGATAATTACCGAACCCAAATCCTTGAAATTTATGTCCTCGTTTAAAAGAGAATGCGTACCGACAAGAATGTCGATGTTTCCGTTTTGAACTTCTTCGTATATACGTTCCTTGTCTTTTTTCTTTGTCTTCGAAATTAAAAGTTCGCAGTTCATATTAAATTTATCCGCAAATGTTTTAAGCTTCTCATAGTTTTGAACCGCAAGAAGTGTTGTAGGCGCCATGAAAGCAACTTGTCTTCCCCCGGCAACCGTCTTTATCGCCATATATTGTCCGACAACAGTCTTCCCCGAGCCGACGTCCCCTTGAAGGAGGCGATTCATCGAATAATCCGCTTCCAAATCGCGTTTAATATCGACAATTGCATCCTTTTGCCCTTCGGTCAGAAGAAACGGCAAACCCCTCAGAAAATCGCGTTCTTCACTCGTGTCCCTTATAACTTTTCCTTTGGATTTTTTTGTAAAGCTGAAATTCGAATATTTCATAACATTTAACAAAAACGCTTCTACATAAGCCATTGATTTTATCGCATAGTTCGCTTTTTCAATCTCTTCCGGAAAATGTATCATGCGAAGGAGCGCTTTTATACTCAAGAAATTATATTTTTTTACAATTTCGTCCGGCAAAAGTCTTATATCCATAAAATTGTCGAGTGCCGCTTTTATCGACTCACGCAAAATCTTATTTGTAATCGTGGCATTAAGCGGATAAATCGGAACTATGACTCCAAGGTCTTTGCCCTTCACTTGCGAAAAAATCGGATTTGAAAAGCTCACTCTGTTGTTATAAATACTAGGCTTTCCAAAAATATAATAAGACAGCCCCTTTTTAAAATAAGAAACCGCAAAGCTTTGATTAAAGAAAACAATTTCAACCGGTCTTTCGCCGTCAGTCGCATTGTACGAAACCATCGTCATATTGCTTGCCGTCTTTCGCCTTGCCGGTCCCGCAACAATTTTTAAATGCACAAGCTGTTTCTTTTCGAAATCCAAATCCTTTACACGCACCAGAGTCTTTCTGTCCTCATAGTAATTCGGCGAATAAAAGACGAGATCATTTATGTCGGTAATATTTAATTTTCGGAGGCCCTCAAGTCTTTTCGGACCGATTTTCTTTATGTCTTTAAGCTCCAAAAAATCTCCTCAAATTAAAATAAAGAGCCGAAATCGGCCCTTTATTATTCAATACTTATCAAATAATAGTAAACTTGTTGATTACCCATTAAGCCTTCGATCGTAATGTCATCAAATTCATTTTCAAGTTTTTCTATAAGCTCTTCCATTTGTACTTCGGTAACATCTTGACCGGCATATAGCGTCACGATAGAAGAATCTTCATCTATTCCTTTTTTCAAAGTTTCAAGAACTGTTTCATAGATGTCTTCGCTCGAAGATACAATTTCCGATTCCAAAATTCCCATGTAATCGCCTTGGTTTATCTTCTTGCCTGAAACAGTGGTATCTCTCACAGCGTATGTTATTGAACCGCTCTTAACAGCTTTTATAGCATCATTTAGCGTCTCAATTGCGTCATCAAGATCCAAATCAAAGTCGAAATTAATCATTGCTGAAATGCCTTGTGGAATTGTCTTTGTCGGTATGACTATAACATTTTTGTCAGAAACTTCAGCAGCTTTTTGTGCCGTCAAAACAATATTTGAATTATTTGGAAGCACAAAAATAGTTTTTGCATTTATCTTTTCGATTTTTTTGGTTAAATCTTCAACGCTCGGATTCATAGTTTGTCCGCCCGAAACGATTTCATCTACTTCGAAATCTTTGAACACACTCATAATACCATCGCCTGATGCAACAGCAACAAATCCATACTCTTTTTGAGGTCCAGCGTCCTGTGCCTTTAAAGATTCATATTTCTTTTGTTGTTCCTCTTCATGTGCACGTCTTACTTCAGCATTTTGAAGCCTCATATTGTCTGACTTAATACCGGTTAAATATCCTCTTTCAAGTGCAAGCTCAAGAGCTTTTCCCGGATGATTCGTGTGCACGTGAACTTTTATAATATCTTCAACTTTAACACAAACAAGACTATCTCCAAACTTCAAAAGTTCTTCCTTGAGCGTGTCTGCGTCATGTTGGTCTGTATTGTCGGTGTGAATAATAAATTCAGTACAATATCCGAACTTAATATTTTCATCAAACACAACTTTCTGTGTTTTTGTTTCTACAACTTCAGCAGTGTATTGGACTTCTTCACCTTTAAGACCGTCAATAGCACCCCTCATCAAAACGAGAAGTCCCTTTCCTCCGGAGTCCACAACTCCCGCTTCTTTTAAAACAGGAAGCATTTCAGGAGTCTTTTCAAGAGCTCTTTCACCTTCCGCATATATTGCTTCAAGGTATTCGATTGTGTCGCTATACTTACTTTGGTTTGAAACAGCAAAGGCAGCCATATATCTTACAACGCTCAAAATTGTTCCTTCAGTAGGCTTCATAACCGCCTTGTAAGCAATCTCTTTTGAAGATTCAAAGCCGCGTTTTATCGCTCTTACGTCGAGTTCCTTGAAATCCTGAATTCCCATATAAAATCCTCTAAGAATTTGCGAAAGTATAACGCCGGAGTTTCCTCTTGCACCCATAAGTGCACCTTTGCTAAGAGCTCGCGAAAGTTCACCACAGTGAGTTGTCTCTTCTGCCAAAGCATAATTGCCTGCTGATTTTATTGTAAGAAACATATTAATCCCGGTATCTCCGTCAGGAACCGGAAAAACATTCAGGGAGTTAACCATTTCTTTATTTACATCTAAGTTTTTGATGGCACTTTTTATCGCATTGCGCATCATGCCCGCATTAATATTAGTCATGCCGCCTCCTACTTATTGGTCCTGATTCCTTGAACGACAAGGTTTATTTCAGGCACCTTAAGTCCGGTATATTTTTCTACGTTGAAACGAACTTTTTCCTTAAGATTTTCCGCAACAACGGAAATATTTACTCCATATTGAGTAATTATATATATATCTAAAGACAAATCGTCACCTTCCGAATTAACTTTAATTCCCTTAGTGAGATTGTCAGATTTTAACATTTCGAGAAAACCGTCTGCGGCGTTTTTTGCAGCCATTCCTACTATGCCGTATGTTTCCATGACACTCAAACCTGAAATAGTTGCTATAGCATTGTCTGAAATTGTTATTGAACCAAATTCGGTTCTTTTCGTTGCAGTCATATTATTAATTCTCCTTTTTTGTTAATTCTATTATCATTATACATCATTTTTTTTTACTTATCAAGTAAAAAAATTCGAAAAAGACTTGATTTAGATTAATATTTGTTGTAAAATATATATGTTAATCATAAGGAGGTGTATTACCAATGGCACAAGTATGTGAAATTTGCGGAAAAGGTAAAATGTTTGGCAAAAAAGTAAGCCACTCTCACAGACATTCAGCAAAATCTTGGGCTCCTAACTTAAGAAGAGTAAGAATTGTTGAAGACGGAACTCCTAAGAGAATAAAAGTCTGCGCAAGCTGTCTTAAAAAAGTTAACCAAGATGCATAAAATTAACCCATAGAAATGGTTTTATGAAAAATTATTTCTACGGGTCTTTTTTATTTATTATTGAATTTTTTTCTCAATAGGCTCTATCACAACCATAACGGGATTCCCTTTTACCATGATATAGCCTTCCTCAACCGTGTAGTTGCTAAGTGTAAGCGTGCTGCCACGGTTTATTTTTTTATCCTTTAGATTCCATCTAAATCCCTTCATGCTTATTGTCGTATCGTCATCATAAAAAGGAACGACCGACACCTCAAGGCCTTTCGGAATATTCAGAACTTCGTTATTTGAAAGAAAGTCACATCTCGTAGCTGCTTCTCTTATGGATACACGCCTACCCTCTTTCTTTATTTTAAGAAATAGGCCTAAATTAAAGAGCTCATGCGAAAGCCTTCCACCCAAAACACCTGTAAAATCTATTCTTTGAAAATCTTTTTCAATTAAATAGTTTATTGCAAGCTCGAGATCAGAAAAATCTTTTTCGACCGGATACTTAATTGTATCTTTCGATTTAAAATATTCTCTAACATTTTTATCGAGTGAATCGAAATCGCCAATACATAAATCAAACTCCATATCCGTGCCGTAAAATGCTTCAGCACCTTTATCGCACGCAATCACAAAGTCATAGTCGGCAATTATTTTTTTGATATATTTTTTTGAAAAACCTGAAGCACCGACGACAAGAGCTTTATTTGCCATTTAAAACATCCTTGAATGCTTGATAGTTTTTATTAAAGTCGCCCTTTAAAAGAGATGAACCGCTAACAACAATGTCAGCTCCGGCATCAACAACATCTTTTAGATTGTTCACACCGATACCGCCATCAACTTCGATTTTTGTGTCTAGTCCCGCATTTACAATCATGCTCTTAATCTTTTCGATTTTCTTTAATTGCGATGCGATGAATTTTTGTCCACCAAATCCCGGATTAACACTCATCACAAGAACCATGTCAGCCACTTCAAGAACATATTTGATTGCTTCTTCAGATGTGGCAGGATTTAGTGCAACGCCTGACTTCATGCCGAGATTTCTGATTTGAGACAAATCACGTTCAAGGTGAGTCGAAGCTTCTGAATGAATTGTGAGATACTCAACTCCGATTTTTTGATAAATATCGAAATATCTGTTCGGCTCCATAATCATCAAATGCGCATCCATTCCCACATTCGAAATCTTTTTTATGTGTTCCAAAATCATCGGGCCGTAGCTGATGTTAGGGACAAACATTCCGTCCATAATATCCATGTGAAACAAATCAATTCCGGCACTCTCCATCATCTTAATATCTTTTTCCAGATTTAGAAAATCTGCACTCAATATGCTCGGTGCGATTCTTACCATTTTTCTTTCCTCTCCTTCAACTCTTTAAATAATCTCAAGTAACTTTCATATCTCAAATTACATATTTCTCCATCTTTCAACGCTTCTTTGACTCGACATCCCGGTTCGTTTATATGCGTGCAAGTGTTAAATCTGCACTCACTTTTATACTTTTGAAATTCCGGAAAATAATCCGCCAACCTCTCTCCTTCATCCAATGTTTCGAGTTCAAGAGTTGAGAAGCCCGGCGTATCAATGAGATAAAAATCGTCAATTGGAAAAATTTCGACCTGTCTTGTGGTGTGCTTACCACGACCCAATTTTTTACTAATAAAATTTGTTCGCTGTACATCATATCCGTGCACATTGTTTAAAAATGTGCTCTTCCCAACACCGCTGTTTCCAACAAGAAGGACTATCTTTCCGCTCAAATATTCAAAAATTTCATCGTAATTGTTGTTTTCGATTCGACCCAAAAAAGTTTTTATTCCGACAGAATTGTATTCATTATATAATTCTTCCGCCAGCTTTTCATTCAAATCCGCCTTTGTCACAAGAAGAATAGGGTGCGTTTTTTCTTTAAAAGCATAAACCGTGAGTTTATCGATCAAATATCTGTCAAATCTCGGCTCATCAATCGATTGAACGATAAGAAAAACGTCGATGTTTGCGGCTTTGGGTCTTATAAATTCATTTTTTCTCTCAGCAACTTCAATAATCGTATTGTTTTCAGTCGACTCGTCATAATAAACGATGTCGCCTACCAAAAGTTTACCGAATTTTTTTATTTTACCGGGACTGTGAAGAACAACTTCTTCGTGTTCTTCACCAATTCCTGTAAAAATTCCACCTGAAACACTTTTAATTACAGCTTTTTTCATTATCTTTGTTGAACCGTAAAGGTTTCTGCGAATTCATCATTTATATAAAGTTCCAAAATTTCACCGACCGGTTGATCTTTAAGATTTATATAAGCGACTTCTTCATCTTTTGAGAAAGTGTTTTCATAAACCGTTTCACGATTTCCGTCAACAACTTTTACAAGTTTTACAACGCTTTCAGGCACATCCGATGGAAGTGGAACTGCAACGCTGAATTTTGTTGTATTAGCTTTTGGTTTTTCAGGTTCTGCAGGTTTTTCATCCGGTTTGTTTTCTTCAGTAGGTTGTTCGCTTTGATTTTGTTCATTTTCTTCCGGCTTTTCTTCCGGTCCTTTTGAAACATTAAGTTCGATAGTATCTCCATTTTCAAACGGTTTATTTGCTTCGATCGATTGAGAGATAACTCTGTCTTTTTCAGTTTCTTCTGAAGCTACATATACAGGGTCTTTGACAACTAAGCCCTTTTCTTCAAGCATCTTCTTAGCTTCGTCAAAAGTCATTCCCAAAACATTTGGAACAAGATTATCTTCACTGCCTTTTCCATTTGAAATAGAAAGATAAAGTGTGTCACCTTCAGTTATTGAAGAACCTGCTATCGGGTTTTGTGCGATAATAGTGTTTTCTTCCGAATCGTCGTCGACATAATCCACTTCGATTTTTAATCCAAGTTCCTTGACTTTGGCTTCAATTTCTTCGAGTTTCATTCCGACGTACGAATCAATCTTCGTTGAATTTGAGTCGACATTCAAAACTACATACACTGTGCTATTCTCTTTTACAGTCATGCCTGATTGCGGATCTTGACTTATAACACCATATGGCTTTGATGAATCTGTCGTTTCGCTCTTAACTTCAAGTTTTAAACCCATGTCTTGAACAGCTTTTCTAGCTTCTGCTTCTGTCATTCCGATTAAATTCGGAAGTGCTATCTCTTGAACCGTTGAATCCTTTTGAATTTGTTTTAACTTTGTGAATCCAAGATAAAGTCCTGTCGTCAAAACAAATGCCGCTAAAATTCCGAGAATTATTGGAATAATACCGAGTTTTTTATGCTTACCGTCGTCATCATAGTCATCATAATCGTCGTCGTCATAATAATCATCATCGTCATAGTCGTCATCATCATAATCGTCATCATCGTCGTAATAATCGTCTTTGTTGTTGATCTTAACCTTTTTATTCTTTTGAACCATCTTATCAATCTCCGCAGTCGGTATAACTCTTGTTTGATCGAGCGAATCATCAATCACATCGCTTGGCACGAAAGTTCTCTTTGAACCCGCCGTACTCCTTAAGTCGGTGATGATTTCATCGACATTTTGATATCTTTCCGCTTGTTTTTTCATAGTGCACTTCAAGACAACTCTTTCGACGCCTTCGGAAATATCTTCGTTAATTTCGCCCGGAGGAGTTATGTCTTCTTGAATATGTTTCATCGCAATTGTGACCGGGTTTTCACCTACAAACGGACGCTTACCGGTGAGCATTTCATAGAACACAATACCAAATGAATAGATATCCGTTCTTTGGTCAGTAAATGCACCACGTGCCTGTTCCGGACTGAAATAATGAACAGAGCCTATTGCATCCATCGTAGTTGTCATTGTGTGGTTTGAAGTTGCCCTTGCAATTCCGAAATCCGTCACCTTAACAATGCCGCTTTTTGAAATCATAATATTGTGTGGTTTAATATCTCTGTGAATAACTCCATGGCTGTGAGCTTCTTTAAGCGCTTCCAAAATTTGAAGTGCAATATCCACTGCTTCTTCTTCCGGAATGAAGCCCTTCTTTTCTATGAGCTCCTT
Source organism: Ezakiella coagulans (assembly GCF_003096635.1). Lineage (GTDB taxonomy): Bacteria > Bacillota > Clostridia > Tissierellales > Peptoniphilaceae > Ezakiella > Ezakiella coagulans. The sequence continues at coordinate 99,243 of NZ_QEKV01000004.1, read as the reverse complement.
CAATGTGATACCGTCGATATATTCCATAACAATGAAATAGACCGGTTTTCCATCGAGTTCTATCTCGTGAAAATCATAAATACCTACAATATTTGGATGATTCAGCTTTGCCGCAGACTGACATTCCATCATGAACTTCTTCACAAATTCTTCATCTTCAGCATATTCGCTTTTAAGAACTTTTATTGCAACCAATCTGTCGAGCGTGTGACATTTTGCCTTATAAACAGTCGCCATACCGCCTTCGCCGATTTGCTCCAAAATTTCATATCTATTAAGTAAAATAGTACCAATTTCCATATTAATCTCCGATCTCTGCAATCAAGCAGGTAATATTATCTCTTCCGCCAAGTTTTAACGCTTCATCAACAATTGCGTCGACAATTTCTTGCGGGCTTTTTTTGCATGCAACAAACTTTTCAATGCTCTTATCATCAAGATAAGTCGTAACGCCATCCGAACAAATAAAAATCTTTTTGACATCGGTTGCATCAATCGAACCGATTGCCGGTTCAACAATTGATGAGGATCCAAGGGCTTGAGTTATATAATTTTTCAAATCCGCCCTATCCTTGCTGTCTAAAATTACACCTTTTTCAATAAGTTCGCCAATCAAGGTGTGATCCTTCGAAATCATCATGAGCTTGTCCTTCAAAACATAAATTCTGCTGTCGCCTATGTGTGCGTAATAAATTTTTTTATTATACAAAACCGCAAGGCTGAAAGTAGTTCCCATGCCGCGCATTTCGTCGTCGTTCTTGCCTTTCAAATAAATTTTTATGTTGGCTTTATTCACGAGGTCTCTTAGTATTTGAAGAATTTCATCGTCAGACTTGCCGTCAAATGAAAAATCAAATTCCTCCACAAAATCTCTTGCCATCTGACTGGCAACTTCGCCTTTTTTGTGACCTCCCATACCGTCACAAACAAGAAAAACATATAGTCCGTTTTCATTTTTGATTAAATAAGCATCTTCGTTGTTCGGCCGTATTTTGCCGACATCGCTTTTAGCACTATATATCATTTAACAATTCCTTTCCTTGTACTTGCGTCTCAATTGACCGCAAGCTCCGTCAATGTCCTTACCCCTACTGTTTCTAAATGTTGCGTTCACTCCGTTTGACATGAGTAAATCACAAAACTCCCTCGCGGCATTTTTCTTGCCGCCGTCGCTGTATTCCTTAATTGGATTTAATTCCAAAATATTCACGTGAGCATGAATCCGTCTTGCAAATTCCCTAATTCTCTTTGCATCGCCCGGCGAATCATTTTCTCCACCAATAACCATATATTCAAATGAAATCCTTCGATTCGTCTTTTCGTAATAATACGAGAGAGCATCCATCACACTTTCGATATTATATGCTCTATTTATCGGCATGAGCTTGCTTCTCTCTTCATCGGTTGTCCTGTGGAGTGAAAGTGCAAGAGTGATTGGAAAATCATAATCCGCAAGTGCTCTAATTTTTTCAGGGATTCCGCAAGTCGACACCGTTATTTTTCGAAGAGACTTGTCAGCCCCTCGTTCATCACTTATAATTTTTAAAAACTTAACCAAGTTTTCGAAATTATCGAGCGGTTCGCCCTGCCCCATAATTACAATATTTTCTATGCGACCGTTTTCATTCTCAATTTCATAAATTTGTCTGAGCATCTCAGCTGCGGTAAGATTTCTTGCCTTTCCGCCTTTGGTCGATGCACAGAAAATGCACCCCATATTGCAGCCGACTTGCGATGAAATACATATAGATTTTCTATCTTCATAAGCCATATAAACCGCTTCGACAATTTCTCCGTCCGGAAGTTCGAGCAAATATTTTATTGTGTCATCGATTTTCGATACCGCTTTATGAATTATTTTTACTTCCGTAAGTGTGCATTCGTTTTTCAGTTTCTCACGTAAATCTTTTTTTAAAACTGTTATCTCATCGAGCGACTTGGCTTTGTTTTTATGAATAAACGAAAAAATCTGACCGGCTCTATATTTTTGCAGTCCATGTTTTTCGGCAAATTTTTCCATTTCTAAAAAATCCAAATCATCTAAATAAATCATATTATCTCACTTTTAATAAACTTGCAAAGAATCCTTCATGTTCTTCGTTTAACATAAATGTTTCGTGCCACAAAACTTCCATTCCGAGTTCATGCTCTGCATATTTAAGCACATCCTCGTTTTCCTGGTTTAAAATAGAGCAAGTCGAATAAATTATATATCCGTTGTCTTTCACATAATTTTTTGCATTCGAAAGAATCTTTTTTTGCGTAACGTTTAACTCATCGATGGAACTTTTATCAATCTTGTATTTAAGCTCCGGACGTCTTCTTATAACACCGCTTCCGCTACACGGAACGTCGGCGACAACCAAATCATAGGTTCCGCCCTCATATTCCGTCGCGTCTGAAAGTTTTGCAACGACATTGCTTAACCCCCATGTGTTTATATTTCTCAAAAGAAGATTCACACGTGTGTCATTTATATCCTCCGAAACGATTTTCGGAGAGCCGAGCGCATCCGAAACGAGAAGTGTTTTCCCTCCAGGTGCCGCACAAAGGTCTATCGCCGTTTTTATATTTTTTGTTTTTTCATTTGAAAATGCCTTTCTTATGAATGAGGTCGAATAGTCCAAAATCGCCACGTCACCTTTTTCAAAAAATGGCTTCAGTGCATTTCGATTGAAATTTTTTATAAAAATAAAATCATCTTTTTTGGTGTAATTCATTGCATTTTCATCTAGTGTCTTTAAAATATCTTCTTCATTTCTTCTCACATAAACGTGAACAAGTGGACTTTCAAAGCTGTGTTTTAAAAAACTTTCGATTTCTTCATCACTCAAATTCACTCTTAGAAGCTTGATGAATTCTTCGCTCACGGAATATTTTATTGAAAAGTCGGAGTTTTCTATATCTTTTAAAATCTTATTCTTTTCTCTTTGAACACTTCTCAAAATCCCGTTTGCAAAACTTGCTGCGCCTTTGTTAGTCTTCTTTTTTACCATCTCCACAACCTCATAGATTGCAGCATACGATTTTGTATTCGTATAAAGAAGATGATAAATGCCGATATAAATCAAAATCCTGACTTCGTCTTGAATCTTGTTTTTCTTCATCTTTGAAAAACTGTCCAAAATATATTGAAGAGTGATCTTTCTTTCTATGACTCCGTAAACCGTGTCTGTAATAAAAGGCATGTGCTCACTTTTAACACGTCTAAGTGCATCGTTTGAGAATCTGCCGTTTATTATTGAATCATACAAAACATTGTAGATAATCTCTCTGTCGTTTGTCGGTGTTTCTTTTTTAATTATCTTTGCCATCCACAAAACCCTCTAAATTATTTCCGAGTAAAAACGATTTTGTATCCATTCTCTTTTTGCCCGGTGCTTGAATATTTAAAATCTCAACCGTCGCATCTCCAGCACCGATAAAAATCCTGCCTCCGTCGCATTTGATTTCACCCGGTGCAAGTTTTAAATCCGTAGTCCTTGCGTTAAAAAACTTATACCGATTTGACTCGATAAAAGCAACCGCACCGATATGCGTTGAAAGACTATTTATCATATTCTTTACGTCAACCGCATTTTTTGAAAAATCGATTATCGTGTCGTCTTTTAAAATCTTTTTCGCATACGAACTCTCGCCCTCTTGTGGAATCGGTTCAAGACCTTCCGAAACATCTTTTAAAATCGTATTTATCGACTCGTTCGTTACATTCAAAAGTTTTTCATTCAGTGTATCGAACGTTTCTGTATCAGAAATTTCAACTTCAATTTTTCTATAGACATCTCCGGTGTCAAGTCCTTTATTCATCCTCATATAGCTGATTCCGGTTTTCTTTTCCCCCAGTAAAATTGCGGATTCAATCGGACTTGCTCCCCTTAAATTCGGAAGTAGCGATGCGTGAATATTTATCGGAGAAATTTTCGGAATATTTAAAACCTCTTCACTTAAAATCGCTCCATATGCGACAACGACAAAAAAGTCCGGCGAAATTTCTTTAAGTTTTGCCTTTCCTTCATCATCGATTCTGTCATATTCCAAAACTTCGATATTATGTTCTAGTGCAACTTTTTTTACAGGTGTCATGTCAACCTTGTTTCCACGTTTTCTCACCTTGTCCGTTCTCGTCACAACCGCAACAACATTTTCATTTTCTTCAATAAGTTTTTCTAAAATCGAAGCTCCGAAGTCAGTTGAGCTGAAAAATACAATACTACTGTTCATAATCTCCAATCATCTTATCCTTGTATAAAATGCCGTCGATGTGATCAATTTCGTGACAAAGTTCTCTCGCAACAAAATCTCGAGCTTCAAACTCCACATCTTCGCCATCTTCATTTACATATTTTACTTTAACATAAGTCGGTCTCGGCACAATTCCACGTCTGCCCGGAATTGAAAGACAGCCCTCAAGGCCTTCTTCTTCACCGCTCGACTCGACAATTTCAGGGTTTATCAAAACCATTATATCGCCGTCTTCGTTTTCCGGTTCAGGGTCAATAACGATTATACGTCTTAAAACTCCAACTTGAACTGCTGCAATTCCAACGCCTTGCTCGTGAAACATAGTCTCCACCATGTCGTCTATTAGCTCATAAATTTTATCGTTGAGCTCCTTTACCGGCTTTGATATTTTGCGAAGAATCGGGTCACCATCAATTCTTATTTTTCTTATTGCCATAAAATCTCCTTACATCATATTTATAGGGTCCACATTTACTGTTATATCCCCTAATTCCAAACTGTTTATATAATCAATCATGTTGTTTAAAAGTTCCGGTCTCACCTTCACCATAAACTGCCATCTGTAAACTCCGTTAATTTTTGAAATCGGACAAGGATTTGGATGCAGCACAACCGCATCAATCCTCACTCTTTGGAGCTCCAGATAAACCTTATCATAAATATCTTTTAAATCATTATATGTCTTATTATTGTCCGCCCCTTCGTTTTTCAGAACAATTATATTATAAAATGGCGGATACTTAAATTCATCTCTTATCAGTATTTCTTTTCTATAAAAATCGGTATACGATGACTTCACGCTGTAATCAATCGCATAGTGGTCCGGTTGGTAAGTCTGAAGAATTACTCTGCCGTCTTTGTCACCTCTCCCGGATCTACCTGCGACCTGTCTTATAAGGCTGTATGTCCATTCGGGCGCTCTGTAGTCTTGAATTCTAAGTGTCATATCTGCCGCCAAAATGCCGACGAGTGTCACGTTTTTAAAGTCGAGCCCCTTTGCAATCATTTGTGTGCCGATCAATATGTCAATCTTACCGTCGTTCATTTCGTTATAAATATTCGAGTGTGCATTTTTTCTTGCAGTCGTGTCTCTGTCCATTCTTTGTACTCGTGCATTAGGAAAAGTTTTTCTCGTAATATCCTCGACTTGTTCTGTACCGATTCCAAACTCCTTGATTTTCTTCGAACCGCAAACCGGACAACTTTCAGGATATCTTTTCGTGCGACCGCAATAGTGGCAAATCAAAAGATTTTCTCGCTTGTGATATGTCATAGAAACGTCGCAATGTTCACATTTAATGCTTTCACCGCAGCTTCTGCAAGAAACCGAGCCGAAAAATCCACGTCTGTTTAAGAAAAGTATAACTTGTTCTTTTTTCTCGAGATTGTCCAATATTGCTTCGTAAAGTTTTAAGCTGAAAATCGAAGTGTTCCCTTCGTTTAACTCTTCACGCATATCCGCAACCTCTATTTCAGGAACCGGCCTACCGTTCGCTCTCTTGTCGAGTTCGTAAAGACTGAAAAGTCCTTTACTCGACTCGAAATATGTCGTGATTGACGGAGTTGCACTTCCAAGAAGAAGTATTCCGTCGTCTTTTTTTACTCTATATCTCGCAACATCAACCGTCTTGTATCTCGGAGTTTTCCCCGAGACGTATGAGCTGTCGTGCTCTTCATCGATTATTATTATACCGATATTTTTTAGCGGACTAAAAACCGCACTTCTCGCACCGACGACTATTCGAACTTCCTGGTTCTTTATTTTCATCCATTCTCTGAACCTCTCAGTTTTATTTAGCCTCGAATGGATTATTGCTATATCTTCTTTGAAACGCCCTTTAAATCTTCTCACCGTTTGAGGTGTTAGCCCTATTTCCGGAACGAGAATAATTGCATTTTTCCCTTCCTTTAAAACCTCTTCAACCAATTGAAGATAGATTTCTGTTTTACCTGAGCCCGTAATTCCACGAAGTAAAAAATTGTTTTGTTTTTTATTTCTATATTCATTTAAAATGCCGTCATAAACTCTTTGCTGATCAGCATTTAGAGAAATTTTGAGATAAGATTCACTCTCATCTTCTAAATCTCCGACTTCTACTTCCACTACTTTTACCAGATTCTTTTTTAGTAATTGATTAATAACGCTGTCGCTCACACCAAAAGTAGATTTTAATTGAGCTTTAGTGTATTTTTTCTTTTGAATTTCTTTAAAAATTTCTTTCTGTCTTTCAGTCAAATCATCCGAAATATTTCCGGTTGAAACCAAAACTTTTTCCGTTTTAATCTTCGGCTCATTTTTCAATTTAAAAAACTGTCTTATAAGCCCATCGTCTTCCCACTTCAAAAGCTTTTCTCTGTTTTCTCGGATTTTTTCCTCGTCGATTAAAAAATCATTTGAGAAAATACCCGAATCATCAAATTCTGTGTTCTTTTTATATCCCGTCAGAATCGAATCAAAACTCACCGGCGGGAAAAAAAGTTTCAGAGAATCCACAAAATTTGCTCCTGTTATTTTCGAAATATAACCGGCGACATCTGCATCGTCATCATTTATAAACGGCTTGTCGTCGACAACCGAGATGATGTCCTTCAATTTAAAATCAAATTCCGGCTCTTTGTCAAAAACCTCAGTTATTATTGCGGTGAGCGGTTTGTTGCCCCTTCCAAATGGAACAATTACACGCTTATATTTTTTTATTTCGCTCTCAAGATTTTTCGGAACTGTGTAACTGAAAGACTTATCAAGTGCATCGTTGCTTTTATTTACAACTACACTGATATACATTAATTTTGCTCCTTAAAAAAATCGAGAATTGCATCTGCGATGAGACTTTTATCCATTCGAGGAACTTTCTTTTCTTCGCCGTTCTTCGAAATCATGATGCCGTTATTTTCTTCCGAGCCGAAAACATTGTCCTTCAAAATGTTGTTTATAAAAATCATATCCATTCCCTTATTTTTGAGCTTTTCCAATCCATATTCATACGCATTTTCGCTCTCAGCTGCAAAACCGATCACCTTTAAATCCCCTTTGTACGGCTTTATAGTCTTTAAGATGTCCGGCGTTCTCTTCATTTTAAAAGTTAGCGCCTCGCCTTTTTTAATCTTTTCATCGTGATATGATTCGAATTCGTAATCAAGCGGTGCTGCACTCATGATAAGGAGTTTATTTTCGCTCATTCTCTTTTTTATTTCCTCGAGCATATCCTCTGTAGTTTCGATTTTTATATGATTTATTCTTTCGTTCGCCGGCTTTTTATAACTTATATATGTGACGTTTGCACCTCTCTTTATGAGACTTTCACATATTCTTTCGCCCATCTTTCCGCTCGACTGATTTGTAAAAATCCTTACCGGGTCGAGTTTCGAAATTGTTGGTCCTCCGGTCACAATAACATTCATACCGCGATAAAAATCGTCTTCAGCGTTTTTAAAATAATCCGAAATGAAATTATAAATCTCATCAGGCTCTCTCATCTTTCCGATTCCGACATCGCCGCAAGCAAGATTTCCGCTAACCGGTTCAATAATAATATATCCGATTTCTTTAAGCTTTTTAAGATTTTCTTGATTAATCGGATTCAAATACATGTTTGTATTCATTGCAGGCACAATAAAAACCGGACTTTTCGTCGCGCTTATCGTGCTCGTCAAAAGATTGTCCGCCATACCGCATGCAAGCTTTGCAATTTCATTTTTTGAAGCAGGAGCAACAATAATCATATCCGCTTTCGAAAGATAAATATGCGGAATTTCGTCATTTATATTTTGAAAACCGTCCGAGTAAACTCCGTGCCCCGTAACTCCGTTAAAGGAAACAGGCGTGACGAATTTTTGTGCGGCCTCAGTTAAAATGGTTTCGACAATCGCACCTTTTTTTCTGAGTAAACTTGCAAGATAAATTGATTTGTATGCCGCAATGCCGCCTGTAACAGCAAGAACGACCCTCTTGCCCTCAAACATTATTTACTCTCCTCGAAACTAATCTTGCCTTCCTTCATTTCTTCAAGCGCAATTGAAATCGGATTTGTTAAATCCGTTTCCACTTTTTTTGGAGAACCTGCAACCAATTGGCGTGCTCTCTTTGCCACCACCATAACGAGTGTATAGCGGCTTTCATTTTCACCTATAACTTTTGTCGATGGATTATACATCTTTTTCACCTAACACTTTCTCTTTAATATATTTAAATCTCTTTACTCTATGTTTTTCTGCATCAATAATTGACTTTATATTTTGAACCGCCTCATGAACCGTGTCATTAACAACGAAATAATCGTAGTCAGTAACAAAATCGAGTTCTTTAAAAGCATTGTTCATTCGAAGATTTATTGCTTCTTCTGTTTCCGTTTTTCTGCCGACAATTCTATTTTTTAGTTCGACCATGCTCGGCGGAAGAAGCATAATAAATACTGCTTCATCATAAACTTTCTTGACCTGAAGTGCACCTTGAACATCTATTTCAAGAATGACAACCTCTCCGTCTTTGATTTTATCAAATACAAATTTTTTTGGGGTACCATACTTGTGTGCATGTACATTCGCATGTTCTAAAAACTCTTCGTTCTCAACCATTTCCTCGAATCTTTCGTCGTCAACGAAGAAATAAGATTCGCCGTCAACTTCGCCCGGACGCATATCGCGTGTAGTTGCAGAAACCGACATAACAACGTCATTAACTTCTTTCAACAATTCATCACAAACTGTTCCTTTGCCAACTCCGGATGGCCCTGATATAACTAATAAAAAACCTTTTGACATCACATTCCACCACCTTTTCATAATAACTCCTTTGTTTATTTTCATTCTACTTATATTATATAGGATAGCCGTTAGTTATTCAACGAAATATTAATTTTTCTTAATATTTGATGTAAAAACTAAAATCTTATATAATATACAACGAGGTGATTTTTATGAGCATGAACGGCGTATCACTATATGCTTTAAAAAATGAAATGCAGGAAAAGCTTTTGAATGCACGTATAGATAAAATTTATCAAGAAAACAGAGATATAATAATATATCTTAGAAACAAAGGTGAAAATATGTCCTTATATTTTTGTTTTTCTGCAGATAACCCTGCTTTTTATCTGACAAAAAATAAATTTGACAATCCGAAAGAACCTCCAATGTTTACGATGCTTCTTAGAAAATATTTAACCAACGGAAAGATTTCGGGCATAAGGCAAATCGGTCTCGACAGAGTCATCTCAATTGATTTTGATACCGCTGGCGACGTTTTTGATTTGGATAAAGTATCCCTTAATTTTGAAATTATGGGAAAATATTCAAATTTGATTTTGTATGAAACAAAAAGCGGAAATATTTTGGATGCACTTATAAGAGTTTATCCCGACATGAGCAGCGTTCGCCTTGTCCTTCCAAAAGAAGAATACACTCTTCCGGTGAGCGACAAGAAAAATATTTTAAAAATGGATTTTGAGGATATAAAAAAAGTGCTTGAAGAAAATGCTCTTCAACCACTTTCAAAGTCGCTCTATAGATATTTTGAAGGTTTTAGTCCGGATATTGTGCTGGACATTTTATTCAAATTAAATCTTGATGAAAATATAAATTATTCAAGCTTAGATGACACCGACAAAAATAGAGTCGTCGATGAAATAATTGTGATTAAAAATAGAATTTTAAATAATGATTTTACTCCAACTGTGCTTCTAAAAGACGACAAGCCATTTAGAATTTTACCGTTCGACACTCCGCGTCCACACGATAAAAAGATATTTGACTCGATGAATAATGCAGTTAAATTTTTCTACGAAAATCGTGCATTTCTCAAACTTCAAGCTTCAAGAATTCACGAACTCGAGAAGAAGATAAAAAATAAAGTTGAAAGTCTTGAAAGAGCACTGGCAAACAATCAAAAAGATATGTTGAAAGCAAGCGACCGTGAGTCGATAAAGTTAAAGGCTGATCTTCTTGCAGCGAATATCTACAAAATAAAAAAAGGTGATAAAAAAATCATCGTTAATAATTTTTATAGTGAAGACAATGCCGAGATTACTCTTAATATTGACGAAACACTTTCTCCGAAACAAAATGTGGATAAGATGTATAATAAGTATACCAAACTAAAAAACACAGAAGAAGTTTTAAAAAAGCGTATACCCCACATAAAAAATGAGATTTACTATTTAAACAGCGTACTTTTAAATTTGAGACAAACTGAAACCATCGACGAAATAAGTGCAATTAGAAAAGAACTTATTGACGGCGGATATTTCAAAGTTAAAAGTAAGAAAAAGATACGTGAGCCTAAACTTAAATTCAGAGAATTTAAATCCCCGAGTGGACTTGTTGTTCGTGCAGGACGAAACAATATTCAAAACGATGAATTAACAAACAAACTTGCACACAAAAGTGACCTTTGGTTCCATCTTAGAAATGAACCCGGCACACATGTGATTTTGTCGTCTGCGAATGAAACAGTTACCGAAGAAGATATTGTTTATTGTGCTTCCCTTGCCGCAGCTCTTTCAGGGAAAACAATAAAATCTGATATCGACTATACTGAAGTAAAAAACGTAAAAAAAATACCCGGTGCAAAACCGGGACTTGTAACATACAAGGACTTCAAAACAATTACTGTCGAGCCAATTAAATTATAATTATATATAAGTCGTTTTATCGATAGATAAATCGGCTTTTTTTAATGCTTCTTTCATATCATCAAAAATAGGTGCTTCAATTTTTATTTTTTCTCGAGTTAACGGCTCAAAAAATTCAATCGAATGTGCGTGAAGCATTTGTCTTGAAACATTAATTCTTTCACGTTTCATTCCGTAAACTTTATCCCCTAAAATCGGAAGATTTTCCGAAGCGAGGTGAACGCGAATTTGATGAGTTCTTCCGGTGATAATTTTCACATCAAACAGTGTAAAAAAATCATTCCCATCCAATTTCTTTACAATTGAAACTGCCCTTCTTCCACCTTTAACAATTCCCATCTTTACCGGATTTTTGCTTCTTGCAATCGGCTTATCAATAGTAAACTCATCACTCTTTGAAACTCCGTTTGAAATAGCAAAATAATGTTTCGACACATTCTTTTCCTGAAAATCTTTTTTTAATATCGAATGTGATTCATTTTTTTTTGCAAAAATTATAATTCCGCTTGTGTCCGCATCGAGTCTATGAACGACACCCGGCCTTGTATCATCTTCCCCGTCACTAAGTTTATAACCTCGATCCAAGAGCCAATCGACAAGCGTCGGGCCGGAATAACTTTTAGCACCGTGAACAGCGATAAAAGGTGGTTTATTTAAAACAATAATATTTTCATTTTCAAAAAGAATCGGAACATCAATTCCTTCAGTGCTTTGTTTTATCTCTTCGGGAAAAATAATTTTAACAATATCATTTTCTCTAAACTTATAATTTTGTTTTTCTTTTTTCCCATTAACAAAAAAATTTCCGTCTTTTATAATAGACTGAAATTCAGAACGCGAGTCAAATCCAAATAAATCAAAATATTTGTCAACCCTGTTTTCATCATTTTGCAAATAGGTAAAACTAACTTCTCTCATGACTTATAGCACTTAATAAATAAACAATAACTGCAAATGTTACATAAATATCTGCAAAATTGAAAACCGGAAAATCATACACATTAAAAATTCTAACTGAGATAAAATCAATAACATAGCCTTGAACAACTCTGTCAATGAGGTTTCCAATCGCTCCTGAAAACAAAAGAATAGATGCCCAAACTTCAAGCGTAGAAAGAGAAGAATAGTGTTTGTAAATAAAAAATGCTAAAAATACTAGAACAAAAACAGTTACAACAATAAAAAATGTTTGTTTCCCATCGAGAAATCCAAATGCCGCTCCTCTATTTTCAACATAATCTAGTTTAAACCAGTCAAAAATTTTTATTGAATTATGAATTAAATACTTGGATGCCGCAAATTTAGTAACCTGATCCAATAATACAAATAAAATAACAAATAAGTATATCAACTGTAAACCTCCCGACGTAATTTAACTTTCAAGTTGTCACTTCCTGTCCTCCCAACTACTTCATCGACATAAACTCTGCCATATCCGCGAAGAGAAATAAGAGCCGGAAGTTCGATTTGCCTGTCCCCTCTTGTAAAAACTCTATAGTCAAGCTTCATCAAACCTTTTGATATCATAGATGTAGCTATATTTCTTTTAATATTATAAATTTTTGCAACAAGTAAATCCGCACGTAAAGATGCAGCGATAATAACCTCTGTCGTTTTTTCAGATTCAACAACCTTTAGTCCTTCGCCGTCAACGCTATAAAGGCTCACGCTGTGTCTCCTTATATCTTGAAACTGAGATAACAAAAATGATTCAACGGACTTCTTCACACTAAAAAAGCAAGCATCTTTATAAAATATAATATCTCCAACCGTTTCTCTTTCAATGCCCATGCTCATAAGCTTCCCCAATACATCTTTGTGCTTGACATCGTCAAACTTAGAATCAAAAGCAAGCACGCTCATGTACTCGTCTTCTATTGGCACCGGCAAATAGTCGTTATAAATAACACCTACACATCTTTCCGCATTATTGAAAGCACCGAAAAAAGAAACAGACACCCCATCATATTTGTTGGCAATAGAAATCAACATCTTTTGCCAAAATGGATCTAAAAAATCTGTCTCTTCATATGAATTTCTTCGATTTGATATAAGAACCTTTTCCTCGAGCATCTTATAAAAAGACACTTCTTCCTTGTTTAGAAAGGATAACTCTTCTACCAAGAATACAAGCCACTTTCAAGAATTTCTTCTTTTATACCTTCAATAGCTACATCCTTTGGTGCAAGAATAAAAATGTCTTGTGTAACTTTTTGAATTCTGCCTTCGATTGCATAAATTCCGCCATTGATAAAATCAAAAACTTGTCTTTTTAGTTCAGGTTCTAAGTGCTCAAAATTAACCACAACTGCATCATTTAAAATCAATTTATCGATAATCTTTGGTGCATCGTCATATTTGAGTGGGTCTTGAATTTGAATCTTAAAAGGTAGTGCCCCTGTTCTTGTTGAAACAGCAGCTCTTTGAGTTGTCACACTTGGTCTTGTAGCCGGTGTTTGTGTTGTTGTAAAAACTTTCTTTTCAACAACAGGTTTTTCAGCTTCTACATATTCTTCTTCGTATTCTTCATCCGTATCCGGAGCGATGATTAAATTCTTCATCTTATCTAAAATGCTCATAGTTCCTCCTTATCTCTTTCCAAAAATTCTGGTACCCACTCTAACAAGTGTAGCACCTTCTTCTACAGCTATTTCATAATCATGACTCATACCCATAGAAAGAATCTCGCCAGAAACATTATATATATTATACAACTTTAAACGCTCAAATTCTAGTCTCATTCGTTTAAAATCTTCACGAATTATTTTTTCATCATCTACATTCTGTGCAACGCACATTAAACCTCTAACTCTTATAGATGAATATTTCCCAACTTCTTCGACAAACTTAGGCAATTCTTCAACAGAGACACCGCCACGATTCGGGTCCGAGGTCAAATTCACTTGAATTAATGTATCTGAAATTATATTCTTTTTCTTCGCTTCCTTGTCCAAAGTTTTTAACAAACTCATCCTGTCAAGCGAATGAATAAGTTTAACTTTGTCTATTATATATTTTACTTTATTTGTTTGCAATTGTCCAATCATATGAAAATTTACATCTTCACAAAATTGCGGAAGCTTTTCAACAAGTTCCTGTACCTTGTTTTCTCCAAGAACAGTTACGCCTGCTTCCAGCGCTTCTTTAATCCTTGGTACATCAATATATTTACTTACTGCGCAAAGGGTTACATCCTCGGGATTTCTCCCGGCTCTCAAAGCGGCTTTTGCTATGTTTTCTCTAACTTCGTTAACATTGTCTTTTATTGTCAAATAACCACCTCCAAAGCACTATTTAAATTCATTTCTTATAAAAATTTGACCGATCATGTCAGGGTCAGGCCTCAAAACGACGTCTTCATAATATTGTAAAGTGAGTACATCCTCACCGTTTACATTTATCATTCCCTTTTCATTCCCTTGGGAAACATAACTTTTTTCCGCTTCTCGTTTTAAAAGTTTGACCGGCCTAAACTGAATTATACCATTTACATCTCTTGCTAAAACTCCAACGACGCCATCTTTTTTTATTAGACTTCCGGTTGGAATAATTAAAGCTTTGACAGAATCAAAAATAACATTAATCTTACCTTTTCTCATTTGATATATGTCTTCGATGTGACTGTTTATAAAAATACCGGCAACGCCCTCTTTGTCATAATCAGCCGGCACCAATGCGATGCCTTTTCCAAATGTATTAAAGTTGTCGATGCTGTAAGTAACATACTTGCCATCGAGTTCTTTAAGTCTTCCGTTATTCGGAGCGTAAAACATTGCCGTAGCTTTAAAATTATCAATGATTTTAAAGTCTCTTGAATAACTCTTCACAACCGGTCTATTTAATATAGATTTGAACTCATCCCTTGAAGTTAAGTACAAACTTTCATTTTTCAAATCCTCAAAACCGTCCAACGTATAACTTATAATTCCCGGCGGATTCCAAATAATTTCGCCCGCCATGTGATTTATTTGATTTGTTATATTCGCTTTTTCCTTTTCAAGGTCCTCAACATTTATTTGCCCCACACTCTCATTATTTTGATATGAGAAACTTCCGACAAGATCAACCGCTAGACTGTAATTCCCATTTATAATCGAGCGTCTTAATTCTTTGTCTATGTCGTTAATTTGATTTTTATAAATTGATATTCTATCATTTATATCTTGTAGTCTTTTTGAGAGTAGTGCATATTCATTTGAAGTTGTTTTTCCCGCTTTTATTTCACCAAATCCAAGACGCGTGCCTTCATCATAATGCATAGGTTCATTTACGCTGGCGGCGTTGAAAGGCGTTTCATCTTTCAAAAGTACAAACTCCGTTTCTATGCCATCATAATAAGTTGTTTCAACAGGTGTGACAAATTTTCCGCCAACAGCCATTATTTTTGGTTTAACAACAATTTCAAGAAATATAATGTAAATAAGCGAAAATATTACAATCCAACTTGTGAATCTGCTTTTTTTATCCACCGTTTTTTCGCTCACTATAATACCATCTCCTCTAAAAATTCGTGTTTCTTACTTCTTGTCATAAGTTCGAGTATCGCTTTATGTGGATCTTTATTTTCATAAATACCCTTATATATAGCTTCCGTTATAGGCATCTCGATGTTATATTTTTGGGAAAGAATATGTGCAGCCTTTACAGTCTTAAGACCTTCAACTGTTTCTCCAACTTCGTCTTCAAGCCTTTCAACCGGAACACCTTTTCCAATTAAAACTCCAGCTCTGAAGTTTCTTGAGTGCACTGAAGTCGCTGTAACTATGAGGTCGCCCATGCCTGCAAGACCCATAAATGTCATCATATTGCAGTTCAACTTTTTACCGAGTCGTGCAATTTCAAAAAGCCCTCTTGTAATTAAAGCTGCTCTTGCATTATCCCCTTCATTTATACCCTTTAATATACCGGAACCTATCGCAATTACATTTTTTAATGCACCCGCAACTTCAACTCCCGAAACATCGGTATGAATATAAACTCTGAAATATTCATTCATAAATAAATCTTGAAGACTCTTTGCAACTTCAATATCTTTTGAGCATATAACTACAGTTGTAATCATTTTTTTTGAAACTTCTTCAGCGTGTGACGGTCCACTCAAAACTGCATACTTATTATCCGGACAGATTTTATTTGCAAAATATTCTCCCGTTTCACAGTTTTCAATATTAAGTCCTTTTGAAACATTTAAAATTATTGTTTTTTGTGATAAATGAGGTTTTATCTCAATTAAAATCTCCTCCATTTTCTGAAAAGGAGTTGCTATAACCGCAAGATCACATCCATCTAGCGATCTTAAATCATCTGTAAGATTAATATTATCTGGAAAAATAAAATCCTTCAAATATTTTGGACTTCTTTTATTTTTTAAAATATATTCTTTTTGTTCTGAGCTTCTCATATAAAGTGTGACATCTCGGCCATTAGTTGAGAGTACACTTGCAAGAGCAATACCCCAACTCCCTCCGCCAACTATACACGTTTTCATTATTTCCCTCCAATCCGAAATTGATTTTCCTCTCTTCGGATTAATCTTTTTATATTTGAGTTGTGTCTTATTATTGCAAGAAGAATAATCCCTGCAATCGCAACAATCTCTATCTTATCTAAAGCATAAGTGTAAATTATCAAGATCCCACTTGTGAAAACCATAAATATACTTGCAACTGATACATATCCTGTAAGAACCGCAAGTCCGGCAAAAACAGCCAATCCAAACGGAAAAATGTTTATAAATAAAAATATAAAACCTCCTGCCGTTGTTGCAATTCCCTTGCCGCCTTTGAATTTCATAAAAATCGGATAGCAATGTCCAAGCACAGCAAAAAATAGTGCTACAACCGGATATCCCAAATCGTATTTCTTAAAAATAAATGTTACAAATACACCTTTAAAAATATCCAAAATTGCAACCGGAAGTCCAAGTTTCCATCCATAAATCCTTATGACATTTGTTCCTCCGGCATTTTTACTTCCCTTATTTCTTACATCCTCATTTTTAAAAATCTTAACTAAAAGATAAGAAAAGCTGATGCTGCCAATGATATATGCAAGAAGATAATAAAGATAATTCATTATTCTCCCCTGTTTTTATAAACTATCGAAATAGGTACTCCCTCAAAATCATAATTTTTTCTTATGGAATTTTCCAAATATCTCGTGTACGAAAAGTGAGTAAGTTTCGTATCATTAACATAAAAAATTACAACCGGTGGTGCAGCACTAACTTGTGAACCATAATAAATTTTGAGTCTTCTACCCTTGTCCTGTGGAGTTACATTAAGAAGTATTGCGTCTGAAACAATCTTGTTCAGTACTCCCGTAGGAATTCTCTTGTTGTAGTTGTCATAAACCTTTACAACTGTATCTATAAGAGTGTCTACCCTTTGACCGGTCTTAGCAGAGATAAACACAATCGGTGCAAATGGCACATATTGTATCTTATTTCTTATTTCCTTTACATAGTCCCTTTGAGTAAAGCTGTCCTTTTCAACAAGATCCCATTTGTTTATAGCAATAACCACGCCTTTTCTATTCTCAAAAGCGTATCCCATAACTTTTGTATCCTGTTCCGTAGGTCCTTCAACAGCATCAATTACAAGTACACATATATCGCTTTCATCAATTGCGGAAAGTGTTCTTATAGCAGAAAATCTTTCAACAGCTTCCGTAATTTTTGATTTTTTTCGAAGTCCCGCTGTGTCTATGAGTCTGAAATCTCTGCCCCCTATTTCAACAAATGTGTCGATTGAATCCCTAGTTGTTCCAGGAATATTTGTAACTATCGCTCTTTTTTCACCCAAAATATTGTTTAGAAGTGAACTCTTTCCAACATTTGGTTTACCTATAAGTGCAACTTTTATTTCATCCGGATTTTCTTCGATTTCTTCGTCTTGTGGGAAAAATTTAAAAACTTCATCAAGCAAATCTCCGACACCGGTTCCATGTTCAGCTGAAATTTGAACCATTTCATTTATACCAAGTTCATAAAAATCATAGAAATTATCTTGTGATTCTTTGCTATCAAATTTATTTATCGCCAAAACAATATTCGAATTCATTCTTCTAAGCATTGAAAGTATTGTTTTATCAGTCGATGTGAGCCCTGATACACCATCGACAATGAAAATAACAGCTACTGAAGACTCAATAGCCACTTCCGCTTGTTCAATAATCTCCGGCATAAAGTCGTCGTCACTTTGCGGATCAAGTCCGCCGGTATCTACAAGAAGAAATGGTTTTCCGAGCCATTCTGCCCTTGCATATAATCTATCTCTCGTAACGCCAGGAGTGTCCTCGGTTATTGAGGAACGATTATTTGTAATTCTATTAAATAAAGTGGATTTGCCGACATTCGGTCGTCCAACTAAAGTAACTATTTTATCTCGCATATAAACTCCTCCACTTTTATTATATCATAAACTATCTCAAATATAAACGTCTTTAAGTATCTATGTACAAAAAAATGGGGATATAATCCCCAAATTTTTTATTATTTATATAAAACGTGTGCGTCGCAAAGAGCTTTAACTCTTGCTTTCAACTTGTCAACATCATGACCTTCAACGAGTGTGTCAGCGATAATGTTTCCAACTTCTTTCATATCTTCTTCCTTGAATCCTCTTGTTGTCATTGCAGGAGTTCCTAAACGGATACCGCTTGTAACAAATGGAGATTCCGTTTCGTTTGGAATAGTGTTTTTATTTGCAGTGATTCCAACTTCATCAAGCATCTTTTCAGCTTCTTTACCTGTGAATCCTTTTGATTTAACATCAACTAAGATCAAGTGGTTATCTGTACCGCCTGAAACTAAACGGAAACCTCTTTCAAGAAGTGTATTTGCAAGAACTTGTGCGTTCTTTAAAATTTGTTCTTGATATGTTTTGAATTCAGGTTTCAATGCTTCGCCGAATGCAACAGCTTTAGCTGCGATAACATGCATCAAAGGTCCGCCTTGTGTTCCTGGGAAGATTGCCTTGTCTATAGCTTTTGCGTATTCTTCTTTTGTAAGAATAGCTCCACCTCTTGGTCCGCGAAGTGTCTTATGTGTTGTAGTTGTTACATAATCTGCGTATGGAACCGGTGATGGGTGAAGACCGGTTGCAACAAGTCCTGCGATGTGAGCCATGTCAACCATGAGTCTTGCTCCACAAGCATCAGCAATTTCTCTGAATTTTTTGAAATCAATAATTCTTGGATATGCACTTGCACCTGCAACGATAAGCTTTGGTTGTTCTTTCTTTGCAATTGCCATGACTTCATCATAATCAATTGTTTCAGTTTCTTTGCTTACACCATAAGCTGCGAAATCAAAATATGTTCCTGAAATGTTTACAGATGAACCGTGAGTCAAGTGTCCGCCTTCTGATAAATTCATACCCAAAACTTTGTCTCCAGGTTTTAAGAATGAGAAATATACTCCGATATTTGCATTTGCACCTGAGTGCGGTTGAACGTTTGCGTGATCAGCACCGAACAATTTACAAAGTCTATCTCTTGCGATATTTTCAGCCACGTCTACGACTGAACAGCCGCCATAATATCTCTTTCCAGGATATCCTTCAGCGTACTTATTTGTTAGATAGCTTCCCATTGCTTCCATTACGGCTTCTGTAACGAAGTTTTCACTTGCAATAAGTTCGATATGTGATTGTTGACGTTCCTTTTCTTCCATGACGACATTATAAATGTCCGGATCTGAGTTTTTTAGGTTTGTAAAATCCAAAATAATACCTCCTTTTTGCTTCAGTTATAAGAAAATCCTATAACCCTACCTCTAATTATAACACCAAAGTCCGGTTTATACAACCTGATTTAAATGTTTAATTAATTAAATTTTTTAATCGTCGCAAGTATATTATTTTTCTTATATTTTTTATCGCCCAAATGAATTATAAAAAAACCGATAAGAAGCCCGACAACCGCAGCCAAAAGCGCGTTCATCTCGCTCATATTCATTAAAAAAGCTCCGAGAAGACCAAGCAAAAATCCGGCAAGCGGAATCAGATAAATTATCAAACTTGCTTTCATTGATTCGCTTTCTTTAAATTCAATTTTCACAGTCTCCCCAATCTTTGCATCAATTGTGTTTTTTACTTTCAAACCGTGAAAAGCACTCTCACAGCTTCCACCGCAATGTTCGCAGTTTCCTCCGCAACCCGAAACTCTTTTAATTTGAACTTCGGCCTCATCTCCATCTATTTTGGAAATAATACCAAGTAAATCCATATAATCACCTCTTAATAATGTCATTAATAACTTCCGACACTATTTTTATACCCATAAAATTTGGAGAATAACTTATTGTGCCAACAAATCCAAGGTTTTTATCAACCGATACTGTCTCGCCCTCATAATATGCAACTTTAGTTTTATCTTGATATCTCTTATGAAGATTTTGTCTCAATTTTTTTGCAAGTGGGCAATAACTTGTTTTCGAAAGTTTTTTTATAAATAATTTTGAAATGTCTGTTCTATTTCCTGCACCCATAGCTGATATAAAAGGAATTTTATTATCTACGGAATATTTTATTATTGCACACTTCGCATCAACATCGTCGCACATATCGATAATATAGTCCGAATTCTTTAATAATTCTTCAACATTCTCATTTGTTAATGGTTCTGAAATAGTTTCTATCTCCGCGTCCTCGTCGATATCTAAAAATCTTTCCTTAAATACTTCAACCTTTTTTCTGCCTTCCGTGCTTATTAGTGCACCCAATTGACGATTTCTGTTAGACGCATCAAACACGTCGAAGTCTATTAGTTTTAGATGAGAAACGCCTGCTCTTACAAGCATTTCTGAAGCAATTCCTCCAACTCCGCCCAAACCGATAATTGTTACTCGGCATGAGTTAAGTTTTTCGAATGCTTCTTCACCAATCAGAGCAAGCGTTCTTATATCCTTAGTTTTCTTCATTAGATTCTGTTTTTCTTACGTCGAGGTGCACTTCATCTAGTTGTGCATCCGAAACGGTTGAAGGAGCGTCCGTCATCATACATGTTGCACTTTGTGTTTTAGGGAATGCAATAACGTCTCTGATGTTCGGAGTATCTGTAAATAGTTGAACCATTCTGTCGAGGCCAAGAGCGAGTCCTCCGTGCGGTGGTGTTCCATAGCTAAGAGCTTCAATCATAAATCCGAATTGTTTTTGAGCTTCTTCTTCAGTAAAACCGATTGCTTTAAACATCTTGTCTTGAAGGTCGGAGTTGTTTATTCTTATTGAACCGCCGCCCATTTCTTCTCCGTTTATAACAATATCGTATGCCTTTGCATAACATTTGTCAGGTTCAGTGAGCATCTTATCTTCATCTTCAAATCTCGGACTTGTAAACGGATGGTGTTCTGCAACATATCTACCTGATTCTTCGTCATATTCAAAGAGTGGGAAATCTACAATCCAGAGAAGTTTGTAGTCGCCTTTCTTTAAAAGTCCCATATCTGCTGCGAGTTTATTTCTCAAGTTTCCAAGGGCTGCACATGTGATTTTGAATGTGTCACAAACAATTAAAACAATATCACCTTTTTTCGAACCCATAAATTCAAACACTCTATCTTTTTCTTCTTCTGTAATGAATTTATCGATTGAGCTTGACTTTTCATCGTCGTATCTCAAGTGGATAAGGCCCTTTGCTTTGAAATCTTTTACAAAAGATTCGAGCTTCTTCATGCCTTTTTTCGAAATGTGTTCGTCTCCACCCGGAACATTTATTGCTCTTATTCTTCCACCGTCTTTTATTGTTGATTGGAAAACATTAAATTCACTGTCTCTAAACAAATCGTTTAAAGTTTTAAGTTCCATTCCGAATCTTAAATCCGGTTTGTCTACTCCGTAATTTTCCATTGCATCATCAAACTTCATTCTCATAATCGGAAGTTCAATGTCAACGTTTACCATTTCTTTAAACAATTGTTTAAACAATTGTTCGTGAATTGAAATAACATCGTCCACGTCAACAAAACTCATTTCAACGTCAACTTGAGTGAATTCAGGTTGTCTGTTTTGTCTCAAGTCTTCGTCTCTAAAACATTTTGCAATTTGGAAATATCTGTCCATGCCTGCAACCATCAAAAGTTGTTTATAAATTTGCGGACTTTGCGGAAGTGCATAAAATTCACCCGGGTGAATTCTTGACGGTACAAGATAGTCTCTTGCGCCTTCCGGTGTGCTCTTTCCTAAGATTGGAGTTTCAAATTCATGGAAACCGTGTTCATAGTAGAAGTTTCTGATGATGTGCATAAGTTTTGATCTTTGCATCAAAATATTTTGCATTCTCGGTTTTCTCAAATCGAGATATCTGTATTTCAATCTTGCTTCTTCTTTTACATTGTCGTCATCTTTAATATAGATTGGTGGCGTGTTTGCAACGTCAAGAATTTGTAATTCGCTTGCTAGAATTTCAATTTCCCCTGTAGGAAGTTCTTCGTTTTTGCTTGAACGTTCACGAACAATTCCCTTTACTGCAACAACATATTCATTTTTGAGTTCCTCTGCACTTTCAAAGAGATTTTTGTTTTCTTCATTGAAAACAACTTGAACAATGCCTTTCAAGTCTCTCACGTCTGTAAAAATAAGTGAGCCAAGGTTTCTGCTTCTTTGAACCCAACCCATTACAACAACTTCTTTTGATATATCTTTACTTCTTAAGTCTCCGCACATAACGCTTCGTCTTAAGCTTCCCATTCCTCTCATAAAAAATCCTCCTTAATAATCTAATCTACATTATAATACTTATAATCATATATTACAAATATTTCTCTACAATTTCTCTTTTATTTTCATTTAATTCATTTAAATGCTCTATATAATAAATGACATCTCTAAATCCGAAAACTCTGTGGCAGTCCAAATTTTTATCTACAAACTTTGAAACTGCTCCCATTCCAAAAGCCAGAACATGATTTTCGTCATTCATCGAAAGAATATTAAAAATATTTTCCTTTCCTTCCTTTGAAAAACCGATGTTTTCAGCTTCACCTACTTGACGTTTTTGTCTATATAAATAATATGGTCTATAAGAATTTTTTCTTAGAATGTCATAAATATTTCTTCTATCAATAAATTCTTCATACGAAAAATCAACGTTCTGATTTTTAATTCGACTGCCGGTTTTAAGTGCAAGTGAATGCACAGTTATATTTTCCGGTTCAAGTGCAATAAGTTTTGAAAGTGTGTCCGTCACATCATGAACGCCTTCACCTTTAAAGCCTATTATCATATCCGTATTTACGTCGATGTCATATTTCTTTGCTCTCTCGAATGCAGCATATATATCCTCGACGGTGTGCTTTCTACCGATTGAGTCGAGCGTTTTTTGTTGCATAGACTGTGGATTAATACTAATTCTTGAAACGCCTTCACTCTGTAAAACTTCGAGAAGCTCTTTAGTTATACTCTCAGGCCTTCCCGCTTCAAAAGTTATTTCAACCAGATTTTTAAACTTTTCATTTATGACCGACAAAAGTTTCTTTGTCTTCTCAATGCTAAGAGTCGACGGTGTTCCTCCACCTATATAAAGGCTACATGCTTTTTCAGGCGGTAAAATATCGTAACCTTCTTCGATTTCTTTCAAAAGCGTTTCGAAATATTTATCCATCCATTTTCCAAATTTGTCCATTGTCATAACCGAAAAACTGCAATAGTTACATCTGGTTTCACAAAAAGGAATATGAATATAAATCAAGTGGTTATCCTTATACTTAGTCATTGTTTTATGCTCAATATTTTCAATTTCTTCGCATAATTCAACTTTGTCGGAGCGCACATGATATTTTGTAGAGAAAATTTCTCTCCCAAGTTCATTTCCATATTGCTTTTTTGTCCAATTGAAAAAACTTACCGGCCGAATACCCGTGAGTGTTCCCCAAGGTAAATCTCTTTTTAAAACTCGAGATAAAACTTCATAAATAAGAACTTTTGTCGCCCTTACTTCATCAAGTGGAGATATTTCTGTTGTACCTTCCCCAAAAAGTTCCTTATCTTTGAAAATTTTTAAATTGATTGAATTATCATTTTTTGTTATTTCAAACAGGATATTTTCATCATATTCTTCGAAAGGTATATAGTCAAAAAATGCTTTTATCATTTCCTCCCATGTTTTATGAGTAGAGATGTTGTTGCATTTAATGTCTATCATTATACTAAACCTGTTATATATGGATTATTTTCGACCTCAAATTTCATCGTGGATTCAGGGCCATGTCCCGGATAAACAATAAGCTTTCCATCAAACATATCTCGCATTTTTTTAAGTGATTCATTAAGATGTGCTTGATTGCCGGAATATAAATCACTTCTACCGACACTCCTATTAAAAAGTGTGTCGCCTGTAAATATCATTTCATCGTTATAAAGACAAACAGAGCCTTCAGTGTGTCCCGGAGTTGCAAGAACTTTTAATTTAATATCTCCAAACTCAAGTTCGTCGCCGTCATTAAAATAGTGGTCACATTTTAAAGTTATCGGACCGACAAGAGTTGTTTGCGATAAATTATTTTGTGCATCTTCAAATAAGTCCCTTTCCTTTTCGCATCCATAAATCGGTGCACCGGTAATCTCTCTTAAATTGTTCATGCCTGCAATGTGGTCGAAATGTCCGTGTGTAAGGATTAAAGCTAGTGGTTTTAAATCATGTTCATTCAACAATTTTTGAACTTCATCGGCATCGCCCCCACAATCTATAACGACAGCTTCTTTTTTGTCATCATATAAAATATACGTGTTAGCACCGTATATTCCAAGATTTTTCTTTAAAACATTTAAAGTCATATACTACCTCCAAAAAGAATACATACAATATATTAATTATAACATAACAATCTTAAAATAAACAGCAAAAATCAAAATCTTAGACATATAATAAAATTTCGTGTATAATATAAATGTTCATTTTACATAAGGAGGAAGGGTTATGCAATTTTCGGAATCACAAATAAAAGCAATTAAACATGTCGATGGTCCATGTCTCGTGCTTGCTGTTCCTGGTGCCGGAAAAACAACGATACTTATTCAGAGAATTATTAATCTCGTTAAAGTTCATAGCGTTCTTCCTTCACAAATTCTTGCCTTAACTTTCACACGTGCGTCTGCAAACGATATGAAAAGAAGAATTGAAGAACTTGGCGACGACATAAAAGTTCAAAACATAAAAACAATTCACTCACTTTGTTATGATATTGTCGCACTCAAATGTGAAAAAGAAAACAAACGCTTCCGAATGATTGAAGACAGACGACTCGGGAGTCTTAGATTTGATATTTTAAACCATACAAAAATGCGACTTGAAAATATCCCACTCACAATAGAAGAATATCGAAATCTTTTGAGTGCAATAAGCAATATGAAAACTCTAGGTTCTCCAACATCTTCCGAAGACCGTTCAATGATATTAAACAATTTCGAGGAATATTATAACGACTACGAAAATTATAAAAACAAGAATGATTTGTATGACTTCGACGACCTTTTGATTGTTGCGGATAAGCTTTTAAAAGAAGATGTCGAAATAAGAAACTATTACAAAAATAAATTCAAATACATCTCCCTAGACGAAGCTCAAGACACATCAACAATTCAATGGTCTATAATAAAAAGCCTACTGACTGCAAAGGAAAATCTTTTCGCAGTTGCAGATGACGACCAAAGTATTTATCGTTTTCGCGGCGCGAATCCGGAAATGCTTATGCGCTTCGGCGAAGAATTTAAAAATGCAAAAATTATTTATCTCGAAACAAATTATCGCTCGAGATTTGAGATCGTAAACTCTGCATCGAAACTCATAAAAAACAACAATATAAGATACAAAAAAAATATTTGTGCAGATAAAGATAAATCCTCTACTGTAAAGGTGAGGATAATGAAATCTCGGAAATCACAATACAGTAATATTATAAAAACCATAAAAGACACGAATGGCGAAGTTGCATTGATTTATCGAAACAATCTTTCAGCAGTTGCGCTTATGGATGCACTTGATCGAGAAATGATTTCATTTGAACTAAAAGACCACAATATTGACTTTTTCAACCAAGTTGTATATAAAGACATAACTGATATTCTAAAATTCTTTAATAACCCTTCCGACATCGAAAGCTATTCAAATGTATATTTCAAATTAAAGGGATATATTTCAAGAAAAGAAATAAATTCCATCAAGCATTCATTGGGCGAAACTTATTTTGAAAAAATATACAACAACTTCGATGTGCCGTCATACAAAAAAGAACTCATCGAGGAGCTCGAGTATTCGAGACGTGCGCTTATCAAAAATTTTTCGAAAAATGGTCTCGACATATTGCTGAATCACTGTGGATATCTTGATTATCTAAACCATTTCAAACGTTTAAACAACCGCGGCCTCGAAGGATACATGAGGCATTTTAGAACGCTAAGAATCATTTCAAACGGATGCAATGATATCGAAGAATTTTTGAATCGCCTCGAAGACATAAAGAATATGGCGTTAAGAGAAAGTAGAAGTAAGATAAAACTAATGAGCATGCATGCGTCAAAAGGGCTCGAATTCGACACCGTTATACTTCTCGATCTTTTAAACAGCGAGATTCCGGGCGAACATATCACTAAAAACGAACTCGAAGAAGAAAGACGACTTCTCTATGTCGGCATGACACGTGCTAAAGAAAATTTATTTATGTATGCATACAAAAATGACGCTAATCAAGAATTTAAAATTTCCAGATTTTTAGATGAACTAAAAAGCGGGAAATAAAGCCATATATACTATTTAATGTTATATTTGCTTTTCGTTTAATTTCATAAAATTTAATCGTAAAGCAAGAAATCTATTTTAAAACTAAATTATTCGAAACAAATAAACAACAACCAAAAACCGGATTGAATGATCAACCCGGTTTTTTTGTACATAATCTATATATTTTTTGTATCCCTTTTAATTGTTTTCACTAGCTTCTTTGATTTTCTTTGCAATTTCTTGCGGAACTTGTTCATAGCGAACGAATTCCATTTCAAATGAACCTCTCGATTGAGTCATTGCTCTTAAATCGATTGCGTATTCGAACATTTCAGCATGCGGTGCTTCTGCAATAATCTTTTGGCTTCCGTCTCTTTGTTGTTCCATTCCGAGAATTCTTCCACGACGTTTATTCATGTCACCCATAACATCCCCCAAGTATTCTTCCGGAATCGAGATTTCCGCTTTTACAATCGGTTCCAATAAAACCGGTGCTGCTTCTTCCATACCTTTTTTGAATGCAAGTTGTGCAGCGATTTTAAATGAAACTTCGTTTGAGTCAACGTCATGGTAACTTCCATCATATAATACAGCTTTCATATGAACTACAGGATAACCTGCAAGAATTCCGTGTTCAATTGATTCTCTCAAGCCTTTTTCAACAGCCGGGAAGTAGTTCTTAGGAACTGCACCTCCGAAAACCTCTTCATCAAATATAAAGTCTTCATCGCACGGTTCAAATCTAATCCAAACATCTCCATATTGACCTGCACCACCGGATTGTTTTTTATGCTTACCTTGAACTGATGCAACCTTTGTAATTGTTTCTCTGTATGCAATCTTTGGATTTTTAAGTTCTACATCAACTCCAAATCTATTTAAGAGCTTGTCTTGAATAACTTGAAGCTGCATGTTTCCTTGTCCGCCGATTAAAAGTTCCTTTGTTTCACTGTTCCTTTCAATAACAAATGACGGATCTTCATCATGGAGTTTATACAAACTTTGAGCCATCTTATCTTCGTCGCCTTGTTTCTTTGGATATACGGCCATAAATAACGTCGGCTTCGGATATCTTAGTGGTTCATAAACAATAGGATTATCTTCGTCACAAAGCGTATCACCTGTTTCAGTATATTGAAGTTTTGACATAGCTCCAATATCGCCCGCTGTAATTTCGTCAGTATCTATTTGTGTCTTACCTCTTAGATAGAACAGTCCGCCCATTTTTTCGGTCTTGTCTTTTCCTGAGTTATATAAAACTGTGTTCTTTGTAATTTTG
Organism: Ezakiella coagulans; assembly: GCF_003096635.1. Classification (GTDB taxonomy): domain Bacteria; phylum Bacillota; class Clostridia; order Tissierellales; family Peptoniphilaceae; genus Ezakiella; species Ezakiella coagulans. The sequence goes on along the minus strand of NZ_QEKV01000004.1, from coordinate 71,379 downwards.
CCGGAAAGAACTTTAAATAATGAGAGCTTTCCAACAAACGGGTCAACAATTGTCTTGAATACAACTGCTGAAAACTTATCATTAACGTCAGTTGTTCTTTCAATAATTTGTTCGTCCCAAATACCCTTTTGAATCGGGTGATCCTTAGGACTTGGGATATATCTCATAACAGCGTCTAAAATTCTCTTAACGCCTATACCCTTTGTTGCAACTCCAATAAACAGAGGACAAAGTTCCCCTGAAGCAACGGCAGATTTGATACCTCTAATAAATTCTTCTTGTGTAAACGGTTCGTCGGCGAAATACTTTTCCATAAGCTCTTCATCGCTCTCTGCGACAATTTCATTAAGAGCGGAGATGTATTTTTGACATTTGTCAATCAATTCTTGCGGAGCGTCTTCAACAACTCCGTCAGGACCGTCGAACTTGTGGTATTTTTTGTCCAGAACGTCGTAGCAACCTTTAAATTCATCACCATCTCCAATTGGAATTGTAAATGGAATTACTTTGTCTCCAAGTTTTTGTTTTATAAGTTGATAGACCTTTTCAAACTTAACATTTTCCTTGTCCATCTTATTTAAAAATATAAGTCTCGGTGTATTGTATTTTTCAACGTTGTTCCAAGCCTTTTCAGTTCCAACTTCAACACCCGCTTGAGCGTCGATAATAATTACGGAACCGTCCGAAACCCTTTTTGCTCCATACATTTCAGCAATAAAGTCGAAATAACCCGGTGTGTCCAAGATGTTGTACTTGATGTTGTTGTATTCAACAGGAATTACAGAAGTGCCGATTGAAACTCCTCTACTCATTTCTTCCTTGTCAAAGTCGGAAACTGTATTTTTATCTTCAACTCTTCCTTGTCTTGAAGTCACGCCCGTTGCAAACAATGCTCCTTCGGTAAAAGTTGTTTTACCGGAGCTTGAGTGCCCCAAAAGGGATATGTTTCTGATGTTATCCGCAGTATATGCTTTCATGTTAATCCTCCTTTTATTAAGAAAAATAATATATTTGATTTATAAAACATTTTAGAATATAAATTTATATTATGTAATTTAAATCACATTTTTCTCATTAATTTCATTATACCATATCCAAATTATAAAATAAAGATATTTGAATGATTGCGTTACATATTTTGAAATTTTTTTGTAACTAAATTATATATACCCAATAATAAAAAAAATAAAAGACTTCAAAAGAAATCTTTTATTTAATAAAATCCAAAAAATATTTTAAAATATATTCTTTTGTAATATTATCTTTTTTGAGCTCCTCTTCTAAGTATTTTACAATTGATTCATCTTTCAAATTATGAGCCCTTATAATTGCATTTCTTTTTATAATTGACCGACCTCTCCAAAAAAATGCTTTCTCGCCATAAATCTTTTTAAACTCCTTATTTGAAAGTGTAAATAAATCCTCATAGCTCATATCATCTCCCGATAAAAATTCAATCATACCACTTGCTTTATCTGAATTATACGGACAAACTTTTTGACATATATCACAACCGTAAAATGTTTTAATCTTTCCTTCAAGATCGGGGTCCGGTTTTTTCGTTTGTGTAAGATGCGAAAGGCACCTCATAGGTCGAAACTCCCCCTCACCGATTGCTGAGGTTGGACAAGCCTCAATACATCTAGTGCAATGTTCGCAAAGTGTATTTTTAAACTCACTATCCTTATATGGAATAAACTTTTCAAATTTTAAATCTGTTAACACATAGCCGATGAAGAAAAAACTGCCAATTCTTGGATTTATTAAACACCCATTTTTCCCAATAAAACCAAGTCCTGCCTTCAGTGCAAGCGTTCGATCGAAAAGCGGGCCCGTGTCCGAATATCCTAAAAAATTTCCAAGGTCCATCATATTGCCTAACTCACTAATCTTTTCCTTGAACACAATGTGATAATCTTTTTCGTTCGAACCTATTGACATTCTTCCACTCTTTAAATTCTCTGGCCGATAGTTCATAAGTAAAACTATAATAGAATTGAATGCACTCATATCAAAATTATTTTTAATCTGATTTTCATTGTAATAATCGACCATTGATGGAATAAAATGCGGTTGAATATAACACGCCGTTGGAATTATACCAAATTCTTCAAAGCCCAACAAATTTAAATTTTCTTTAAGTTTCAAAAATTTATTATCCATATTTTTATTTTATCATTTTATATAAAAATTTTCCATTTCAATTTTTTTCTGTTATAATGTATGTATATTTGTTGGGAGAGATTTTATGTTTTTTGATAAAAAGAAAACTTACAAAAGAATAGATTATTTTTTGATTTTAGTGGTCCTTGCACTTTTAGCGTTCGGACTAATTATGGTAAATTCAACCACCATGAGCTATGGTGCCGCAAAACACTCGAGTTACATGCGTTCACAAGGCCTTTCGACCATACTTGGGCTTATTGTTATGTCGATTCTTGTAATAACACCACCTGATTTAATAAAAAAACTTGCATGGCCAATCTATATTGTGTGTGTTGGTGTTCTTCTTGCAACAATGCTTTTCGGCATCACCTACTCCGGCTCAAGATCGTGGCTCGGAACTAATTCTTTTAAATTCCAACCGTCGGAGTTTGTAAAAGTTGGACTTATCGTGTCGCTTGCAGCATTTATGGATAAAAATAAAGAAAAACTTAATGAACCGTTCACACTTTTAAAACTTCTCGTGCTTGCATTCATTCCTGTAGCTTTTATATTAAAACAACCCGACTTCGGTACAGCGGTAGTATTTATGGGAATAATTGCCGTAATGTTTTTTATCGGTGGTATTCATTGGAAATACATTTTGATTGCAATAGGATCCGTGCTCGTTTACCTTCCTGTACATTGGTTTAATATGGATGAGTACGCAAGAGAAAGAATCTTTGACTTTTTGGAACCTGAAAGAGATACTTTGGGCACAGGAATGCAAGCTTATATAGGAAAAATAAGTTTGTCATCAGGCAAATTCAGAGGACGCGGTTTATATAACGGTGTGCAAAATCAAGGGAACTTTTTAATGCTCAAACACTCTGACTTTATATTCCCAATGATTGGAGAAGAACTCGGATTTTTAGGCGGAGCTTTGCTTCTAGTTTTATATTTCTTGCTCCTCACAAGAATTCTTCATATTTCAAAACAATCAGATTATTTTGCCAAAGTTTTATCCATTGGTGTTTTTACAATGTTTTTGATTCATATATGGGAAAATATCGCTATGACAATGGGCCTTATGCCGGTAACCGGGATTCCGCTTCCATTAATTTCATCAGGCGGAACTTTCCAAATTGCAAATCTTATTAGTATTGGATTAATTTTGGGTATAAAGTATCATGTAGGTGCGAACAGTTTATCCACCGGAGAAAAAATAGACAGTCTTTTGACATAGAAAGGAGAAATTATGATAACATACGAAATGTTATTGGAATCAGCAGTTTTAAATGACATTCATAAAAAACAAGATGAAAAAATATCTTATTATACTGTATGTCAGGATTTGCGTGAGCTATGCCCTACCACTTCTAAAATCGTAAAAACTATTATTGATTTCAGGCGTCAAAATATAATTGAAGAAAATACTGAAAATGATTTAAAATATTTAATTCTTACAGAAAATGGCATTAAATATATGAATGAACTTTCAAAAGAGCTTTCTTCTCAAGTTGAAACCATGAAAAAATATTATACACATAACAGTGATATAAAAAACAACAATGTCATTTTAAAAAATAATGACAATTCAGTTGAATACGCCTCTTTCGGTAAAAATATTAAGGAAACAAAACTAGTAGATGACAAAATTTCTAGCGGATTTGTTGAAGACAAAGGAGGTAATAATAATGAAAAGTAAATTTCTTGATGATTTAAAACTTTCACTAAAAAGCTCCGGTGTCAAAGATACAGCTGCAAACGAAATCACACGTGTTTATGACGAATACTTTAGAGAAGGCGAACGTTTTGGAAAATCTTATGATGAAGTAAGAGGTTCTATTGAAAACCTAAATACAATTGTCTCCACCTTTGCTCCTAAAAAAATTAGAGAATACAAAGAAGTTGGAGATACAGTTATCAAAGAAAAAAGAAGCCTCGGCGTCATTGCAATGTATGCAGTCCTATTTTTCTTTTTAAATCTATTCTTAGTTCCGACATTCATTGCAATGTTTGGAGGAATTGTATGTATCGCAGTTCTACCGATTACATTTATTTTGGTAGCTCTTGGCGTTTTACTATACGGAAACGCTTATGTTAACGGTCACCTCATATTGATGAATCCTCTTACAAGATGGACTCTGCCATTTGGAATTATAGGCCTTTCGATTTTATGTTTCGTATTTGCCTTTTTCCTTTTAAAATGGCTATTCAAACTTGTTGCATTAATATTTAGTTGGCAAGCTAAATTCCTAAGGAGGTATAAGTAATGAAAAAATTTCTATTGATTTTCACAGCTGTAACTCTTCTATTCTTTGCGATTGGTGCAGTTTCATTCTATGTAAATGACAAAGAAAATATTGTAAATGCAATAAATTCGGAATATGGAGATGAAAGCGACAAGATTTGGAAATATCCGATTTATGATCGTATATATCAATTAAACAATAATTTGAACGAATTCAATTCGCATATGCATGAAATAAAAAATAATATAAGCGAAAGCTTCAAGTAAATGAAAAACCACGATATCAAAATCGTGGTTTTTTTGTTCTCTATTCAAAAATACTTCCGCCAATAAATTCTCTTATAAGAGATGTGTTCGGAATCATTGCATCGTCCTCAATTGAAACGAAATATCTAAGCATATCCATCAATCTGTTTGCACGAACATAATTTCTGTCAGACTCAGGAACTTTCTCAAGAAGTACCATAGCATGTTTTTTTAGAACGGCAATTTCATAAAAAAGACTTGTGTTTATCATTATATCCGCTTCTTCCTGAAATGGAAATACATATTTATCTTCTCCCTTTCTTACATTTTCCCACTCGTTTAGTGATGTTGAAACATCACGTCCTCTTGTTCGCACATCTCTTACCATACGCCTTAAAAATCTAACGTCCGTTGTCGATAGCCTATTCATTGAATCAATATTCATTGTGGTTAATGCTGAAAGATATAGTTTCAACTTGTTTCTGTTCGGCACATATTTTGAAAGAATCGGATTAAGAGCATGAATCCCTTCGATTATAATTATTCCACTGCTTCCAAGTTCATGCTTTTCCCCTGTGAAAATCGGTTTTCCTTCAATAAAATCAAAACTTCTCTTTTCTGTTTCTCCGCTCTCTATTAATTTAATAATATCTCTATTTAACGATTCTATATCAACAGCATCAATTGTTTCAAAATCGTATGTGCCGTCAGGATTTTTAGGTGTCATCTTTCTGTCTACAAAATAATCGTCGGTTGAAATTTCAATTGAATTAAGGCCATACATTGTAAGTGCGATTTTAAGTTTTTGTGCAAAGGTTGTCTTTCCGCTGCTTGAAGGTCCGCTTATAAGAACAACTCGCTTTGCAGAGTCCTCAGCAATTTTTATTGCAATATCCCTTATTCTCATATCAAGAAAACTCTCTGAAACCAAAATCAAATCTCTGCTCTTCCCACTCAAAATTTTATCATTCAACTCTCCAACATAATTTACTCCAATAATATGTGCATCCTTGGTGTGATCTTGAAATGTTTTCGCAAGCTTTGCTTCCTCTTCATTTATATCAATCTCAAAATTTTTATCACTAGATGGAAAGCGAATTAAAAGCCCAGGATAATAATATGACAATTCGAATTTTTCAATAAATTCTGAACTTGTAACTAAAACGCCCTCAAACTTTTCTAAAAAGTTATCCATTCTGTACATATTTACGTCCATAGCTTTGCTTGTTTCTAAAAGTTTAACAACATCGTCTCGTTTGATTTTGCTATAATAATCAATGGCCTTTTCAGAATTCCATTTTTCCATTTTAATATCAATATTCTCTTTTACTATTTCTCGCATCCTTTTTTCGATACTTTTTACTTCTTCAATAGTAAACGGTTCTTCTCCAATTTTTTGTGTGTAAATTGTGCTTCCAACATAATGCTCTATAACTGTGTTCATGTTTGGATATAGACTTTTTATTGCATAAGCATAAATCATGGAAAGACTTGTTGTATAAATTCTAAGACCAAGAGAGTTTTCAATGTCCAAAAGAACTATTTCATCGTCTGCCTTGGGTTTATAGCATAGACTTTTTAGTTCAGCGTTCACAACCGCACCTAAAAATCTTTTATAGTTTTTAAACTCTCTCTTTATTATTTCAACGATGGATTCTCCATTCTTATATTCAACTTCTACTTTTTTTGCCTCGTGTGGCATTTTAAATTTTATTTTCATCTAATCCCCTTCTTTTCATTTTTCATAGCATTATACTTATACCCATTTCGAATCTTAACAATAAGGTCACGCAAATGTAATAAAAAAACACACAATTATAATTGATTAAAACACTACTATTTGCTATAATGTAATCATGGAGGTGATAGATTGCAACCGTTAATAGAACTTAAGGACTTAACGAAAGTCTATAAAATGGGACAGGAAAAAATAGTTGCTTTGCGTCACGTCAGTCTTGATATTTATAAGGGTGAATGTATTTGTCTTGTCGGTCCTTCCGGCAGCGGTAAATCAACTCTTTTAAATATGTGCGCCGGACTTGAAAGACCAACATCCGGAGAAGTTATAATAGGAAACATTCACATGGAAAATCTAACTGAAGAACAAGCAACAAGGTTCCGACAACTAAATGTCGGTTTTGTTTTTCAGGCTTACAATCTTATACCGACATTTTCAGCAGTTGAAAATGTTGGGCTCGGACTCGCTTTTAAAGGTGTCCCTAAGAAAAAAAGAATTGAAATGGCAGAAAAAATTTTAAAGGAAGTTGGACTCGGAAAAAGACTCTACCACAAACCTTCCGAAATGAGCGGTGGTCAGCAACAAAGAGTAAGTATTGCGAGAGCTTTTGTGGATAGCCCGAAAATAATTTTTGCAGACGAACCAACCGGAAATTTGGATTCGAAAACCTCAATCGAAGTTATCGAACTTATGACCGATATGGTTAGAAGAAATAACAGCACTATGATAGTTGTAACGCACGACATTGAAACAGCTGTCTATTCTGACAGAATTATACATTTTAGAGACGGAACGATTGAAAAAATTGATACACAAATACCAAAACCACTTCCTTCAGAGGAAGTTATTCGAAGCAGATTCGATAAGATAGAAGAAATAAACAGCGAGATATAGTTAATATTGGAGGAAAATATGAGAAAAAACAAATTTTTAATTTTATTAATATCATTAGTTATGATATTTCAAAGTGTAAGTATTTTTGCGGATGGCCCCACTGGAAAACCTGGCGATGGAGGAGTAACCGAACCCTCAACTCCCCCTTCACAAGCTGCACCATCATCAATTACACATATAAGTGCAAGTAGCACTGTTGTCGGCAAACCTGGTGAAACAAAGGAAATCCGTGCGTTTGTTGACTTCAACTATCCATTAGATCAAAGTGGATTTCCAATGATTGGCAGATATTTTACAATTAGCGGAAACGCTGACTCTAAAGGAAATAATAATATTTTTATGCTGAAAGGCTCAGACGAAAGAATGCCTGGTAAAGAATTCAGAGGAAGAATGATGGGGGGATCAATTGACCTTCAATTTACCGTGCAAATTGCAAACAATGCACAGCCTGGAACATATCCTATTGACATTAACGTATATACTAGCGACGGACAAACAAAAAGCGTCACAACCTATGTAAGGGTTGAATATGATCCTAGACAAGCTTCCAGACTTGTTCTTTCCGACATAAGAGTTATGCCGAACAATATGAATATTGCCCCGGGAGAAGATGTCATTGCCGGATTTACGATAAAAAACCCTACCGATAATGAAATAAACAACGTTGAGGTTAGACTTGAAGGAATGAGTTCTGACGGATTTACGCTCGAAAGAGACTTTAATGTTAAAAACTTCGACACCATTCTTCCAAATGAAGAAAAGCGTGTTAGTTTTGTTCTTTCAGCCGGACCTAATGCAAAAGCCGGCAACCATGAGTTCAAAGTAACTCTTTCTTATTTCGATCAACACATTGAAGGCGGACAATCAAAAAGCGAAAAATCATTTTTCTTAACTCTAAAAAAAGACCCATCAAATGTTTCAAGTGTTGTTATTGAAAATCTTGTAACACCGGCAAACACACTTTATCCGGGCAAGTCCTCTACCCTATCGTTTGACGTTACAAACAGAGGAAAGAAAGCAGCAAAGAGAGTTTTGATTAAGAGCAGCGTTGAAGGTGACGGGCTTGTAAATAAATCAATCAGTCAACATTTCATTGAAACCCTCGCACCTGGAGAAACTCAAAGTTTCAGCTTTACCTATCTTGCAACGCCTGCAAGTTCAACACAAAACTATCCGATTACAATCAAAGTTGAATATAGAGACGAAGACCAAACTGAAGGCGATCCTCTAACAACTGAACAGTATTCCGGAATATTTGTTTCAAATCCAAAGAAAGATAGCTCAGGTGATGGAAAAGAAGATAAAATTTCGACTCCGAAAGTAATCATCAGAAAATACACTTTCAATCCTAAGCTTCCTGAAGCGGGAAAAGAATTTGCAATGGATTTGGAATTCCAAAACACTTCATCAACAAAGGTTGTAAAAAACATAAAGATTTCTATGAACTCTCCAAAAGGCACTGACAGCAAGGATTCAGGAGGTTCTAATATCTTTACACCTGTCGACAGTTCAAATACATTCTTCATCGACAAGATTATGCCAAATGGTGTAGTTCAAAAAACTATAAATCTTTACACTGTCCCTGATGCAACGGCAAAGACATATAATGTAACATGTTCATTTGAATATGAAGATGGCTCTAATAACCAATTTAAAGCCGAAGAAGAAATCGGTATCCCAGTTGTTCAATCATCGAGACTTGAAATTGGTGAAGTTCAAACACAAGAGGCATTTAATGTCGGCGAAGGTACTCCACTTTCCGTTACATTCTATAACACCGGAAAAGTTACACTCTACAACATGATGGTTCGTTTTGAATCAGATGAGTTGGAAGCACAAAATTCAACTTATTATGTCGGAAAATTCCTCGAAGGTTCAACTGAAAATTACGACATTCAAGTAAATGCAATGGAAGCTGGAGAAAAGAAAGGAAATATTGTATTTTCCTACGAAGACTCAACCGGTAAAAAACAAGAAGTTAAAAAAGAAGTAAAATACACAGTCTCAGAAGCTCCGGCTTTTGACCCGAATGCTCCGGAAAATCAAATGCCTGCTGAAGAACCGGGACTTAAAGATAAAATTTTAAATATTTTAAAGAAATGGTATCTTTGGGTTGGACTTCTTGCAGTCGGTGGAATCACATTTGTAGTTGTAAAAAAATTAAAAAAGAAAAAAGAAACAAAGGATTTGACTTTAGATGTCTAATTTAGATTTAATTAAGATGTCTCTTGGAAATCTTTGGCGTAGGAAACTTAGAACTCTTTTGACGGTGCTTGGTGTTATAATCGGCACAGCATCAATCATCACCACCTTGAGCCTCGGCTTCGGCATGAAGGAGCAAAACAAAAAGCTTCTAGCTCAAATGGGTCCGGTTGATGTTATAAAAGTTGTTTCCTACCCTATTTACGATCCTGAGACACAGAAACAAAAAGATGCAAAACCACTTGATGATAAAGCAATTGAAGAAATTTCGAAAATTGAAAATGTACAAGTGACAATTCCGACTTTGGAAGTTGATGGAGTTGACATCGCCTCTAAAAAATATTCAAACTTTGCACAAATCATTGGTGTGGACCCTGAAAAATATGCACTATTGAATCCGGAAATGCAATGGGGTCGTTTTCTTGAAGCTTCTGACGGAGAAGTAGCTGTCTTCGGTGGCGGTCTCAAACGTTCATGGTACGATCAAAAAAGTAGAGGCGGCAGAATGAATGACATGAATGATCCGGATAAAACGCTTGTCGACCTTGAGAAGGATCCGATAACAATGAATATTGGAGAGGGCTATGACCCGGAAACTGAACAAAGAAAATATTCAAAGACTCACAAAATAAAAGTTGTTGGAGAACTTCCCGAAGAGGATTGGGAAACCGCATATAATGTATATATACCAATGGATTTTGCATTGAAATTAAAAAGAGAAATCAAACGTGAGAACGATAAGCAAAAAGCTGATGGAATGGTCGGCGGAATGGGATACAGAGACAGAAACAGCACAAGCAAGTATTCCAGCATTATTGTCAAAGTCGATGATATTAAGAATATGAGAGCTGTAAATGACAAGGTCAAAGCACTTGGATACAACGCTCAATCAAATCTTCAAGCAACCGACGCTTTAAACAAAAATGTTGAAAGTACACAAAAAATACTTGGCGGAATCGGTGCCGTCAGTCTTCTTGTTGCTGCAATCGGAATTGCAAATACTATGGTTATGAGTATCTATGAACGCATCAAGGAAATCGGCATTATGAAAGTTATCGGTGCTAATGTTTCAGACATCAAAAAAATGTTTTTGACAGAAGCTGCGTTTATTGGACTTTTTGGAGGTGCCTTGGGCATTGGCGTAAGTTATATAGCGAGTGCCATCATAAATTATCTTTCAAAAAAAGGTAATCCTGATGACATGGGCGGAATGATGGGAGGCCTCCCTATGATGGGAGAAGGAAAAATTTCTATAATTCCAATATGGCTCATACTCGTTGCACTTTTATTTGCGACTATAGTCGGAATTTTAAGTGGATACTACCCTGCTCGTAAAGCAACGAAGCTTTCCCCTCTCGAAGCAATTAGAACACAATAAAATACAGTTATATGTTTGTATAATTTAAAGTCCCCTTTTATAGGGGACTTTTTTGTAAATAATTATATTTGTGCTTCCGGTTTTTTAATGGTATAATATTTGTAAGTTGATTTAATTAATCAACATAATAAATTATTTGGAGGAAACTATGAACAAAAAATTTTCATTGCTCCTAGCAATACTCATGCTGGTTGCGTTAACCCCAATCACTTTCGCTGAAAGCGAAACTGTTGTAGCAAAGAAGGCCAATCAAAAATTGACTCTTGACGGCAAAGATGTAGAAGCTCCGTTCTATAATATCAACGGATCAAACTATATTAAGCTTCGTGATTTAGCTGTAATTTTAAATGAAACTGAAAAGAAATTCAACATTTCATACGACAATGAAAATAAAACCTTCATAATTGAAAGATATAGACCATATGAAAAAATAAAAGGTGATCTCGAAGAAATTAAATCTGAAAAAGCAAAAGCTATGCTCTCTACAAAAACTGTTTATATTAATCATAATCCAAAAGGATCAGATATATATGAAAAAAGAGATGCTAAAACAGCTTTGATAAACGGAAACAACTACCTACAATTGAGAGATCTCGGCGAATTGGTAGGAATTCATGTCGATTATGATAAAGAAACTAGAACAATTAAACTTGTTTCCGATTATAAAGATGAGACTCACTACGGCTTCATTTCAAAAACTTTTACAGAAGAAGATGAAAAAGTCTTTAATGCAATCGAAAACTTCTATAATTCTCTTGGAAAAAACGATAAAGATGGAATCTATGGATTCTTTAGAGAATATATTCACCCGGATTTTAGTGATGAAGGCTGTGCAAATTTTGAAAAGCAAATCAGAGATATCCTCAAAAATGGTGGCATAAAGGAAATAAAAGATGGCTACAAAATTGAAAAAGTGATTGAAAACTATGATGATGGTAAGGGCTATATGACCGCATTTAATTTCAATGATCACTATGTAGCATTCGATTATTTTAAATCGAACATTGACAAAACAGAAAATCAATTGCGTTTTGTTATGAATACCGGACACGATTTCACCGATGGAAGCCTGGACTCAAGTTATTTCGTAACAGAGTTCGACACAGGTATAAGGCTTGCGAATGTATTTAGTTTACATGATAATTTTGCAAATAAAAACTATGATGACGCTTATAAAAACTATCAAAATTTAGGGCTCTCAGGCAGCAAAGAAGAAATGATACAATTTTTAAACGATAAGGCCAAAGGACGTGACATTTTCCATCCAAAATACACATATAGAATGGCTGAAAGAAGAACATTTTTAACACGTGGTGTGACTTATACTTTTGATTACGGTACGGATGATCAAATTATATTTGTTTATGATATTACCAACAATGTATCCGTGCTACAAGTAATTCCTGTAAAAAACCCAAGAATAAAAAAATAAAAACGCAATTTTAAGATGCTTGCCAATCTTGGCAGCATCTTTTTTTATTTTATAAAATTTTATTATAATAAAAAATCTCCCCTTAGCATTTATTTGCTAAAGAGAGATTTATAATTGTTCTAATCTATTCTTTCCTCGCCCCAGAAGAATAACGAAACAGTTCCGGGCCCTGTATGAACTCCAATTTGATGAATGTCAAATATTTCAATTGATTTTACATTTGCAAATCTTTCTTCTATTAATTTTTCAACTTCCTTTGCTCCGTCGATATAATCTGAATGAGATATAAATACTTTTTTATTGTAATCTTTACCACACTCAGCACGCTTCTCCATAATGTCTACAAGTGTTTTAAAAGCTTTTTTGGAACCACGCGTGTTTTTCTTTTGAACAAGTTTGCCATTAATATCCATTCGCATTATAGGATAAATATTTAGTGCTGCGCCCAAAATCATTTTTGTTCTGCTTACTCTGCCTCCCCTAAAAAGGTGAGAAAAATCACTTAAAGTAAACCAATGATTTACCTTCATTCTGTCTTTTAATATGCAATCATAAATCTCACTTGCACTTTTGCCTTCGTTTTTTAAGTCATTTGCGTAATCAAGAATAAGTCCTTCTCCAGAAGATGCTGCAAGTGTATCCGGCACATAAACCCTCTTCTCTCCCACTTCATCTTCTATCATATCGGCAGCCATAACTGCACTGTTATGCGTTCCTGAAAGCCCACTTGAAAGATCTATGTGAACAATATCATATCCATCTTCGACAATTTTCTTCCAATTTTCATAATAGACCATGGTTCCGTTACCGGAAGTTGTCGGAAGCTTCCCTTCTCTAATTTTATCGTATAAGAATCTTGGAGTTATTTGCTCATAGTCATCAGCATATTCTTCCCCATCGATAATAATTATAGTTGGAATTAGAAGTATGTCATTCTCATCAAAATATTCTCTTGTCATATCAACAGTCGTTGCTGCCGAAAGTTTTACCGGTCTCATAAATCCTCCTGATATTTAAAGTATGTCTCCCTCTTGTTCGCATTCAATTTTAACGAGTTTAAATATTTTAAATAGAAAGTAAAATACAATGATTGAACTAACAAAGTCACTCACTGTGTATGCATACCATACACCGTCTATTCCAAAGTACATCGGCATTATATATACCAGAGGTACAAGTATAAGCAATTGACGAAGAAGTGACGTTGTAGACGCAATTCTTGGCCTTTTAACGGCTTGAAAAAATGAGGTCCCTGTAATAGAAACACCAAGAAAAATCGATGCATACATACTTTTTCTAAGAGCAGGTGCTGCCATTTGTAAAAGTTTTGGATCTGCATTTTTATTTAAAAATATGCTTGAAATTTGATACGGAAATATCATTATAATTAAAAATACAAATACACATATATATGTTGCATAAAGTGCACCGATTTTATATGCTTTTGATAGTCTTTCATAGTCTTTTGCACCATAATTGTATGCAATAATCGGTTGAACCCCTTGATTTATACCGAATAGTGGCATAAAGAATATATTTGTTACCGAGCCGACTATTGAAAGAACAGAAATGCCGAGCGTACCTCCGTACTTTCTAACACTTAACGTAATTATACTCGTCACTATTGCATTCGCTATATTTATAAGAAATAGCGGCATACCATTTTCAAGTATCAGAGGTACTGCTTTTCTGTCCAGTTTCATGTATTTAGGATCGAGATTTAATGCGTGCTTTCCTTTAACAAAATGCATCAAAACCCAAATCATACTCACATATTGTGAGATAACTGTCGCACATGCAGCTCCCTTAACACCCATTTTTAAAGCAAAAATAAAAATAGGGTCTAGTATTGCATTTAAAAATACTCCTATAAGTATCGTATTCATTGCTGCTTTTGAATCACCTGAAGCTCTAATAAAGTTGTTTAAACCGAAACCTATAATGATTGCCGGAGCTCCGAAAAGAACAATGTCAAAGTAATCCTTTGCATATTGGTGATTTTCCGGTGTGCTTCCAACAATGTTTAGTAAATTATCTGCAAAAATATAAAATAAAGTCGGCAATAAAATTGATAAAATAAGACATAGCAAGAATGATGTATTTAAAAATTGCTCCGCTTTTTTTCGATTGCCCTCGCCGAGACTTATACTCATAAGTGTGCTGCCGCCTACCGATGCAAGCATTTGAAAACTCATGATTATAAACATTAAAGGAAGTGTAACATACACTCCCCCTATTGCAATCTCATTAACGCCCTGTCCTATGAAAACTCTGTCTATAATATTGTATAATGCATTTGCAAGCATTCCAATGATGCTTGGTATCGAGAGTTTAAGGACAAGACTTTTAATATCTTCAGTTCCCAGACCGTAGTCTTTATTTTCCACTGATATCTCCTGTACAATGAGGACATTTTACAGCCCCAATAGGAATTTCTGTCTTACATAGAGGACATGTTTTTGTGGTAGGGTCTGCAGGTGCAGGTTGTTTCTTTACTTTCATAATTGCTTTTACCATCATGAATATACAGAATGCAATAATTAAGAAATCTAAAACAGATTGAATGAAAGATCCGTATTTCAATACAGCTGCGCCTGCTTCTTCAGCTGCTTGAAGTGTATTGTAGCTTGTTCCGTCAAGTGAAACAAACAAATTTGAAAAGTCTAATCCGCCTGTCAATTTTCCGATAAGAGGCATAAGTATGTCATTCACAAGTGAACTGACAATCTTGCCGAATGCACCACCGATTATAACACCGATTGCCATATCGAAGACGTTTCCGCGGTTAATGAAATCTTTAAAATCCTTTAACATAATTCTTCCTCCCTAAATATTTTTATACTTCTATTATACACGATTGGCATTAAAATTTCAATTGCTTTTAATTCTAATATATTATATAATTGAATGATTGATAACAACAAAGAAAGGTTGATAAAATGAAATACTATGCTGTAAAAAATGGAAAAGTTCCGGGAATATATAACACTTGGGATGAGTGCAAAGATAATATCCATGGTTTCAAAGGCGCTATTTATAAAAAATTTGATACTGAAGAAGATGCTATTAATTTTATGGAAGGCTCTGATTTAAACGAAAAATATATGAATAATTCTAAAGAAATTGGCGACAATGAAGCTATTTTATATGTAGATGGAAGTTTTAGGCAAGCTGACAATACTTTTTCTTATGGATATGTACTAATTACAAAATACGGCGAATTTGAAGGCTCACAAAGATATGACATTCCATCTTTAATTTCATTCAGAAATGTTGCAGGTGAAGTTTTCGGTGCAGTTTACGGCATAAAAAAAGCTATGGAGTTAAACATAAAAACCGTTTATCTACATCACGACTACAGCGGCATAAGACATTGGGCTCTAAAAGAATGGAAAGCTAAAAATGAACTCACACAAAAATATCAGGTGTTTTTTGATACTATAAAAAATAATATCAATGTAAAATTTATAAAAGTTAAAGCACACAGCAATATTGAAATGAACGAAAAAGTTGATAAACTCGCCAAAGATGCGAAAATATAAAAGCAGCAGTTGTTTCGTACAACTACTGCTTTTAATAATTATATTATTGCATATAGAATAAGTGCGAGCACAATTAGTCCTACAGCAGCAATTAGAGAATTTCTAAGAGCATGTTCTTGCGGCTCAATGTTTTGCGCCAATACGTTTGACTTGATTTTTAAAATTCTGCTATAAAAAAATGCTATTAATGCTGAATTCAAAAAACCTTTAATCAAATTGAAAGGTAGAATTGCCGGAACTAGAAGCTTTACAACTTCAGAACGCGGAACGTGCATATAAAACGGAGTTACTACCCAATTCCATAGAAGCATCACAACCGTCATTAGAAGTGTACTTGCAATCAAACCGACAACGACATTTTTTACACTTTTTGACTTGTAGAAGAAATAACTTGCCGGAATTAAAAATGCAAGTGTTGCAACCACATTCATTAAAAGTCCGATAAGTCCGGTATCGGATACGGTAACCATTTCAATGACACTAACTATAGCCGTTACAATAGTTGCCGGAATTATTCCAAACATAAATGAGCAAATGACCAAAACGAAATCTTTCGGGTCATACTTCAAAAATAGTACTATTGGGAATCTCCCTACAACCATTAGTGCATAGGCAAGTGCAGCAAACATAGCCAAACTTGTCAAAGTTTTTACGTTGGATAGACCAACTCTTCTTTCTGTCTTACTGTTCATAAAAATAACCTCCTTTTGGGCAATAAAAAAACCCTATAAAAAGGGGATCTTCCTTTTCATCCGGACTATACCGTCGGCTCAGGAATCAAACCTGATCTGCCATATTTGGCTCGTGGGCTTTACCACCGGTGAGGAATTTAACCTACCCCTTGAAGACAAATACATTATACACCATATAAAATATAATTGCAACAAAAAAGAGAGAATTTTTCTCTCTTTTAGTTATTTTTGTCATTATTTTTATCGTTTTGATTGTCATTGTTATTATGTTCTTCAGGATTTTCAATCACCTTCAAGTCAATAGTTACCGAATTATTAAGAACAATATTATCCGGATTCTTTTCTAATTGCAGTTCGTATTTCTGAACTCCCGGGAGTGCATTACCCATATCACAGAAAAATTTCAATCCAGATTCATCTAAATTTGTAACTTTTTTCTCTTCTCCACTTATATCTACCGTATAAATATCTTGTATACTCGTTTCGTCAAGCTTCAGTCCTTCCGGAAGATTTGTAAAATGAATTTGAGATTTATTAATTTCTACACGTCTGATTGCAAAATTATCTAACAAAATACTTAGATTATATTTTACATTTTCATCCACAGGTGCCATTCCATCAGGTATATTGAGTTTTACTTCTTGATTGGTATTGCCTTTAAGAGTTGATAGGTCTATTGGCTCCGTTTCGATAGATTTCGGCACTTTTGCATCGTTTAACACTTTTAGAGTTATAGTTTTCGGCGTAATGTCATACGACCTCATATTAACAAGTGTAGGAAGTGCTCCCTTTGTTTTTAATTCAATCGGCATAATTATTGTTTTGAAAATCGGAACCGATATATCAATAACATTCGGTGTGGTTTCAACCGAAACCAATTCGTCGCCGTTTTCATCTACCGCTTTCACAGAATTCGAAACCGTAAAAGGTTCAGTTTTATCTGTTATATCAACAGTTGTAACAAGACTTCTAACCTTATCAAGAACATGTTGTGGACCCTTTATTTTTATTCTTGGCGACGAAGTTGTAACTTCCCCGACAATATAGTTCTCAAGAGGACTTCCGTTTGTGTCAATTTTAACTTCCATCTCACGTGTAATAACCTTGTCAATTGAAACAAGCACATCTCTCGGTGAAACACTTTCAACTTGAACAGTTCCCGGATTTGACTCAAAGCGAGTTTCGACTCTAACTCTTGAATCCCCTACACCATATCCCTCAAGGTCCGCTGTTGCATAAACACTTCCCTGTCTTATTTTATCGAGATCATTTTTCTTTCCTGAAATTTTTATATTTACAAATTGTTCGCTCGGACTTAGTAGAATCAAACCTTTTTGTTCCAGGCTATCCATGTTTTGAAAGTTTACACGAACATTTCTGATCGTTATAGATTCATTAGGATTTTCAACCCCCATTACATAACTCCATAAAAGAATTGCAATGACAAGTGACAATATTTTGGCAATCATATTGTTATCTTTGAATTTACTTAGATTTAACTTCTTCATCCTTGTCATCCCCCTCTTCAGTTGTAACGTTTTTCTCCTTTGAGTCCTCCGATTTAAATTCATTTATAAATTTATTCAATATTCCACCTTCTTCAGGCTTCGGATTATAAATATCTGTCAATTTCTTTCTCAAAGTATCTTCATCCAAATATCTCGAAATTTCGCCCGATTCACAAGTTGAAATACCGCCTGTTTCCTCTGAAACAACCACTACGAATGCGTCACTTTTTTCACTTATACCAAGAGCTGCTCTGTGTCTTGTTCCCAAATCTTTCGACAACCTATTGTTATCGGTTATTGGAAGAAAACATGCAGCTGCTTTGATAATTTCTTTGTCTATAATTACAGCGCCATCATGCAATGGAGTGTTTGGAATAAATATATTTATTAAAAGTCCCATAGAAACGTAACCTTCTATCTCAGTACCCGTTTCTATTACCTCTCCCAAACCGGTCTTTCTTTGAATTACAATAAGCGCCCCAATTTTTTGTCTTGAAAGAGATGCACATGCCTGTACAATTTCTTCAACGACCGGGTTAACTTGTCCATCTTCCAAAGTTCTAAATCTCGAACCTATAAATTGTGATCTTCCTATAAATTCAAAAGCACGTCTTATTTCCGGTTGGAAAATAACTACAAGCGCAATAAGTCCTGCTCCCAAAACCCAATCCAGGAGCCATCTTAGAGTGTATAGCTTGAACCATCCGGAAAGTTTTGTAACGATGAGAAGAACAACAAGCCCTTTTGCAAGTTGTTCCGCTCTTGTTTGCTTTACCAATTTATAGGTATTATAAATAATGACAGCAATTATAAGGATATCGATCACATTATTAAATTTGAAATTTAAAACTGTGTCCTTTATGGAACTTAAAAATCTAGCTCCGTCCATTTTTGCTCCTTATATTTATATTAGTGTTTTAAATTCTTCCAAAAATTCCTTAAACATTTGAATTGCATCTTCAATAGGTTGCGGACTATTCATATCGACTCCCGCTCTTTTTAGAACGTCGATAGGGTCCATTGAAGAACCGGATTTTAAGAATTGAAGATATAAATCCCTTTCCTTTTCTCCGCCTTCCATAATCCTCTTTGCAAAACTTAATGCTGCAGATATTCCCGTTGCGTATTGATATACATAGAAATTATAATAGAAATGAGGAATTCTCGACCATTCATATTTTATAATTTCATCCTTTTCCATTTCCGGTCCATAGAACTTTTCGTTCAATTTACCATATTCTTCATTCAAGAAATCTGCTGTAAGAGAGCCGTTATTCTCGAATTCTTTATAAATCATATCTTCAAATATAGCAAATTGTGTTTGTCTGAATAGCGTGCCCTTTATTGTATCCAAGAAATGATTAATTACATATTTTCTTAAGTTCTTATCGGTCCACTTTTTCAAAAGATAATATGTTAACATACTTTCATTCATTGTCGATGCAACTTCAGCAACGAAAATCGAATATCCGCTATATACATACGGTTGATTTTTGCACGAATTGAATGTGTGCATCGAGTGCCCCATTTCATGGGCAATTGTGAACACATTGTCAAGTGTCCCATGGAAGTTCAATAATACAAACGGCATAGTTCCATATCCACCGCTTGAATATGCTCCTCCACGCTTACCAGGTGTTTCATAAACATCACACCATCTGTCTTCAAAGCCCTTCTTCAAGTTTGCAATATATTCTTCTCCCAGTGGTTTTAATGCTTCTAAAACTAAATCCCTACCTTCTTCAAATGTAAAAGATAAATCAACATCATTTACAAGATTTGAATAGATATCATACATATACATCTTGTCAAGACCAAGTGCTTTTTTTCTTATGGACATATATTCATGAAGTGCAGGCAAATTGTTTATAACTGTCTCTGTGAGTTTGTCATACACGCTTATTGGAATAGCGTTGTTGAAAAGTGCAGCTTCTCTTGCCGTATCAAAATTTCTGAGTCTTGCAACAGTCACATTTGACTTTACTGTTCCTTCAAGAGTTGAAGCTAGAGTGTTTATATGTTTTTCAAACTCTCCATAGAATTTCTTATAAACTTCTTCCTTGATATCTCTCGTTTCATTTTCGAGAAGTGGAACAAAATTTCCTTGTGTGATTTCAACATCTTTTCCGTTTATATTTACACTTGGGAAACCCATATCCGCTACTGTAAGCATGCTGAACGATTTTTCAGATGAATTGAAAACCGGACTCAATGTGGACATCATATTTTCTTCTTTTTCGCTCAAAGTGTGAGGCTTAAATTTCAAAATATCATCCAAATATTTTTCGTAAATCTTAAGTTCCTTTTCTTCATTGAAAAACTTTTCAAAATCTGCTTTTGTGTATTTCAAAAGTTCCGGATTTTCAAAGCTTACAGCTTGGCTGTACTTTGAATAAAGACCTTCAAGTCTTCCTTCAAGAGCTTGATACTTTGAATCCCTATTGTTTTCGTTGAAACGATTTGAAATATATGTGCTGATTTTTGTGAGTAATATTTCGAGTTCATCTTTTCTTGTCAAATATGAATAAAGAGTTTCTGCACTTTCCATGAGTTTTCCTTTAAACTCTCTTAGCTCTGAAAGACCTGATTCAAACTCGTTAATGTCTTTTTCTAAAAACTCTTCATTTTCATATAAACTCTCTAAATTCCACTTGTAATCTTTTGCTATTTCTGTTCTGTCATTAAATGTAAACTTCATAAATCCTCCCTTTTTTTGTACAAACAATATTCTTTCACCGGACATTCATTGCAATTGGGATTTCTTGAAAAACAAATCCTTCTGCCATGAAAAATAAGTACATGGTGCATCTTTGTCCAAATTTCTTCCGGCAATTTTTTCCTTAAAACCATTTCGGTTTTTTCTACCGTTTTTTCATTTGAAAATCCAATTCTATTTGAAACTCTAAACACGTGTGTGTCGACAGCAATCCCTGGAACTCCAAAACAATTTGATAACACCACATTTGCAGTCTTTCTCCCGACCCCCGGAAGTGATACTAAATCGTTCATATTATCCGGAACATTTCCGCCAAACTTGTCCATAATAATTTGAGTTGCTTCAATAATGTTTTTACCCTTCATATTAAAAAATCCTGCACTCTTGATATATTTTTTTAAATTCGCAAGTCCAAGTTCAAGCATTTTTTCAGGCGTATCAGCAACTTTAAAAAGTTCTTCAGTAATAATATTTACACGGACATCCGTACACTGTGCTGAAAGAATTGTCGCGATCAAAAGTTCGTATGGTGTTTCATGTACAAGTTCGCAATGCGCATCATGATGATATTCCATAAGTATTTTAGAAACTTCTTCAATTTCATTTTTATTTAAAATATATCTTTTTCTCACAAAAACTCCTTCTGAACATCCACAATCTCAAGCACAAAATTAGATTCTATAAAATTAATCACATTTTGATAAATTTCATCGAGATGTTTATAGTCATTTGAAACCGCTGAAAAACTGATTTCAAGTGTTGTAAGAGAATCCATACTGCCTGTTTCTGCAATCGAAATATTAAATTTATTTTTAATTCTTTCGATTACTTTCCTTTTTATGCTTCTTTTTTCTTTCAAACTAAAAACTTCGTATAATCTAAAAATTATATTAACGGCAATAACCCTCATAAAACACCTCAACCTATAATTTAATTATACCCCATTTCTCGAACAAATTAAAGTAAAAAACATATTTAAATAATTATGGTTATATGATATAATTAAATATAAATGAAAGGGGGAATAAATTTGAAAAAAATACTAGATAAAGGCTATGTAAGACTTGTTGATAAAATGGGCTCAGACCTTACAATCGTCAATGCCGCTAGAGCAAGTTATGCCAAAGAAAGCATTGAAATGACAGAAAAAGACGAAAAATTAATCGCTTTTCTTGCAAAAAATGATCATACTTCTCCATTTAGACACGCAATGCTTCAATTTGAAATTTTTGCACCTTTAATGGTTGCAAGGCAATGGTGGAAATATATTATAGGCTCTTCACATCTCGAAGGATGCCAAGATCCAATGAACGCATGGAACGAAAGTTCAAGAAGATATATAACACAAGAACCGACTTTTTATATCCCAAATGAAAACGAATGGAGAGGAAAACCGGACAACAACAAACAAGGTTCTAAAGAACCTGTTTCAGCAGAACTCGGCAAAGAATACACAGAAAAATTAAAAAAATATATAAACGAAGGTGTGGACCTTTATGAAAAAGCAATGGAAGACGGAATTTGTGCCGAAGAAGCACGTCTTTTCCTTCCTGCATACGGAATGTATGTCGGATGGTACTGGACAGCTTCCCTTCAATCTGTTGCACACTTTATAAAGCAAAGAATGGATTCACACAGCCAATTTGAAATAAGACAATATGCGAAAGCAGTGAAAGATCTTGCACTAGAAGAATTTCCACTCGGCATAAAAGCATTTTTAACTGAAGATGAAATGAATCAATAATAAAAATCCTTAATCCGTCAACTCGGATTAAGGTTTTTTTCGTTAAAAATTTTGAAAATTCAATTTTCTTGTTATCTCATTTTGTTTTAACTCTATAATTCCCTTGCTCACAACGTCAATGATATTTAAATCCTCGTCAATTGAAATAAAATCACACGAAAGTCCTTCTCTAATCTCGCCCGTTATATTTGAAATTTGAAGAGCTTCGGAAACATTTTTCGAAACAAGTCTTTGTGCGATATCAATGTCGACATTAAAATCTTTAACGAGCGTCTTTATATTTTCATAAAGTCCCGAAATCTCCGCGGCCTCAACTCGAACAACCTCTTTTTTGTCATTCCAAATAGGAATGCTTCCGTTTGAATCACTTGAAAGAGTAATTCTTTCAAGCGGTGCTTTTTTCATTACATAATCCAAAATCTCAGGAGTTTCTTCGCCTGCGGTAAAGTCAGCATATCCGCCCATATTAATAAACTTTATTGCATCGTCGACCAAATTGCCGCAGTGCGTAGGTCTAAAAACTTTAATAGGAATTTCCGATTCCTCAAGAATCTCAAAAACATCTTTAAGTTGTCTTTTTCCGAGCCTGCCAGTGTGCATATGCAGCTCGCCCACTTTTCCGGAAATTAATCCACCTAAAAAGCATTCGCTGGCTAATCTTAAAAGCTCATGTTTATCAAGATAGCTTGACCTGTGATCTGAAATTGCAATCTTTGAGCCGATAATCTCATTTATAAAAACTATGTCCCCTTTAACAGAACCCGTTATTGTCGGCGATGGATAGTCATAAGCCCCGGTCAAAGCATAAGTTCTTATATTATATTCCGAAAGTTCTCTCACCTTTTGAATAAGATTTTGAACAGAGCGTGTAGTGCAGTCAGTTCCAAGAAGCCCAACCAAAGTTGTTACCCCTGCCCTTATAATCTTTTCAAACTTTATCGGTGGAACCATGGTTGTAAAGCCACCTTCTCCACCTCCGCCGGTCACATGAACATGTCCGTCAATCAAGCTTGGAAGCACGACTCTTTTTTCTATGTCATACTCCGGAACATTATAAAAGTTCTCTATATTTTCTTCAATCTTAAAAATCCTTCCACCTTCACATAAAATGTCGACAATACAACCCTTTAAATTTGCATTTCTAAATAAAAACATAATTACCTCATAAAATTTCTTTCAAATGTATTATTTTTAAAATCATATTTTATAACTTCGCAATTATCAATCGGAACAATCGGCTCATAATTGTGAATATCTTTAAGCAGATGATAAATCACAAAACCGTGACTCACAACTAAAATATCCTTGTCATGGTCAAGTTCATTGAAAAAATCATTAAGTCTTTTCAGAACGTCTGAATATTTTTCAGGAATATCTCCCTTATAAAGCTGTGGTGAATTGTAAAAAAGCACATAATCAGGCTCATTATTTCTCAAATAATCATAAGTCTTACCTTCCCAAGTTCCGAGACCTATTTCACGAAGTCGCCTATCGTTAATGACGCCTCCCGTGTCGTGAAAGCGTGCAATGATTTCCGCAGTCTTGTGTGCTCTCATCAAATCAGACGAATATATCTCGTCGAAATGTATATCTTTAAGCCTTAGAGCAGCTTCTTTCGCTTGGTTTATCCCCTCTTCACTAAGAGGAATATCTCTTTGACCCTGTAGCCTTCCCTCCTTGTTGTAGGGCGTGGTTCCATGTCTCATAATATAAATCATAACACTCCTCCTAAAATAAAATACTATTAACCTTATTATATTAATTACAAGCATAAAAATCAAATTATATGTATTTTAAAATATTATAACTAATAAAAAAACCACCGTTTAAAACGATGGTTTTTTATTCTGGTGCGGGAAAGAGGACTTGAACCCCCACGCCTCGCGGCACTGGAACCTAAATCCAGCGCGTCTGCCAATTTCGCCATTCCCGCATATATGGTGACCCATCCGAGATTCGAACTCGGGACACCTTGATTAAAAGTCAAGTGCTCTGCCGACTGAGCTAATGGATCAATGGGGTGGAAGATGGGATTCGAACCCACGGTCTCCAGAACCACAATCTGGCGCCTTAACCAGCTCGGCTACATCCACCATACAAATACTGGAGCGGGTGAAGGGAATCGAACCCTCGTAGCCGGCTTGGGAAGCCGATGCTCTGCCATTGAGCTACACCCGCGATACATTTATTGTCAACATTTAATATTATATAATACTAATTTTTGTTTGTCAAGTGTTTTTTTAATAAATTTTACAATTTATAAAAATATTTTTAGCGAACCTAAGCTTTATTTTTTCCAACATATGCAACATATGCCCCCATAAATATAAGCAAAATTCCAATACCGCTCAACAAATCAATTTTATCTCCGAATATTATATATCCCAATATGCTTGTAAAAACAACTGTTGTATAGTTAAAAATGCTTACCTTTCCTGCCGGTGCCATCATATATCCGAATGTTAAAAACCATTGTCCAAGCATTCCACACAACCCTATTACTGCAAGGCCCATAGTTTCGTGTAGATTAGGCACCTTAAAGTTTCCAAACATAAGTGGAATCATACAAACACATGTTACAATAGCAAACGATAGCATGATTGTGTGGCTTTCTTCCTTACCTTTGAGCATTCCTATGCATGTATATGCCATTGCGGCAAATATACCGGATAAAAGTGCAATAACCGCATAAAAATTAAATCCACTTGCACTTGGCTTTGTTACAAAGAGTACTCCTATAAAAGCAACAATCATAGATATTATATCTGCTTTGCTCATAGGTTCCTTCATAGTTATATATGCAAAGATTGCTACGAAAAAAGGACTTGATTTTTGAAGTACTGAAGCTTCAGCACTCGGAAGATATTTCGTACCTTGAAAATATAAAAATACTCCAAGCATACCAAAAAATCCTCTTCCCAATATTAGTGGAAGATTTTTCTTTTCTTTGAATAGTGGTTTTTTATTTTTTATAACAACAGAACCTGCAACTAGAAGCATGACAAAATTTCTCATGAATACAAGTTCTGCAATAGGTATTGTCTGTGCTGTATATTTAACTGCAATCTGCATTATAGAAAAACTAAATGCAGAAAGCAACATAAATATAGACGCTTTATGTGTTCTATCCATTAAAATTCAATACCTTTCTTTGCAGGAATTCCTTCTTGATAATGGTGTTTAACTTCAACAATTTCTGAAACCATTTTTGCGAGATCTTGGATTTCCTGTGGAGCATATCTGCCGGTTACTACTATTTCATGATCTTCTGCCGCAGCTTTTAGTGTTTCAATCACTTCATCCATCGGTAAAAGTTCATAGAACATTGCAACATTTAATTCATCAAGTACATAAAGACCGAAGTCTTCGTTCAATTTTTCCTTAAATAACTCCCAAGCGGCTCTTGCGGCTTTCTTATCCTCTTCTTCAGCATTTCTCTTTATAAATCCCGGTCTTCCCATTGTGTGAACTTCTGCTTCCGGGAATCTCTTTAGGGCCTTTATTTCGGAATATTCAGTCCCTTTCATAAATTGAATGAATAGAACCTTTTTGCCGGTTCCGATCATTCTTACCGTCATCCCTATTGAAGAGGTTGTCTTACCTTTTCCATTTCCTGTAATACAAAATAACATAATTCCTCCATTAATTATTTAAATATCTTTTTGTCAACAATTTCAAGTTTTTTATCCAGTTCGTAAATTATCGGACTTCCTGTTGGAATTTCAAGTCCCATAATGTCTTCATCGGAAATGTTTTCAAGATGCTTTGTGAGAGCTCTTAAACTGTTTCCATGAGCTGCGACAATAACGTTTTTCCCGTCAAGCAAATCCGGCGCAATCTTATCCGTCCAAAAAGGCATTACTCTTTCAAGTGTGACTTTAAGATTTTCCGTGTGCGGCACAGCATCTTTATAGATATAACGTCTATCACCGTCTTGACTGAGCGGATTGTCATTTTTTATTTCCGGCGGAAGCGTGTCATAGCTTCTTCTCCAAATATGAACTTGCTCCTCACCATATTTTTCAGCAGTTTCCAATTTATTTAATCCTTGAAGCGCCCCATAATGCCTTTCATTTAATCTCCACGACTTTTCTTCAGGAATCCACAATTCATCACATTCTTCCAAGATAAAATGAAGTGTTTTTATAGCCCTTTTAAGCACACTTGTGTATGCTTTATCAAATTGAATTCCTTCTTCTTTTAATATTTTGCCGGCACGTTTCGCTTCTTCTACGCCCTTTTCAGACAAATCAACATCGACCCAACCTGTAAACTTGTTTTCAAGATTCCATAAGCTTTGACCATGTCTAACTAGTACTAATTTCATATTTGCCTCCAAATTTATTCTATATTCATATAATACCACATTTTAAAAAGTTTTGAAACTATAATTATTTACAAAATGAAAAAGAGCAACTATGAGTTGCTCTTAAACACATAACATAAGTTATTTTTTCTTTGATTTTTTCTTTGAAGCTTTCTTTGAGTTAACAGCTTCTTTAAGTGCTTTTCCTGCTTTGAATACAGGTGCAAGTGATGCAGGGATCTTAATAACTTCTTCAGGATTTCTAGGATTTCTGCCTTCTCTTGCTTTTCTTTCTCTAACTTCGAATGTACCAAAGCCAACTAATTGAACTTTGTCACCTTCTGTCAATGTTTCACTGACTGTTTCAAGAAATGCATTTAAAGCTCTTTCTGAATCTTTTTTTGTCAATTCTGATTTTTCAGCGATTGCTGAGATTAATTCGGATTTATTCATAATTTTCCTCCTTATGATTGCCGCTACGAAAGAACATTTCTTCCGCTTACATTCATTTTAACCGATATAACAAATATTTTCAAGTGTTTTTGCGTTTTTTTAGTGTATTTTTGTAAATTTTTATGATTATATGCGATTAATTACTGTTTTTAAGGCTAAAACGACTTCATTCATTTCATAATAACCTTCATCGACAAGATTTTTTAAATTTTTATAGCTTTCGGATAGTTTTAATACTGCCGATTTTAATTCCGGATCTATATCAAATTTATCAATATTTTTAAAATTGTCACAATTTGAAACATCATTCAAAAGTTGCAAAAAGTTATTTCCTTTATAAGTTGGGACTACCAACGAAAGTCTTATGTCAGGCTTTAAGATTCTATCCATCTCATAAACCTTGAGTTTCTTAACCTCTTCCTCTCCCTTAATGCCGGCACTATAAATAGCTTCAATCTCATATTCATCGCCATAAACTTCCATAAGAGCGAGTTTTACATCGGAAATAATAAACTCATTCCATAATTGTGTTATCATAATATTAAAATTCGGATTTAAATTAAAGAAATTTACATCGACTGCATCCACCATAACTAAACCTTCGCCTATATCTACTTTCGATGCAGTAACACAAGGTTCAATAAAGCTTACAGCCTCAACAATTTCCACATCAGGTTCATCTTTTATTATATGAAACGCTGTACTTTCAAGGATTGACGGTGCTCCCGGAACAACATAAACCGTGTCTTTTTCCCTACTTTCTTCAAGAACTTTTTTTGCAATACTTCTATACAATTCTTCAAAATTGTTCGCTTTTTCATATAGTTCATCGCAAGTTTTGTATTTAATTCCCATCTCATCAAGTAACTCAACCGTCGGGTGATGTTTCGTTCTTAAAATTACATTTGAAGAACTTTTAATCTTTTCAATTGCCTCAAGTGTTATTCCTTTTTTCTCACCAAATCCCAATCCAACTATTGTTAATTTCACTCTCTAATTTCCTCCAAATCTCTTTTTGTGACAGTTTTTGTTACAAATAATATTGACACATAAATAATCGCTCCTACCATGACCGCAACTAAAGTGGCAATGTTCGACGATAATCTTGCGTTTAAAGCTTTCCAAACCATATATGCTATTCCACCCATAAGTGCTGATGAAATGACACTTATAAAAGTTTTATAAGCCATTTTAAGACCTATTTCCTTTTTGACATAATAGATGTCCAATAAAGCTGTTATTGTAAATGAAACAACAGTACCTATTGCTGCTCCATACACATTTACCTCCGGTCTTTGTGTAAGAACATATGTCAAAATTATTTTAAAAATTCCACCAATTACCAAATTTATTACAGGAATTTTTTCTTTTACAACAGCCTGAAGAATTGATGTGTTTACGTTTATAAGCATCAGAGCCGGAACTGAAAGCGAAAGTATTCTTAGGATTCTCGCAGTTCCTTCAATTGCTTCAGCCCCGGTTGAACCATATAAAAGTCTTATTATAGGTTCACTAAGTGAAAATAATCCGAACATTGCCGGAAACGCAATGAATAGAGTAATTCTATTTATGCTGGAAACTTTTTTTACAAGTTGTTCATCTTTTTTCAATGTAAAAAGTTTTGAAACAACCGGAATCATTGATACCCCGAGTGCAATACCTATAACTTGCGGGAGACTGATAAGTGTTTGAGCCATACCCTTCAACCATCCGAATCTTAGATTGGCCTCTTCAAGTGAAAAACCTGCCTTTAAAAGTCCCTTCATAACAAGACGAATGTCAATAGTGTCCATAATCGGCAATATTGCAGCCCCTATAGAAATCGGAATGGCAATCTTAATAAGCTCATTTAATATTCCTTTGGAATTCATCACATTATCTTTATTTGTATTTAAAGAATCTCCGATTTCTCTTTTATGTTTTTTATGCACTAAAAGCATAAACATAACCCCGAGAAATGCCCCGATTCCTGCTCCTGCAGATGCTCCGCCGGCCGATGCTTCAAGACCATACGGAATCAAAAGATAACATAGATATAGTCCTGTTGCAACTCTTGTTCCTTGAACAATAATCTGACTTATTGCAGTCGAGGTCATAAGTTCAAGTCCCTGATAGTAACCACGCATAGCTGCAAGCGGTGGACTAAATACCATGGCAGGAATTAATGCAAGCATAGAGTAATAGCTTCCCGGATTTCCCAAGAAATTTACAAGTGGTTTCGCAAATATCCAAAGAAGAAGTGCAAGAAGCGTTCCTAAAAATGCCATAAACCAAAATGCAACTTTAAAAGTCTTTTTTGAATTCAAGTAATTTTCTTTAGCAATCTCCCTTGAAACAATTGTTGAAACAGCAACAGGTAAACCCGCCGTAGATATCGCAAGCATTATTTCATAAATCGGGTATGCAGATTGAAAATATCCTATACCGACATCTTTAATAAGAGCCGTCATCGGTATTCTATAGATAGCCCCGAAAATTTTTACAATTATTCCTGCTAAACCGAGTATCGCAGCATTTTTCCCAATTGATGATTTTTTATTTTTACTCATAAAAACCTCTTTAATAAAAAAACCGTGAAAAGTCACGGTTCCTTAAATTCTGTGGATTATTCTTCCTCTTTGTTTTCCTCACCAACAACAGGTACATCACCGGCAGCTGTTTCAGTAGATTCTTCTTCTGCAACTTCTTGTTGTGGTGCCAATGAACAAACTGGTTCGTCTTGGTCTACCAAAATTGTAATTTTCTTGTTCTTAGCAATTTCTAAGTCTTTAACATAAATTACGTCATCAATTTGCATTCCTTCAACAGGAATTTCAATTGTGTCAGGTAGATCCCCTGGCAAACATTCAATGTGAAGTTCATTTATAAGTGCATTGAATACTGATGGTTGTGCTTTGATGCTGTCGCGGCCAACAAATTCAATAGGAACTTCAACCTTAATTGCTTCGTTCATGTTAACACCTTGGAAATTAACGTGAAGAATTTGATTCTTAAACGGGTGTCTATCGATTTCCTTAATAATTGTCGGGTGTGCTTTACCTTCAACATTAACGTCAACGATTGATGTTCCGCCTGCTTCTCTATATACAATTTCAAAATCTCTTGATGATATCGTAATAGGCAATGTTTCTGTGCCTTTTTCAAAAATAGCTGCCGGGATAAGACCTTCGTTTCTTAACTTGTTTACACGGTTCTTACCAAATTCGGCTCTATTCTTAGCTTCTAATTTAATATTAGCCATTTTTTCCTCCTTTAAAATATCCTGACTACAATTATATCATAAAAAAATAATCAATGCAATACTATTCAGTCGTCAAATCACGATAAATTTTAACTTTTGCATTCCTTCTTATGTTATCCATATAGTGTTTAAAATTTATAGCTATCAAATTATTTCTAACAGCTTCTTTGTGATTTTCAAATCCGCTGTTTATATCAATAAGTTTTATAATATAGTATCCATTTTTTGTTTCAACTATATCGCTCGTTTCTCCTCTATCTAAAGATTGAATAGTTAAATCAAACTTCGGTTCTTTTTCTCCAATGTGATATTCGTCAACGATTCCTCCATTTGATGCAGAAACTGGTTCTTCGCTATAAAGAGTGGCCAGTATATCTAGCCCGTAGTTCATAGGTAAAACATTCTCTTTCATTTTTTCCAAATCCTTCATAAATATAAATTGCAGCTTATATGAATCATATTTTGCAGATTTGTTTTGGTATTCGTTTCTCAAATTATCATCAGTAAGATTAAATTCTTTCGCAAATTTTTCTTTTAGTTTATCAATTTTGAATTTATTTATTAAAAAATCATCTAAAACATTTTTATTTAAACTCTTATATTCTGAAAATTCATTAAAGGCATCTTCGCCGATAGTTTTTTCAATATAAGAAGCTTTGAAATTTTTAAATTCTGATTCATCCAATGTAAATCCAGCTTTTTTAAACTCCCTATCTACAATTTTTCTGTCAACGAGTCCTTCTATAGCACTTGTTTCAGATGAAGAAAACTTTATATCACCGAGAGAAAGTTTTTCCAGTTCTTCTTTATACGGATTGTATTCCTCTTCAGTTATATATTCGTCATCAACTGAGGCAACTACGTCCTTCGGAGGTCTTGAGCATCCGGTAGTCAAAAAAAGAATACATAATATTAAATATATATATTTATTCATCTTCCCCCCTAAACTCCAAAAGCACTGTTAAAAAATTTATACACCGTTTCAATTGCATTGACTTTTATAGAAATTCTTATTATCGGCAATTTGGAATCAAATCTAAGCCCATCCGGAAAATCTTTCAGAAGCTTTGCCATATCAACATCGTCAAGCATTTCCGGTGCATAGTCTATTTTTATTATATTGTTATTTTCAATAATACTTTTTACAAAATGTTTACTTGCAATATTTTTTATGAGCCCGATATTCAGTAGATTTATTAGAGCTTCCGGTATATCACCGAATCTGTCAATAATTTCATCAGTCAGATCATCTTTTTCTTTAAATGTCTGAATATTTGAAATGCGTCTATATAGTTCCATTCTTATATACGTGTCCTCTATAAATCCTTCAGGTACTGCACTTTCAACCATAAAATCAATTTTTGTATTTAATGTTTCACGCACAGGTTTTCCTTGAAGCTCTCCAATCGCATAATTTAAATATTTCATATAAAGTTCATATCCAACTTCAGCCATGTGCCCAGATTGGCTAAGTCCTAATACATTTCCCGCCCCTCTAAGTTCAAGGTCTCTCATCGCTATCTTGTATCCACTCCCAAAGTCTGTAAATTCTTTCATCGCCATGAGTCTTTTTATAGCTTTTTCTGAAATGGAACGTGACTTATCGTAAGTAAAATATGCATAGGCAAGTCTATTGCTTCTTCCAACCCTTCCTCTCAGCTGATAAAGTGTGGACAGCCCAAATCTATCGGAATTGTATACAATCAATGTGTTAACATTCGGAAGATCCATACCCGTCTCAATAATTGTTGACGTGATTAAAACATCCGACTCTTTATTTTCAAATCTATAAAATACATCTTCAAGTTCTCTCTCCGACATTTGTCCATTTGCAATAAAAAATCTTGCTTCCGGAATAAGCTCTTCAAGTTTTCCCTTTATTACTTCCATACTTTTTACATCGTTGTATAAAAAGAAAATTTGACCGCCACGATTAATTTCTTTTAAAACAGCACTTCTAATAATATTCTCATTATATTCCAAAACATAAGTCTGTACCGGTATTCTGTTGTGCGGTGGTTCTTCAATAACCGACATCGATCGTATACCGGACAAACTCATAGAAAGCGTTCTAGGAATTGGCGTTGCTGAAAGCGTCAAAACATCGACGTCCTCCGCAAGCGACTTAATTCTCTCCTTGTGTTTTACTCCGAACCTTTGCTCCTCGTCTATTATTAGAAGACCTAAATCTTTAAACTTTACATCTTTTGATAAAAGCCTATGCGTCCCGATGACCATATCCACTTGCCCCATTGCAAGGTCTTTTACCGTCTTATCTATTTCTTTTTTTGTTCTGAAACGACTTAAATTTCTGATTTTCACAGGAAAGTTTTTAAATCTTTCCTCTGCTGTTTTCGTGTGTTGCTCCGCAAGCAGTGTCGTAGGTGTGAGCATTGCAACTTGTTTCCCGTCCATTATGGCTTTGAAAGCAGCCCTAAGTGCAACTTCAGTCTTACCGTATCCAACATCTCCTAAAAGGAGCCTATCCATCGGCTTTTTTGATTCCATATCAGCTTTAATTTCATCAATCGCCATAAGCTGACCTTCCGTTTCAACATATTTAAAACTGTCTTCAAACTCATGTTGCCATTCCGTATCTTTACTAAACTGAAATCCCTCTTTTTTGCTTCTTACGGCATAAAGCTCGATAAGCTCTCTTGCCATTTCATTTATTGCTTTTCTAGTTTTTTCTTTGGTTTTCTTCCATTGAATACTGTCCAAACCATAAATTCTAGGTTTTGCTCCCTCTTTAGATGTATACTTGTCAATTTGATTTATATTTTCGACAGGCAAATAAAGCTTATCTTTATCCTTGTATAAAATTTCAAGATAATCTTTTCTCACGCCCTTTATATCAAGTGTTTTAACGCCGTTATATTCACCAACCCCATGGTCTTCATGAATTACATAGTCTCCTACATTTATATCCTGAATACGCAAGTTCGAAGATGACTTGGATTTTTTTCGCTTTCCTCTTTTTTCACCGAAGCCAAAAATATTTAAATCACCGAATACAACCAAATTAATACTTGGAAGCACAAAACCATTTGATATTGACTTCTTGGTTATTACAATATTATTTTCGTCACTGTCTTCGTAAGTATAAGGAAAACCGTGTTCCAAAAAACTTTCTTCAACAGCTTTTATCTTAACGTCGTCACTCGCACTCAAATAAATCCTATATTTTTCATTTTCATATTTTGAAATGTCTTTAAAAATCTCATTGAAATCGCGACCGTATTTCGGAACACTTTTTATTTTAAGTTCGAAATTTAAAACATCATTTATATTATATGGAAGTCCCGAAACATAAAATGAACGATTCTTAATTTCTTTAATCGCATCCGGTTCAAAAAGTCTGTCTCCATAAATATCCTCGTCCATTATTTCGTGACTCAAATATAAATGACTGAGCTCCATATCCAAATACTCATAATAACTTAAAATTTCTTTCTTCGCTAAATCCGGATAAATAAAAAGAATATTATAGTCCTTTACCAAATCAAAAGTCCGAACTTTAAGCTCTTCCGGAAAATACGAAAACAAAATTTCACGTTCACTGGAATATGAATCGTCTCGAAGCTTTTCTAAAATAATATCGAACTTTTTATAGTCCTCTCTATTTTCTTTTTTCTCTAAATCTTGTAAAATTCCGTCAATGAGTGACTTTTTTGTATAATCGTCGATTATAAGTTCTTCGCTCGGAAAAATTTCAACCTCATCTATATACTCAGTCGAAAGTCTGCTGTCAGAATCAACTAGCCTTATTGTGTCAACCTCGTCATCGAAAAATTCAATTCTAACAAGCCCGTCTCCACAAATAGGAAAAATGTCTACAATATCCCCTCGAAGACTAAATTCACCTCTCGAACTGACTTCCGGTTCCCTTTTAAATCCACTGGAAATAAGCATTGAAATAAGCTCTTCAAAATTAAATCTGTCACCTTTTTTAATTTTAATAATTTTATCTCTATAAAAGTCTAAATTCAAATTGAAGTCATATAGAGTAAAAAGCGAAAGTGCAATCAGCTTTACCTCACCGTTTATCATTCTTTGAAAAACAGATAAGCGGTCTTTTTGAACCTTATCGTCAATTACCTTTATTTCATAATAAATTTTTTCTCGTGGCGGCATATATTCGCAAACAATTTCTTCTTCATTTATTCTATCTACAAATTGTTTTGCTTCCGCCTCTGTTGGAAATACAGCAAAAAAAGGCCTATCCTCACCCGCTACAAGGGTTATAAGATAATCCAAAAATTCATCGCCTACACCACTAATAAGTGCCGACATCCCATCTTTATATGCCCTCAAAAAACTTTCAAGAACAGGCTCTTTTTTTATTCTTTCCAATAATTTATCCATTAATTTCTATTTTACCATTATAATTATTCATAGCATTATCAATTCCAATATCGAGAATTGCATCTAGTGAATCGACCGCCTTATTAACAAGGAGATCAATAATTTCAGAATCCTTTTTTGGTGGACGAGCAAGTACGAAATCTGCCAAATCACAATCCCTCATAAATTTTCCGACTCCAAGTTTCACCTTTATATAGTCGTCTGACTTAAGATGATTAAAAATCGACTTGAGTCCATTGTGTGTGCCCTTGCCACCTTTCTTTCTGATGCGAAGAGTACCAAGTTCAATTTCAATGTCGTCTACAACAACTATCAAGTCAGATAAATCGAGTTTGTAGAATTTTAAAATCTCAGAAACCGCAACCCCGCTTTCATTCATATAAGTCATAGGTTTAACGAGAATTATTTTTTCACCTGACTTATTAAACTCACCGACGAGTGCATTAAATTTCGGTTTATCAATCGACACTCCATGTTTGTCAGCAAAATTATCCAAAACCCAAAATCCGGCATTATGTCTTGACAGCTCGTACTTTGCGCCCGGATTTCCAAGCCCAACAATAACTTTCATTAGTCGAATATTTTACTGATTGATTCGTTGTTTGAGATAATTGAAAGTGCTTTTGCAAACATTTCTGCAACAGATACAACTTTAATTTTATCTCTAATTTCAGGAAGATCAGGAAGTGGAATTGAATCAGTGATAACAAATTCTTTTAAATCACTATCAAGAAGTCTTTCAATTGCAGGGCCAGATAAAACACCGTGGCTTGCACATCCGTAAACTTCCTTTGCTCCCATTTCTTTCAAAGTTTTCGCAGCTTGGCATATTGTTCCGGCTGTATCAATGATGTCATCAACTAAAATACAAGTCTTTCCTTTAATGTCTCCAATAACATTCATAACTTCTGAAACATTCGGTCTTGGTCTTCTCTTTTCAATAATTGCAATAGGTAAATTCAATTTGTTTGCAAAATTTCTTGCTCTTGTAACTCCACCCAAGTCAGGACTTACAACAGTTGAATTTTCATCAATTTTGTCCTTGAAATAATCAGCCAAAACAGGAATTGCTGACAAATGGTCAACAGGAATGTCAAAATATCCTTGAATTTGTCCTGCGTGAAGGTCCATAGTGACAACTCTGTCTGCACCGGCTTTTTCTAAAAGGTTTGCAACAAGTTTGGCTGTGATTGGTTCACGTGCACGAGTTTTTCTGTCTTGTCTTGCATATCCATAGTATGGAATAACCGCATTAATTCTACCGGCACTTGCTCTCTTGCATGCATCAATCAAAATCAAAGTTTCCATCAAATTGTCATTTACAGGGCTGTGTGTAGGTTGAATAATAAATACATCGCATCCACGAACTGTTTCGTTGATTTCAACATTTATTTCTCCGTCTGAAAAAGTCGTTACATCGCAGTCAAGTAAATCGATTCCCATTTTATCGCAAATGTCTTTAGCTAATTTTCTGTTTGCATTTCCTGTAAGTACTTTAATTCCCTTATAAAAACCCATCATTAAAAATCCTCCTTGTGAAGTCCCTTTTTCTTCACCCATTCTTTAATATTTTTCTGCTCACTTCTCTCTATAGCGAGTTCATCCTCTTCCACAGGCTTCGTGATAGTTGAGCCCGCAGCCACAAATCCGTTATTCGAAACCTCCACAGGCGCAACCAAATTTACATTCGAACCTATAAAAGCATTATCCCCAACAACGGTTCTGTGTTTATGTTTTCCATCATAATTGCAGAATATAACTCCGCAGCTTATGTTAACACCTTTTCCAACATCGGCATCCCCAATATATGCCAAATGTCCTGCCTTTGTGCCTTCGCCCAAAGTTGAATTTTTGACCTCAACAAAATTTCCAACTTTAACTCCATCTTTTATAACGGAATTAGGTCTTATCCTTGAAAATGGACCATATGAAACATTGTTCCCAACAACTGAATCTTCAGCGACAGTATTAATAATGTGACAATCTTTTCCAATTTTCATATTTTTTAAAGTCGATGATTCAATAACCGTGCCCGATTCTATTACTGTTTCCCCATAGATTTTACATTCTCCAAAGATTTCAACATCCTGTTCAATTTTAACATCAGGAGAAATCATTGTAAGATCCGGATTATGAATCATTACACCCGAAAGCATTCTCTTTCTATTTTCACGCTTAATCAAAGCTCTTTCACAGAAATATAAATCCTCTCTGTCGTTCACGCCTAAAATTATATCTGTATCACTAGTTACATAGGCACTGACTTTCATTCCCATTTCCTTGGCATATTTTATTGTATCTGTAATCATATACTCTTTTTTGAGATTGTTGTCGTTTATTAGGTCGATTGTTTTTAAAAATGCATTACCGCTAAAAAGATATATTCCTGAGTTGACCTCATTTGTATAAGTCTTATTCGGATTTAACTCCTTCTTTTCAACAATCGCACTGAATTCGCCATTTTCTCGAACAATTCTCCCATAATCTTTCGGATCATCCAAAATAGCCGAAAGGACAGTTATATCAGACTTTTCTTCATTATGAAATTTTGTGAACTCTTCAATAACTTTTGAATCAATAAGGGGTGTGTCCCCATATAAAACCATTAAAGAGTCTTCTTCTTTAATAAAATCTTTTGCAAGCTTTACGGCATAACCCGTTCCGTATGGCTTTCCTTCGCCAAGCTCTTGTTTAACTATTTTAGAGCCTTTTGCTTCAAGAACCGGTGCCGCTTCATCAATATTTTTTGTGCCGAGCACTGTTATAATTTCGTCAAATCCTGCATTTTTTACAGAGTCAAAAACGTGCATAATAAGTGGCTTAAATAAAAGCATGTGTAGCACTTTAGACTTTGACGATTTCATTCGCGAGCCTTCACCGGCCGCTAAAATTATTGCCTTTTTAATAATATCACTTCCTAATTGCAATTTGAATTTGTCTGTCAAGTGCTTCCTTGAACCCTTCAAATTCTTCCTTTGTCTTAAAAGCATGACTAGGAATTAAAAAGTCAAATTCCTTATCTTGAGAAAGAATATAAATATAATCATCTTCGACATTATATTCGCTCATATTGTCAAATAAAACAATGAATCTATTCTCACCTCTAAATGCTTCAAGTCCACCTTCTATTTTGTCTATCTTATATTCTTGCAAAAATGAACTGTCTGTGCTTGCTTTTGCAAGAAAAGCTCTTTCAATTTTCTTTCTTATATTCTTCTTAAAAAGTTCTGGTATAAAGTAAATCCACACCGCCGAAATAACAGCTGCTATTAGAACATTTAAAGGCACAATCGGCTTTGCGAGCAAAACAAGAAGCATCGCAATGACAGGAAGAGTAAGTCTTTGCATCCAAAGACTTCTCTTAAATGATTTCCCTGTATAAATTCCTCTAAGTGCAACTTTAATATAATCCTCAACTTTAGGTTTTATAATAATCGGCATACTTCACCTACTTCACAACAATATTTAAAATTTTGTTCGGAACAAAAATTTTCTTAACAATTGTTTTGCCTTCAGTTTTAGATTTTATATCTTCAAGAGCAAGAGCAAGTTCTATAACTTTTGCTTCTTCCATATCTCTTTCGATCTTTATTCTTTCTATAACTTTTCCATTGATTTGAACCGGGATTTCAATTGTTTGGAGAACAGTTAAATCTTCATCATATTGTGGCCATTCGCATTCACAAATCATCTTGTCAAATCCCAATCTTTCATTCAATTCTTCAGTTATATGAGGTGCAACCGGATTTAGTAGAGTAATTAATGTCTTAAATTCACATTTATTAATCTTTTCGGTTAAATAAATCTCATTTACAAGAGTCATTATTTGAGCAATTGCAGTGTTGTATTTGAGAGTCAAATAGTCGTTTGTAACTTTTTTAATTGTGATGTGGAAAATCGGAAGAAGTTCTTTTCTAATTTCATCGCCATCAACTGTTACATCCAAAAGTCTTATAACTCTTTCAACAAACTTTCTCAGTTGTTTAGGACCGTCATCATTCCAAGGTGCACTCTTTTCATAGTCCCCTAGGAACATTTCATAAAGTCTTAAAGCATCTGCGCCATATTCCTTAACGTATTCATCCGGATTTCTAACATTTCCTCTGGACTTACTCATCTTTTCGCCATTTTCGCCCAAAATCATACCGTGTGAAGTTCTCTTCATATACGGTTCTTCGGTTGGAACAACTCCAATATCGTAGAGGAATTTGTGCCAGAATCTCGAATAGAGAAGGTGGAGTGTAGTGTGTTCCATTCCACCGTTATACCAGTCGACCGGAAGCCAATATTTAAGTTTTTTATAGTCGGCAAGTGCTTCATCATTGTGCGGATCGCAGTATCTCAAATAATACCAACTTGACCCTGCCCAGTTCGGCATCGTGTCAGTTTCTCTCTTTCCAGGAACGCTTGGGTCATTCGGGCATGTCGTATTTACAAATTCCGGAATAAGTGCAAGTGGACTTTCGCCGGAGTCAGTCGGTTCGTAACTGTCAACATGTGGAAGTGTGAGCGGCAAATCCTTTTCGTTCATCGGAACCCACTTGTCTTCGCAATAAACCATAGGGATCGGTTCCCCCCAATATCTTTGACGGCTGAAAACCCAATCGCGGAGTTTAAAGTTTACCTTTTTATCACCAATTCCCATTTCTTGCAATCTTTCAAGAATTTTTTCCTTAGCTTCAGCGACAGAAAGGCCGTTGTATTCACCGCTATTTATAAGTTCCCCTTCAGCTGTATCGGTGTAAGCTTCTTTTGAAATATCTCCACCTTTTATAACTTCCACAATCGGCAAATCAAATTTCTTTGCGAAATCATAGTCTCTTGTATCATGTGCAGGAACACTCATAATTGCACCTGTGCCGTATGTCATAAGAACATAATCCGAAATAAAAATTGGGATTTCTTTATTTGTGAAAGGATTTATAGCTTTTACACCCTCAAGACAAACTCCAGTCTTGTCTTTGTTTAGTTCTGCTCTTTCAAAGTCGCTTTTTCTTCTTGCCTCTTCTTGGTATGCTTTAACTTCGTCTTTGTTTTTCAAATCCCATTTTGCAAGAAGTGGATGTTCCGGACTCAAAACCATATATGTCGCACCAAAAATAGTGTCCGGTCTAGTTGTATAAACCTTAACAGAATCACCATTTGTAGTTTTAAAATTAATTTCAGCGCCGTAGCTTCTACCAATCCAATTTCTTTGTTGTGTCTTAACTTTTTCAATATATTGAACCGTATCGAGCCCATCTACAAGTTTGTCAGCATATTTTGTAATTGCAAGCATCCATTGATTTTTAACTTTGTGTTCAACAGTATGACCACATCTTTCGCAGCAACCATTAATAACTTCTTCGTTTGCAAGACCTATTTTACAGTCCGGACACCAATTTATTGACATTTGTTCCTTGTAGGCAAGACCTTTCTTATACATTTGAAGGAAAATCCATTGTGTCCACTTATAATAGCTCGGCTCTGTTGTATTTATTTCCCTGTTCCAACTGAAACTGATTCCAAGACTTGTCAATTGATGTTTAAATGTTTCAATGTTTTTCTTTGTTACAACTTCCGGATCCATATGATTTTTTATTGCATATCTTTCTGTTGGAAGTCCGAATGCGTCAAAGCCGATTGGAAATAGGACATTGAATCCTTGCATTCTCTTTAGTCTAGCAACAA
Source organism: Ezakiella coagulans (assembly GCF_003096635.1). Taxonomy (GTDB): domain Bacteria; phylum Bacillota; class Clostridia; order Tissierellales; family Peptoniphilaceae; genus Ezakiella; species Ezakiella coagulans. Next base: position 30,856 of record NZ_QEKV01000004.1, on the reverse strand, counting down.
CGTCAAGAGCGGTATAACTTCTTGGATGTCCGACGTGAAGCCCTTGTCCGGAAGGATAAGGGAATTCAACGAGTAGATAGTATTTCTTTTTATCATAATCTTCTTTGGCGTCGAAAACATGAGTTTCAGCCCATTTATCTTGCCACTTTTTTTCTATTTGTTGATGATTATATTCCATAATAACTCCTAAAATTCACAATTGTTTACAGTTCTTGGATAGAGTGCAACGTCACGAACATTGTCAACTCCTGTCATATACATAACCATTCTTTCAAAACCGAGTCCATATCCTGAGTGGATTGTTGAACCATACTTTCTCAAATCCAAATACCATGAATAATCTTCAGCATTCAATTTGAAATCTTTCATTTTATTCAAAAGAACTTCATAATTTTCTTCTCTTTGGCTTCCGCCTATGATTTCTCCAATGCCCGGAACAAGTAGGTCACAAGCTGCAACGGTCTTTCCATCTGGATTCAGCTTCATATAAAATGCCTTTATTTCCTTTGGATAATCCGTAACAAACGTCGGTCCGTCCGAATGAACTTCTGCTAAATATCTTTCGTGCTCACGTTGAAGATCATCTCCCCAATTTGGTATAACATCGAATTTGTGGTCAGCATGTCTTATTATATCAATTGCTTCGGTATATGTTATACGTGCAAAATTACTGTTTGCAATTTTTTCAAGTTTTTCGATCAAACCTTTTTCTACAAATTTGTCCAAAAATTGCATTTCTTCAGGGCATGTATCGAGAGTGTATCTGATAATAAATTTCATCATAGCTTCAGCGACATCCATATTGCCTTTTAAATCACAAAATGCCATTTCCGGTTCAACCATCCAAAATTCAGCCAAGTGATTCTTTGTGTTTGAATGGTCAGCTCTGAAAGTCGGTCCGAATGTGTATATATTTCTGAAAGCTTGAGCCATTGTTTCGCCTTCAAGTTGTCCTGTAACAGCAAGGTTTACAGGTTTTCCAAAGAAATCTTGTGAAAAATCAACGCTTCCATCATCATTTTTCGGAATATTTTTTAAATCAAGATTTGTGACGTGGAAAATCTCTCCTGCCCCTTCCCCGTCAAAAGCTGAAATAAGAGGTGTTTGTGCATATAAAAAACCTCTGTCTTGGAAAAACTTGTGTATAGCATAAGCCAAAACACTTCTAACTCTGAATGTTGCTCTGAATAAATTAGTTCTTGCTCTTAAATGTGCAATTGTTCTAAGATACTCTCTTGTGTGTCTTTTCGGTTGAAGCGGATAATCAGCAGTACTTTCTCCTTCAACTACAATTGAAGTTGCCTTTATTTCAAAAGGTTGTTGCATTTCCGGCGTCATAACAAGAGTTCCTTTGACCCTTATAGCTGAACTTAGATATAGTTTTTTAAGTTCCTCAAAATTTTCTGTATTTTCATCCATTACAACTTGCACAGATCTAAAATCTGTTCCGTCATTCAATTCTATAAATGCAAAGCTCTTTGAATCGCGAAGATTCCTTACCCAACCTTCCGCTTCAACAGCCTTTCCATCAAGTTCGACAGCTTTTTCAAATAAACTTTTTATCTCCATATTTACCTCCATTGATTTTAAAAAAATAGATTCCTCTAACCGAAAAGGTACGAGAAATCTTCGTAGGTGCCAACCCTTCTAATACTTAGATGCTCTTATCGCGAGCGAACGATTGTCCAATAAAGAAACATGTTATGGCTTTTTATTTATTAAAAACACTTGACTCTCACCGTCTCAAGTTCGCTTTGGGATTTAATAAATCGCCTATTTCCAAGGACGTATATTACATATATTCTACCACTAAATCGAATAATTATCAATCAATTTAGTCATTATTTTCTTCTTTTCCGCCTTTTTCTTTATCCATATCTATAATAATGGTTTCTCCCGGCTTAATCATACCAAGTGCACGTGCCTCTTTTTCAATAAATTGCAAACTATCTGAGTTCTCCAAATCATAATTTATTGTTTCTAGTTTACTGTTAAGCTCTTCTAAATCATTTTCAAGGCTAGCCTTTTCTTTTTTCAAACGAGACTTTTCATTTAAATTATTGTAGAACCCAACAGCAAAAGCTGCAAAAGAAATAATTATTACAGTTGCAAAAATTAGCCTATATAAACTATTCGTTTTCATTTGCCATTCTCACATATGCTTCATCTTTTTGTGTTAATCCTATAACCACAAATTTTGAATTCCCTCTGTTACTTTCAAAGCTAATCACATCGCCTAACTTAACTTCAGAACCCGGCTTTGCAGGATTTCCGTTCAGTTTAATAAACCCGTTTACCACAGCGTCCTTTGCAACAGTTCTTCTTTTTATTATTCTTGAAACTTTTAAAAACTTATCCAATCTCAATTAAACATCACCTTTATCCTTAAATTCTATCAAAACTGCACACATATCGTCATATCTTACACCACTGTTAAAATAATCGAGCGACCTCCTAAGAGTCTTCAAAATGTCGTTCGGCTTTGTCCTTATAATACTCTCAACTCTGTCAAGTCCATATTCTTCTCCGTCTTTGTTTTGTGTTTCCTTTATCCCGTCTGTGAAAAGTAAAATCTTATCACCCGGATTAAATCTTATAACCTTTTCTTTAAAGTATATCTTTTCAAAATAGTTGCATACCGGTTTTCCCGTCATTTCAATTCTGGTAACATCATTTTGTCTTATTAAAAACATCGGACAATTATGACCGGCATTTGAATACGAAATAGTTTGTTCGTTTGTGTCAATCAAAACATGAAACATCGTAAGATATTGACTCATGTCAAGTCTCAGATCTAAAAATCTACGATGAAGCTCAGTCAAATCATAAGCACTGCTGTGATAATCTTGAAGATTTCTCATGGTTTCTCGGACAAAAACCGTAACCATTGCTGCAGGAACTCCGTGACCCGAGACATCGCAAATATATGCACTTGTAATATTTTTATTTATACTTATAACGTCAAAAATATCACCACTAAGCTGCTCACATGGCAAATACATATAATCCACCTTTAGTCTGCCGAAATTTAAATCTACCGGCAAAATCGACTCCTGAATTTTCTTTGTCAGAGTGAGATCCTTATTCATTATTTCATTTTTAAATGTGATTTCATTCTGTATATTTTTTAAAGAAGTCATATCTCTATATATGTCAACATATGCCGTAATTGTTCCGAAATCATCTCTAATAGGTGCCGTTAAAACATCATAAACTTTTCCATCATATTTCAAATCCGATTTTTTCATATCGTCTTCTTTAAAATCTGATGGATAAATTCCAACACTGAAAATTTCTTTAAATTTTGTTGTTTTCAAATCGTCAATCTTCATTCCTTGAGGATCGAAATTGAGCTTATTAACAAGAGGTTTATTTGCAAAAATAACCACGCCGTTTACACTCGTAATTTTAACCCAATCCGGCAAAAAATTCAGAACATCAAGATTGCTATTTAAATCAACTAAGTTAAAGTTTTTCATAATACTCCTTTGGCGGTCTTGGACCCAAAAATGTATAATAGTAAGTCTTTATCTTTCCATTGTATAACTTTCTATTTTTATCTGCTTTCCTATCAAGCACAGTTTCCAACTTTTCATAGTCAGTTATAATATACGTGCTCCAAGTTGGTAATTTATCTATAAGCGTTTTAAAATTTCCATACGTCCTGTCAAGAAGCTCATCATCAAGCCTTATACCGTATGGAGGATTTGTTATAATGACACCATATTCATCATCTATTTCGACTTTTCTGACTTCCTTTGTGAAGAGAAAAATATCTTCAACCCCGATGTTTTGGGTATTATCTCTAGCTATCATAATCATATTTCTGTCATAATCAGAGCCTGTAATATTAAGAGCCATATCCTTATTAATTGCTGCTTTAGCATCTTTTCTAATAGTTCTAAACTCTGACAAATCCAAAAATTCGAAATGTTCACACGAAAATCTTCTCAAAATTCCCGGTGCAATATTTCTGGCAATCATAGCAGCTTCAATAGGAATTGTTCCTGAGCCGCAAAAAGGATCGTAAAGCGGTCTGTCTTTGTTCCAGACACTTAAATTTATCATAGCTGCAGCAAGCGTCTCTTTTATAGGTGCAGCTCCTTGCATTTTTCTATATCCCCTTTTGTGAAGTCCCGCTCCTGAAGAGTCGAGATATAAAATTGCATGATCCCTGTTTATACTGATTTCAAAATTAAATTTTTTTCCTGTTTTTTCGTAATAGTCTTTATTATATGTTAAATTGAGCTTATCAATTATTGCACGCTCAGTGATTCTTTGACAATCTGAAATTGAAAAAAGTTTAGACTCGTAACTTCTACCGTTAATTACAAAATTTGCATCTTCCGGCAAAATGTCTGCCCAATCTAAAGAGAACACATTCTCATAAAGTTCATCAAAAGTATAAGCGTTGAATTCAAGCAAGTTAATATGAACCCTCTCCGCTGTTCTAAGCCAAAGGTTTGCTCTAAATATATCGGCGCTCGTACCGTAAAATTCTATATGCCCATCGGTCACACTCTTTATCTCGAGGCCCAAATCAAGTATTTCTCTTTTTAAAACTGCCTCTGTTCCAAAATGGCATGTTGCTGTTAATGTATAAATCATTCTTGTCCTCCAACTTAATTATAGCAAATATAACGAGTAATTTAAAGACCAAAATGATATTTATACAAATAATAAAAAAACTCGTCAAAAATGACGAGTTTTTATTAATTTCTTTAAATTAAACTATTTATTTTACAAATCTTTCTTCAACAACGCTCCAGTCAACGATGTCCCAGAATTTTTTTAGATATTCTGCTCTCTTATTTCTGTAGTCAATATAGTATGCGTGTTCCCAAACGTCGTTGTTTAGAAGTACTTTATATCCTTTTGAAATCGGTGCATCTTGGTTTGCTGTGGTCATGATTTCGAGTTTTCCGTCTTTTTCAACGAGCCAAGCCCAACCTGAACCGAATTGTCCAGCACCAGCTTTTTCAAATTTTTCTTTAAATTCATCAAATGAGCCGAAAGCTTTGTCAATAGCTTCTTTCAATTCACCTTTTGGTTCTTTTTGTCCGTCTTTTGCAAGTTGTGTCCAATAAACGTTGTGGTTGTAAACTCCACCGCCTTGGTTGATTATTGCTTGTTTTTTATCTGCAGGAGCCTTGTCCAAGTTTTTCAAAATTTCACAAGGATGCATATCTGCGAGTTCAGTTCCTTCAATCAATTCATTTAGCTTGTTTACATAAGCTTGGTGGTGTTTGTCGTGATGATATTCGATTGTTTCTTTACTTATAACAGGTTCTAATGCATCGTATGCATATGGTAATTTAATTAATTCAATCATTATTAATTCCTCCTTTAATGATTCTATATATTTCTTACCCCACAATTATTAATACTAAACATCAAAAACTTGACAATTTAAAAATAATAATATATAATTTAAATACCGTTAATACGGACGGGAATTTTTTATACGAGAAATACGTATACGTTTTACTTGCGTTAAAAGTTATAGAGATGGAATTATCCCATGAAGAAAGGTGGTACCGCGTTTTGATGCCCTTTTATTCATGGGCTTTTATATTTTTAAGGAGGAATTTATGAAATTAGTTGATGAACTAAGAGCCCGCGGGTTTATTGAACAAATGACATACCCGGAAGAGCTCGAAGAAAAATTAAATGACGGAAAACTCACTTTCTATGCCGGATTTGACTGCACTGCAGACTCATTAACGGTCGGTCACTACCTATTAATTTGCCTTTTTAAACATTTACAAAAACATGGACATAAAGCAATTTGCATGATTGGTGGCGGCACAACAATGATTGGTGACCCGTCCGGTAGAAACGACATGAGAAAGCTTATGTCAAGAGAATTTATCGACCATAATGCAGAATGTTTTGAAAGACAACTTTCAAGCCTTTTAAATATGGACGGCGAACACGGTATCTTTATGAACAATAAAGACTGGCTTTTGGATCTTAATTTCCTCAATTTTGTAAGAGAAATAGGAACAGAATTCAGTGTTAATAGAATGCTCCAATTCGATTGCTACAAAACAAGGCTTGAAAAGGGGTTAACTTTCTTTGAATTTTCATATATGCTCATGCAATCCTACGACTTTTTGAAACTATATAGAGAAGAAAATTGTACGCTTCAAGTCGGCGGAAATGACCAATGGTCCAACATGCTTGGCGGTTATGAACTTGTAAGAAAGCTTGAAAATGGAACCGTTTACAATATGACAATCCCACTTCTCACCACCGCTGACGGTGTCAAGATGGGAAAATCTATGGGTAATGCAGTTTGGCTTGACAAAGAAAAAACTTCGCCATTTGACTTCTATCAATATTTCAGAAATGTCGACGACAGAGATGTTATAAGATTTATGAAAGTCCTTACATTCCTTCCGCTTGATGAAATTGAAAGAATTGAAAAAGAAGAAGATATAAACAGACAAAAAGAAATTCTTGCATACGAAATCACAAAAGATATTCACGGCAAAGAAGAAGCTGACAACGCTATAAATACTGCACGTGCACTCTTCAGCGGAAAAATTAATGCTGAAAATATGCCTGAATTTGAACTTGATGCAAATAAAGCAACTGAAGGCATTGGGCTTTTAAATCTTCTTGTTGAAACAGGAATTTGCAAGTCCAACAGCGAAGGCAGAAACCTTGTAAAAGGTGGCGGAATAAGTATAAATGACGAGAAGGTAATCGATCCATCAATGACTGTTTCTCTTGAAGAATTGAAGAATGAAATCATTATTCAAAAGGGTAAGAAAACATTTTTAAAAGTTTATGTAAAATAAAAAAAGCCTGGTTCATTATGAATCAGGCTTTTAGTTTGTCTTTTTACTAAAATTTAATTTATAAGTTATAAATCCCGAATAACCAACCATTAGAAAAAGTAAAAGAGATAGTTCAACAATTCCCATTGTTCCAAAACCCTCATTAGTCTTTCTAATTTTATTATAGATTATTCCGATTATAACTAATACGCCACCAAGATTTATCCAACTAAGCCCTTTTAAAAAGCTCAGAAAGTCACTCTTCTTATAGAAATTACTTGCAAAATATAAAATACATACAATTAAATGCAAGAATATAAAAGTTAGCGTTACTCTTCCAATCATTTCCATTTTATTCCGGCTTAATTGCCAAAATTTTCCCCCTCTTTATAAATTCGTCAAGGCCTTCGTGACCCCATTTGTTTAAATATTCCGGTGTTAAATCTTCCTCGACTATTGTGTACGGCATAAATCCGACTTTTTGAAGAATCGTCTTCAGAGCCTCTGAAGTGATTGAGCCCCCAACTCATGTTGCGTGAAAAATCGGATCTGCGAGAATATTTTTCGGAAGTTGCTTTATTTGAATAATGTCACTTATTGAAACTCGTCCACCCGGCTTTAAAACCCTGAAAATTTCTCTATAAACTTTCTCTTTATCTTCGAGAAGATTTATAACACAGTTTGAAATTACAACGTCAAAAGTGTTATCCGGAAGATTTATATTGTCAATATCCGACACAACAAAGTCCGCATTGTCGAAATGCCTTTTGTCCCGTATAGCATTGGCCTTTTCAATCATTTCCGGAAGTCTATCAATACCGACAGCTTTTCCGGTTCCATTTAATTCTCTTGCCGCCTTAAAAACGTCAACGCCTTTTCCGCAACCCAAATCGAGAAGCCAATCCCCTTCTTTGAGTTTTGCGTTTTGAATCGGATTACCACAGCCAAGACCAAGATCTCCGCCAAGTTCAATATCCTCGTCGGTGTATCCGAGAGAATAAGCGACCGCACGCTGCTTTTCTTCGTCGGAAACTCTATTGTTTTGAGCAATTCTTTTGTAAAATTCGTCTACATATTTTTTTGTATTAAATTTTTCAGCCATAAAACCGCTCCTTTACTTTTAAACCATCTCGTCCAACTTTTCTCTAACTCTGTCTATTCCGAATTTGTTCAAACTTGAAAACGGCAAAATCTCATCCTTTGCTTCCAGTTTTTTTCGAATTTTCGAAACTGCCCCCTGATATTTGCTTCTTGCGATCTTATCAGCCTTTGTCGCAACAATAAGACAATTGAATCCGAAATGCTTTATATAATCATACATCATCTTGTCATCGTTTGTCGGCTCGTGTCTTATATCGACCACAAGCACAATTCCTTTTAAATTTTTTCTGCTCTCAAGATATGTTTCTATATAAACCTTCCAATTTTCTTTTTCTTTTTGTGAAGCAATTGCATATCCATATCCCGGCAAGTCAACAAGCCTAATCTCATCATTAACTCCATAAAAATTTATCGTCCTTGTCTTACCCGGTTTTGAAGAAGTTCTTGCAAGCGATTTTCTGTTCATTATGCCATTTAGTAGACTTGACTTTCCTACATTGCTTCGTCCTGCAAAAGCAATCTCCGGCAAGCTCTCATCCGGATATTGGTCAGGTTTTACTGCAATTTGAACTAAATCTGCACTTTTTATATTATTTAATGGCAATTTTGAACACCTCACCTACATCCTTCACAAATTTAAATTCCAGCTTTTCTTTTACATCATCCGGAATCTCAACCATATCTTTTTTGTTTTCTTCAGGAAGTACAACAATCTTTGCCCCCATTCTTAGAGCTGCCAAGACTTTCTCCTTCAGTCCACCAATTGCAAGCACTCTACCTGTCAAAGTAAGTTCTCCTGTCATAGCAACATTTCTGTCAACCGGTTTTTCTGTAAGTGCAGATAAAATTGAAACTGCAATCGTTACACCTGCACTAGGTCCATCCTTTGGAACTGCCCCTTCCGGAACATGAAGGTGGATATCTGTTTTCTTATAAAAATCTTCCTTGACACCAAGCTTCTTTGCATTTTTTCTTATATACGAAACTGCAGCGGCTGCTGATTCTTTCATAACATCCCCAAGTTTTCCGGTGAGTGTGAGTTTCCCGACTCCCGGTGTAGCAATCGCTTCAACTTGAAGAGTGACTCCTCCAACGCTTGTCCATGCAAGACCATTTGTAACTCCGATTCTATCCTTCTTTCCAAGTTCATCTATAGAGAACCTTCTTGGACCAAGCATATCCTGAACCATATTTATCGTAACGGATACTTTTTCTTTTTCTCCTTCTGCAATCTTTACAGCCGCTTTTCTTATAACCGATGAAATTTCTCTTTCGAGATTTCTGACCCCCGACTCTCTCGTGTAATATTCTATAATTTCTTTTATAGCACCCGGAGTAATATTGAAATTCGTTGTATTAACTCCGTTATTCGCCATTTGTTTCTTTACAAGAAATTTTTCTGCTATTTTTTGCTTTTCATCATTTGTATATCCCGCAAGACGTATAACTTCCATTCTGTCAAGAAGTGCCGGCGGTATATTTAAACTGTTTGCAGTTGTGACGAAAAATACCTGCGACAAATCGAACGGAAGGTCCAAATAGTTATCCACAAAATCCTTGTTTTGCTCAGGGTCCAAAACTTCCAAAAGTGCACTTGCAGGGTCCCCTCTAAAATCCGAATTTAGCTTGTCGATTTCGTCAAGCAAAAATACCGGGTTATTTGAACCCGCTTTTTTCATTCCAGAAATAATTCTTCCCGGCATCGCACCAATATATGTTCGTCTATGTCCTCTAATCTCAGCTTCGTCTCTGATTCCACCCAGACTCATTCTGACAAAGTCTCTGTCAAGTGCCCTTGCGATACTCTTTGCAATCGAGGTCTTTCCAACTCCAGGTGGTCCTACAAAAAGAAGAATGTTCCCCTTTGATTTCGGATTAAGTTTTTTTACAGCCAAATATTCCAGAATTCTTTCCTTGATATCTTTTAAGCCATAATGATCTTCGTTCAAGACTTTTCTTGCGTATTCAAGATCTACAGCTTCATCCTTCGACTCGGTCCACGGTAGACTTAAAATCCAATCCACATAGCTTCTAATTACACCTGTTTCAGCTTGATTGAATGCATTTTGAGAAAGTCTTTTAACTTCTTTTAATGCCTTCTCTTCAACTTCTTTCGGCAGATTCTTTTCAGCAATTTTCTCCCTTAAATCATCAACTTCAGCCTGAATATTTTCGCCGTCACCAAGTTCATCTTGGATAACTTTTATCTTTTCGCGAAGATAATAATCTCTTTGCGTTTTATTCATTTGAGATTGTACAAGAACATTTATCTCATTTTCAATCTTCAAATTTGCAATTTCTCTCAAAAAATAAGTGTGGAGTAAAATCGCGCGCTTTTCAAAGTCGAGTTCACTTAAAACATTTTGAGCTTCACTCGTGCTAATTTGAATTGTAGAAGATGCAATGTTTACAACCTTCTCCGGGTCATTCTCTTCCATAAATTGTGCAATTGACTTTTCTGCAATTCTCGAATTTAATTTTGAATATTCTTCCACATCTTTTTTTATAAGCCTTAAAAGTGCATCTCCTTCTTCTGAAAAATCAGAAAATGCGTCTTCTCTCAATTCAAGTCCTTCTATATTTGCTTCAAAATAATCATTTGTTTCCGTAAATTCGACTATACGCCCCCTCATTTTACCATCGACTAAAATTCTAATTCCGCCTTGCGGCATTTGACCGAATTGTTCAACCGTACAAATTGTGCCATACTCAAATAAATCCTCAGCTTTCGGATTTAATAGGTCCGCCTGCTTCTGAGAAACAACAAAAATCATATTATTTTTATCACTTAAAACCTCAAGCGCCCTTGCACTTTTCGGACTGTCTATATCAAAATTGACTGTAGTGTCCGGAAAAACAGTTATGCCCCTTAGCGCTATTATCGGAATATTTATCTTTTTAATATTATATATATCCAAAAAAATTCCTCCTATAAATATCTGCATAAATATAAATCTTAAATCTTATTTTAACATATATTTACCCATTTTAAAAGTGCATAAATTACAATAAAATCTCTAATTCAATTTTATATCCGACTAATCTTTATAAATATTCATGAACAAGTGTTGCATTTTTTTCACATAGTGGTATAATATTTGGGAAGGCATAAATTAGAAAAGGAGATCAAATTGAAAAGATTATTTTTAATTGCAGTAGCTGTAGTATTTTCATTTACAGCCTGCACAAACAAACCGAAAGACGACAAAGTTGTCGACGAAACAAAAACTGAAACAACTGATACAACCGAAACAACCACCACAGAAGAAAACAAAATGGAAGTTTCAAAGGAAAACCCTATCGTTGTTGACAAAGAAGCAAAGACAATTTCCATTCTTGCAACAGTAAACGGAAAATATTTTGACGAAGTTACAAGACATATGGCAATTTCTGAAGGTGGAAAAATTGCTGACATGGCGCTTTTTAAAACACCTGTAACTCCGACAGATTTCTATAACGGACTTCTTGAAATCGGTGCAAAAGCCGGAGACAATATGACAGCTGAAAATGCAGCAACAACTACAACTGAAGGAAGCAAGCTAAATGTAACACTTTCATTCGGTGACAAAAAAGATGTAGATATAAACGAAGCTGTACTTGATTCAAACGGAACACCGCTCGACATTCGTTTCAGCGGCAACATGGACAATTCAAAAGAATTTAACACAGGTTGCATCACATGCCTCGACAGCTGCTTTGTAGGAATCACATCAAATGCTGCTTACCCACTTGGAGCTGTTGAAGAACAAAAGAGCGTTGAATTTAAAGGAAACAAAGACGTACTTCCTGCAGACGGCTCTGAAGTTGTTATAACTTATAAACTTGCAGACTAATAAAATAACAAATATCGCAAAAAATCTTATCCTTTCGTTTTTCATTGCACTCATGGTCGATATGATTTCGACCTACAGCATCTGGCTTCGCATGAGAATAAAAGCTCCCATAATAATATGGGCAACATTTTTTGTGACATTTATTATACTAACGATTTTTAAAATTCAAATAAATAAGATTTTATTTCCACTGCTTGAGCTAACAACATTTTTGCTTGCAGCAATCGGAAATAAACTTTCTGTACTGATTTATGATATAAGAGACAGCTTTTTTATAAAACTACCGATATTAAAATCACTTTATATCATAATACTAATTTTTATTATAATGAATATATTTATGTTTTCAAAAGATAGAGTTTAACCGCTCTATCTTTTTAATTTGAAAAATTTTCAAATTAAATAAAAAACTAAATTAAATTAAACACCTAAATCTTTATTCGGTGAGTATCCATTTAAACTTTACATTCGAATTGATAAATTATAATTAATAAATATAAAAATATTCACCCTAACCATTTATAGTAAACCGGTTATTAAATTTTATATGTAAAAAATTAATGCAAATCGGCAAAATTTATTTTTAATATGTATTGATTTATCCTTATATAAAAATTAAATATTAAAATCCCTCGACTTTCTAAAATCTGGTCTTGAGAAAGAGTCTTCCCACATGTTCCCCACAACTCGAATCGAGCCGGAGTTGAATGCGTCAATCGTAAATCCAGGTCTTATGACCACCCTATTCATTGAATAAACATCATAATCACTGCCACTTCTGTAGTCAAGATGAATATAATGAAGTGGACCAGGTCTATATGCCGGAATTAAGTTTGGTTCACCTCTTGTTACCCAATATGCGTGGTAGTACCTATTTGGGTCAGAGCTTGATTCAAATTCAGTTTCCATTTGTATTGCTGAACCATTTCTCGTAATTCTTCCACCGCTTATACCGGATTGTGTTCCAGTATTTCTTTGTAATCTCATAATGCTTGGATCATCTTTATTTGGTGATACAAATCTTGAAATTAAATCTCTATCAAATGTTGAATTGACAATATTAGTTCTTAATCTTTCATTTATATATCTTGAGTTTTTAGATGATGACTTATTCGGTGCATTTCTTGCACTATCAAATCTTACATTAGGGTCGAAGTTTTGCGTATTAGCTGCTAAACTTCTATTAAGCCTGATATTAGTAGTCTTATTCGGTCTAACTAAATCTGATTGACCATTGAATTGTGGATTATCGTAGTCAGTAATAATTCTCCATCTGTCTGCACTGTAGTTAAAACCGTAACCTGATTTAACAGTATTTTCATCTCTATTTGAATTCGGTATAGGTCTTAATCTAGCTCGTGGAGTAGTTTTGTATGCTGTTGCGTGGTATTCATTATCCACACCGATTCTTTGAACTACTCGTGACTAAAGTCACGAGACTCTACTTCTGTATCTCTTTTATGTTCTTTAATAGGTATTTTAGTTATCTATTTAGTTTACTGAGATTCTGTGGAGTTTTTATCTTTTTAAGATCTTTTAACCGATGTTCTGTCGGCGTTTTTGTTTACTTTTACTTTATATTTTTATTTTTATTTTTTACTTTATATTTAGTGTCTCTAGTCTAAGACATATCCTATTTAATTGTTCTACTCTTAATTTATTTTCTAACTGACTTATTTGTTTTAAACCTTTTAGTTCTTTTATTTTATTGTTTGATAAATCATATTTCCTGTTTTGTCTTGTCTTATCTTTTTCTAATAGTTCGTCTATATAATTTAAATCTTCTTGATTTAGTTCTTTTATATTTGAAAGTTTTAATAATTTATTTAATGTTTTTCTATTGTTATCTTTTCTTAAAATATCTAGGTATGTTGAGAAAACTATCCAGTTTGTAAAATCTCTTAATTGACTTTTTCTTACTTTTTCTATCATTTTGTATGTTTTAGATATTGCATTTTCTGACTCAGGTTCCCAATCTCTTATGTTCTTAGCAGCATTTATATCTCTATCGTGATGTGTCCCGCAAGTAGGGCATATCCAATCTCTTATACTTAAAGACTGCGGACCCTTGAATATTTCTGATTCTGTTTTGCAATTGTTACATATTTTTGTAGATGGATAAAATCTATAGGATTTTCTAAATATTTTATTGTTATTTTTAGATTTATATTCTAAAAGAATGGCTAATCTATTCCAAGAGGCATTTGCTATTTTAAAAGAAAGATTTTTATTCTTTAACATTCCTTGTATATTTAAATCTTCCATTGTTATAACGTCATATTTATTTACTAGATATCTTGATACTTGGTGAGCAAAATCCTCTCTTATATTCTTTTCTTTTGCATATAGTTTGTCTATCCTATTTTTTAATTTCTTATATCTCTTAGATTTTTTCCAATACTTGTTTTTATTTTTCTTAATTGATAGAATAGATTGTAATCTTGTTCTTTTTTCTTCTATCTTTTCTAATACTCCTTCTGGATAGTTGAATTTTTCTCCATCTGAGGTTACTACTAAGTCTGATAATCCTACATCTATTCCTACTTTATTTATAAAATTTGGAAGTGGTCTTAGGTTTTCATATTCATAGTTTATTAAAATATAAAATTTTCCATCTATTATTGAATACTGAGATACTGGCGTTAATGCGATATTATTTATTTTTATTTCATTATTTAAAAATTCATCTGATAATTTACTTCTAAATTTGATATTTGGAAACAATGTTCCTAATTTTATGCCTGTTATCTTATTTTTATTATTCTTTAAAAATCTATAGGATTGGTTAGTAAATTCTAGGGTTATAGGGGTGCTTATTTTTCTATACTTAGGTAAACCAGCTAGTGGTTTATTAAATTCTGTATTACTCTTGTTCTTAGGTTTAGCTTTGAATCTGTCTATACTTGTTACTAAAATTCTTTGAAAATATGATTTTAAATATGAATCAAATGATGAGCCTCCCATAACATAATTTATAGTTGTATTTGTAATATTAGAATTATTAGCAAGTATTTGTATATTGTTTTTATGTTCTAGTAATAATTCCAATTGTTTTTCTTTTTCTTCAAGTAGTTTATTATTTGCTTCTGTTTTATTTTCTATAATTTCTCCCTTAAATAATTTTAATGCTTCTTTTGATTCTTCAAAAATTTCATCTTCAGTCTTTTTCCTTGATTTTAAAGATTTTATTTCTTTCTTTAAATGAACTATATCAGAAATTAAATCATCCCACTCTTCTCTAGTTGGAAGTGAATATTTTTCTGTTAATAATTCTGATAAAACACTATTGTATTCTCTATTAAATATCCTACATGTTCTTACATATTTTTTAATATTTTTGTTGTCTAATTTTACTTTTATTTTTTCTACTTTACTTACTAACAAAATATTCACCTCCTTTTATTTTATCTTATTTTATAGTTTTGTTTATCACTTATTTTATGATGGAAGTAAGGTCTGACATCACTGAAGTGATTGACCTATAACTAGATACTGCAATTTTTGAAGAAAAGAGAGGATTTTGAATCCTCTCTATATAATTATTCCCTCGACTTTCTAAAATCCGGTCTTGAGAAAGAGTCTTCCCACATATTGCCCACAACTCGAATCGAGCCGGAGTTGAATGCGGATACCCCAAATCCTCTATTGTTTAATCTAATAAACTCTAAGCTTCCAACTGTATAATCTGTTCCACTCAAGTAATCCAGATAGATATAATGTAATGGTCCTGGTCTATAAGCAGGAACTAGGTTCTCTTCTCCTCTAGTTCTCCAATAAGCGTGGTAATATTTAGTTGGGTCTGAGTCTATTCTAAATGATGTTGTCCTTTCGCCCCAATTTATTGGCGTTCTTCTTACTGATGAACTTACTGGTAACTGTTCCACATCTTTTAGATCCTTCTTTTTGCCATCTACTTTTTCTACATTTGATATTTCATTCGTATTAAAAGTTGTTCCTATTATTCTCCCTCTTAAGTCTTCTTCAATAAAGTTTTGATTTATTGATGAAGATCTTTCTGGAGCATTTCTTACACTATCATATCTTACGTTAGGATTAAATCTACCATAATTACCTAGGTAATTATTTCTAGCTATATTTAATGGTACAGCTTTATTTGGTCTGATTATAACTGGTGATGCATTATATGTTCTAGGGTCTCTATCGTAGTCAGTTATTACTTGCATACCTGAAGTATAATTGAATCCATAACCAGCCTTAATCTTAGATGGGTCTCTATATGAATTTGGAACTGGTCTAAGTCTTGGATTCATTGTATTTCTAGCTATTGCATGATATTCTACCAATGCTCCAATTCTATATTGATATTTTCTTCTTTGTTTATAAATTGGAGGGATTGAACCTGCATCTGTTGGTCCTGATGTTGTTGTACCTTTAGGATATTTTTCATTAACTCCACCTAAATTAACTTGAACATGCTCTTCTCTTACACACACTTTACGTGTTCCCCATTCATCACACGTTCTAGACCGCCTACCATTTGAATCTTTTTCCCAGGTCCATCCTTTACAATATTCTTCTTCTCTTTCTTCTACACATTTACATGTAAAAGTCCATGATGGTCCTTCTGTCTTATGCAGGTCAAATAATCTATGTCTGTCCCATCTTTTTATATCGTAACGTGGTTCAATTTTCATATCATATTGACCTGCACAGAATATATTTGCAGTTTCACTTTCATTCCAAGCATTATTATCTAGGTCTAATGCTGTTACTCTCATCTTTGGATTTGGTGCATTATTATAAACCTTTAATGGGTCATTCAATCCATATTTTACAGTAAACGCTGCATTAGATCTTTCTGCATTATCTCTATGTTCTATGGATTCTGTTATCATAGGGTTAATACTGTGGTCGGCATCTGTCCACGAGTCAAGTACAGGACTCCATAATATTTTATATGGGATACCTGATAATTTATTACCTTCTTTAAACGGATTCCATTTTCTCATTTCCCCACGCCAAGATGATTTCCACGGATTATTTGTAAATTGGTCCTGCATTCTAACTCTATTAAATGCTGAAACACCATTATTCATTAGATCATCTTTTGACCATACCCTATGACCAAATGTATTCATTATTTCTGAAAAGTTTAAATATCCACCTCTTTGTGAGTCACAGAAAGGTGATCTGTTTTTTATGAATGGGTCTGAGTTATTAGGGACTGTCGTAGTATATGAACTCATAAACTCTTGTGTTTGTGACACACTACAATTTGCCCTCTGACCTTGTTGAGTTCCTGCACCTAGACAAGTTACAGGAGCTGGTTGACCTTGAGCATTCCATGCTGCACATGCTCCACCATCAGATGGTACTGGACTTGTATGAACAGTTTGTTTTGGCGGTTGGAATGACATAGCCATAAACATATTTAACTGTTTTTGAAGGGATTCCAATGTTTCTTTAGCTATATTAGTATCTTTAATTGCTTTTTCCAAAGCCTCTTTATATGCATCATAATTTGGATGTTCTGGTGTCATATCTAATTTTGTCAATAATTGAGCTAAAAGTTTGTCTCCCGGTGTTTTACCTTTGTCATCTATTATTTTATTTAGTGATTCAGTTAGTACAGAAATTTTTTCCATTGCTGATTTCGAACCTTCATAACTAACCTTAACCCCTACTATATCACCTTTCTCATTTTTAACGTATGCAAATCCCTTTTCAGTCATCAAAGCTTTACTGTCTATTAAGTTTGCAAATGCATTTGCTCCATAATTTTTTGTTGCTACTCCATCAGTCAGTGCATCCTTACCAAAGTTAAACATACTTTTGTCTACGGGTAGCTGTTTACCGTCTTCCCCTCTTGGGATATTTAGGGGATAAAATACATCAGTTTTTACTATATCTCCCCCTCCAGGATTGCTTATATTAACTTCAACCCCTTCTTTAGTTGTGATCGGAACTCCGGCTTTTATATCATATTGACTGATTGGTATAACGCTCTTTTGTGCATCATTTCCTCCAACAACTTCACTGGTTGCTCCTGTATTATCTATATTGGAACCGTCAGCTGCTTCTTCTGCTTTAATTGTTATATTATGTACTATTAATAGTGGTAGTAATAAAACTACTGCCACTATCATGATTTTATTTAAACTTGCTTTCATCTACGTACTTCCCTTCCTTGTTTAATATTAACTTCATATTCTCTAAATCTACCATTATTAGACCAAACTCATTATTATATGGATTACTTACCTTGAAACGGAAATTAGGTACATCAATCACTAGCCACGAAATTTTACCTGTCTTACTCTTATATGGTACTAATATTTTATCGACTTCTATATTAGTGTTTTTGTTTTTATCAAAAATCGTACGATAATACTCATTATTTGTTGTTATTATATAAGTATCACTATTTGCTAATGGAGATGTTCCAAATGAGTCTGTGCCTACATATGTTACATTGGGGTCTATAATACCTGTTGCATCGTAAAAATCATCGTCCGCCAAAGGTTGTCTCGTTGCGTAAGGCTCACCCTTATATTTCATGTGTTTTCCATTTTTAATAAAATAATCTACATACTGCTGTTTAATTTTCCTAGGTGCCAGTAGTGCTTCAAATTCTTCAAATGCTCCCGGACATCTTGTAAAATGTTCAAAATCCGGTTGGTTTTTTATTCCTTTAGCTTTATCAACCCATTGATAATCATCTGCTCCATACCTATCTACAACAAATTGCCATACTTTTTCCCACAATGGATTTTCTTGCATTAACACCGCTGTTCCAATACGGTTATCAGGTCCATTATCTCCTAAGATTTTGAAGTCCGGTTTGGCTGGTGACGAGTCTACTCTTACTGATGGCTTAGGTGCCGTTGCTTCCCACTCTGTTCCTTTTGCAAAGGTCATAGTTCCGTCTCCGTTATCAGTAAAGTCTGCTTTGCTTATAAAATATCCTGTAGATTCTTTTGGCAAGTTGTTTATTTTTGGCAAAGTTTTACCATTTGCTAGCGTATATGTTCCACCTTTAGCTACCCCACCTTTGTTTGTGTTTGGCTTTGTGTTTGGCTTTGTGTTTGGCTTTGTGTTTGGCTTTGTGTTTGCCTTTGGTTGTTGGGTGGTGGTTGTTTGTCCTGTGCCGGCGCCCGGTGTTAGGGTTACTTCTTTGGTCTTTTGGTTCCAATCTACTTTGAAGCCCAATGTTTCGGCGATATTTCTTATAGGTAAGAATGTTCTTGATATGGATGGGTCGACTTGTGCAGGTACATCTATGGTGACCATTTTGTCCCCGTCCCACATAACCGGTTTTCCCAGTGGGTAGGAGATTGTTTTGCCATCGTATGTTATGTCCACAACTTTGCTCACTTGGTCCCATTCGACCTCTGCCCCTTCAATTGCATTTACCAAATCTCTTACGCCTACGCATGTTCTGCCTTCGACTACTCTTAGACCGTCTTTCATGTTTTGGTCTACCCTTGTTTTCTTTCCGTCCTTTTCAATAAAGAGTTTTATTTCTCCTTTGAAGTGTCCTATGTCTTGTCTTATTTCTTTTACGTCTTTAAATGCACTTATTGCTTCCTGAGGAGCTGCCAGTGCCCCTGTTGTCATTATTTGTCCCAAGACTAAAAGTCCGATTGCTGTTTTCTTTGTTGTTTTTGTGTTTTTCTTTTTATTTGTCATTTTATTCTCCTTTACATAAAAAAAGACTTTGATTTTATTTTCAAAGTTTTAAAAGGGAGTTTTTAGTTTTACATAAAAAGAGTTTTATAAGAATAAGAAAATAATATTTTTACAACAAAATAGGGTCGGCTTTAACCCCTTAGTCAGGTTTTTATCCTGCTCGTTAAAGTGTTTTTTCACTTTGCCAAGTTTGATGAGCTTGGCGATCTTTATGGTCTGTGTTGCGACTCAAGACCGGATTTTTCACGTCCGTTTTAAGCGTTTGCTTTTGAAAGTATTAAGTTTCATTGTTCTAGAATAAAATCAAAGTCTGTGTTATTTTTTGTTTGTATTTTTATTATACTATTTTTTACACTTTTATTCAAATTTTTTAGACTGAAATGTTTCAATGTCATTATAAATCATTTTGATTGATTTATAATGACATAGGTTTTGCATGTGTATGTTTTTGTGGTAGAAAATGAGGTGTAAGTGGATGATTTTCTTTTTGTGTACGAAAAAAGCATTTTGTGGAATAAAAATTATGTTGGTGTATGAATTTTAGTAAAAGTGGATGTTTTTTGGTTCAAGTGGATGAATTTTAGTAAAAGTGATATGTTTTTTGATAAAAGTAAATGTTTTTAATGTCATATGTTTTGTATTTTTTTGTTTTTTTGTTTTAAATGCCAGCGCTTTATATTTTTTAATCCTGAATTAAAATTTTATTTTTGTGTTTAAATGTTAAGTTGAAAAAAAAGAGACCTAGCGGCCTCCTTCTTCAATGACATTTATTATATATTCCATTGCGTCAATATCTGTTACAAGCTCCGGCAAATTTACAACTGCATCGTTTCCTTCTTTTAAAAATCCTCTCGCCATATTTTCTTTTAGCTCAATGCTTCTCTTTTTATCTTCGAAAAATTCCGGATTTGTAATATAAAGTGCCGCAAGCGCATCCCAAAGCACAAGTTCCCTCTCCTGATAAATTATATCAAACTCTTCAGTCCATCTTATGAGCGAATCTTTCATATAATTCATATAGCTCGATTTATATTTCGGATTTTCAGGAACCAAATATCTGTGTGCCATGCAATTGTTTCCGGTTATGATGTTTATATTTTTAATTTTACTGAAAACGTAGTTTGTGGACAAATGGTCGATGCTGAAGTTTAGCTCATCCATAACCCGGCCCTTAAATTCAAGTTTACTTGTGATTCCGCCCATCAAAACAAGACTCTTTACTCTCGTCGGGTCCATGCCAAGTGTGAGTGCTCTTTGTGTGTTTGTGGTCGAGCCGAGCGACAAAATTATTATATCGTCTTCGGTATTTACCAAATCTCTCATATGCGTTGCAGCGTCAAGGCTGAAAATTCCACCCTTATATAGCGGAACATCAATATTTAAATCCTCAATCATCTTCTTAGACGATTCATAGACCTTGTCCTCGTTGCTGTTACCAAAAGATGTTGTTATCATTTTTACATCGACATCTTTCGACGACAAAAGATAAAGACATGCAAATGCGTCGTCAAGGTCGCATCCTCTGACATTTATCGTGCAGTCAAAATCAATAATAACTTTTTTCATCTCAGTCCTCCAATTTTGTAATTGCTTTAATTTTAACGCCCACTTTGTCTCCGACATTTCTTTTCTTCGAATCACGAACAACTAAATCTCTTTCGCCTTTAAGCTTGTATTCATAATTAATTCCGTGGTACATTGCTTCTTCGATTAAATAGTCATCGCCTTCGATGATTTCAATGTCTTTCGGTTTCACGAGCCCGTCTTCAAAAATATTTTCCTTATATAAAAACTGCGCAACACTTCTTTTGGTTGGATTTTCATATAACTCCTCAGGCGTTCCGAAGCCTTCAAATTGTCCGTCGATAAGAATTGCAATTTTATCCGAGACTTCCGCCGCCTCTCTCATGTCGTGCGTGACAAAAAGCGTTTTTATTTTAAGTTCTCTAATAATTTTAAATGTCTCGCGTCTAATATTGTCTCGCATTTGTGAATCCAAACTCGAAAACGGTTCGTCAAGAAGGAGCATTCTTGGTTTTACAATGAGACTTCTAATAAGTGCAACTCTTTGCTTTTGTCCGCCCGAAAGTTCTTCCGGATATTTATCCTTGTGCTCAACCAAATCGACGAGCTTTAAATACTTCATAACTTCACTCTTTATTTCATTTTTATCCATCTTTTGCATTTTGAGACCAAATGCCACATTGTCAAAAACAGTCATGTGATTAAAAAGTTCAAAATCCTGAAACATCATAATAAATTTTCTGTCCTTAATAGATGTATCGGTTATATTTTCATTGCCATAAAAAATATCTCCTGTAAAATCATCGATTATTCCACACAATATTTTAAGTAAAGTAGATTTTCCGGAGCCTGAAATTCCTACAACGGAAATAATTTCACTGTCGTCGATTTCAAGGTCTATATTTTTTAAAACATCTTTATCCCCATATGACTTCGACAAATTTTTTATAATTATATTTTCCATCTTTTTCTCCTTTTTATAACTCTGAGTATGAATTGAATAATTAAAATAAATAATAAATTGAGTGCAACAAAAATTAGACTCATCGCCGACGATAGCGCCCTGTCCTTTACAATTATAAATGGAAATATAACTGTGCTGTAGGTTTCAACAAGCCCGATGCCGATAATAATCGTGAGATAATATTGGCTGAACGAAAGAATAAATCCCATTGAAAGTGCTGTCAATATAAACGGACTCATTGTCGGGATTATAATTTCTGTTATAATATCTACAGTTCCTGCTCCAAGCATCTTTGCAGCAAAAATTTTATCTTCGCTTATATACTCAAAGCCCGGCAAAAGTATCCAAACGGCATACGGTATTATATATGCGAGTTGCACAAAAATTATTCCAAATGTCGTTCCTGCAAGTCCCATTTTTAAAAATACCTGTTGGAGTCCAAATCCTACCGATGTCCCTCCGATTACAAACGGCAAGAACACAATCGCCGACAAAAGCTTTTTTGTTTTTACCGTTTTTAATTTTTTAGCGAGCGGATATGCAAGTAATACGCTTAAAAAAGTTGCAGCAATACCGATGATAAAAGAATTTTTTATGCCGATTTTCACCTTGTTGTCGTTTTTAATGTATTTATACGCCCTCGTTCCATAGGTCCCCTCGATTATTTTAGGCCAAGGGTAACTTTCTTGAAAGCTTGAAATAAAGAGATTAACACCGCCAAAAATTATTAGAAATATAAATAAATATAAAATTATTCTAGAAAAAGCTTTCACTGTCCCTGTCCTCCATCCTAAGAATAAGCAAAACAGATAAAATACCAATAAGTCCGATAATAATATTTATAACAATTGCCGTCGGTTTATAAATAAAATCATTTTTTGTAAAGTCGATATAGCTCTTAACTGCAAGTGCTCTCGGCTTTGTCGGTCCAATCAAAAACGGAACCTCATAAGATGAAAACGAGAATGAAAATAGAATCAAAAATATCTTAGTCATGGAGTTTTTTATATCCGGCCAAATGATGTATTTTATTTCTGAAAAAACTCCTGCTCCCAAATTTCTCGCCGCATAAAATTTATTTATGGATATACTTTTTAATATTTGTAAAATAACAAGTCCTGCAAACGGCGCACCTTTTAAAATATAAACCAAAATAATTCCAATTGAATTTTTGTTGTAGAAGAGTTGAATCATTTTAGTCGGCTCTTCTATAAGTCCTATTTGAAATAAAATTCTGGACACAAGTCCCGTGTTTGAAAGAAAATTCAATAAAAACACAACCACAAGCATGTGTGGAATAATAACCGGAAGGTTTAAGTAAAATTCTCTAGTTTTGTCAAAAAAGAATATGCTATAAGCAAGAACCGCTCCAATGATTACAGCTAAAAATGAGGAAACGAACGAAAATTTGAGAGTAAACAAAAGACTTTCAATAAATGTTTTGTCCGTCAAGACTTTCTTATAAAAATCAAAAGTGAATTCTGTCATTCCAATTTCTTTGAAATAACCGAAACTGATAAGTAGAGATTTAAATAAGCCTCCCAGAACTATCGTCAAAATGACGATAAGTCCCGGAAGGTATAAAAATCTGCCTAGTGTAAAACTTTTTCTTCCCATATTTCTTCGATAAGTGGAACCAACTGTGCCGGCATTTCAGGAATTCTCTTTTCAGCCAATTCTTTTTGCGGCAATGTTGACTCGCCCGATGGAATTGCGTCATAGCTCTTCTTTTGCTCATCTGTCAGTTTGTCGTAATCAACAACCGGCAAATCTCCTAAAACATTCGGATCTGCTTTTGAAATTTGTGCCTCAGGAGATAGAATTTCGTTTATCATAACCATTGCAGCTTCTTTGTTCGGGCTCTTCTTTCCGATTGCAAGGAAGTGAGTATTTCCAATATTACCCTTATCAAAAACAAATGTCTTTACAGTGTCCGGGAATTTTCCTTGTGCAATAAGCATTGACGCCGTGTTCGGATTGTAGCTCATTGCGAGTAAAACTTCGCCATCAGCGAACATGTTTTCAAGTGTCGGGTTATCCGGTGGATATGATTCTCCGTTGTTCCATAAATATCCACTCAATTCTTTAAGATATTTCATACTTGGCTCAAGCATTCCTTCGAGTTGTTCTTTCGTTAAATCCTTGTTCATGAAATCTTCATAGCCTTGTATGTCGGAAATAATATTTCTTACAAACACCGAACCGGTAAAATCCGGAAGTGCTGCATATGTTATCTTGCCCGGATTTTCTTTTGCAAGTTGTAAAAGTTCTTCATGGTTTTTAGGTGGGTTTTGAATTTTTGCGCTGTCGTATAAAAATACGAATTGTGCCTTACCGTATGGTGCTTCCATTCCTTCAACAGGTTCACCAAAGTCAAATTTTACATCCGGTCCTTCTCCGTCAATGTAGTCATTGAAGTTAGGTAAGTTTTGCGTAAACGGTCCAAAAAGAAAATCATTCTTCTTTGCATTTGCAAAATTTTCTCCATTAATCCAGACAACGTCAACATTTCCGTCTTTATCCGAATTCTTTTCCGCAAGAAGAAGATTGTTGATTTCATCGATATCCATACCGACTCTATTTACTGTAACATCATATTTGTCTTTCATGATTGGAATAAGATATGAGTCAATCCATTCATTTCTCTTGTCATCTCCACCCCAACCGTAAAAGTTTACAGTTTTACCTTTTGCCTTTTCAAGTATTTCATTCCAATCGGAACTTGTTTCATTTGATGCAGTATCTTTTGCATCTGTTGCTTTTTCTGATTGAACATTTGATTGTTCATCTGTCTTTGGTGCAGGTTTAGAACAACCTACGACCATAAATAAGCTTATCAAAATTGCTAAAATAATCTTATAATTCTTCATAAATCCTCCATAATAAAAAATTATATATATTAATAAAAATTAATGCCTAATCATTTGAAAGCAGTTTTTCAAGTGCGACAATTGAAGTTTGTATTGCCTTGCCGCACACGCTTTCAAGAAGTCCTTCTTCCGCTGCTTTTTCGATGTTGTTGCCTTCCATTACTTTCATGCCCAAAAGTTCCTTGCAATTAGTCGAGCCCATTTTTTCTTTAAACTCGTTTTTAAATGCAAGCGTCTTTTTTGCAAGTTCAATTCTTTTATTAAAATCCGTTGAGCCGTATTTTAAACCGAGAACCATGTATCCCGCCGTCAATGCACCGCATTGCCCGCTCTCATACATCCCCATTTCAAACGGACACGAAATTTTTAGAGCCGTTTCCTCGTCAAGTCCTAATTCTTCCGAAAAATAACAGAGAACGGTTTGACTGCAATTGTATCCTTTTTTGCTCAATTCATCTATTTTTTCGTAATTCATCATATAACTACTTCCTTAAATTTTTAAATTTAAATCTCAATACATTTTTTCCATAACTTGATGAAGGTTCTTCTTTTAACTCCAAAATTTCAGTTAAAAAGTTTTTTACATTTTTAAGTTCATATCTGTTTTTAAATATTCCTGCACAAGAACTGCAATATGTGTACACGCTTTCGGCGTTGTGGGCATTCATCTTTTCCTTTGTTTTTTCCAAAAGATCCGGTTCTTTACTTCCCGCTCCTCCGCCAAGACCGCAACAGTTTACGTCCGTAAATGTATCTCTGTAGTCATCTATAAAATACTTAACCGATTCAAAAATTTCGTGGTTATATCTGTCACTGCACGGAAAAAACACATCCGGAACAACGTCGAGTTTTTTTCCGATACCCTTTTCTTTTAAAAACTTATAAATGTCAATGACCTCAATGTCGAGTCTCGATTTTAAAAAATGATAGCAGTTCGGGCAACAGCACACAAGTCTCTCAACGCCCTTGTCGTGACAAAGCTTTTCCACTTGTGAAATATTAGCTTTTCCGCCCGATTCATAAACCGGCTTTTTGCAACAGTCAATGCTATAGTCCATTCCAATTTCTCTACAAATCTCAATTATTTTTTCACTTGTCTTCGGAAGAAAGCCCGGAAAATTACAACCGAGATAAAGCAAATCCGTAGATTTCTTTTTGCTGTTGTTTCGAAGTTTGTAATTATTTTTCATAAACTCAGTTCTAAAAGTGCCTTTCGGTGATTTTTTCCTTAGCTCCGTTGCAATTTGTGCTCCCGACAAATCCTTCGGACAAACTGCTCTACATTTGTCGCACAAAAAACATGAATACCTGAGTTCAGGCTTTTCTATAAATTCAAACAAATTCATATCATACTTCGTCAAGAAATCGCAATTTTTCTTGCAAATATTACAATGAATACATTCCTTTTTTGTCTTTTCAATCATATTCTCATCAACAAATTTTTCAAAACCCAAAATATCACCTCATTCGGCCTTTCTGCCTTCATACTCTTCATAAATCTTTTCAATCAAATATTTTTCATCGCCTTTTTTTCTTGCACGTCTATATGTTTGTTGAAGGCGTTGCATCTTTTTATTTGTTTCCCATCTTCCATTTTCCAAGTATCTTCTAGAAGATGTGATAATAGGCAAATTTATTTGTCTAAGCGGTATCTTGTGTTCTTTTAAACAAATTGAAAGTTCATAATCCTCCATTATTGGAAGCGGCTTATATCCACCAATTTTATCAAAAAGTTTTCTAGTAATAAAAATTCCTTGATCGCCAAAGGCTATATTTCTGGAAAGAACACGATAGTTTGAACAAAACTGAAAAATTCTTTGTAAAAAATTTGTATCGTTAAACTTTAGTCTGAAACATCCCGCCTCAGCATTTGCATTTTCGATTGCAATAACGCTGTCCGGATGGACTATTGAATCAGCATGAACAAACCATAGCACATCGCCTTTTGCATATTTTGCCGCAGCATTCATTTGATTCGAACGGAAACGAGTTTCCCTAATTTTGTCAAACTCAATCATGTCGTATGTATTGTCGGAAGAAAATCCATCGCTAAATATAACCTCAAAATCGCCTTTAAGATTTTTAAGATTTTCTTGAAATCGCATAATATTTTTTTCTTCATTGTATGTTGGAACAATTATCGATATCATTTCTTCACCGACCTACTATTTTTCATGTTCATTTTTTAAGAACAATTTTGATATAATCGCAGAGATCACAACAAGTAAAAGCAAGAAGCTAAGACTGATAAAAAATTCTTTACTTCCGACATTTAAAACATTTTCACCAATATTGATAAATACAATTACTCCCGGTAAAACACCTGCAATTGTGGTTAAAATATACGGAAAAAAATTTATTTCCGTGACTCCTGAAATGTAATTTACAAGATTATAACTGAATATTGGACTAAGTCTTATTATAAAAAGTACAAGTGATAAAACCTTTTGATTCGTACTTTCAAGTGCACTTCTTAGCTTTGCACTCATGTGATTATTAACGAACTTGTGCACAAAATCTTTGAGTAAAAATCTTCCGATAAAATACATAATAGGCGTATTAATTAAAACGCCAATCATTGTATATAGTGAACCTTTAAAAAGTCCAAAAATAGTTCCTCCTGCAAGTACAATAACCGGTACCGGGAAGAAAAATATCGGAAGAATCACGAACGTTGCTACATATATAACCGCCGCCCACGCTCCATGTCCAAGAACCCAAGCTTTGATTTCTTCAAGGGTTATGTTTCTTATTACAAAAAAGCTGGCGACGGCAATTGCGATTATTACCGCAATCTTTATATAGTTCATTCGTTTTTCTTCAATACTACTTTCTTGGTTCTCTTTTTTGTTGTCTGTCATCGTAAATTTTCTTTCCGATATATGCAATCAAGCTGAGTGAGAATAGTCCGATAAGACCATACATAAGAGCTTGAGCCCCACCTGTCAATTGTCCGCCAAAATATGAATATAAAATTGTTGCAGGCAATTGTCCTAAACCTGTTGCAATAAAGAAACTCCAAAAGCTCATTGGCGTAAGTCCCGCTGCGTAGCTTACCGGGTCAAAAGGAACAAATGGTAAAAGTCTACAAATCATTATTGACTGTTTGCCAAATCTTGCAAAAAACTTTTCAACTGATTGAAGAGCTCCTTCTGTTGCAAACTTCCTAACAACGTCTCTTCCGAGAACTCTTGCAATATAAAAACAAAGTGCAGCTCCTGCCATTGCAGATGACCAAGAAAGGATTGCACCTTTCCACCATCCCCAAATCATTGAGTTTGCAAGTGTTATAAAAAATGCCGGTATTGGCGCTACAATTGATTGTAATATCATTAATAAAAATGAAACTGCAACCGCCCATGCGCCATACCCTCTAATATATTCGGCAATTTGTGCCATATCTGCTTTTCTCAAAACTCTAAATGCTTCTTTAATTCCGCTGTTAACAGCAGGAACAAACAAACAAATTAGAAGTGCTACGACGAGTATGCCGATCATTATAATTCTGTTTCTTGATTCCTTCGAAGCATTTTTTCTTTCTGTCATTTTAATTCACCTCATAAAATATACTTAACATGTCTAAAAATTCCGGACTCAAAAATTTATTAATCTTATTTAACGTTTCATCATTTTTGAGCGTTCTTTCATTTGAATATTCAACCTTCGCCATAGAGCACCATGTCACTCCTCTAAGACTGTTGAACATCAAATATTTCATAAACTTATCTCTGTCGACGTGTCTGTACTTTTCGTACATATCCAAAAACGACATCATCTCGTCGATTGAAAGAATAACATCAGTTTTCCAATTTGTGGTTGTAGGAACAAGAAAATGAGCTAAATCCTGCTCACACTCACCTATGATAGGCTTTTCCCAATCTATAATTTTAGAATTATTACCAATAATGAAATTCCTATTATTGAGCTCCGTGTTAATTATGCAAGGATTTTGAATTTCACTTTCAAGTCCCGAATTTCTCGCTATCTCCATAAATCTGTCGATTCTTTTTTCAGTTTCAGCATTTTTGCCATCCCATGACTTATACACTGAATACATGGTTACAAACTCATCATACATAGTTTGAAACGGTCTCTCTGCATAAATTAAATCTGCATCTTGTATAAGAGTATTATGAACTTTTGCTAAAAGTTCGGCAGCAATTTGAAAATCTCTATAATATTCAAGTGGTCTTCCTTCTATATATTCCATAGTAAGAAAGCCAAACGGGATAAATTTACCCTTTTCATAAAGCTTGATTGGTTTTGGTGTTACACCTGAATTCTCAAGGGCTTCCAATGCTCCAAATTCATATGCAATTTGTTTATCGCCAAGATTTAGTTGAGAAGCAATATTAATCCTAACAACCATATTGTCAATTTTAAAGTTCATATTATATTCGCCGGCACCAATCAAGCTGACATTATTGCTGTCAAATTCTGCACCAACTAAATCAACAAGATTATCAACATCTCGTATTGTAGGAAGAAGGTAATAAGATTTGTTAAAGAACTTTATCTTTTTTATAGTATCTTCCAAAACTCGCGGTGTCGAATAAATAATATCCATGAAAATATCAATCTGATTTTTCATGCCTATAAGACCATATCCACCGTCTTTTGTTGGAGAAATTACCACATCATATTCATCAAGCTTGTCAAAAGCACAATTTATATCTTCAGTTGTCAAATTGTTTAAATCAGAACCTATTAAGACAACTTTATCCGCAGTTTCAAGTTCTTGAAAAATTGCATTTCTCATGCGGCGACCCAAACCATCGCCAAATTGAAGAAGTTTCTTGCCGCCGATAAAATCAATATCATTTTTCTCACCGTCATAATAGACAACATAATCTTTTCCGGATAACTTTATTTTTTCGTAATTGTCGTTTATTAAATTGATCATTAATTCAAGGCGTTCTTGTTCACTAAGATACGGTTTTAATCTTGATTTACCAAATCCGAGCCGCGGAGCCTTTGTAAAAAATATTATTCTGTCCATCTAAACTCCTCCTTCCAATCAACAACGAATAAATAAATTGCAAATAAAAACGGACTTAAGGCTTTTGAAGTAGCAATTTTTTATTCATTAACTACCTCAAAAATCCCAAAGTCCGAATATCAATACTACTTAACTAATTCGTATCCGTCGTATTCTTTTGTTCCATCCCATGCATTGTATACTTCATAACCTTTTTGTGCAAGTTTGTCAGCAACAGTCCATGATCTGTTTCCGCTATAGCAGTATGTCAAGAATGGCTTATCTGTAGGGAATGTTTCGATATCAGCATCTGCTGTATCAACAGTTGTGTGGATAGCATCTTTCATGTGTCCATCGTTGTAATCTTTTTCATCTCTTACGTCAATAACTGTGTATTCACCTGATTCAACTCTCTTCTTGAATTCTTCAGGAAGAAGTGTTGCAGCTTTTGTCATTGTTGTATAGTTGAAATCCTTAACACCTTGTGCATTCCAAACATTCTTGAATCCTGCATCAACAAGTTTTTGAGCAGCTTCTGAGCTCTTCTTTCCTGTGTTGCAAACTGTTACAACATTCTTGTCTTTGTATGCTTCGATTTCTGCAATTCTTGAATCGAGTTCATCAACAGGCATGTTGATAGCATGTTTAACGTGACCTTCGTTGTATTGATCTGCTGATCTTACGTCTAGAACAAGATATTTTTCTTTTTCTTTGTTGTCTTCTTCTATTTTGTCAAGATCTTCACCTTTCATTTCAGCATAGCTGCCTTCCTTCGGTGCATCACCTGACGGTGCATTGTTTGTCTTGCAGCCGGCAAAAACTAAAACTAATGCCAATACTGCTGCAATTAAAGCTAAATTAATTCTTTTCATATTCAATCTACCTCCATATGAAATTCGGCTTATAAGCCTTTCGCCTTCCACGCTGCAAATAATTGAAATTCGCACCGTTTTTGACCTTCGTTATATATTATACCCAATTTTTACAAATTTATCCATAGTTTGATAATAGATATTTTTAATCAGTTTTTAAGGCTCTATAATATCTATGGGGGAGTAAAACCCTCCATAGATATTTTTATGTAAAAAAATTGCACTTATACGCAAAACATCCTATACTAAAAATAGAAACCACAAGTAAGGAGGTGCATA